>JAZBOQ010000125.1:0-2128 GCA_036351195.1 Thermoanaerobaculales bacterium | reverse complement strand
TTGCCCATGAAGTCTTTGCGGGTGAGCACAGGGTGCTCCTTCACCCAGATGACCGCCTGGCTGAAGTACAGGCCGCAGGACTTGAGCACCGGAGGGTAGTTGGCGCAGTTGGCGTAGCCGCCCCAGATGTAGAACGAGCACCCCGGCTGCAGCACGCGGGCGATGTTCCCGAACCAAGCCAGGAGCATCTCGTCGAAGGCCTCGTCCGAGACGAAGTCGTTGGCCAGGGGGCGGTCCTTGGGGCGCATCTTCCCGGTGGGCTTCGACTTGGTCTTGTGCCGTGCGAGGTCGAATCCCTGGTGGTGCATGCCCTTGGCGTCGGAGGCCTCGACGGCGCTCTTGGTGGACGGCGGGAAGCTGGACAGGCCGGCGGCGATGGCGTTGTTGGACCGCGGCTCGACCTTCACGTTGTAGGGCGGGTCGGTGTTCACGAGGTGGATCTTCTGGCCGCCGAGCAGTCGATCGACCGATCCGGGATCGCAGCTGTCGCCGCACAGCAGGCGGTGGTTGCCCAGGACCCAGAGGTCGCCGAGGCGGCTCGTGGGATCTTCGGGCGGTTCGGGGGCGGCGATCTCCTCGGGGATCTCCTCGTCGAGCAGGTCGTTGAGCTCGTTCAGGTCGAAGCCGGTCAGCTCGAGATTGAAGTCGAGGTCCTCGAGGGCCTTCAACTCCTCGGCCAGCAGGTCCTCGTCCCAACCGGCGTCCAGAGCGAGGCGGTTGTCGGCGATGACGTAGGCCCGCTTCTGGGCCTCGGTCAGGTGGGTGAGCTCGATCACCGGGACCGTGGTCATTCCCAACTCGCGGGCGGCCAGCAGCCTGCCATGACCCGCGATGATGCCTGCATCGCTGTCCACCAGGATCGGATTGGTCCAGCCGAACTCGAGCAGGCTGGCTGCGATCTTGGTGACCTGATCGGGGCTGTGGGTCCTTGGGTTCCGCTCGTAGGGCCGGAGCCGGTCGATGTTCCAGTGTTCCAGTTTTCCGGGCAGGATGATCCGGGACTCAGAACGCGCAGAATCGCCCGTAGGGGCCGGTTCTAGCGCGTTTGCGGCCTTCGTGGACTCGGCGGAACTGGAACACTTGGTATCGGTGGAAACTTGTTTCATGACTCTCCCACGCTACGAGGGCCGAGGTCGCCGGCACCCGCGGTTGATGCCGCTGGAAGTACCTACAGCATCGTCGGTTGTGGTTCGTAGGCTTCGCGGGGGCGAAGCGCTGAGCGATTCTTTCAGATTCACAGGCCCTGCCCCTTCGACCTTGCGATGGCGTTGAGGACTTCCTTCTCCATCTCTTCACGGAACCAGCGGTCTGATTCCTTCTTGGCCGTCGCGACGAACCGCAGGCGGGGCTTGAGCCTCTTGCCGCGCGAGAAGAAGTAGACGAGCCGCGAGGACTCAGGTCCTGTGCGCTGGAAGATGCCGATGCGTGGGATGAGGTACGTCTTGGTCCGCGTCACACCCACCCGTCGCTTGCCGGTTTTGGTGCGGTCGAAACGCAGTCTCTTGACCCGCAGCTCGGGCGGGACGGGCTGGTTGAACCGCGGACGCGCGGGCCCACCGACCACGGGTTCGGCCACGCGCCGGGCACCCTGCGTTGACGGCTTGCGTTCGGCTCCGCGCTCGAAGGCGGATAGAAGCAGACGTGGCTTCTGCCCGACCCCGATCTCAGCGTAGGGCCGGCCCTGCTTCACGTTGGCGAAGGGCTTGATGACCGCGGCCTGGCGGAGGATGAACTGCTTCTTGCGGACGGTGAACTCTTCTTCGACACGCCTTCGCTCAGCGGCCTGGATCCGCTTGGCGGTGTTGTTGATGGCGTTGACCGCGGCGTAGGCCAGGCGGCGCTGGCCGTTGCGCAGGCGGAGGACCAGCGGAGCGGAATCGATCTGCAAGTCGATCCTCATCGCGGGCCTCCGGTGTCGCCCTCGGACTGCTTGATCTGCCGGCTGTGCTGGAAGATGGCCTCGAGGGTGAGGCGGCCCTGGGACATCTCGACGAGAGCCATGGCGCGGGCCGGGCGGGGCGTGTGGCCTTGGAGCCACTCGTAGACGGCCTGGTTGGTGACACGCAGGTCGGGGTCGTTGGACAGGCCGGCAACGATGCGGGGCACGCCGAAATCGGCCACCCAGCGG
>JAZBOQ010000124.1:0-2029 GCA_036351195.1 Thermoanaerobaculales bacterium | reverse complement strand
GCCCAGGGGTTGCGCATCGTCAACGCCAATAAGAGCAAGTACTACGACGCCGCGCTCTCCAACTTCGAAAGCGCCAAGAGCTGCTTCGAGCGGGCCGGGGAGAGAAGGGGACACTCTCCAAAACTCCGGCGCGCCGCTTCTCCCTCACAGTCGAAATCGGTCGGGATTCGTGGCGGCGTCATTGTCCGCTCAAGTCGGCCGCCTGCATGGTCTGAAGTAGTAGTCTGGAATCGATGCCTGGCCTGATTGAGGAGGAGGGGAAATGTCCGAGAATGACACCTGCCAGGAATGCAGCAACAAGATTGGATTCGGCGATGGTGTGCACCTGACGGACATGGAGGGTCCCGGTAGGCTGCTTTGCCTTGAGTGCTTCAACTCTTTCGTGAGTGATCAGGCAGGGCTCGGTTTCGAACACCCGCGATTTCTGCCGCTCGCGATCGATGATTGCGAGGGCAACCCTCACACCTTCGAGTTTCGCACGATGCTCAGCGGGGACGTGGTCACGTTGCGTGCGATCGAACCTCTCGACAACGGCAAGCAGGGGTACGAGTTCCTCGTGGTCGGTGACCCCGAAGACGACCCCATGCACCTGTTCAGGCGCCTCTACGACAGCATGACTCGAGAGCTCAGCCGCAAATACCTGGTGGAGAGCGATCTGGGTCCCCAAATCGGAGACGCGGACGAGGTGAGGGCTCAAGTTTCCTGGGATAGCGAGCGCGACGGCCGAGTACCGCTACTGGTGATCGACGGACGTGAGATCTCATGGGACGAACTCGGCCGCATGCTGATGACCTACGAGGGCTTCAAGTTCAAGCTCGAGATCTTCGAAACGGACGATGAGCAGCCGTAGGCTGAGCTTTCAGCTCTGGTTCTCAGCACCCTTCCAAGGTTCCCCCGGGAGTCGCGCGAGGAGTGCCTTCTGCACGGCCTCCCCGGCTCGATCGATGTCCCACTCGATGCCGGCCCGCAGGAGTGGTGTCATGTCGGCTCGAAAGACCGGGTCCCATAGCTTCTTGACGAGGTTCTCCTCGAACACGGCCCTTGAGATTCCAAATCCACTCTCCAGCATATAGCGCTGCAAGCAACCAATCACCCGCGTCGGGTCGGCCGCCCCCCTGTGCAACGCGTACCAGAGATCGAACAGATCGCGTCCCTTCTTTCGTTGGTACAGGGCCCGCAGCTTGGTGGCCAGCAGCTCGTCGAGCTCGAATGTTGTCACCTTGGCGGAGTCACTCCACCACCTGGATGCGACCTCGAAGGGAACTGAAATGTGGCCGAGCTCGGTGAAGTGCTCGCGGGAGTTGATCTCGATCTTCAGCTTCATGATTCGCGCGGGAGTTCCCTCTGATGTGTACCGGTAGACGAGATTCACTCGGCCTTGCTTGAGGACCCGTCGTGGCTCCCCCAGCCAGGGATCGAGGACGGCCTTTAGGGCGTCGAAGGTCTCACCGATCGGTTCAGCGGTTGTCTGGACGAGGTCGATGTCCTCCGAGTACCGGGCGGCGGGGCGTAGGTAGAGCTTGAAGATCGCGGTGCCTCCTCGACAGGCGAGACGGCCTGCGAGATGTTGCACGCGGAAGATCTCGGCGACGGCTCGACTGATGACGAGGTCCTGTTCGACCTGCTCATCCGTGGCCCACGGTGCCTCTTCACGCCATTCGGTGATGAAGTCCTTCGGGATCACAGGTCGGGCTCCACCTCGGAGTTGATCGCAAGCTTCCATTTCTGGGACCGGGGCGCGCCCTTCCTCGGCAACGCCGCCTCGAGGGGCGCGATTCGCCGGGCTCTTGCCTCGACGAATTCCAGCAAAAGACCGGTGACAGAGTATTGCTCCACCAGGTCGAGCAAATACCCGAGCCTCTGTGCCCAAGCCACCGGAAACCTGGTCGCCTCTTCTGCAAGCATCGACGACGACAAGGTCTCGGCGAGTTCGGACAGAACCGTGGCAACGTTGTCGAGGCCCCCGGCATGCTTCTGATACCCAACCAGCTCGATGGCTGTCGCTTCTGGCGAGGCCACTTGGAGAAGT
>JAZBOQ010000123.1:0-6565 GCA_036351195.1 Thermoanaerobaculales bacterium | reverse complement strand
CTTTCCTCCTCCTTCCAAAGAGGGTACGCCTCTCGTCGTGAATCATCAACAGGTCGTTCCGTTTGCATCGCTGAAGAGCTTCAGCACGACGGTTCATGAACCCGGCGAAGCCATCGGTGAGTTGGCGATCGCCGGCGCCTCGAGACCGCCGGGTTGGAGCCGACGATGCCCTCCCGTTTGTTGTCGTAGCGGTAGGTCATGCCGAGCTTGAGGCCCAGCAGCGCGCCGGCGGGTCCGAGGGTGAAGAGGCCACGGGCGAACCGGTTGAGAATGCGGTCGAGACGGTAGAAACGGGAGTAGAGCCAGTCGGCGCCCGCCTGGCACTCGCCGGCCGACATGCGGACGGGCCGGATGACGCAGTGGCGGAAGTCGTAGTGGCTCCAGTCCCGGTCGAGGATCCGGCCCTGGTCCTCCATGGCGGTCCAGAGCGGTGTGCCGGGCAGCGGCGTCATGATGTTGACCTGGATGGCGTCGATGCCGGTGAGGTCCAGGAAGCGCAGCATGCGTTCGAAGGTCCCGACGTCGTCGCCGTCCATGCCGACGATGATGCCGGCGATGATGCCGATGCCGGCTTTCCGGACGGCGGCGATCTTGCGCCGGTAACCGGCGCGGTCGTTGAAGCCCTTCTCCACGGCTGCCAGATTGTCCTCACCGAGGGTCTCGATGCCGATGAAGAGGCCGAGGCAGCCGGCGGCCCGTGCCAGGCGGAGGAGCTCCGGATCGTCGGCGATCTCCAGCGACGCCTGGCTGACCCACCGCTTCTTCAACGGAGCCATGGCGCGAAACAGCGTCTTCGCATACTCGCGGTCGGCGATGATGTTGTCGTCGACGAACATGAAGTCCCGCGGGAGCTCCGCGAGCTCGGCGAGCACCGAGTCGAGGGGACGATTGCGGTGAGTGCGGCCGTAGAACGCGGTGACCGAGCAGTAGCGGCAGCCGTGGCGGCAGCCGCGGCCGGCCTGGACCGCGGCGGTGGTGACGTAGTGCCGAGCGTTGCGGGCGGTGAGATCGCGCCGCGGAACCGGGATCTCGGAAGGGTCGCAGGGGGCGTCGCGGCGGTACACCTGTTGCAGTCGACCGGCCTCGAGGTCCTCGAGGAGCTCGGGCCAGCTGCCCTCGGCCTCGCCGACGACCACCGAGTCGAAGTGCTCTGCGGCCTCGTCGGGCATGAAGGTGGGGTGGAAGCCGCCCGCCACGGTGACGACGCCGCGGGCGCGGAAGGCATCGGCGATCTCGTAAGCCCTGGGGGCGTAGGCGGTCATGAACGACACGGCGGCGACGTCGACGTTGGATTCCAGGTCCAGGGGCTCGACGTTCTCGTCGCAGAGCACGACCTCGTGGTGCGGTGGAGTCAGGGCGGCGACGGTCGTCAACGGCAGGACGCTGAAACGCTTCATCTTTCGATCCGGGACCCGCGGTTCGTCGGCGGTGACCCGAACTCGTTCAACGGCGGGGAGGATGATCAGGATCTTCATGGTGACGCTCGCTTTCGTGTTAGTGATTACTTACATTAAAAACAAAAAAACACGATCTCTACGGTGTCTTGCCCTGCAGCAGCAGGCCGCCGATCTCGGACAGCAGCCGGGCTCGCTCGTCGCCGGACGAGAGGTCGAGGTCGCGGGCGATGTTGATGATCGTGCCGACTCCCACGGCGGCCCAGGCCGCGAGTGCGGGGTCGATCTCGACTGCAGCGTCCTCGGGTCGACGGCGACGGTGGTCGATGATCTGCCGCTCGATCCATCGGTGAAACCGGTGGTAGCTCGTGCTCACGGCCGCCCGGATGTCGTCGTCGTCGGACTCGCCGATGGCGGCGAAGAGAATGCGGTAGAGACCGAACTCTCCCAGGTGCTCGGCCTCATATGCGAGCACCTTCTCGGCGGAGCTGGTCCCGTCGCCTGCAACGGCCTGGGTTTGCCAGATGGCCATGGAGGCTGAGAAGACATGGTCGATCGCGGCCAGAAACATGGCTTTCTTCCCGTTCCACAGACGATAAAGCGTGGTCTCCTGCACGCCGCAGCGTCGCGCCAGCTCGGCGGTGGTCGTCCGTCGGTATCCGAGCTCGGCGAAAACCTCGGCGATGACCGGGAGGTGCTGGGCTCGGCGTTCGGCGCTGCGGTCTGATCGTGGCATGAGTGAGTCCTTTGTGTTAGTGCACACTAACAAAATAGTCCTCACGAGGGATTTGTCAAGCCCTGCCCCGTCGCGTCGTCCACGCGAGTAGCCCGTCCACGGTCCGTCCGGGCGTCCATCGGCGACGTCGATGGATGTCCCGAGAGGGTGACCTCACGCCTCTTTGTCGGCGCGATCGAGCTGCAGCCGCATGTAGGCGGCGTGCTCGCGTTCGGTCTCGGCGAGCTGGCGGAAGATCCCGGCCCGCCGGGGATCGTCGCAGTCGGCGGCCTGGGACTCATAAAGCTCGGCGGCCTTGATCTCGTTCTTGAGAGCGAAGGCGAGAGCCGCGCGCCGGGAGGACGAGGGGAAGTCGAAGAGATTCGGCTCGCCCTCGGCAGCGGCGGTGCGAGGCTCGAGGATGCCGTGGCCGGTAATCTCGAAGTAGAGGTGCTTCAGCGTCTCCGCGTGTGAGGCTTCGTCAGCCGCAAGCTGCTCCAGCGTCTGCTGAGAGTCCTCCTCCGAGGTCATTTCCGCCAACATCCGGTAGAACCACGCCGCCTTTTCCTCGGCTTTGATCGCGATGGCGATGAGATCCGCGGGTTCGGATTGCCCGGTCCCTGTGACTGCTGAGTTCATCGTTCCTCCTCGGCCGGCACCCTTCGGGAAGACGCATGTACCTGTGAATTGGCATGCGGATCATATCACCCGACGGCTCCAGGTCTCAATCGAGCCTCGTGCAGCAACACCGGGTTCCTGGAGAGGCCCAAGATCAACGGCTGATCGCCGGTGAGGCCATCACTCGGGCGACATTCCAACTTCTGCACGTGGCTGAATCGTGAGTCGCGCCCGGCGAGGAAGGAACGGAGCGGACCATCGCCGGGAGCCGGAGATTGAGATACCATCGGCCGAAGGAGACGCGTTTTGGAGCACGGAGAGACCACACGTCCGGACTCCGGCGGGCTGAGCCGGGATACGGTGGAGGCGGTCGTCAAACGTCTGAGGGAGGTTCGGCGCCGGTGTAGCGAAGACGCCTCGTTGGGCGAGCGCAGCGACGCCGCACGTGGAGTTCTCGACGCCGTCGTGAAGGACCTCGAAGCAGGTTTGATCGACGAGTCGGGAGTGAAGACCGCCGCCGACGTGGATCTCGGTCTGGCCACCGTCGAGGAGATGTTCCGCAACCAGGGCTCCCACGGAATCGTCCTGGTGATTTCGAGCATCCGGAGTTCACTCGCGCCGGCTGAGCCCAACGGTGGGGACGGCGAGGAGCCGCCACCGCCGGTTCGGTTCCAACCCTCGGCGGGCTCGGCGTCACGCCGGCGTCGACCGCGACCGGAGCCGCCTCGAGACGAGGTGCGCGAGTCGTCCGGCACGGGCCGTTCCGGGCTCGTGATCATCGTGGTCTTCGTCATCGGTGTGGTCGCCACGGTGGGGTGGCTCCACTTCGGGCAGTCAGAAGCCGAGCCGGAGGTTTCCGCGGTGACCGATCCGTTGATGGGAAGTCGCCAACTGGTTTCGTCCATGCCCGCTCTGGCCCCGCCGCCGGTGGTTCCTCGGTCGCCCGACGACGAGGACGAGTTCGACGCCTATGAAGAGGAGATGGCGAGCTTCACCTTCGAGATCAACCTTGCCGAGGAGGCGGTGGCCGAGGGGCGGCTCAACGAGGCGCTGCGGCACTTCGCCGCTGCTGCCGCCATCGACAGGGAGCAGCCCCGCGTGGTGGTGATGGGGAAGTACCTGATCGCCTCGATGCTGCGCGAGGGTGATCTCGCGCACGCTGCGGGCGACGCGGACCGGGCCGTCCGGAAGATCCGAAGTGCATTCGACCTCGAACGGGGCCTGGGGCTCGATGGTGGACCGAAGGGGAACGACCATCCCGGCGAGCTCATCGACGACATCGACCTCGAGGCCCGTGACGACCTCGACCGTGGGGTCGGGCATCCGGTCCGGCTGATTCTGAAGAGCGGCGACGTGGTCTACGGCCGCGCCGCCGGCCGCGAGGACGACCACCTGGTGTTCAACGTCTATGCCGGCACCCGTGGCGGAGGCAACGAGCTCTCGACGAGAATGCTCACCTCGACGATCCGACAGCTCCGCATCTACCGTCGGCCTCCCGCCTGACGGGGTGCCGGTTCGCCCCGGCGATGCGACAATGGCGGCCGTGAGACAACAGATGGTCATCCTCGTGTTGACGGCGGCGGTCGCGGCGGGCTGCGCCGCTCCCGAACCGCCCCCGCCACCCCCCAACATCGTCCTCGTGGTCGTCGACACCCTTCGCGCCGATCACCTGAGCCAGTACGGCTATCCGCGGGAGACGTCCATCGCCATTGACGACTTCGCGGTCGCGTCGGCGACCTTCCGCGATTGTGCTGCTCCGGCGCCGTGGACCAACCCGAGCGTGGCGACCCTGATGACGGGGCTGCACACCGCCCGGCATCTCGCCAACGAGTTCGGCGCCGTTCTTCCGGACGAGTTGGACACCGTGGCGGAGGTTCTCCGGGACAACGGATGGGACACGGCGGCGATCTCGTTCAACCCTGGGGTGAGGAGCGAACTCAACTTCCACCAGGGGTTCGAGCACTTCGACGAGTACGTCGGCAAGGCCGGGGCCTACCCGCACATGGAGGAGATGGTCTCCCGGGTCGGCGCCTGGCTCGAGAACCGCGCTTCCGGACCGTTCTTCCTCTACCTCCAACCGATGAACTGTCACGGACCGTACCGCGTACCGGCGGAAGCGAAGAAGAGGCTGCTCGGACGGCCGCCGGGAACCCAGTTCAAGTACTACCAGGAACCCATGCAGGGCATCCTCCGCCGTGGTGAGCTGGAGCTGAGGGATCAGGTCTCCGACGAGTACCTGCAGAGCCTCGTCGACAAGTACGACACTGCGGTCCGGTACTCCACCGACCAGCTTGCCGAGCTGTTCTCCCTGCTGGCGGCGAAGTCTCTCTACGACGACGCCCTGATCATCGTCACCGCCGACCACGGTGAGGAGCTCTTCGACCATGGCGGTTTCAGCCACGGCTTCTCGCTCCACCGCGAGCTCGTCCACGTGCCGTTGTTCGTGAAGCTCCCCGGCCAAACCGATGGCGTTGTGGTCGAGCGGCGGGTGGGTCTGGAAGATGTCATGCCCACCGTGCTCGAGGTTGCCGGGATCGACGCCGACCTCGATCTGGACGGCCGCAGCCTGGTCCGGATGGCCACGTTCGGCGACCTGGGACACGGCGGCGAAGAGCCCACGAGATTGAGCCAAACCTCGTGGGAGGGGCGGTGCATCGCTCGCGGCGCCACGAAAGGCAACTACCGCCTCCTGGAGATCGCCTGGAACTACGAGAGGCTGAGCAATGTCACCCGGCTCTACGACGTGGCTGCCGATCCCGGTGAAACCCTCGACCTCGCCGCTGATCATCCTGAAGTCGCGCGGCGTCTTCTCGATGACCTCCGCAGTCGATTCGCCGAGGCGGCCCGGCTGGCCGGACCGGAGCCGGTGAACCGAAAGGACCAGCTCGATCAGGAGCGGTTGCGGGCGCTCGGTTACGTGGAGTAGGCGCAGGCTCGTTTCTGACTCGACTCAAGAACCGGAAAATCATGAGATTCGTGCTACGATCCCGCAGGTTTCAGAGGTCGTCCCGATCGTTTGGCTCGCCGCCGTCGGCCGTGGTCGGCCTCGGATTCGTTGCGAGATTGGGGGAGGCTCGATGATCCGACGCGCGGCTCTCGTGATGCTGTTCTTCGCCCTGCCGTGGTTCGCGGCAGCGACCGAGCTCGTCGACAACGGCGGGTTCGAGGACGACCAGACGATCGGGTGGGTGGAGGAGACCGTCGGCTCATCGGCCACGATCGATCGTTCCACCGGCTACGATCCGGATCCGGACTTCGAGATCCGGGTCCAGAAGCTGACCGGTAACGGGCATGCCCGGCTGGATCAGACCGTGGCCGTTCCGTCGGCCGATGTCGATTTTTCGGCGGTTGTGATGATCGACGTCGAGGCATCCGCCAAAGGGGGCCCCTGGGCGGCCGCGGGGATCGCTCTCGACTACGAGAACTACCTCGGCGACGCACTCGGCACAACCATGATTCTCCGGAAGACTGTCGATTGCCCGTGGATCGACAGTGGCAAGCTGCACCTCATCGTGGTGCCCGATGCGGCGTGGAACACCGTCGGGTTCAACCTTGCCGACGAGCTGGCGAACCTGACCGACGTGGATCTGCACGCGGTCCACCAGATCAGGATCAGTCTCTTCGGGCAGGTCGGCGGAGATTGTTGAGGCGCCTCCGAGACGGCGAAGGTCTTCGCCGACGATATTTCTCTCGACGTCACGTCCAGCTCACCCATGGTCGTGGTCACCGGTCACCAGATCGTCGATTCCGGGGCCGTGGTCAACGGCCTTCCCGATCCGGGGGAGACCGTCGAGCTCATCGCGACGGTGAAGAACTTCGGGAGCGTCGCTTCTGATGT
>JAZBOQ010000122.1:0-5651 GCA_036351195.1 Thermoanaerobaculales bacterium | reverse complement strand
TCTCAGCCGCCACCGCGGTCGTCACCAGGAGCGCCGCCGCAAGCACAAAACCACACCTATCGATGCACCGCATCTCCATTCCCCCCAACCCGAGATTCTGCCGGATCAACCGAAAGTCCCGGCGACACCGTCGTCTCCGATTCTTCGATCGCAATCTGTGAATTCCATCTCGCATGATCCAACAACTCGGATCATCGCGCAAATTTCACCCCGCGGCGTCTTCCTTGGATGTTGGAATCTCCTCAGAAAAGGAAACCCACACACAGGCTATAGGCGCCGAGGGATTTCCTCGAATCTCTTGCACCGGGGGTGTCGAGGTCGAAGACCCGCGAGACTCTCCCCTCGAGGACCCAACGGTCGCTGACGCTGAATCCGACACCGGTCGCCACGAGTAGACCGGTAATCCAAACCGATCTTTGGTCGTAGCCGTATTGGACCTCGAATCGGCCAACGCCGAAACGAACTGGGAGGAAGAACCTCCGTTCCCTTCCTGCAAACCACCACCGCGCCGACCCGTAGACACGCAGATCGACAGGAATGTCGATCCACTCGCCCTCGTCGCCAACACCGCCACCAAGAGCGACACCAAGCCACAATTTCGGGCTGATGAACCCGCCGTACGCAACGTCCAACGACAGACCATGCGACCCATCACCAGCGGACTCTGTCAATCCACGGTCGAACTCGATACCGAGATCCATAATGAACCGCTCCGAGGACTCCACGATGCTGCTCGAGGCAAGAACGGCTACGAAACACAGCGCCACATACCGCAGACCGCTCATCCGGGGCTCCATTCCCCCCTCCCTTTTGGTCTACGTCATCCACGTTCAGCGCGTTAGAAACCCTGGCCGAAAATCAACACCCTCGACCGTGGAGCTTCAATATCCCACCGACATCGCTGAACCTGGTGCGATGAGACTCATCATTCATCATTCCGCATTCATCATTTGCGCCCTGAGCTCGCTGGCCCTTTTATCATTCATCATTCATAATTCATCATTCATGCCGCTTGCTCTCGATCTCGCCCTCCGCTTCCTGCGCCGCCGCACCGGCCGGCTGCTGCGGGGAACCTCGCTGGCGGCCTTCGCGGCCGTCGCTCTGGCGGTCACGGCCCTGGTCATCACCCTGGCGCTCATGCGCGGCTACACCGATGCCATCTCAAGCGCCCTGCAGCAGGGCAACGCCCACATGGTCGGCTTCGCCGGCTACCGCATGTCCATCGACGAGGCCAACGGCATCGCCGGTGAGATCCGCACCCGGAGCGATGTTCGAAGGGCGTCTCCGGTGACCTACCTCTCGGGTCTGATCCACGACCCGTCGGAGCCCGCCAACCCTCTCCCGGTCACCGTCAAGGCGGTCCAGGACCCGCCGGCCCACACCGGCCTCGACCGCTGGCCGGACTCGGGGCTCATGCCGGTGGTCCTCGGAGTCCGGCTGGCGGAGCAGATCGCCGCCGAGGCCGGCGACGCGACCACGGTTCGCCTGCCGCCGGCTTCGGGAAGCTGGATCGTGCCGTCCCTGGAGCTCCGCGTCATCGGCACCTTCAGTCTGGCCTTCGCCGAGTTCGACAACCAGTGGATCCTGGTTCCCCTGGATCGGGTTCAGGAGATCATGCCCGAGGTCGGCGCCGCCGGCATCGAGATCGAGCTCGACGATCCCCTGCAGGTGGAACGGGCCAGGGAACCCCTCGAAGCGGCTTTCCCGAAGCTCATCTTCACCGACTGGAGAGAGATGAACCGGTCGCTATTCGCCGCCCTGCGGTGGCAGACCCTGTCCCTCTTCGTCGTCCTCAGCCTGGTGGTGGGGGTCGCATCCTTCCAGGTGAGCTCCGCCCTCGTCGTGCTGGCCATCGACAAGCAACGAGCGGCCGGAACCCTGCACGCTCTGGGGGGGACACCGGTTCTGGTGCGCCGGGTGCTGCTCGTCTCCGGCCTGCTGCTGGGCTGTGCCGGCCTCGGCCTCGGCCTCGCCCTGGGATGCGCGGCCAGCTGGCTGCTCAACGTCCTCGAGGTGGTCCGCTTCCCCGACGACCTGGCGCGGGTCTACATGGTGGACGGCATCGTGTTCCACCCGGCGTGGAGCGATCTCCTCGCCGTGGCGGTGGTGGGAGCGGTCCTCGTCTTCGCGGCCTCGTGGTGGCCGGCGTGGAAGGCGTCGCGGCAGGATCCGGTGTCGGCGCTCAAGGCCGCGTGATACCCTCGAAATCACCCCTTTCGGCAGGCCAGGAGGTGCGCCGGCTTGTGATCCGCCGCACCCTCGCTGCAGCACCGGGGAGTAAGATCGAAAAGCATGTATGAGATCCAGTTCCACCCGGCGGACATCCGCAAGCAGGTGCGCTACTACTTCCTGTCGCGCCTGGGTATCCGGTGGATGTGGGTGGGAGGCATCCTCCTGGCGCTGCTCCTCCTGGCGGGCGCCGTCCTCGCCCCGCTCGGCGTCCAGTCGCTGCTCCTCACCGGGCGGCTGACGGTCCTGGTCCAGAAGAACGACACCCAGCGCGACATTCTCGCCCAGCGCGAGCGCTCGCTGGATGACCTGCGGCGGCGGATCGACAACGCCCGCAACCGGCAGCGCCAGATGAGCCTCATACTCGGCGCCGCCCAGAGCCGGCAGAGCGGCGGCGGCACCGAGCCCCTCCCCATGGAGGACTTCGTGGTCGCCGAGGCCGAGCTCGCCCTTCGCCGCGCCCACCGCATGGACAACGAGACCCTCGCTCTGCTCGCCCTCGCCGACGAGCTGGCGGACTTCGCGCGCTCCAACGAGGAGCTCACTCTCGAGGTGCCGTCGATCTGTCCCCTGCCCATCGGCAGCTTCGTCCTGACCTCGCCGTTCGGCAACCGCACCTCGCCCTTCACCAACACCATCGACTTCCACGCCGGAATCGACCTGGCGGCGCGGGAGAGCACGCCGGTGCTCGCCCCGGGCAACGGGCGGGTCGTCTTCGCCGGGCGTTTTCCGCTCAACCGCAATGTCCGCTGGTGGCGCTACGGCAATGTCGTTGTCCTCAAGCACGGCGAGCGCTACGTCTCCATCTACGCCCACCTCGAGGAGATTTCCGTCCGGCGGGGTGCGCAGCTGGTGCGGGGAGAGCAGCTCGGCACGGTGGGGAACACCGGGTGGAGCACCTCGCCGCACCTCCACTACGAGGTTCGCGTCGCCGACGAGGTCGGCAACGAGCCGAAGCCCGTCGACCCGAGGATCTTCATCCTCAATTACCAGTGGACCGGACACGAAGAGCTGCTGGTGCGCGGCCGCTACGCCCCGGCGCCGTCCTTCGACCCGCTCCCGTCTCGCGTCCTGAGGAGATGAAGCCCATGGAAGACAGCAAGAACTTCCCCACCATGATCATCCCCCACGGCACCGCCATCTCGGTCAACGAGCAGGGCCAGCTGTCCATCCGAACGCCCGGCAACCTGGTGATCCAGAACTCCGGGGTCTACTCGGTGATCGAGTCCGAGTCGGGCTCGGTGCGCATCGACCCGAAGGTCCAGGTGGAGGCCATCTCGGTGGACGCCGCCGACTCCTGCTTCGTCGCCGGCGAGCTCACCGCCTGGCGGGTCCACGCCGACAAGATCATCCTCGAAAAAGGCGCCCAGGCCAACATCATGCTGCAGGAGTCCAACACCCTCGAGCTCGACCGCAACGCGCGCCTGGTGGGCAACTTCGCCTCCGAAAAGGAGCTCTACCTGATGCTCGGCCGCTTCAGCCGACAGCTGCGGGAGCTCCCCGACGGGCTCTTCGCCGGCAACCACCGCGAGCCGCTGCCCGCCGCCGATCCGAGCCTCCCCGAGAACACGGCAACCGCCGGACCGGCCGCGAAAGAAGACGACCCCCAGCAGCGCGAAGAGATGCTGGCCCTGGTCAAGGTCATCGTCGAGCGCGAGCTCGCGGGCACCAGCGCCGCGGACAGCCGGCAGGCCCTCGAGAAGCTTCTCGAGCTCGTACGCTCGGGCAACGCCGACGCCCTCGGCGAGTCCTACGCCACCCTCATGGGAGCCGTCGCAAAGCCCTCCTCCGACCTCGAGAAGGCCAAGGCCATGCTCGACCGTTGCTTCGGCGCGTAGCGAATCGTGCCAGATGGAATGCATAGGTGCCAGGTCCGCAGTTCCGTAGTTATTGACGTCGTGGTCCTCCACCGATCAAAGATTCATCGAGACATTCATACCGTCGGACATACTTTTCGTCATCAAGTCGTTGTTTGACGCCTTCGCGCTGAATGTAGGTGACAGTGTCCGCGCTCTTCCCGAGTGCTGAAGCCAACTCCTTCGTGCTCTGCGCCCAACGTTCCCGTCCCAGAGAGATGATCAACCGGCGCGCTTCGACGACATGGTGTTGCCGGGATAGGCTCACAAGTTCGGCCACGTCCACGTTGAGGATAGACGCGCTACGCTCGATGAACTCATCAGCTGTGAGTTTGTCGCGTTCCGGTCCGGTGCTTCTTCCGAGCACGTCGATGTGGGGTCCTTCTTCATCTGGGTTCAGGTCCCGGTCAGCTTGGAGCCACGCTCCCCATGATCCGGGGTCTTTTTCCGTGTCCTTTCCGAGTTCACGACAGCCGAGACGAATCGAGGACAGGTAGTTCTTCCGAGCTTCTCGTAACGTCTGCCCGAAGCTCAGCAGACAGTCATCAGAATCGATGACGGAATTGGTGACACCCTTGACGACCTCTCGATGGCCGCCAAAAACATGGTCGACCAGTCGATCGACCAATCCACCGGCCACCGGATTCAGGTGAATGTAGAGTATGAGCCGATCGAGGTAGCCCTGTTCGTTGACGACTTTCGCGTGGTAGCGGCTTTGCCAAAGAGCTCCGGTACGGTTTCTCCCTCGATTGAACCGCTGACTAAACCTGCCCTGAAGGTACTGGAACCCTCGCGAGATCGGGACAGCCCTGCTCCGAATTGCAATGTGATAGTGGTTGGACATCAACACCCACGCGAAAATCGTCCAACTATCTCGCCTTTTCACATACCGCAGAAGCTCAATGAAGTCCCGCGCTATTTCCGGATCAGCGAAGATCGGCTCGCCGCTCGCGAACCGGTTATAGACGTGGTAGATCCCGCCTTCGACAAACACCCTGAGGTTTCGAGGCATTCGCTGTGCCTGAGTCGGGTCGTACCATAACTGCGGAACTGCGGACCTGGCACCTATTCGGTCGCAGCAAGGTTTTCACGAAGCACGCCAGGATGTCGGGCGGCGATCCGGAGAAGGGCGAGAGCAGGTCCTTCCGGGGTGCGCCGGCCCTGCTCCCAATTCCGGAGTGTGTGGACGCTGATGCCCAGCGCCTGCGAGAACGCGAGTTGTGTCATACCCAGAAATCGCCTCAGCAGGGCAATGTCATCCCCTCCGCTGAGCTGACCCTGAACGATGCGTTCCCGAACCTTATGCGGGATCGCACGCTCGAAATCGATCTTCTTGAGTTCCGGAATCTGGTTGCTCATTTGATCATCCCAATGTAGTGCCGAAACAGGCGAGCCTCGGACTCGGTCGCCCCTCGCGCGCTGATGATTCGGATCGTCTCCTCGGTTCGCTCTGTGTAGACGACCAACACGAGACCGGGTTGAATCGGCCCGATGCCGATGAAACGATCTTCATCGTAGCTATGCTCGGCGTCATAGATTTCCAGGTAGTCGTCATCTCCAGTGAAC
>JAZBOQ010000121.1:0-82107 GCA_036351195.1 Thermoanaerobaculales bacterium | reverse complement strand
CGCCGGCGCTACAAAGTACTGAGCTCCCTTGTAGTGCCGGCGCCCTCGCCGGCGTGATCTCGTCCCGGTAAGGCCATCACTCGGACGATTCGCCGAATCTTGCAAGAGGCTGAGTTGTGAGTTGTTCGTGCTGAGTTGATTGTTGTCGGGAGAGGTGGACGTGGCGATTGACGAGAAGGTCCAGGAGAGCGCGCGCCGGAGACTGGCGATCATCGAGGGTCAGCTGCGAGGGCTGAGCAAGATGATCGAAGAGAAGAAGTACTGTCTCGACGTGCTGACGCAAATCTCGGCCATCCACGAAGCCCTACGTGGAGTCGGCAAGCTGGTGGTTCGCCACCATCTCGAGACCTGTGTCACCGACGGTCTCAAGAGCGAGGATCGTGAGCAGCACTACGACGAGCTCATGGACGTCATCTACAAGCTGGCTCGATGATGGATCTGCCGCAGTCCATTCTCGTCGCGTCGTGGGCCATGCTCGTCGAGATGGCTCCGTATCTCCTGCTCGGCTTCGCTGTGGCCGGCCTGCTCTCCGTCGCCATCTCGCCGCGTTGGGTCGAGCGCCACCTCGGCGACCGTGGCCTCGGGCAGGTGTTCAAGGCGAGCCTCTTCGGGGTGCCCTTGCCGCTGTGCTCGTGCGGCGTCATTCCGGTGGGGGCGTCGCTGCGCCGGCACGGCGCCGGCAAGGGCGCCACGACGGCGTTCCTGCTGTCCACACCTCAGACCGGCGTCGACTCCGTCGCCGTGACCTACGCACTTCTCGGCCCGTTTCTCGCGGTGGTCCGGCCGGTGGCGGCGTTGCTGACCGGTTTTTTCGGCGGTGGGCTCGTCTACGCCCTGGACCGCGACGACGGGTCGCCGGCAGGCGAGGCGCCGCCGCCGCCGTCGTGCTCGTCCGGTGAGGACTCATGCTCGTCCGGTGAAGACTGCTGCGACGGAGGCGATGGACCGGAGGAGAGAAACCTGCTCCAGGGCCTGACCTACGGTCTGGTGACGCTGCCCCGCGATATCGGGCGGGCCCTCATCGTCGGAATTCTGCTGTCGGGAGTGATTTCGGCGGTGGTCGAGCCGCGGGCGCTGGAGTCCATCCTCGGCGGAGGGATCTGGCCGATGCTCGCCGCCATCGCCGTCGGTGTGCCGCTGTATGTCTGCGCCACCGCGTCGACCCCCATCGCCCTGTCGTTGATCCACGCCGGTCTTTCGCCCGGGGCGGCGTTGGTTTTTCTCATTACCGGGCCGGCCACCAACGCCGCCACCATCACAACGCTGTGGCGGGTGCTGGGCAAGCGGTCGGTGGTGATCTTTCTCCTCACCGTGGCGGTGGGGGCGTTGGCCACGGGATTCGCCGTCGACGGGATCGTCGCGGCCGGCTGGGTGAAGGCCGACGCCATGGTTCCAGCCGCCGGCGCCATGACCGGCCACGAGCACCACGAGTCGGCGGGAGGCTGGTTCGGTACAGCGTGCGCCGTGCTGCTGATCCTGGTGATGGCGAATGCCATGTGGCCGGTGCCCAGGCCGTTTCCGAAGGAGTTTCAGAAAGTGGCGGACGATTCGAAGATGTCCAGTTTCGAGCTGTCGGTCAACGGAATGCGCTGCAACGGCTGCGTCGAGAGCGTCACCCGCGCCGTGAACGATTGTGATGGCGTCGAGGAGACCGCGGTGGATCTCGCCGGAGGGCGCGCGTCGGTGCGTGGAGCGGACGTCGATCCCGCCGCCGTGGCCGAGGCGGTGCGCTCCTTGGGCTTCGAGGTCGAGGTCGTGTCGGCGGACTGAGACGAGCCCGTGTCCTGCTACATTGTTGTGCATGCAGGATGACCGAGACCGACGCGTGGTGGTGATCGACGACTCGCCGGTCCAATGCGCGGTGTGGAAGAGGCTTCTCGAGGACCGATACGGCGACCGCGTGGCAGTGGAGACCTATACCGATCCCCGCGAGGGGGTAGAGGCTCTCGACCCGGAGATCCATCTACTCCTCCTCGACTGGGAGATGCCTTTCATGGACGGCAAGGAGGTCCTGGAGGCGGCGCGCGGGATCGGCGTCAACCTGAAGCGTCTGATCATCACCTCGTCCCACCCCGCCGACCTGCTGCACGAGGAGTTTGACGACACCGGCTGCCTCGCCGTTATCGAGAAGGCCGAGCCCGAGCAGCAGGCGGCGTTCATGATGATCCTCGACTCGATCATGCGCCGCTGAAGCGGCGCATGATCGGTCGTGGGGTCTTGAATGCCGCCACGGCTCCGATTGTCGGTCACGGAGATGGAGATGGAGGGCACCCCCAACGGGGGCCACACCGTCGCGGCCGCCTTTGTAGCGGCAGGCATCTTTGCCTGCCGTCGGGAGCGCCAGGAAGCTCGGAGCGCAAGGGGGTCGTGACCCGTTACGCCGGCCTTCTGGACGCCGCCGCCTGTCGGCGTCGTTGCCCAGCGTCGCCCGATCAGCGTGGTCATTTGAGAATCGAAGAGGCGGTGACCACGCTGCGTGGCGAGCGCCGGCCTGCCTCCGTGCTTCAACAACGGACCCTGAGTGCGCTCCCCGTGGATTGCCAAGCACGCATTGTGCACGGGCGCTCTCGACCGGAAGGGTGTGACTGCACAATGACGTGCATGGCACGTCCCGCCCGACGCGCTGGGGCGCTCAAGTTGCAGGTCAACCCTCGAGCCCTCAAGACCAGGCACTGAAAGTGCAGGCCTCGCGCTCACGGCAGAACCCCCCGGTTCGAGAATGCGTAGTCTCTACCAGGAGGCACGCATCATGTTCGAACTGCTGGGGATTTTCGCGTTGGTCATCGTTGGAGTCGTCGTCTTCGGTGTGGTCGCGCTCGTCGCCGGCCTGCTCAAGCTGGTGCTCAAGATCGCTATGATCCCGTTGGCCCTGCTCTTCAAGGGCCTCGGCCTCCTCCTCGGAGCACTGGTCGTGCTCCTGGTCGCCGGTCCCGTGGTCCTCGGCGTTGGGCTCCTCCTCCTGGTGCCGCTGCTCCTCATCGGCGGGGTGATTTGGGCGGGGGTCTCGTTGGTGACGTGAGCTCCTGACCGGTCGCGGGGTGTTACTGCCACTGCCACTGCCACTGCCACTGCGACTACCACGGTCATCGGCCACGGCCACGTCTCGCCCAGCGCGCTGAGGTGGTCGTGATCATCGAAGCGAAAGAAAACCCCGCCGCGAGGCGGGGGCGTGATGGTGATGAACTGGCGGGAGCGAAGCGACCGCCATCGCGATTCGTCCGATGAATCGCTGGAATTGCTACTGCAGCATCATCCAGAGGTACGCCCAGGCCAGTGCGGTGGAGTAGGCTCGCTGGTTGAGGTTGGCGCCGGCGGCGTGGCCGCCTTCGGTGTTTTCGTAGTAGTACACCTTCTTGCCCATGTCGGTCATCTTGGCCACCATCTTGCGCGCGTGGGCCGGGTGGACCCTGTCGTCGCGGGTCGAGGTGTAGAAGAAGACCTCGGGATAGTCGGTGTCCGGATCGAGATTGTGGTACGGCGACCAGGTCTTGATGTACTCCCAATCGTCGGTGTCGGGATTGCCGTACTCGCCCATCCAGCTGGCGCCGGCGAGAAGCTTGTTGTAGCGCTTCATGTCGAGCAGGGGAACCTGGCAGACGACGGCCTTGAAGAGATCCGGTCGCTGGACGAAGCTGCCGCCGACGAGCAGCCCGCCCTGGGAACCACCCTGGATCCCGAGATGATCCGGCGACGTGACCTTGCGGGCGATCAGGTCTTCGGCGACCGCGATGAAGTCGTCGAAGTTCTTCTGGTGATTCTCCTTCACCGCGGCCATGTGCCAGGCGGGCCCGAACTCGCCGCCCCCGCGAATGTTGGCCAGAACATAGACCCCGCCGCGAGACACCCACGACGGCCCCTTGGAACCGAGGTAGGCGGGCAGCTGCGAGTTCTCGAAGCCGCCGTAGCCGTAGAGCAGGGTGGGGTTTGAACCGTCCGCTTCGAAACCCTTCGGCTTGACCACGAAGTAGGGAATCATCACTCCGTCCGCCGATTTGGCCTCGTACTGGTCGACAGTCATGCCCTCGGGGTCGAACCAGGAAGGTGAGGTCTTCACCATCTCCGGTTCGCCGCCGTCGGGCACGAAGTACGTGCTCGATGGCGTCAGAAAGTCGGTATAGGAGAAAAAGAAGCTGTCATCGACATAGCTGGAACTGCCGAGCCACACCGTGCCGAGGCCAGGTAGTTCGATCTCCTCCTCGGTCCAGCCATCGTCTCCGAGAGTGAGCCGATAGAGGCGACCTCGGACGTTGTCGAGGGTGGAGTAAAGCAGGTCGTTCGCCGTGTTTATTACTCCTCCGAGCGAGACCCGATCGGAGGGTTCGAAGAGGATGTCGAAGTGACGTTTACCCGCGAGGAAGTCATCGAGATCGATGGCCAGGAGAGCGTCTGCGGGATAGGTGGCGCCGCCGACCTCCCAGTCGGTCCGAAGGTTGAGCAGCATCCGGTCCTTGAAGAAGCCGTAGAGCTTGGCGTCCTCGGGGATGTCGAGCTTGACCTTGCGGCCGTCGAGGATCAAATACGAGGTTCCGCGGTAGTACTCTGGGACGGTCTGGGCCAGGTCATAGCGCCGGCCACTGGTGTGGTCGCTGGTGGCCACGGAGGCCACGTCGTCCACCGAACCCTCGAACACGGTGGTTGCCTCGTCGAGCGGAGTGCCGCGCTTCCACTGTTTCGCGATACGAGGATAGCCGGACTTCGTGAGGCTGCCCTCTCCGAAGTCGGTGCCGATCCACAACGTGTCCCTGTCCCTCCAACTGACCTGTGCCTTGGCCTCCGGGAGGGTGAATCCGTCCTCGACAAACACCTTAGCGACGGTGTCGAACTCACGCTCGACAGCGGCGTCACTGCCGCCACGAGACAGGGTGATCATGCAGTGCCGGTACTCCATCGGCAAGCAATTGGCGCCCTTCCAGACCCAGTTTTCGCCCTCGGCCTCGGCGAGCTTGTCGAGATCGAGCACGGTTTCCCACGATGGCTCGTCTTTGATGTACTCATCGATAAAGGTTCGGCGCCAGATCCCACGAACATGGGTGGCATCGCGCCAGAAGTTGTACAGCCAGGCGCCGCGGATGACGACCGTTGGAATTCGATCCGACGAGTTGTAGATCTCGAGCAGCGTCTCGTGGATCTCGGGAAAGACCGGCACTGCCTCGAGGGCGGCAGTGTCCTCGGCGCTGCGCTCCTCGGCCCACTTCAGGGCCCGTTCCCCCTCCACCTCTTCGAGCCAGAGGTAGGGATCTTCGGGTTCTTCGGCAAATGCCATGGAACACAGGGCGATGGTGACGACGGCGAACAGGATCTGACGCATGGCTGATTCCTCCCGGTACCTCATACGTCGCAGTGCGGCGCGGGTTCGCTTGGGATCGTAGCAGGGCGAAGCGGAAATGGGCCTTCCGACGTCGATGCTCGATCCATCCAGTATCTGTTCTCCAGTGGCGCGACCCTCTCGGCTCTGCTATGACCTTAGTGGTCACTCCGAAAGGTGGATGCCGTGATCGAGAGCTTCGCTGAAATCTCGCGTCGCGTGGTGGTGATCGACGGTTGCCGGACGCCCTTTTGTCGTTCGGGGACGGCGTTCACAGATCTGAAGTCGTACGACCTGGGTCGGATGGCAGTGTCGGGGTTGCTCCACCGAACTCGAATCGATCCCGAGGCGGTCGATCTGCTGGTCATGGGGACGGTCATCGCCGATCCGGCGACGTCGAACCTCGGCCGCGAGGTGGTGCTCGCGAGCCAGCTGCCCGACAGCTGCCCCGCCTACACCGTGTCGGTGGCCTGCGTGTCGTCGCTGCAGTCCTTTCTCGATGCGGCGCGGGCCATCGCCACCGGTGGCGCTGATGTCGCCATCGCGGCCGGGGCCGAGACGTTGTCGGATGCACCGATCCGATACAAGCGCTCGGTCCGCAAACGGCTCATTGCGGCGCAGAAAGCCAAGGGTCCCGGCGATTTTCTGAAACTGCTCAAGGGGCTCGGGCCGAAGGATCTCCTGCCCGAGCCGGTGGCGTTGGCCGAGTTCTCCACCGGCGAGATCATGGGTGAGAACTGCGAGCGGTTGGCCAAGCGCCTGGGCATCACCCGCTTCGAGCAGGATGCGTATGCCGCGGGATCGCACCAAAGGGCGGCGGCGGCCACTGACCATGGCCGTCTGGCCAAGCAGATAACTCCGGTCTTCGTGCCGCCCAAGGGGACCGCGGTGCGCCGGGACAACGGGATCCGCGGCGACTCGACCGTTGAATCGCTGGCCAAACTGCGTCCGGCCTTCGACACGAAGTTCGGCACCATCACCGCCGGCAACAGCTCGTATCTGACCGATGGTGGAGCGGCGGTGCTGCTCGCTTCGGAGGAGGCAGCCGAGCGACTCGGCCTCGAACCGCTGGTTACCCTGTCATCGGCCGCGGTGGCGGCTCTGGATCCCCTCGAGGAGCTCCTGTTGGGGCCGGCGCTGACCCTGCCCCGGGCCCTCGACGCGGCGGGGTTCGAGCTTGCCGAGGTCGAGGTCGTCGAGCTCCACGAGGCCTTTGCGGCCCAGGTACTCGCGGTCTTGCAGCTGCTCGATGACCCCGACTGGTGCGCCGAGCGGCTCGGCAGGGATCGCCCGCTGGGATCGATCGACCCGGTGCGGCTCAACGCCTGGGGCGGGTCGCTGTCGGTGGGCCACCCCTTCGGCGCCACCGGCGCGCGCCTGATCACCAACTGCGTCCAACGAATGCGAGCCGAAGAGGCGAAACGTGGCGTCGTTGCCGCGTGTGCCGCCGGTGCCGTCGGCATCGGCCTGGTGTTTGAGCGAGCATGATCCTTCGAACGCCAATCCACGACTTTTTTTCGCCGGAGGTTGTCTGCAGGCTGTTTCCGGACGTGACGAGCGCTGAGAGAAAACCTCCGACGAAAAAAAGAACAGAAGAATGTTGAGGACGGAACAATGCCCATGATCCGCATTGACCGACGGGACGACGGCGTCGCCATGGTCTGGCTCGATCACCCCGACAAACCGGTCAACACCCTGACGCCGGCAACGGTGGCGGAGTTCAACGATCAGGTGCTTCCGCTCATGGAGGACGACAGCGTCCGTGCCTTCGTGGTGGTCTCAGCCAAGCAGGACACCTTCATCGCCGGTGCGGACCTCGATGTCATCGAGGGGCTCGACGCCGAGCAGATTTCGCAGATGTCATCAGACGGCAATGCGCTGCTGGAGGCGATCCACACGGGGCCGAAGCCGGTGGTGGCGGCAGTGCACGGTGCGGCCATCGGCGGCGGGATGGAGGTGGCGCTCGGCTGCAACTTCATCCTTGCCTCGGACGATCCGCGCACCGTTTTCACCCAGGCCGAGGTGATGCTCGGTCTGCTGCCGGCGGGAGGCGGGACCCAACGGCTGGTGGAGAGGGCGGGGCTCGCCGCAGCGCTGCCCATGCTCCTCACCGGCAAGCGGGTGCGGGCGCGCAGGGCCAAGAGGATGGGCATCGTCGACGCCCTCACGACCCCCGGCGGGATCGCCGAGACCGCGGCCCGGGCGGCGCTGGCCATGGCGGAGGGTAAGCTCCAGCGGCCGGTGCGGAAGAAGACCATCATTGACCGGCTGTCGGGTCTGGCCCCGGTCCGGGCGAAGATCCTCGCCGAGGCTGCCAAACAGGTTGGTCGAACGACCCGGGGGAACTACCCCGCGCCGACGGCGATCCTCGACTGTGTCGAGACGGGCTTGAAGAAGGGCCGGCTCGCCGGGCTCGACCGCGAGTCCCACTACTTCGGCATCCTGGCCACCGGGATGGAGAGCCGCAACCTGGTCCGGCTCTTTCACGCCATGAACGAGGCCAAGAAGACTGATGACGGTCCCGAGCCGAGACCGGTCGACCGGTTGGCCGTCATTGGAGCGGGCTTCATGGGGGCCGGGGTCGCCTCGCTGTCGCTAGCCCACAGCCAGGTGGTGCTCAAGGACATCTCGGACGACGCACTGGGCGCGGGGTTCCGGACCATCGAGAAGGGCCTGAAAATCCAGACGCGCTCGGGCGCGATCTCGCGGCGCGAGGCCGACCGGAGGCGGTCCGCGCTGCGTCTGACCACCGATACCGCCGATCTCGCAGGCGCCGATCTGGCGATCGAGGCCGTCTTCGAGGATCTCGATCTCAAGCGCCGGGTCATCGCCGAGGTCGAAGAGGTGATCCCACCCGAGGCCGCCGTGGCATCGAACACCTCGGCTCTCCCCATCGCGAAGATTGCCGAGGGCGCCCGCCACCCCGAGCGGATCCTCGGGATGCACTACTTCTCCCCGGTGCCCAAGATGCCGCTGCTGGAGATCGTGGTGGCGGAGACCACCGCCGGCTGGGCAACCGCGACGGCGAAGGCCTACGGCACCGCTCAGGGCAAGACCTGCATCGTGGTCAAGGACGGACCGGGGTTCTACACGACCCGGATTCTCGCCCCCTATCTCAACGAGGCGGTGGTGCTGCTCGAGGAGGGGGCCAAGATCGAGGATCTCGACCGGGTGATGAAGGACTTTGGCTACCCGGTGGGCCCGGTGGCGCTGATGGACGAGGTGGGGATCGACGTCGGCGCCCACGTGGCGGCCGATCTCGGCGCGGCCTTCGCCGAGCGGGGTCTCGGCGCCTCCGACGCGCTGCCGAAGATGTACGAGGCGGGGTTCGAGGGGCGCAAGAATGGCAAGGGCTTCTACCTCTACCCGAAGAAGAAGAAAAAGGGGCCGAAGCCGATCAACACCGAGGTTTACGGGTTCTTCGGCGGTCCGGAGCGCCGGTCGGTGGCGGCAGACGAGATCCGCGACCGAATGGCGCTGCTGATGGTCAACGAGGCGGTCCACTGTCTCGACGACGGGGTGATCGCCTCGCCGAGGGACGGCGATCTCGGCGCGATCCTCGGGCTGGGCTTTCCGCCCTTCCGGGGCGGGCCGTTCCGCTGGGTCGACCACGAGGGGGCGGCCTCGATCGTCGATCGGATGAACGCCCTCGCCGAACGCCACGGCCAGCGATTCGAACCCGCCGGGGGGCTGCGGAAACTGGCGTCGAACGGTGAGTTGTTCTACCGGGAAGGGTAGTGGGGTGTATTTCCTGCGGTCCGCTGGGAGGGGATGCCGGGCACGCAACATTGTTCGCGGCGAACATTGTTGGAGCCAGGCACCCATCCCGCGTTCTGATGAGGCTGGTTCGTTGCCGGAGCAGCTGTTCCGGCGGGTGTCGCGTGATGCATCGTCGGCCGCAGTAGATAGCTCATGAATTCTTCGGGTCATACCTATCCGGATCGCTCAGGTTCCCATCGATCCCGATCCCGACCCCGTTCCCGAATACCTCAACCGGCGATCGCTACAAAAAGTCGCTGAGAGGAAGAGGGTTTCGGTATTACTGACTGTTCCGTACAGACCGCCCGGGAACGGGATCGGGATCGGGATCGGGATCGAAAACACCGCCAACCTGATTCAAGGGGATAGGTATGCTTCGGGTTAGGGTACGTACAGGGAGCAAGCCATGATGACGACTGATCAACCCATGCCGCTGGATGGGATGGTGGTGGTGGATGCTTCGAGATTGCTGCCGGGTGGGGTGCTGGCGCGGCAGCTGTTGGATCTCGGGGCCCGGTTGATCAAGGTCGAAGAGCCCGGGACCGGTGATCCCATGCGGATGGTGCCACCCATCGTCGACGGTATCGGAATCGGTTTCCGGACGCTGCTGCGCGGCGCCGAGTCGGTGTGCCTCGATCTCGCCTCCGACAAGGGTCAGGCGCAGCTGCGGTCGCTGATCGATGGCGCCGATGTCGTCGTCGAGAGCTTCCGGCCGGGAACCATGGCGGGATGGGGTCTCGGCTACGACGAGTTGTCGGCGGCCAACCCGGGTCTGGTGTGGTGCTCTCTTTCGTCGTACGGCCGCGCAGAGGCGGTCAGAGGCAGGGTCGCCCACGACCTCAACCTCATCGCTCTCACCGGGGCGCTCGAGGCCATGGGCCCGGAGCAGCCTCGTCTGCAACTCGCCGATGTGGGCGCCGGACTGCTTGCGGCCTCATCGGTCCTCGCCGCTCTACTGCGCCGGGGACGGACCGGGTTGGGTGGGCGGGTCGATCAACCGCTCATCACCGGTTCGCTGCCCTTCATGACCTGGCGATGGGCCGAGGCGGTCGCGGGTCGCGAGGAGGTCGTGGATCTCCTGCTCGGCGGCGCCTGCCCGTGCTATCGGACCTACCAGTGTGGGGATGGGAAGACCATTGCCGTGTCGGCTCTGGAACCCAAATTCTGGCTCGGTTTTGTCTCCATGTTCGGGGTCGAGGATCTCGACAGCGCCGGTTTCGCCATGGGTGAGGAGGGCGCTGCGGTTGTGGGTCGGGTCGAAGAGCTGTTGTCGGTGAACAATCGTGCCCATTGGTTGGCCGAGGCCGAGAAGCGGGGCCTGCCGATCAGCGCCGTGAATACGACGGCCGTCGCGACCGATGATCCGCTCTATGCCGACGCCGGTCTCCTCGAGCGGCTGCAGATCCCGGGTGACGCAGACCGAGTAGGAGTCGGGCCATGGCTGCCCGATATCGGTCGAACTCCGGCGCGACCCGCCCCCGGGGTCGGCGAACACACGGATGTCGTGCTGGAGGAAGTGGCGCGGGAGGGCTCGTTGGAATAGCTTCGTCGTCAAAGACCGTTGATCTCGGCGGTGAAGACATGAGTGAACTCGATGCACGACGCCGCGCCCACGACGAAGCGGTCTTCAAAGGTGAGGACCGCTATTCGGACCCTGAAACCGGCGCACCTGTCTTCACCGAGCTCTTCCACCGCCGTCGGGGATTCTGCTGTGGCTTCGAGTGCCGCCATTGCCCGTACGACCACGTCAACGTGGATCCGTCCTCACGGGAAGGCTGACCCGAGGCCGGTGAGCTCAATGGTGGTCCGAGTCAGAGAATCCGAGTCGATGCCAGGAAGGTCACCGTGCTGATGCTGCCGCACAGCACCATTCCCCAGATCATGTCCACGACTGCAACCTTGAGCGGGAATCCGGCGAGCGTGGCCAGGTTTGTGAGATCGTAGGCGGCATAGGTCACGAGCCCGAAGATTGCACCGAAGACGATGGCGTGGGTCAGGCTTTCGCGCTCGACCGCGGGGCCGACGACAAAGAGCACGACTCCGACAATGAAGACAAGGTAGAAGACGATGGCCGCCGGCCAATTGACGTTGTCCCGCATGAGATGGCCCATGTGGTTCTGGTAGAAACTGCGGGCCACCACGCCGAGCCACAGCAGGTCGATGACGAAGAAGGTGGCGAGCGCCACCGCGTAGAGTTTGAAGAATGATGCGAGTGTCATGGTTTTTCCTTTGTGGGCTTCAGCTTCCGGGAGTGCGGTTGAGCCACCACAGTGACGCGTTGAGAATCGTAGCGAAGCTGACCCAGGCCCAGTAGGGCAGCAGGAGGGTGCCCGCCGGTGGGGAGATTCGCCAGAAGAGAACGGTGGTGACGCCGATGGCGAGCCAGAGCAGGGTGATCTCGACGAGGGCCCAGCCCGGCGAATACATTCCGAAGAAGAGAATCGACCAGACGCCGTTGAGAACGAGCTGGACGACGAAGGCCGCGAGCGCCAGCCGGACTCCATCGACGGCCAGCCCCCGCCTCCAGATCAGGAACGCCGCCACTCCCATCATGATGTAGAGCAGCGTCCACACAGGACCGAAGAGCCATGCCGGCGGGTTGAATGGGGGCTTGGTCAGAGTCGGGTACCACTCGGCAACGCCCCGTGCGGTGGCGAATCCGGACAGGCCACCCACCGCGAGCGGCGCAGCGATGGAGACCACGAGCTTGAGGGTGGTGTTCATAAGGAGCTCCTGGTTGGTTTAACGATCGAGGCGACGACTCTCATTCCACACCACGCCCGGCGGGACCGGATGCTCCGTCGAACGCGCTCTCGGTTGGGCAGGACCCAGTGCAACCGGCGGGAGATGCGATCGGCGGCACAGCCACCGTCCTGGGTCGATGGTACAGTCGCGTTCGGTGGCGAGCGCACCCATCGGGAGACCTGAATGAAGCACCCCGTTCTGATCGCCGTTCTCATGTGTGTGCCGGTGACGGTGGTTGCCGATCCTCCGAGCAGCTACGACCTGCGCGACGTGGGCGGAGTGAACTATGTGACCTCGGTGAAGAACCAGAGCGGCGGCACCTGCTGGACCCACGGCGCCATGGCGGCCATGGAGGGCAATCTCCTCATGACCGGCGCGTGGGCGGCGGCCGGCGAGACCGGCGAGCCCGATCTGGCCGAGTATCACCTGGACTGGTGGAACGGATTCAACCAGCACCATAACGACGACGCCGTGCCGACGTCCGGCAGCGGCCTCGAGGTCCACCAGGGAGGCGACTACATGGTCACCGCCGCCTACCTGGCGCGGCTTGAAGGCGCGGTGCGGGACGAGGACGGCCAGAGCTACTCGACGCCGCCCCTGCGCAGCGATTCGAGCTACCACTATTTCCTGCCGCGAACCATCGCCTACCACCAGGCCGGTGTGGGTCTGGACAACATCGACGCCATCAAGACCGCGATCATGACCCATGGCGTACTGGGCACCTGCATGGCCTACGACGGCCAGTTCATGGACGGCAGCTACAACCACTACCAGCCGCCGACGAGCAGCATGGAGCCCAACCACGCCGTGGCGATCATCGGCTGGGACGACGATCGCACCACCCAGGCGCCGGGCCCCGGCGCCTGGGTGGCGAAGAACAGCTGGGGAGAGAGCTTCGGCGATGACGGCTACTTCTGGATCTCCTACCACGACAAGTGGAGCGGTCAGCATCCGGAAATGGGCGCCGTTTCCTTCGAGGACGTGGAGCCGTTGGCCTGGGACGGCGTCTACTACCACGACACCCACGGCTGGCGGGACACCAAAACCGAAGCGGTCGAGGCCGTCAACGCCTTCACGGCGTCGGAAAACGAGCTGCTCGCGGCGGTGAGCTTTTTCACCGCTGCCGAGAACGTGGACTACACCGTCACCGTCTACGACACCTTCACCGCTTCGGGCGAGCTGCTCGATCCTCTGTCGAGCCAGAGTGGCACGGCGGTGGTGCGCGGCTATCACACCGTTGATCTCGACACCCCGGTCAGCCTGGCGCCGGGTAACGACTTCTTCCTCTACCTGAGCCTCTCCGAAGGGGGCCACCCCTACGACCGTTCCTCCGAGGTTCCGGTGCTGCTCGGCGCCGAAAGCCGAGTCTGGGTGCCCTCGGAGTCCGACCCCGGCCAGAGCTACTACAAACTGGGCTCCGGCGCCTGGCAGGACCTGTGGAACGAGGACGACAGCGCCAACTTCTGCATCAAGGGTTTGACCGTGGCCACAGGCATGAAGGTGGAGGGGGTCGGGAGGACGAGCTTCAGCGGACCGGTGGGCGGGCCATTCGATCCGGCTTCGACCGTCTATACCGTGACCAACCGCAACGCCCACGCCATCGCCTACCAGGTCATCGAGGCCGACGAGGCGCCGTGGCTGACCCTGTCCGGCGCCACCTCCGGCGCCCTCGATCCCATGGAGTCGGCCGAGGTTACGGTGGCGGTCGACGGAGCCGCGGCGGCGGGTCTGGCCCGTGGCGTGTACCTTGCGGCCGTGGACTTCGTCAACACCACCGACCACATCGGCGACACCAGCCGCGACGTCGTCTTGATGGTGGGTGAGGCGAGCCCGGTGGTGGGGTGGAGCATGGACTCGGATCCCGGCTGGAGCACCGAGGCCGACTGGGCCTTCGGCCAGCCCGCCGGGGGCGGCGGCGACCATGGCGGGCCGGATCCCACGTCGGGTTTCACCGGGGTCAACGTCTACGGCTACAACCTGGCCGGCGACTACCCCAACGACCTGCCCGAGCGCCACCTCGTTTCCACCCCGGTGGACTGCAGCGGGATCCACGGCGCCCGCCTGAGATTCCAGCGCTGGCTCGGGGTGGAGCAGGCGGTCTACGACCACGCCGCGGTGAGCGTGTCCATCGACGGCATCGAGTGGACGACGGTGTGGGCCAACGACGAGGATGTCACCGACACCGACTGGGTGGAGATGGACTTGGACATCGGCGCCGTCGCCGACGGCCAACCCACCGTGTTCCTGCGCTGGACCATGGGCGCCACCGACGGCGGCTGGACCTACTGCGGTTGGAACATCGACGACGTGGAGCTGCTCGGCTTGCGAATCGCCGACACGCCCCTCTTCGCCGACGGCTTCGAAAACGGCGACACTCAGGCGTGGGATCAGACCACGCCGTAGCACATTGTGTTGCTCGTGAAGCAGTTCGGGTCAGGACAGGTCGAGGATGTACGGGATCTGAGCTGCTCCGGCCGGCGACATCTGTAGCAGACAGCGCAGCGCCTCGCGGTGGGCTCTTTCGTTCGACTCGCGGTCCAGGTACAGGGCAGCCACCAGGTCGCGCCAGCGCAAGAGCTCACGTCGCAGTGGTCGATGGTGGTTGACCTGGACTGTCAGGTCGATCAGACGAAGCACCCGCTCGTACGCAAGAGTCCGGCTGTTCCGGTCATCCGAGGTCGTCAAACGGGTGGCCCGGTTCATTTCGTTGGCGATCATCAGAAGCTGGCGATCGCGCGAGAATCCGGCCCACCGCTCCGGCGACAGCGAGGCATGTTGGGTCACGGAATCGGCTCCCCCCGCCCGATGAGGGCGTACGTCAGCTCGCGGATGCGATCGCGGGTCGGTTCGTCTTGCACGACCATTCCGCGGTTCCCCTGGGCGGGGCGGATGTTGATCAATGAGGTGTACTCGATGCAGTCATCGGCACCGCGTCCCGGATAGTAGTTCGCGCCCCACAGGTCACACTGGCGACTGCCCTGCGCCAGAAGCAGCTCCTCGGCATCGGCGTGCAGCTCGCCTCCGACGGCAGCGACGCCGCGCTCGACATCGACGACATACTTGACCATGTCTTCGAAGAACGCTTGGGTCAATCGAGCGAGCTCCCGGACGTCGATCATGCTCGTAACGACGAGGATATCCGGTTCAAAGTCAGACATGGCTCGAGCTTATCAGAATCGTTTGAATGCCTTGCAGATTTCCGTGTGTCGGGAATCGCGCAGCGAATTCTTAGAGATACATCCACAGCAGGATCGCCGGGATCAGGATCCCGAAGCCGGTGAGCCATGCGCCGCGCCCGGTGATGCCCTTTGTGCCCTTGATGACGAGCAGGCCGGTGACGGCGACGATGATCAGGGCGACGCAGTACATGTCCGAGTACCAGGTCCACAGCCGCTTCGGGTTGTAGTGCAGGAAGTTGAACTCGTAGAGAATCGGCCGTCGCTCGAGCTTTTCGACGACGCCCTTTCCGGAGTACAGGTCGATGACGACGCTGCCCGAATCGATGAAGATCTTGAGCTGCTCCCGGGTCGGATTGTAGTGCTTCTTGTAGGCGTCGCGCTCCCCGATCTCGTCGAGGAATCCGAGGACCTGGTCCTTGCTGATCGCGGCACCCGGGCCGGGGCCCTCCCACCGGACCACCTGGTGGGTGACCGAGTAGGACGGGTTCCAGTCGTCGAGGTGGTTCAGGGCGATGCCCGAGACGGCGTAGATGATGGTCGCGCCGAAGAAGACATAGCCCAGGTCCCGGTGGAGGACCCGGTTCCAGTAGCGCCACGATTTGGCCATGAAGACTGCTACTCGATGATCTCGAACGAGCTGCAGTCCAGGCTGTAGAAGGACATGGAGTCCGAGCCGTTGTCGGCCAGCATCTGGCGCAGGTGGGCGGCCTGATCGCCCTCTCCGGCGTGATGCTCCTCGGCCTCGGCGTCAGCGCCCTCCGCGTGGGCCTCCTCGGCGTCCTCGGCCGGGGCCTCGGCCTCGAGGCTGTCGATGTAGGCTTCGTCGATGATCTGCTCTTCGACGATGCCGGTGACCGTGATGTCGCTGCCCTCGAGCTCGCGCTCGAAGGCCCCGATCGCCTCGCCGGCCGTGACCTTGAAGCGCATCTCGGGATCCTCGCCCATGATGAAGAGGCGCTTGCCGCCGTGCTTGCAGACATGGTCCACGGTGCCGGTCACGGTCACGACCTGGTCCACGTAGGCGGCGGTGCTGCCCACCAGGGCCGCCAGCTCGACGACCTGGGGCTCGGCCGGCGCCTCGGCAACCGCTTCTTCGACGACGGTCCCCTCAGCCGCCGGCTCGTCGATGGGGGCGCCGCCGCAGGCGGCGAGTACGAGGACAGGGAGGGCGATCAGCATCGATTGTTTCATTCGGAGGTCTCCTTGCTCGGTCGGCCGCCGGGCGGCCGGTGTCGGCGATTACGGTAGCAGAGTCGAGCCCGTCTTCGCAGCCGGGCGGCGGGCCGGCGGGAGTTTCGGAACCGCCGTTCGCGGCGACGTTCGCGCCGGATTCAATGGCTCGATTTGTAAGCAGTACCTTAATTGCGCGCGACGTGTTGCAACGATTCCGAGGAGGATTGATACTGGTGCCGAACAGGGATGAACGGCTCGCAGGCGAGAGGAAGAGCAGCACATGAGGAACAGGATCGTGATGGGAATGGTCGCCGTTCTGGCGATGGCAGGGTCCGCCGCGGGGGAGACATCGGGAGCAGCCGATCCGGTGGCCCGGCTCAGGGCGACCCAGGCCGCGGCTCTTGCCGGTTCGCCGGGTTTGCGGGCGCGACGCGCCGAGCTGCGAGCCGCCGCTGCGGCCAGCCGGCTCGATGCCGTCTCAGGCAGCCCCTACGTCGAATGGCAGAGTGAAGGCCTCGACAGCTCGGGTCGTCAACCGAACGGCGCCGACTACATCCGGGTGGGGACGCCCTTTAATCTCCCCGGGCAGATCGGACCGGCGAAGGAGCTGGTGCGAAACGCCGAGGGTTGGGAGCTTGCCGCCCAGCGGGTGGCGACCCTCAGCGCCGTGGCCGACGCCAGCCGGCGATGGCTCGCTCTGGCGGCGGCGGTGGAGCTCGAGGCGTTGTCGAGCGCCCGTGTCGAACGCCTCGATGCTGCCCTCGAGCTGCAACGGAAACGTTTCGAGCTGGGCGAGATTGCCGGCTCCGAGGTCCGCCAGCTCGATCTCGAGAGGATCACCGAGCTCGCCCGCCTGACCGAGCAGGAGAGCCGGCGGAACGCCGCCGAGGCCGCACTGTTCGAGCTCTGCGGCGACCAGTGGCTCGCGGCGCGTCGCGGCGACCTCGCGGCCCTGGTCGCAGTATCGACAACGCCTGTCGTGGCTGATTTCGATGACGAGCAGCTCGCGGGCGTTCCCCTCGTCGACCAGCTCGAGCGCGATGCCGAGCTCGCGCGCGCCAGTGCCGCGCTGGTCGCCGCGACGGCGTGGGGGCGAGCGGAGATCGAGGCCGAGTGGGAGCGCATCCCAGCCCTGGAAGGCCTCCCGTCCTACGATGCCTGGGGTTTCCGGGTGTCGGTTCCGCTTCCCATCGGTGCTGCCGGGCATCGCCAGCGCGAGCAGGCCCGGGCCCGCACAGACCAGGCCGAGGCCGAGCTCGAAGCGGCACGGCGCCGGCTCCAGCGGGCCGCCGACAATGCCGCGACAGAAGCCGCCGGCGCCGAAGCGAAGCTGGCGGCCCTCGAACCGGCGCTCGACGGGCTGGCCTTTGTCGATCGCTCGCTGAGCGAGCAGTTTCGCCTCGGCGCCATTAGCTATCTCGCCTACATCGACGGCTTGAGCCGTTTTGACCGAGTTGTGGAAGAAGCGATCAACGCCCATCTCGCTCTGCTCCAGGCTCGCCTCGACCTGGCGGTGCTGCTCGGCGACTCGACCGTGTTTCCCCTGACCTACGCCAACCCTGAGGAGGAGAACTGAGATGCGCGCCACGATACTGATGCTGTTGCTGTCGACCGCCGGTATGCTGACGGCGGCTGAGGTGGTCGAGCTGGATGCGACTCAGATGGAGCGGGCCGGCGTCACTGTCGGGGAGGTGGTCGAGCACTCGTTCGGCGACCGGCAGCAAGTCGTCGGGCAGGTGGTCCGGGTGCCGGGCTCGACCCTGACCTTGAAGACCCTGATCGGGGGCCGCGTCGAGTCCATCGCTGCGGCGCCCGGAGACCGGGTCGAGGCCGGTGACGTGATCGCCACGTTGCACTCGCACGAGATCCTCGGCCTCCAATCCGATCTGCTGCGCGCGCGAGAGCGGGCGAAGCTGGCGGACACCCGCGCGGAAGCTGCCCGGCAGCTCTTCGAGGTCGAGGGAATTTCGCGGATCGAGCTCGAGCAGCGCGAGCAGGAGTCGTTCGCCGCCGATCTCGATTACCAGATGTTTCGCGAGGAGCTGCTCGACCACGGATTTCCGGAGGCTGCGCTGGATCGCGTCCTCGAAACTCGCTCGACGGACCCACACCTCCCGGTGGCGGCCCCCACCTCGGGGGTCGTGCTCGAGCTCGGCGCAGAGGAGCACGAGTGGGTGGAGGCGTACCAGGTGCTCGTGGTGATCGGCGATCCGGACCGCCTGGAGGTCGAGTTCCAGCTCTCTCTCGACCAGGCCGCGGTCATCGAGCCCGGCGATGAGATCTCGTTCTTCCCGGCGGGTCGGCCTTCCAGTCCGGGCCGCGCGGTGGCCATCCAGCGGGTGCCGCAGGTCGATCCGGGTAGCCGGACGATCAAGCTGAGGGCGCGGATCGAAGAAGCGGGAGCGTGGCTCTACCCGGGCGTCTTCGTCGAAGGCACCGTGACGAGCGGCGATCCGCGGTCGGGTCCGTCGGTGCCGACCCAGGCGGTCATCAATCTCGCTGGCCGCGACACCGTCTTCGTCCACCGCCAAGGGGGAGCTTTCGAGGCCCGGTCCGTCGTTCTCGGCGCTTCGGACGGCGATTTCTTCGAGGTCGTGAGCGGCGTTGGGCCTGGCGACCGGATCGCCACGGGAGGCGTGTTCCTCCTCAAGTCGACGTTGGTCGGTGGTGGCGGCGAGGAGGAGTGAGATGCGCCGCCTCATCGAGATGTCGCTTGGCCACCGCCTGGTGGTCGTTCTGCTCGCACTGCTGCTGATCGGCGCCGGTTGGCAGGCCTTTCGACGGCTGCCGATCGACGCCTTCCCCGACGTCACCAACATCCAGGTCACGGTGATTTCGCAGGCGGCGACGCTGTCGCCGCTCGAGATCGAGCAGCTGGTGACCTACCCCATCGAGCAGGCGGTGGCGGGACTGCCGTACTCCACCGAGGTCCGGTCGCTATCCAAGTTCGGGTTGTCCATGGTCACCGTGGTCTTCGAGGACGGCACCGACATCTACTTCGCCCGACAGCTGGTGCTCGAGCGGATCTTCACAGTGGCCGACGAGCTCCCCGAGGGGACACGGTCCAACCTGGGACCGATCTCCACCGGCCTGGGAGAGGTCTTCCAGTACACCCTCGAAAGTGATCGGCGCGACCTGATGGAGCTGCGCAGCCTGCAGGACTGGATTCTCCGACCGATCCTGCGGACGGTGCCCGGCGTCGCCGGAGTCGACTCCTTCGGCGGATACGTGCGGCAGTTTCACGTTATCGCGGATCCGGTGGCGTTGCGCCGCTTCGCGCTGGGGCTCGAGGAGCTCGCGGCCGCGGTCGCGGCCAACAACGGCGTTGCCGGTGGCGCGTTCGTTGAACGCGGCGGTGAGCAGTTCGTCGTCCGTGGCGACGGCTGGGTTCGTTCGATGGAGGACTTGGAGGAGACCGTCGTCGCCTATCGCAACGGCGTGCCGGTGCTGCTGCGCCAGGTGGCTACGGTCGAAGCGGCGTCGGAGATCCGCCAGGGCGCCATCAGCCGCGACGGGCGCGGCGAGACCGTGGCCGGGATCGTGCTCATGCTGCGAGGCGGTTCCGGGCGGGACGTGGTGAAAGGCGTCAAGGAGAAACTCGAGGTCGCCCGGCAGTCGCTCCCCGAAGACGTCGAGGTCGTGCCGTTTTATGATCGCGACGAGCTCGTTCGAACCGCTCTCGGAACCGTTGAGAAGGCCCTGCTGCAGGGCGCCGTTCTGGTGGTGCTGGTGCTGCTGTTCTTCATGGGCCACGTCCGCTCTGCGGTGCTGGTGGCCATCCAGTTGCCCATGGCGGCGCTCGCCACCTTCCTGGTCATGAGCCTGGTCGGAATGTCCTCCAACCTGATGACCCTGTCGGGTCTCGCCATCGCCATCGGCATGCTCGGCGACGGAGCCATCGTGCTGGTTGAAAATGCGGTGCGGCTGCTCGGCCGCAAGGATGCCGAGGGCGAGGATCGCACCGAGTTGATTCGGCGCGCCGCTCTCGAGGTGGCGCGACCCATCGTTTTCGGGATCGCCGTCATCATCGTGGTGTTTCTGCCGATCGCGACCCTGCAGGGCCTCGAGGGCAAGATGTTCGCCCCGTTGGCCTACACCATCTCCATCGCTCTCGGTTGTGCGCTGCTGCTGTCCATGACGCTGATTCCCGCGCTTGCCTCGCTGGGCCTCAAGCCGGCGCCGGTGTTCGGCGGCGGCCGCATCCCCCATCCCGCCGATCTGGTCCGCAGGGTGTACCGGCCCCAGCTCGCGTGGGCCCTCGATCACCCGGCGGTGGTCATCGGTCTCGCTCTGGCCCTGCTGGTCGCGGCGGCGATCATTCTGCCGACCCTCGGCACCGAGTTTCTGCCGAGCATGGACGAGGGATCCATCGTCGTCCAACCGTTCCAGATTCCGTCGGTCTCCCTGGGCCAGGCCCTCGACACGGTGGCGCGCATCGAGTCGGCGATCATGGAACTGCCGGAGGTCGTTCACGTGGTCAGTCGGACCGGTCGATCCGACATCTCGTCGGATCCGATGGGGGTCGGAGAGAGCGACACCTATGTGATTCTCCGTCCGCGATCGGAGTGGACAACCGCCGACACCAAAGCCGGCCTGGTGGACGCGATCCGGCAGCAGTTGGCGGGGATTCCCGGCGTCGAGTTCGGCTACACCCAGCCGATCCAGATGCGGGTCGACGAGCTGCTTTCGGGCGTGAAGTCGCAGATCGCCGTCAAGGTCTTCGGCGACGATCTCCACGAGCTGGCGGAGGCGGGCGAGGCCATCGCGGCAGTGCTCGCCGAGGTCGACGGCGCCGTGGATATCAAGGTCGAAGCCGTCGAGGGGCTGGGCTACCTGGAGATCGACATGGACCGGCGGCGCCTGTCGCGCCTCGGGATCTCGGTCGCCTCGGTGCGATCACTCATCGAGACCGCCATCGGCGGTCAGGTGGTGACCACGGTGCCCGAGGGCGACCGGCGCACCGACGTCGTCGTCCGCCTGCCGCGGTCGTTCACCGCGGATGTGGAAAACCTGCGGACACTGCCCTTGGCTACCCCTGCGGGAGAGCGAGTGGAGCTGCGGGAGGTCGCCGACTTCGAGATCGTCGAGGGGCCGGCGCAGATCTCGCGCGAGGACGGCAAACGCCGGGTGGTGGTCGAGCTCAACGTGGTGGGCCGCGATATCGGTGGCTTCGTCGCCGAGGCACAGCAGCGCATTGCCGACGAGGTCGAGCTCCCCGAGAGCGCCTACACCACCTGGGGCGGGCAGTTCGAGCAGCAGCAGCGGGCCATGGCGCGGCTGATGCTGATGGTGCCGATTTCGCTGGTCTTCATTTTCATTCTGCTCTTCCTCAACTTCCGCGACAGCCGGCCGGTGTTTCTGATCCTGGCCAATATTCCACTGGCTCTGGTCGGGGGCGTCTTCGGCCTCAAGCTCTTCGGCATGTACCTGTCGGTCTCGGCGTCGGTGGGTTTCATCGCGCTGTTCGGCATCGCGATCCTCAACGGCCTCGTCATGGTGGAGTTTTTCAGAACCCTCGAAAGCCAGGGAAGCGAGCGGCGCCGGGCGGTGCTCGAGGGCGCCGAGATGCGCTTGCGGCCGGTGCTCATGACCGCGGCGACCACCGCCCTCGGGCTGCTGCCGATGGTGTGGGCGAGCGGCGTCGGTTCGGAGGTCCAGCGTCCGCTCGCGGTGGTCGTGGTCTTCGGCGTCGTGACGTCGACGCTGCTGACGCTGATGGTGCTGCCGGTGCTTTATGACCGTCTGGGCAGTCGGATGTCCTGAATCCCCGTCGTCAATATACAGTCGGGTCCGGAGACACAATCAAACCGCAGAGCCGCCGAGGGTGCAGGGCCAATGCCGAGTTCATCCCCAAGCACATCGCGGGCGGTGCGACCTCAGAGTTGGAGGGAGCCCGGGTCATTGAGCGATGCTCTGCGGCGTCTCGGTGGTTTCAGCGGCTCCGCGGTTCGATTGTGCATTCACGGAAGATGTTCCCTCCTCAAGCCAGTGGTCTCCAGGCTGATCGGATGGTGGCGCGGGCGCCCCCGCTCGCATGGTGGCGCTGAATCAGGCGCGGGCATGGACGCGGGGTGAGAGGGCTATACTCCAGCCCATGCAACGCGCCACTCCTTGGATCTTCTCCGTTCTCGCCGGGGTGGCGCTCGCCCTGGCCATGCCGGGGCCGGGTCTGTGGCCGCTGGCGCTGGTCTTTCCGGGATTGTTGCTCGAGGTGGTGGAACGGGATCAGGGCCGGTGGCGGCCATTGCTATTCGGGTGGTTCGCCGGGACGGTGCACTGGGTGGTGGCGGCTCGCAAGGCGTGACCGCAGACCTGCGGCCGCAGTACTGCTCATCGCTGCGGCAGCCCGAGAGGGCGCTGAGATCCTGGTCACCCTGACCAATGACGGCTGGTACGGTTTCAGAACGCACCGGAATCCAGAACACCGGGTCGATTTGAGTGCGGCCAGTTCATCGCATCTCGGGACAGCTTCGGTGCTGTTCGGAGTTGTGCCGCAGTGTTTGCGAAAGGCGAACTAACGAGTAGAATATTGCGCGGGGCGCCTATTTTTATTTAAGGAGGAACAAGATGAAATCAAATTTGGTATTTTTGTGTGTCCTTTTGGTAGCCGGATTCGTTTCGGCGGAGCAACCGGTCGATCCCGTGAAAGCGCTCGAGCTTGAAGTTGCGGGGGTGAAGGGAGATATGACGAAGACGATCTTCGGGACCCTCTCCGACACGTACAACGGTTCACTCAGCGCGTCGAGTCCGACCTGGGACCGGAGTTTCGGCGCCACCTACGACGCCTCGTGCAACTTGGCGATGACCGACTCGAGCAACAACGGTCAGTACTACGAGGTGATCCCAATCGAGGTCAGCGCCACCGAGAACCTGGAGTGCGAGGTGACATCCTTTGGTGGTGACAGCACCCTCCACGTTTTCTGCGATCCCTTTAATCCCCTCGCTCCGCTGGACAACGTTCTCGCGTACGACGATGATGGCGGTGTGAGCCCCCTGAGTGCTTTCTCCGCTGCCGACGGAGTCGAGCTGCAACCGGGGAACACCTACTACGTCGTTCTCAGCACCTTTAGTCCCGGTGTGACGGGCGATTTCACCATCGATTTCACCAGCGCAACCGTAGTGGTTGTGCCGGTTGAGCTGCAGAGCTTCAGCATCGAGTAACACACAACGGAGAAGGCGCCGTCGCTGAAGGCTCCGACTCACCTCTGAATCGTCTGGCTCGGGGGCGGAGGGCTTGGGATCTGGATCCCGAATTCGACAGGTGGTGGTGCGCGTAGCTGGCGACGAACGCGGCGGTTGCCACCACTGCCGCCAACACTCCTGCGGCCACGGGCATCAGGCCCGGGTCCGGGAGTGGGCGATATACTCCAATCCATGCAACGCGCGTGTCCGTGGATCCTCGCCGTTCTCGCCGGAGGAACTCTGGCGCTGGCCATGCCCGGTCCGGGGCTGTGGCCATTGGCGATTCTCTTTCCGGTATTACTGCTCGAAGCCGTTGAACGCAGCGAGGGGCGATGGCAGCCGTGGCTGCTCGGCTGGGTCGCCGGGACGGTCCACTGGGTTGTGGCGGTCAATTGGGTGCTCGACGTCATGCATCACTATGGCGGTCTACCGTGGGCCGGTGCTCTTGGCGCGCTCGTCGGGCTCGGTCTCTATCTCGGCCTAATCTGGGCCGCGGTTACCTGGCTGCTGGTCTGGGTGCCGGCGTCTTGGCGGATCTGGTTCTTCCCTGCGGCGTGGATCGCCATCGACGGATTGCGCAGGTTCCAGCCATATCAATTTCCGTGGAACGACGTGGCCGCCGTTTTCGCCCACCAACCGGCCATCCTCGGTTCCTTGCCGGTATGGGGAGCCTCGGGGCTCAGTTGGGCACTCGTCGCCTGTGGTGCGGGAATGTGGGGGCTCGCGAGGTGTGATCGCAGACCCGCGGCCGCTGCGTTGCTCATAGCCGCCATCGGGTGCACCATCACCTGCACGGCGGTGACGCCCCGATTCGTCCCTTCCGGGGATTCAAGGCACATCGCGGTGATCCAACCGGGGACGACCCTCGAGGAAAAGTGGGATCCGGAGGATTGGCAGGAGATCACTGATCGGGTGTGGACGCTGACGCGGCGAGCCGCCGATGCCGGCGCCGAGATCGTGCTCTGGCCCGAGAGCGCGGTGCCCTTCAGGCTGGACGCGGATGAGGGCTACCAGGCCATCGTCAGTGAGCTCGCCCGGAATCTCGATGTCGAGATCGTCCTCAACTCCACCGTCGCGGTCGGGGACGGATACGCCAATGCCGCCCACCTGGTGACGCCGAGCGGGATCTCGGCGGTGCGCTACGACAAGGTTCACCTGGTGCCCTTCGGCGAGTACATTCCGCCGTGGGCGGCGTTGGTGACCAGCGACGCGCTGGTTCGAGAGGTCGGCGGGTTCACCGCGGGAGACCAGGTCCGGCCGCTGCCTGCGGCGGTCCCGCTGGGTGTCGCCATCTGCTATGAGGTCGTGTTCGCGAGCCACAGTGCCGCAGCGGTGCAGGCGGGGTCGGAGATCCTGGCCACGCTCACCAACGACGGCTGGTACGGCTTCAGCTGGGCTCCGGAGCAGCACTTCGCCCAGGTCAAGCTGCGCGCCGCCGAACAACGGCGCTGGTTCGCCCGGGCGGCGCTGACCGGGATCTCCGGTTTCGTCGATCCATACGGGCGGGTGACCGAGCGCCTCGGGGTCGGCGAGCAGGGGATCCTGGTGGGAGCCCTGGAACCCTCGACCCGGCTCACGCCGCGGGCCCGCTGGGGCGACTGGTGGGCCGTGCTGTGCGCCGTTGCGGCGGTGGTTCTGTTGGCTGTCGGCTGGATCCGGCGTGGGTCTCGGGCTTGAGGGCTTGGCCGGCGGCTTCGCCGCCTGGGCGTGGGGGCGTGCGGGTTAGCCGGTCTTTGACCGCTGATTCTGACGCTGATCGCTGTTCCTGACGCTGTCTCTGACCCTGCCGCTGCCGCTGTCACGGACTTCGGATACGGTTTCGGCCACGGTCATCGGTCACGGCCACGGCCACGGATTCGGGTACGGACGGTACCCGGTGCGTCGGCCTTCTGGGCTTCCGCCGCCTGGCGGCGGCGTTGCCCAGCGTCGCCCGATCAGCGTGGTCATTTGAGAATCGAAGAGGCGGTGACCACGCTGCTCGGGCGAGCGGCGGCCTGCCTGCAGGCTTCGACGACGCACCCGGGATGCGCTTCCCGTGGGTTGCCCGGTATCGGCATTGTGCGCAGGGCGCTCCGAGCTGGAAGGTCGAGGGAGAGCACAATGCCGTACCCGGCACGCCCCGAAGCGGCGCCGATGTGCGCGGTGGCGTTCAATGAGCGCGCTCGAGGCCACGCTGCTCGGGCGAGCGGCGGCCTTCCTCGGAACTGCAGTGAGTGCTTTCGGCGGCTAGACTCGGCGATTGCCACCCTTGGCATTGTTCGCGACGACCTTCACGTCGGGAGAGCCTGGAGAGAACAATGCCAAGAATGGCACGTCCGTCCCAATGCGAATGTGCGCGGTCGCGCGGCAGGCAAGCCTCCGAGACACAAGCCCGGGAAGCTGGCGGTTCTTCCGGCTGTTCGCTACAATGCGTGCCGCCCCGCGGGGCTCCAGATTTGGAGAAGAGCCATGCTTGAAGAGCTGATCCACAAGGCTGAGTCCGAGCTCGAGCGCATTCAGCGCCTCCGGGGGTATCTTTGACCTCGAGGCGTTGAGCGCGAAGCTCGCCGAGGTCGACGAAAAAGCCAACGATCCCGACATCTGGTCCGACCAGGACCGCGCCCGCAAGGTCATGCGGGCGCGCTCGGAGCTGCAGCAGCGCCTCTCATCGGGGGAAATGCTCGCCGAGGCCGCCGACGAGCTCGAGGTGCTGGTGGAAATGGCGCGTGATGGAGATGAGGGTCTGGACGCGGAGCTCAGGCGCACGTTGGGGGAGCTCTCGCCGAAGCTCGACCGGGTCGAGCTCGAGGCCAAGATGACCGGCGAGCACGACACCTCCAACGCGTTCGTGGAGATTCACCCGGGCGCCGGCGGCACCGAGTCGGCCGACTGGGCCCAGATGCTTGTGCGGATGTACCTGAAGTGGTGCGAGAAGCGGGGCTTCGACGTCGAGATCATGGACGAGCAGCCGGCCGAAGAGGCCGGCATCAAGGGAGCGACCCTGCTCATCAAAGGACCCTACGCCTACGGCAACCTCAAGTCAGAGAACGGTGTCCACCGGCTGGTTCGGATCTCGCCCTTCGACCAGCAGTCCCGCCGCCACACCTCCTTCGCGTCGGCCCACGTTTATCCCGAGGTGGATGACGACTTCGACCTGGAGATCCCCGAGAAGGACCTGCGCATCGATCGCTACTGCTCGTCGGGGCCCGGCGGTCAGGGCGTCAACACCACCTACTCGGCGGTGCGTCTCGTGCACGAGCCGACGGGGGTGATCGTCACCTGTCAGAATGAGCGGTCGCAGATCAAGAACCTGGCCAGCGCCATGAAGGTGCTCAAGGCGCGCCTGTACGAGCTCGAGATGCAGAAGCGCGAGGAGGAGCTCGACAAGCTCAAGGGGCCCAAGAAGGACATCTCCTGGGGCAACCAGATTCGGTCGTACGTTCTGCAACCCTACCGAATGGTCAAGGACCTGCGCACCGGTCACGAGGTGGGCGCCACCGACCGGGTCCTGGACGGCGATCTGGACGGTTTCATCGAAGCCTTCCTCCACTGGCACGCCCAAGGGGGCGAGCCGGTGGGTGGTGACGTCGAGTAAGACCGGTCAACAACCAAAGAAAAACGGATCATCCCGCAAATGGCGGGATGATCCGAAGTTCTGAGTTCTCAGTTTTCAGTTTTCATCGCAAGGGACGGTGCGGCGGATGATGCGGGCTGATTCAAGCAGGAGGGTCAGCGGCACAAGCAAACTCAGCCGGTGAGAGCCGGCGCTGTGACGCCTGCGATGACTGCGATGAAACTCATAACTCAAAACTCATAATTCAAAACTTTGGTTCATCCCGCCATTTGTGGGATGAACCAAAAAAACGCCGCGCATTGCGCGGCGTTTTTGTTGGTGTGGAATTCGCTTAGCTGCGGCGCCACATCACGAGGACGGCCACACCGACCATCAGGAGCACCATGGCAACGATGCCGTAGCTGCTCAGGGCCGGGACGGGCTCGCCACCGGTGGGGCCGGCGGTCGGGGTCGGGACGACCTGCTCGTCACCGTTCACCACGGCGATCCAGTGGACATCGCCAAAGCCAATATCGCCGAAGGCGGTAGGCTCTGCGACACCGCAGTCGACGGCTGCGAGGTAGCAGGGCTGGGTCTGACCGTTGGAGTTCGCACCGGGCCAGATGCCGTAGGCATCGACGGTGTCCGGGAAGTACATGGCGACCACGAGGTCCTCACCCATGGGGTCGAGGATGGCGCCGGTGACCGGGAAGTTTTCGACGACGAGGGCGGTCCCGTCGGGGAAGTCCCTGGTGTTGGTGCCGATCTGAGTCATGTTGGCGAAGGTGAAGGCAGCGCCGTTGGCGATGCTGTAGAGGTTGGCGCTGATGGGCGCGCCGGTGCCGACATAGACGTTCACCGACTCGATGCCGAGGTCAACGCTGGTGACGTTGTACTGCAGGGCGATGCTGTGGTCGGCGTTGAGGAAGAAACGGCGGAGGAAGTAGTTCTCCGCGGAGATGCCGCCGGCACCGCACGCGACGCCGAGGAGCTCGGTGACGGTTGAGGTGTCGGAATTCTGAGTGATGTTGGGATCTTCCGGCAGGTACAGGGTTCCGCTCGCCGGGTTGAGCGGGTTGGGGTTGGTGTTGAACTCGGCGGCCTGAACGGCACCAGCCGCCAGGAACGCCACGCAGATGACCAGGACGGAACGCTTCATGAATCCTCCTTCTTGATTCAACTTTCGATTCCTACATTCCAATCACGCAGCTGGTAAGCCGGACGTCGTCCGGGTCACTTTGCCACGCCTTTCACCGTTGCAGATAGTATCACAGGAGACCGAGGATGCAATTCCTTCGATGAAGGAAAGATCGTGTAGTACCATTCGGCCCCCGCCGACGCGGGCGCCGATGGAATCGTGAAGGAATGAGGAACGCCATGTTGCAATCGCTGCGGGCATCGAAACGGACCCAGCTGCTGCTGATCGTGCTGGCGGGTGTGACGTCTTTGTTGCCGCTGGCCGCCCAGAAGCGGCAGGGAAACTCGATCCGATGGTCGGTGGACGGCGACACCGTTTCCTGCGAGTACTACCAGCTTCCGTCCTTTTCCCACGTCCGTTCCTACGACCGGACGAAGATCAACGGGGTGACGACGGCGCCGGACAGCCGCAACGATGCCGTCGAGGTGGTCCGAATGCAGCTCAACGGGCTGAACCTCAACATCCCGTCGCAGAGCAGCGAACTGATCTGGAACTTCGACGAGTACGTCGATGGCCTTCAGGTCTTCATGGCGCACGCCAAGGGTGACGATGCCGACGCCAGCTACGTTTGGCGCCATCCCTGGATGGTGGCTGGAGCAGTCGCTTTGATCACGGCGGCGGCGCTGTGGCTGTTGGTCGTCGTCGTGCTTCTCGTCGGTCCGGGCCGGAACGGGTCGTAGGACCTCTTTCGCAGGGGGGTTGTCAGGGTACGCCTCTGCGGTGTACTGTGCCCGACGGCCCAGCGGATCGACCTGGTCTCCGCGGATGCCGACAACCCCGCGCCGACGGCGCACCTTACAAGGAGGCCATTCATGACCAACACTGCCGATTTCATCGACCTCGAGGAGCGCTTCGGCGCCCACAACTACCACCCTCTCGACGTGGTCATCTCCCGCGCCGACGGCGCCTGGGTCTGGGACGTGGACGGGAAGAAGTACATGGACTTCCTCGCCGCCTACTCGGCAGTGAATCAGGGCCATTGCCACCCCCGGCTGGTCAAGGTCATGGCCGAGCAGATGTGCCGGGTGGCGTTGACCTCGCGGGCATTTCGCAACGACCAGCTCGGACCCTTCTGCCAGGAGATCTGCGAGCTCACCGGCTTCGCCCGCGTGCTGCCCATGAACACCGGCGCCGAGGCCGTCGAGACGGCGGTGAAGGCGGCGCGCAAGTGGGGCTACACGGTCAAGGGAATCGCGGAGGACAAGGCCGAGATCATCGTTTTCTCCGGCAACTTCCACGGCCGGACGACCACCATCGTCAGCTTCTCGTCGGACCCCGAGTACCGCTTCGGCTTCGGGCCGTTCACGCCGGGCTTCCGAATCCTTCCATACGGCGACATCGAGGCCGTCGAGGAGGCGATGAATCCCAACACCTGCGCCATCCTGGTGGAGCCCATCCAGGGTGAAGCGGGAATCGTGGCGCCGCCGGAGGGCTTCCTGCGCCGGTTGCGCGAGATCACCACCGAGCACAACGCCCTGCTGATGACCGATGAGATCCAGTCGGGCCTCGGACGCACCGGTGCTCTTTTCGCCTACGAGCACGAGGGCATCCGGCCGGACGTGGTCATCATCGGCAAAGCCCTGTCCGGTGGTATGTACCCGGTGTCGGGCATTCTCGCCGACGACGAGGTTATGGGTGTTTTCAAGCCCGGCGAACACGGCTCCACCTACGGCGGCAACCCCCTCGGCGCCGCCGTGGCCCGCGAGGCCCTCAAGATCCTCGTCGAGGAGAAGATGGTGGAGCGGTCTGCCGAGCTCGGCGCGGTCTTCATGGAGAAGCTCAGCGCCATCGACTCGCCCTACGTCGAGCAGATCCGCGGCAAGGGCCTGTGGATCGGCATCGTGCTCAAGAGCTCGGCAGGTGGCGCCCGCCGATTCTGTGAAGCGCTGCAGGCCGACGGTCTGCTGTGCAAGGAGACCCACGAGACGGTCATCCGAGTCGCTCCGCCGCTGACCATCACCCGCGAGGAGATCGACTGGGCGGTGGAGAAGATCGCGAAGGTGCTGACAACGCTCTGATCGAGGGGCGTTCTGAAGACTCCACGCCGCCGGGCCATCACGGCCCGGCGGTTTTTTCGGTTCCGGCAGCGGATTGAAGTACCCGGGTGCCCGAGTTTCCCCGTCTCCCGACGAGCCGCTGGGAGATTCAGCGACGTTCACACTCGCGGGGAACCTTCGAATGGACCGCCGAGCTCCAGCTCGGCATTGGATCGTGGTGGAGACCCGGTGCGTGGTCGGAGCGCCGGACGGTACCCGGAGCACCGGCCTGCTGGCCGCCTCCGCCTCGCGGCGGTCGGCCTGCATGCCGTAACGAGTGCTTTCGAGGGCTGGGCACAGGATTACCACGTTCACACTTTTCGGAGCGCGCTGAGAGCTTGAACAGCCAAGAGGCGAAAAGTGTGAACATGGCACGTCCGCCGGGAGCGCGCTGGGGCGCTCGGGTTGGGGAGGCGCTCGAGACCGGGGCTTCAGGGTCGCGGTTCGGAGCCGGGAGGCGATCCGGTGGGCCAAGGCCCACCCTACGGCGCTGCAGTCTCCGGCGCGCTCCGTTCCCGCATTCTAGGCTGTGAGGTAGGGTGGGCCTTGGCCCACCGAAGGTGCGCGATATCGTTCCGGTTGCTGATACGGCCACGGCCACGGCCACGGCCACGGCCACGGACGCGGACGCGGACGCGGACGCGGGAACGGGCGTGGAACGATATACTCTCCCGCAATGCGGAAACAGGGAACCATCACCGGGCGGCACGTGGCCTTTGCGGTACTGGTGGTGGTGGTGATCAACGCCCAGCTGACCTGGTGGATCATCTACTCCACCGGCCAGGCGCGGGAGCGTTTGGAGCTCGAGCGCAGCCTCCTGGCGGCGCGGGCCGAGGTCGAGGCGGACCGGCTGGCGGCGACAGGGGTCGAGGACCGGTCGGCCGTTCCTCACGGCCTCGAAATCGCGGACGGCCCGGGAGCGGATCCGCCGCGTCCGGTGGCGGCCATCGCCGGCGACGGTTTCGGGCGAGTCGTCCGCCCCACCGAAGCCGAGTGGCTGCGGATCCTCGACGAGTACCGTCGCCGGATCGTCATGATGGTCTCCGAGGGCGCGTTCTTCGCGGTGTTGTTGCTGGTCTTCATGGGGCTGATGTGGCGCACCTTCCGCCGCGAGGTTCAGCTGGAACGGCAGCATCGGAACTTTCTCTCGGCCATCACCCACGAGCTCAAGTCGCCCATCGCGGCGATCAAGATCGCTCTCGAGACCGTGGTTTCCGGCCGCGCCGACGAGGTGGCGGCCCGTCGTTTCGTCACCAATGCGCTGGCCGACACAGACCGTCTCGATCTCCTGGTCCAGAAGGTTCTCCACGCCACGCGCTACGGCAATCGAACCGGGGGCCTCTCGCTCAGGCGGCGGTCGTTGAACGGCGTCGTCGAGGCGACGCTGGAGGCGTTCCGGCCGCGATTGAGTGTCGAAGGGGCCGTCGTGTCCGCCTCTATCGAGGACGACGTGTGGGCGATGATCGACGATGAGTCCATCGCCATTGTGGTGTCGAATCTCCTGGAAAACGCGCTCAAGTACGGCGGCGATCCGGCCGAGATCGAGATTGTCCTGCGCCGACGACGAGACGATGCGGTGCTCGAGGTCACGGACAACGGCGGAGGTATCGAGGAGGAGGCGGTGCCCATGGTCTTCAACCGGTTCTTCCGGGCTGGGGACGAGATGACGCGGACAACCCGGGGGACCGGACTCGGGCTGTTTCTGGTACAAAGGATCGTCATGGCGCATCATGGAAGAGTCGAGGTGGCCCGAACCGGCCCCGACGGAACGACCATGAGGGTCGTTCTCCCGGTGCTGGAGGATGGGGAGTAGGAGAATGAAGAAACACATTCTCATCGTCGAAGATGAGGAGCACCTGGCGGAGGCGTTGGCTCACAATTTGCAGTTCGAGGGCTACTCTGCGACGGTGGCGAACGACGGTGAGGCGGGGCTGGAGCTGGCCCGGACCGTGAACCCCGACCTGATCATCCTCGACATCATGATGCCGAAGCTCGACGGGCTCGAGGTGTGCCGGAGGCTGCGCGCCGGCGGCAGCCGCACGCCCATCCTCTTCCTCACGGCCAAGTCGTCCGATGCCGACCGGCTGCTCGGCCTCAAGGTGGGTGCCGACGACTACGTCGCCAAGCCGTTCCTTCTCGAGGAATTGATCCTGAGGATCCAGGGAATCTTTCGGCGGCAGGAGTGGTACGAGGTGCCGCCGGACGAAAGGGAGGCCTTCAGCTTCGGTACGAACGAGGTCAACTTCAGGACCTACGAGGCGACCACCGGCGACCGCACCGTCCGCCTGACCGAGAAGGAGTGCATGCTGATGAAGCTCCTGGTCGAACGGCGGAATCAGGTCGTTGCCCGGGAGGAGATCCTCGAACGCGTCTGGGGCTATCGCTTCTCCACCTCGTCCCGCACCATCGACAACTTCATCGTGCGTCTGCGGCGGTACTTCGAAGACGACCCCAAGAAGCCGGAGTTCATCCACTCGGTGCGCGGGGTCGGCTACCGCTTCACCCCCTGATGGTCTCCCGCCACCGCGTGGCATTGGGTGTCGTCCTGATGGGCAACGCGGTGGCCTTTGCCGGTGTTGATCCGCCGACCCGCGTCGCGACCGCGGCGTTGGTTCTGCTCCTCTTCCTCGACATGCAGCGGATTCCCGAGGTGCCGCGGCTGCACCGGGCTGCGATGTGGATCGTCGCGGCTCTGTTTGTGGTCCAGGTGGTGCCGCTGCCGGAGTCGCTCCGCCGAGTGTTGCAGCCGGGGTTTGCCGAGGTGATGGCTGACGGCTGGGCGCCGCTCTCCCTGGCGCCGTGGGCGACCGTCTCGGCGGCGGCCTCGGGTGTGGTGCTGCTCGGCGTGACGCTGACCGCGTCGCGCATGGCGGCGACCCGCAGCGGGCTTCCCCTGCTGCTGGGCCTTCTCGCGGTCACGGGGGTGTTGATCGCGGTTCTCGGGCTCGCGGGCGAGGCCGGAACACCCGACAAGATCCTGCTCGTCCGCGACAGTCCTCCGGGCAGCCATCCCTATGGCCCCTTCGTCAATCCGAATCACTTCGCTCAGGCGATGGAACTGACCATGCCGGCGTGCCTTGTCTTGCTCGCCGCCGGCGCTCGCCGGTTGCGGGCCCGGGGTGGCCGGCGGGAGGTCGCAGCGGTGATGGTGCTCTCGTCCACCGTGGCGGTGGCGGTGACCGCTGCCGCTCTGCTGCGGTCCGGCTCCAGGGGAGGGGCCCTCTTTCTCGTGATGGCGTTGGCGGCGACGGCGATCCTGTGGGTCCGGCCCTTTCGGTTTCGCGGCCGACTGTGGCCGGCAGTGGTGGCGGGGGTGCTGCTCGTCGCTTTGGTGGCCGGTTTGTCGTGGAATAGGCTGCCCGAACTCGAGGAGGACTTCCGAGCTTTGATCGCCGTCGAGGGCGTCGACGGAAACACCCGCTGGGACCTCTGGACCGGAACCGTCGACTCGTGGAAGCGCTCACCGGTGGTCGGGTCGGGTCTCGGGAGCTACCGCTTCGTCATCGGGATGGACAAGCCCGCAACCGGCGAGTCGACCCTGGAGCAGGCTCACAATGATTGGTTGGAGTGGGCGTCGACCACCGGGTTTGTCGGGGTGGCGGCATCGGCGCTCTTGGTTGCCGGAATCGCGCTGCTGCTCGCGCCGGGGACGGTGCGGCGGCAGCGCTACGAGAAGAGATACGCCCTGGCAGGGGCCGCGCTGGTGCTCACGGCAACCGGCCTCCACGAGATGATCGGCTTCGGTCTGCAGACGCCGGCCAACCGCCTGCTTCTGGCGGCCTGGGTGGGGCTGATCTGGGGATTGGCGGCCCCAAGCGGCCGTCTACAGCGATCTCTAGGAGCCGAGAACAACGAGAGCGAAGGAGGTCCGGAATGAGATCGCAACCGTTGCCTCACGGCGAGATGGACCGACACCTTCGTGCCATGCGGTTGACCACCATCGCCTTCCTAATGACGGCGGTGGTGGCGGCGGCGGTCATGCTCACGGCTCCGGCTCGAGAGGGGACCGCGCCGCCGGTGGCGGTGAGCCTCGCCGCGGCCGCAGCCGCGCTCTGGGTCGGTTTCACCGCCAACCGCGACGCCCAGGCGCGGATCGATCGGATCAAGAGGGCCTTTGCCGCCACCGGCGACGAGCAGCGCCTGCTTCGCGACCACCGGGTGGTCAACCTCGCGGTGCTCTGCCGCCTCGAGGTGATGGTCCTCGCTGCGGTCGTGGCGGATCTGTGGGGGGGGAACTCGGCCGTCGCCTGGGGGGTGTTGGCCCTGGCCGCGATCATGATGGGTCTCAGCTGGCCGACGGCAGACAAGACCTCGGCGCTGCTGGACAGAGCGCGGGAGCAGCGCGGAAGGTGAACAGCCGTGGTGCGCGAGGTCCGTCGGTTCGAGTTGAAACCCCGGGCCCGGGGCGGCCGTAGAAGGGTGGGAGGGGATCGTTGTCCCCCGTTGGAGGCTTGATGAAAAAGATCTGGTTGCTGCTGGTGGCCGCGGTAGTGCTCATCGCCGCCATCGGCCTCTTCGCCCTGCCGACGGACTCCGAGTGGACGACGGACTCCGAGGCGGCCCTGGCGGAGTTCGAGACCGCGTTGGACGCCATGAAGAAGCTCTACCACAACGACGTTCAGGCCCACCTGGAAAAGGCCGTGGAGCTCGATCCGGATTTCGTCATGGCCAAGCTCTTTCTCGCCGATCACGTACGCTTCGACGACGAAGACCGGGCGCTCCGGTTGTGGAACGACGTTCTCACCTCCGATCCTTCCAAGCTGACCCCGCGCGAGGTGTTCTTCGTGAATCGGACCCGCGCCTACCAGGAGAAGCGCTTCGAGGACGTCGAGCTGATGATCGACGAGTACCTGGCGAAGTATCCCGACGACCCCTGGGTGCTGCACCAGAAGGCGCTTCGGACCTGGGCCCTCGGTGACCTCGAAGTTTCCGAAAAGCTGAACCTACGGCTCATCGAGATTGCCCCCAACTGGGTGATCTCGTACAACCAGCTGGGCTACATCGCCATGGCGAGCGGCCGCTTCGTCGAGGCCGAGGAGTACTTCACCTCCTACCGATTCGTTGCCCCGGACCAGGCGAATCCACACGACTCTCTCGGTGAGCTCTACATCATTCTCGGCCGCTATGCCGAGGCGGAAACGTCGCTCCGGCAGTCGATCTCGATCAAGCCCGATTTCTGGAATGCGTACGACCATCTGGCGTTGACGCGTCTGCTCCAGCAGGACGTGGCCGGCGCCGAGGCGGTCCACGCCGAAGTGGTGGCCCAGCCGGACTGCCCGGACTACTGGAGCCGGGGTATCGGCTGCAGGGTCGAGCTCGCCTCCCTCGTCCAGGGCGAACGGTGGCGGGAGATCCTCGAGGTGTTGGGGGGCGATGCGCCGTGCCTCGAAGGCCACACCTCGGCGAACGCCCGGGCCGACGCTCACCTCGCTGCCTGCCTGCTCGGAGAGATGGAGATTGCCCTGGACATCGAGAACAAGATCGCGGAGACGCTCGAGGCCAAGGAATCCATGGGCGACAAGGGCGACAGCGCGATCTTCGAAGCCCTGTTGAACCACCTGCGCGGCGTTCGCTTCGCCATCGAGGGTGATGGGGAAGGCGCCATCGAGGCCTTCGCCCGAACCGACAAGCAGGTGACGTACATGGGCGCGGGCAACGGTCTCTTCAAGCTCTACAACCGTCTGCTGATGGTGGAAGCGCTGCTCGCCACCGGGGACGAAGGCAAGGCGCACAAGGTGCTGTCGAAAGTGCGTTCGGTGAACCCGGTCCTGGCCGCCGAGTTCGAGGAGGACGGTCTGCGGATCCTCGGCCTCGAGCGGGAGTAGGCTCTCAGCCGTCAGCCGTCAGCCGTCAGCCGTCGACATCCGATTCGGCCTCTGTGAGATGCCGCTCGAAGAAGTCGGCGATGGCAGTGAAGACCAGCAGCTGTGAACCAACGGCGTCGATGGAGTGGCCGAGGTTCGGAAAGAGCACCAGGTCGAAGCGCGCGCCCGCCCGCCAGGCCCGATCGGCCAGCTGGAGGGTATGCTGCAGATGGACGTTGTCGTCGCCGGTACCGTGGATCACGAGGAGAGGATCAACGAGCTCGGCGACGGCGTCGAGAACCGAGGCCGCGGCGTAGCCGGCCGGGTTGGACTCCGGGGTGCCCATGTACCGCTCGGTGTAGATGGAGTCGTACAGCGACCAGTCGGTGACCGGCGCCACCGCAGCCCCGGCGGCGAAGGTCCCGGGGGCGTGGGTGAGGGCGAAGGCCGTCATGTAGCCGCCGTAGGACCAGCCCCAGATTCCGATCCGGTCCGGGTCGACCCATCGTTGTCCTCGGAGCCACTCGACCCCGGCGAGCTGATCCGGCAGCTGGCTCGAGCCGAGGGCCTGATCCACGGCGCCTTCGAAGGCGCGGCTGCGTCCGGCCGATCCCCGGTTGTCCACGGCGAAGACCACGAAGCCCCGAGTGGTGAGCGCGTGGTTGAAAAGGCCGCTGGTGCGGGGCCAGCTGTCGGTGACCACATGGGCGTGAGGACCGCCGTAGGTGTAGACCACCACCGGATGGCGCCGTGACGGGTCGAAATCAGGCGGGGTCATGACCACGGCGTCAAGCCCAATGCCGTCTCCGGCGGTAATCTCGACGAAACGGTGGTCGGCGAAGTCGATGCGCGGAACAGGGTGTTCCACCGGCACCTCGGCCGCGGCTTTTCCGTCGCCGTCGAGCACCCTCCAGCGAGGTGGGGCACCGGCCGACGAGGACCGGACGAGAAGCCTCACGCCGTCGGGCTCCAGGCTCGCCTCGTGGGTTCCCGGGGAGGTGGTCAGCTCCAGGCTCTCTCCGGACTCGACGTCCACCCGGAAGATCCGGCGCTCGCGGGGGTTGGGCCGCGCCGACTGGATCCAGGCATAGCGGCCGTCGGGGCTGGTGCCGACGATTCCGGTGACCTCCCACGGCCCCGGGGTGAGGTCGGTGCGTTCGCCATCGGAGGCGACTCGAACCAGGTGCATGTGGCCGCTGGATCGTGAGAGCCAGAGCACCGAGCCGTCGTCGAGGAATGAGATTCCGTCCACCGGCTCGACCCAGTGGGGGTCCCGCTCGGTGATGCGGGTTCGCGATGCGACTGATGTTCGGCGGGGATGGACTTTCAGTTCGAGGGTGTCCTGCTCGCGGTCCAATCTCTGAACCCAGACGTCGCCGAGCGGGGTGAACCCGAAGCGTGGAAGATAGACGGCCGGGTCGTCGATCGGCCACGACGAGACGGTCCTGTCCCCGAGACCGGTGGACCCGACGTGGAGAGACGGAATGGGCATGGGATCGCCGGGCTTGGGATAGCGCTGCTCGGTGACGCGGGAGTGGGTCTCCATGTGGTCCACCACGTGGAAGACCGGGATCTCGGAGTCATCCAGACTCAGCCAGAGGATCTCCCTGCCGTCGTCGGACCACCGGTATGCTTTGCCGCTGCGGTGGGCGAACTCCTCGGTGTAGACCCAGTCGAAGACACCGTTGAACCTCGTGTCCGAGCCGTCGAAGGAGAGTCGCTCCTCACGCCCGGCGCGAAGATCGTACAACCACAGATCGTTGTCCCGAATCCACGCGATGCGTTTGCCGTCGGGGCTGTACGACGGGTGCTCCTCGGTTCCATCGCCGGTCTCCATGACCTCTAGGGTTCCGGTCGTGAAGTCCCAGATCACCGGATCGCCATCGCCGCCGACCAGGAATGCCTTCCCGTCGGGACGCCACACCAAATGGCCGAGGGCCGGCGCTGCGCCGCGATCTTCCGGCCATGCGGCGGCCCACGCCGCGGCATTGACCAGAGCTCGCCGTTGGCCCGATACCGGGTCGAATTCCACCAGCGACGAGCCGTTCGGGTCGGTGTGGTCGATCCAGACCACGGTCGAGTGACCCGGTCTCCACTCCGGCCCGGGTGCGCTGGGCCGGGCATCGGCGCCGCTGCCGAAGAGCTCGTCGAGCACCGGGTCTGTTCCGGCTCGGGATGGTTCGTCGGCGCTCGCGACCACAGAGAAGGAAAAGGCACAGACGAGCACTGCGATTCGGCGCACTCCGGACATGGGCACCTCCGCCGGAGGTCGATTGTAGTCGCGACGGGGCTTCAGGCCACCAGCCTGCGGATGACCTGCGCGAGCTCCAACGTCAACGGGTGGTCGCCGAGACGCTCCTTCAGGGCTGCAAGGGTGCCGGTGAAGTACCAGATCTGCTCATCCCGCGGAGCGTTGAAGCGATCCCACACGTCTCTGGGGTCGTCGGTGCCTTCGAGGTCGACGACCAGGGTGATCAGGTTGTGGAGGGTGTCGGCGCCCTTGATGAGCACGGCCTCTCTGGGCATGGATTCGATTCGGGCGAGCTGTTCGGACTTGCGCGCCTTCCAGGTGGCGTTGCCGTCGAGTCCGGGCCGTTTGTTCTCGGTCACGGCCAGAACGAGTTCGAGAACCTTCGGGCCGGCGGCGTCGATGATGCGTCGTCGGCCGTCGGGATCGGGGACGTCTTCGAGGTAGTCGTGCAGGGCCGCGGCGGCCAGGACCTCGTCCTTCGCCCCGAGGCGGGCGAGGATCGTCACCGTCCCCATGAGGTGCGTGATGTAGGGGACGTGGTCGTCCGGCAGCGGTCGGCCGGGAAGCGCTTCAGCTTCGGCGCCGCGGTTGCGCTTGCGGAACTGGTGATAGTGGCCTTGGGAAGCGAGACGAATCGCGGCCTCGACCATGGCGGAGTACATGGGGTGGCCGGCAGCGTCTGTGCGGTTGGTGGTCATCGGGTTTCCAGTGCCTATTGTACTCTCGGCGAGGACCGGCGGTGGCACCGCGGGCCGGTTGGGCGGGGTACACTGGCCCCAGGAGGTTTCCCATGCGACGAGGAGTGATCATCGCGGTTTTTCTGATGGCGGCGGCTACAACGGCCTCTGCGCAGTTCGTCGCGCCGGGTGGCGCGGTGCCGGTTGTTGCCAACCTTCCGGGGCTCAACAACACCGATTGGCGCACCGATGTGAGCATCGTCAACCTCGCCGACACCGAGACCTCGGTATTGATGCTCCTTCAACCGGAGATCGCCGACGGGGAGCCGGCCTTCGAGCCGGTGCTGTCGGAACCCGTGAGCATCGCGGCCGGTGAGCAGCGGACCCTGCGGAACATCGTCGAGGCCTTCTTCGGGATGAGCAACACCAAGGGCGCGCTCTCCGTTTTCACCAACGACGGAGCCCCCCTGGTGATCAGCGCGCGGATCTACACCCTCGACGACGACGGCGGCAGCTACGGCCAGAACGTCGAAGGCGTGCTGGTGGCGAACACGGCGTGGGCAGCCGGCATCGCCCACGACGATTTCTATCGCACCAACTTCGGTATCTACCTCCCGTTCGATCCGCCGGTGGGCCAGACAACCCGGTTCGTCGTCAATGCCTTCGATCGCGACGGCGAGCAGGTCGGAACGGCGAACGTCTACTTTACGGCGGCAGGCGTTCAACAGCGAAGTCTCAACGCCCTCGGAGTCCAGGGACTGTTGGACGGGTACCTCGAGATCCGCTGTCTCGATCCGTCGGTGGCGTTCTACGCCTACGCTTCTCGGGTCGACCAGGTCTCCGGCGACGCGGTCTTCCGTCAGGCCAAGGGGCGCCAGAGCGATCTGCCGTAGACGGAGGTCGGTCCCGGTACGCCTGAAGCGGTGAGCCGGCACTCGTTACGCGCACCCGAACCGACCTTCGACCAGGACCTCGAAACCAGGAGATGACGCCGCAGGTCAGAGGAAGCCTCTCTCCGTCATCCACTGGTCGTTGTAGATGGTGCTGAGATAGCGGAATCCGGAGTCGGGGAAGATCGTGACGATTCGGCGCGGGCCGTCGAAGCGGCGGGCGACTTCACGCACCGCCCACAAGGCCGCCCCGCTGGAGCCACCGGCGAAAATGCCCTCCGACCGGGCGAGCTCGCGGGTGGCGTGGAAGGCGTCGGCGTCGGAGATGCGGATCATGTCGTCGATGAGGTCGAAGTCCGGGCAACCGATGAGCTCCTCGTCGCCCAGCCCCTCGAGGAGGTAGCGGCCGGGATCGCTGAGAACGCCCCGGTGGAAGTGGTCGTAGAAGACGGATCCCTCGGGATCGACGGCGACCACCTGAATCGACGGATCCCGTTCCTTGAGGAAGCGGGCGACACCGCAGATGGTGCCGCCGGTGCCGATTCCGGCGACGAAGACATCAATGTCGCGCCCCATCTGGCGCCAGATTTCGGGGCCGGTGGTGAGGTAGTGGGCCTCGGAGTTCTCACGGTTGTTGTGTTGATCCGGGAAGTAGGCCGAGGGGTCGTCCTCGGCCATTCGTCTCGCCGTACGGTTGTAGCTTTCCGGGTGCTCCGGCGGCAGGTCGCCGTCCACCAGCACCAGGTTGATGCCCATGGCGCGAAGCCCGTCGAGCTTCTCTTTGGAAGTCTGTTTGCGCACGACCATCGTGCACTCGATGTCTTCCATCACCGCCATCAGGGCGAGACCCATGGCGGTGTTGCCCGACGAGTTCTCGATGACGGTGTCGCCGGTGTGGAGCCGTCCGTCCTCGACAGCCCTTTCGACCATGTGGCGGGCGATCCGATCCTTGACGCTGCCCATGGGGTTCATGAACTCGATCTTGGCGAAGACCTCGCCGCCGAGCCCGGCCACCGATCGGTTCAGGCGGACGAGCGGTGTCCAGCCGATGGCGTCGGAGATACGTTCGAATACTCGAAGCTCGTTCATGGTTGGAGAGTATAAACGTCGTTTCGCGCGCCAGGTGTGGAAACCTCGTGGCATTCTTGCGGCACGGTTTGATCCGGTTTTGCACTATCATGCGTTCATGAAGCTCATCATCCAGATTCCGGCGTGGAACGAGGAGGAGCACCTGCCGAAGACCCTAGCTTCCCTGCCCCGGGAGGTGGCCGGGTTCGACGAGGTCGAGATTGTCGTGATCGATGACGGCTCCGAAGACAAGACCGTGGAGGTGGCCCGGTCGTTCGGCGCGCACGTCGTGAGGCTTCCGATCCACCGTGGCCTCGCGGTGGCCTTCGCGGCGGGGATTGATGCCGGGCTCGGACGGGGCGCCGATGTCATCGTCAACACCGACGCCGACGGTCAGTACGACGCGCGCGACATTCCGGCGCTGACCCGGCCCATCCTCGACGGCGATGCGCAAATGGTCATCGGCGACCGGCAGGTCCATACCATCCGTCATTTCTCGCCGACGAAGAAGTTCCTCCAGAAGCTCGGGTCCTGGGTGGTGCGGAGGATCTCCCACACCGAGGTGGTGGACGCCACCTCCGGCTTTCGGGCGATCTCCCGCGACGCGGCTTTGAAACTGCACGTCTTCACCCGGTTCACCTATACGTTGGAGACGATCCTCCAGGCCGGGGAGGCAGGTCTCAGGGTGGTGTCGGTTCCGATCCGCACGGCGGAGGGGGAGACCCGGCCGTCCCGGCTCTTTCGAAGCAACGCCGGGTATGTCCTCCGCTCGCTGGAGAGCCTCGCCCGGATCGTTGTGCTCTACAACCCGCTGCGGATCTTCCTGAGGATCGGCGCGGTGCCGGTGTTGGTCGGCCTGGTTCTCTTGGGACGGTTTCTCTACTACTACGCCACCGGCGACTCGCCGGCGGGCCACGTGCAATCGCTCATCCTTTCCGTCATCCTGATCACGGTGGGAGTCCAGGTCTGGGTGGTGGGAGTGGTGGCGGACCTCATCGCGGTCAACCGCCGATTGCTGGAAGAAGCGGTGGAGCGGCAGCGGGAGGGCCTCGGCCGCGAGGACTGAACCTGCAAAGCCGGGGTCAGCGCGATCGAGGGTGGAACGCCGTAGTGGGACGCGCCCCACCAGATTGGCCGCCGGCTTCGGGACGATCTACCGCGACCGCGGTTCCGGCGAGGGGTTTCCTTCCAGCCTCTTGGCCTCCTCCCACAAGGCGTCCTTGTCTTCGAGGCTGAGGTCGGCGAATCGCTGCCCCCGCGCTTCGGCCAGGGCCTCCATGCTCGCGAAGCGGCGTTTGAAGGTCGTGTTGGTCCGTTGGAGCGCGGTCTCCGGCTCGACGCCGATGTGGCGGGAGAGGTTGGCCATGACGAAGAGGATGTCGCCCATCTCGGAGCGCACGCGTTCGATGTCGCTGTCGTCGCCACCGTTGAGCTCGGTCTCGAGCTCGCCCATCTCCTCGCGCATTTTCAGCATCACATCGGCGGGCTTGCGCCAGTCGAAGCCCACGGCCGACGCCTTCTCGGTCATCCGGAAGGCCTTGAGCAGGGCTGGAAGGGCGGCGGGCACGCCGTCGAGGGTCGAGCGGGGTGGCTCGTCGGCGTGCTCGTTCCGCTTGATGTCCTCCCAGTTCCGCAGGACCTCGGCGGCGTCCTCGACCTCGCGGTCGGCGAAGACGTGCGGGTGGCGGCGGATCATCTTCTCGCTGATGCCGTCGGCCACGTCGGCGAGGTCGAACCAGCCGTTCTCCTTGCCGATGCGGGCCATGAAGACAATCTGCAGCAGGAGATCGCCGAGCTCCTCGGCAAGCATGCCTGGATCGCCCGCCGCCACCGCGTCGGTGACCTCGTGGGCCTCCTCGATGAGGTACGGGGCCAGAGTCGACAGCGTCTGCTCGCGATCCCAGGGGCACCCTTCCGGGTCGCGCAGCCGGTCCATGATGGCGACGAGACGATCGATGGAATCAGACATCAGGCGGGTATCTTACCTCTCCCGCATCGGCGGCAGAAGCGGACCCGCGTCGCTGGATCAGTCCGGTTTTCAGAACCCGTTCACGGACCGATGTTGATCTCTCGAGCCGGCGACACGTAGGTCGGGTCGTTGGTCAGATCATCCACCACCGACGCGTAGCAGGTCCAGAAACCCGAACCGGAGATGTGTTCGACACGAAGCCAGCCGCCGTAGATTTGCTGATCGCCGAGGCCCATGTCGTCGAAAACGTCGTTGACCTGGCGCCAGGCGGCACTGACGTCGTAGTTCTTCGTTCCGATCAATGTGCCTGAGGCGTTGTAGGCCTGGACCCTCAGCCGGAGGTTGCCTCCGGCCGCGTGAACGAGTCCGAGGTTGGTGTGGAACCGGCCGGGTTCGGTGTGGACCATCGGCAGGATCATCGCATCGGGAGAGGCGACGTTGTCGAACGCGATGGCCGGAATGCCCTGGCCGAACGTGGCGCCACCGGGCTCCAGATTGTACGTACGGGAGGTCACCACCGGTCCTGCTTCGTCAAGGACCACGTACAGCAGACCGGCGCTCGGGTTCAGCGTGGCGAGCACGTCGTCGAAGTATGCGCGGTCGGTCGGTCCGATGGTGATCGGGCCGCTCAACAAGACTCCGGGCCACGGCGAGCCCGACTCGACGTAGTACAGGCTCGCCGTGCGGTTGACGTTGTGGGGGTTGACCACCGCGACCTGGCTCTTCCAGTTCGAGGTGCCGAAACCCGGGGCTGACGCCACCGCCGGGACCAACCATCGGGTGACCTGATACGGTTCGCCGGTCGAGGTGACCATGAAACGGGCTTGGCAGGTGTTGTCGTACTCGCTGGACTCGGCGACGGAGTCGTTGGTGTCCAATGCCAGTCCCAGGAGGTAGGTTCCATCCACCGTTCCCGGTGGCAGCGTGAGCACGTTACCGCGGCGATCGGAGTCGTAGCCGGCGGGCCAGTCTGCGACGGACTCTCCCCACAGCCGGGTGTCGGTTGCCGGATCGATTGAATCGTCTTCCGAGAAGTAGATGCCGTAATCGAACGGGCCGGTTCCTGCATCTCCGAGGTTGAACGCCCGCCAACCGATGACGACGTTGTCGGACGGTGCGACGACGATGGTCTGCATCGAACAGGGCATGGCCGCCAGGTTCGCCTGGCCGCCGCCACCGCCGCCACCACCGCCACCGCCGTTGGTGACCTCCAGTTGATCCCAGGCGCGGTTGTTGCCCTCGTCGGTCTCGGCGACGTCGTCGCCGGTGTCGATGATCATGCCCAGGTAGTAGGTGCCGGCCGAGGTTCCGCCGGGGATGGTGATCATCTGGCCGGGAGACCACTGACCGAAATCATCCCCCGGGTTCTGGGCGGAGCTGACCACCGCGCTGCTCAGCAGCGTGTCGGATGTCGTGATGTTGGTGTCGGCGGACAGGTAGTGCCCGACGGTGAAGTTGCCGCCCACGGGATCGGCGCCGGTGACCTCGCCGCGCCACGAGACCTCGACCTGATCGCCGTCCTCCACCGAGCTCGGGTCGAGCACGACGTAGTCGGCCTCGAGATCGATGTCGTTGCCGCCGCCGTCGTCGTAGTCGATCTCCAACGACCACCGATCGACGTAGCCGACGTCGGACGCCCAGCAGTCCCGCGCGGCGAGAACCCAGGTTCCGTTGACCTCTTCACCGACGCCGGCGAGGGCGTGACCGTAGATGTCGGTGGTGTAGGTCCGGCTGAGGTTGGTTCCGGCCCCGTTGTTCCAAAGGAAACGGGCGACGCTGTAGAAGCCCTTGGACTGAACGATCTGGAGATCGGACATCACCGGGTGAACGACCTCGAGGTGCAGGGACACCGCCGTCGCGGTGGCTCCGGCTGGCGCCCCGCTGATCGAAATGAAGGTGGTCATGGGCCAGGTGGTGCTGCCGCTGCCGCAGTCGGTGGGGCCGTCGGGGATGTCGCGGTCCATCGTGTCCGCTCCGTTGACGGTGCCGGTGGTGGCGAGCTTCGGTCCGAGGTGCTCGACGTTGATCACGCCGCCACCGTCGTCCAGCCGGTGGTGATCGACCCGGAAGTTGATCTGGGGCATCGTGCGAGTGGTCGTTCCGTCCGTTTGGACGGTCACGATCGCCTGGAAGACGGTGTCGCCGTCCGTGCGCTCGACGACCACCGCCGCCGGCTCGGAAGTGTCCCGCCCGTCGAGCACGAGGGTGACCTCGTGCCTGTCGCCTGCGGTCACCGCCATGGGGGCCGGGGTCAAAGCCTCGGCTGCGATGAGCTCCACGACGCCGGTGGAGCGGATCGTCGCCGCGTCGGAGGAACGGAGCCACTCGACGGTGCAGTGGACTGCCATCGGGTCGGCGGGATCGACCCGTGTTTCCAGCCGGATGCCGGTGGCGGCGGCGGCATCGATCGTGGCGGTCTCCTCGGCCGAAACGGCGCCGGTGGCGGCGATGATGGCGAGACAGGCGATGGTGGCAACCTTGCGCATGGAAAACCCCCGTGTGGATTGTCTGTGATCGGACGCCTCAGATTACCGCCGCGCTGTCGGGGTGGCAAGCTCGAGATCGGATTGCTAGGGTCGGTGGATGATCAGTGACTCGGGCATGACCATCGTGGTGGCGGCGGTGATCCGCGACGGCGACGGCAGGATCCTGCTGGCTCGCCGCCCGGAGGGGCTCCACATGGGGGGCCTGTGGGAGTTTCCGGGGGGCAAGGTCGAACCGGGGGAGACGCCGGAGGAGGCGATGCGTCGAGAGCTCCGCGAGGAGCTCGGAGTGTCCTCGAAGGTCGGTGAGCCCATGACCTTCGCCGTCCACACCGAACCCGGCATGTGCATCGTGCTGCTTTTCTACTCGGTGGCGCTCTCGGGCTCGCGCCCACAGCCGGCTGAGGGCCAGGACATTGCGTGGGTCGCGCCGGAGAATCTCGGCGCTTATGCCATGCCGCCGGCCGACGCCGAGCTCGTCCGGCAGCTGGTGGAGGAGACGAAGGGTTGACCCGGAGAGGGGGTGGGACCTACCTTGTTGGGGAGCACACAGGGGGAGAACATGAACGCCACGGAACGCGCCGCCGCGGTGGCGGGTGCCTTCTACCCGGGCACTCGCCGTGAGCTGGAGCGACAGCTGGGGTCGTTGATTCCCGATGAGCCGAGCCGGCACGACCTGCTCGCGTGCGTTTCACCGCACGCGGGCTACGTCTACTCGGGCGGTGTTGCGGGCCGTCTCTTCGCTCACCTGAGAATCCCGGGCACGGTCATCGTCCTCGGCCCGAACCACACCGGAGCCGGCGCCCGGGTGGCGGTTGCGCCGCACCTGCGGTGGCGCACCCCCCTGGGAGTGCAGGTGTTGGACAGCGAGCTCGGGAACGCCGTGGTCGACCAGCTGCCCATGGCGGAGTTCGACGTCAAGGCTCACCGGCGCGAGCACTCCATCGAGGTCCAGCTGCCGTTTCTGAGCCGCCGCCGGCCCGATGTGCAGGTGCTCCCCATCTGTCTCCAGCACCTGGGGTTCGACGAGTGCGTGGAGGTGGGGCGCGCGCTGGCCGAGCTCCTGCGCGGGTTCGACGAGCCGGTGGGGATCGTCGCCTCGTCGGACATGTCCCACTTCGAGCCCGACGAGATGGCCCGCGCCCACGACCGTCTGGCCATCGACGCCGTGCTTCGCCGGGACCCTCGTGAGCTCTACGACACCGTCGACCGAGAACGGATCTCCATGTGCGGTGTGATTCCTGCCACTGTCGCGCTGGCCGCGGCCAACCTGCTGGGCGCCACCGACGCCCATCTGGTCGAGTACGCCACCTCCGGGGACGTTACCGGTGATCGTGCGTCGGTGGTCGGCTATGCGGGGGTGTGCATCCATCGGGGGACGTGAGGGAGGAGCCGGGGGGCGATCCGGTGGGCCGAGGCCCGCTCCACGGCGCGTCTGTCTCGGGCGCGCTCCGCAACCGCGACGGCGGATGGCGGGCGGGACGCCCGCCGCCACAACCATGGTGTTCACGGGTGGAGGAGCTTCCAGGTCATAGCGCGGATTTCGTCGAAGAGATGCAAGGTGGTCATTGCCTTTCCGCGAGGCACGGCCCCCGAAAGGCAGAGAACCCTGAGGTGAACGTCGACCTCCTTCGCGGAAGCGTAGGCGATTCGCCAGTGGTGGGCCCGGTCTCTTCCGAAACGTCCATGGCCTTCTGCCAGGTTGGCAGGTACTGACGACGCTGATCGGATGACCTGATCTGCGATCGTTTTCAGGGGTGTAGGCACCCGCCGGACAAGCGAGACCCCATCGGCTACCTCTCTCCTTCGGAATTCCCCGGAGGCCACCACGAACGACGGGTCCCGAGCGCATCCCGGTCACTGTCTCCTGCCGCTGACCGCTGCTTCCTGCTGCTGTCGTTGTTCCCTGTCGCTGGCCGCTGCCGCTGTCATCGGGCACGGCCACGGGCGCGGGCACGGACGCGGGTTTGCCCCGCCTCCGCTTCTGTGATGGAATCCACCGGAGCCTGCGAAAGGCGGGGAGGAATCGATGGACATCGGGCTGGTGAAGGACAGACGGCCGTTCGAGCATCGGGTGGGTTTGACCCCCGGAGGGGTGCGGGTGCTCACCGAGAAGGGGAACCGGGTCTACGTCGAGGACGGTGCGGGCGTCGAGGCCGGCTTCGACAACCGCGCCTTCGAACGGGTCGGCGCCACCGTGGTCTACTCCGAGGACGACGTGCTCTTGCGTTCGGAGCTGGTGATCCGGGTGTCGCCGCCGCAGCCCGCAGACTACCACCGCTTCCAAGAGGGCCAGATCGTGGTTTCCAGCTGGCACTTGGCGCTGGCGCCGGCGGATGCGTTCGCGACCCTGCTCGAACGCAACGTCACCACCGTCGGTTACGAGATCATCGAGGAGGATGACGGCCGGGCTCCGGTGCTCGAGGCGATGTCGGAGATCGCCGGGCGGCTGGCGGTGATCATGGGCTCGGGGCTGCTGCTCAACGAGTTCGGGGGCAAGGGCCTGTTGATTTGCGGTTCGCCGGGGATCCCTCCGGCGTCGATGGTGATCCTCGGCGCTGGCACTCTCGGCCGTGCCGCGGCGCGTTACGCCCAGGGCATCGGGGCCCACCTGGTCGTCCTCGACACCGATGTGGACGTTCTGCGCCGCTTGCAGGACCACGTGGGCTACGACGTGCCGACCATGATCGCCACTCGCCAGAACATCGAAAAGGCCCTCGCGTTCGCCGATCTCTTCCTCTGCGGCGTGGCGGTCCACGGAGAGCGGACGCCGATCCTGGTCACCCGAAACATGCTCAAGCTGATGAAGCCTCGGACCATCATCATGGATCTTTCCATCGACCAGGGGGGGTGCTGTGAGACCTCGCGGCCGACGGACTTTTCCTCTCCCACCTACGAGGTGGACGACATCATCCATTTCTGCGTCCCCAACCTGCCGTCGTCGGCTTCCCGCGCCTCGACCCGGGCGCTGACCAACTCGATCCTGCCCTACATCGATGAGATCACCGAGCGGGGGTTCGACGAGGCCATCCGCTCCAACAGCGCCATCCAACGGGGGACCTACACCTACAAGGGCCACTGCGTCCGCCGGCGGTTGTCCGACGAGCTCGGGGTGCCCTACCTCGACGTGCAGGCCGGTTGAGGGGTGCAGTATGGGCTGGGTTGACATCTACCGCACCCGAACCACAACGGCCGCCGAGGCGGTCAAGGACATCCTGTCGGGCGATAGGGTGTGGATCCACCCCGGGTGCAACACCCCGGTCCGGCTCATCAACGCCATGGTGGACCGCGCGTCCGACCTGGAGAACGTGGAGGTGGTCCACATCCTGACCTTCGCGGATGCACCCTACGTCGAGCCCGGGATGGAGGCCCACTTCCGCCACCGTGCCCTCTTCACGGGCGGCAACGTCCGCAAGGCGGTGAACGAGGGCCGCGCCGACTTCGTACCCATTCACCTGCACGAGGTTCCCTCGCTCATCACGGGCGGGCTGATGCCGGTCGATGTCGCTTTGGTCCACCTGTCGCCGCCCGACGAGCACGGTTTCTGCTCGTTCGGAGTCGGCGTCGACGCCACCAAGGCCGCGGTGGAGAACGCGCGCACTGTCATCGCCCTGGTCAATCAGCAGATGCCGCGGTCGCTGGGCGACTCCTTCGTCCACATCTCCAAGCTGACCCACGTTGTCGAGGTCGACGATCCCATCATCGAGCACCCCATGGCGCCCGAGATCTCCGACGTTGCCCGCGCCATCGGGGGCAACATCGCCTCGCTCATCCCCGACGGTGCGACCCTGCAGATGGGCATCGGCGAGATTCCGGATGCGGTGCTCGACTTCCTCGAGGACAAGCAGCACCTGGGCGTCCACACCGAAATGTTTTCGGACGGACTGGTGGATCTCTTCGAGGCCGGCGTCGTGACCAACGAGCGCAAGACGCTCCACCGGGGCAAGATCGTCGCCTCCTTCGTCATCGGCACTCGCCGCGCCTTCGATTTCATCGACAACAATCCCTTCATGGAGTTCCACCCCAACGAGTACGTCAACAACCCGTTCGTCGTCGCTCAGAACGACAATATGGTCGCCATCAACTCGGCGATCGCGGTGGATCTGACGGGGCAGGTCTGCGCCGACTCCATCGGGACCCGGGTCTACTCGGGTTTCGGCGGCCAGTTGGATTTCGTGCGCGGCGCAGCGCGTGCCAAGGGGGGCGTTCCCATCATTGCGCTGCCGTCCACGGCCCTCGGGGGGACCACCTCGCGGCTCGTGGACACGCTGCTGCCCGGCTCCGGGGTCGTCACCACCAGGGCCGACGTCCACTTTGTGGTCACCGAGTACGGCATCGCCGAGCTCTGGGGACGAAGTCTTCGGGAGCGTGCGCGCCGCCTCATCGACATCGCGCACCCGGACTTCCAGGAGGAGCTGGAGCGGGCTGCAGGCGAGCGTAATCTGCTCTGACGGCAACAGGTGCAAGGAGGGATGAGGTGGCAGAGGAACGGATGATCACCTCCGCCACCAGGCGGTTCCTCAAGATCGGCGGCCTTGCCGGGCGCGTCGGTGCGTCGGTGGTGACCAGTCAGGCGCTGGACATCGTTCGTTCCGGTCCGTCGAAGAAGCTGCGCCAGACGGAGAACCTGGTGAAGAACGCGCTTCGCATCGTCGAGACTCTGGGCGAGCTCAAGGGCGCCGCCATGAAGGTCGGACAGATGTTGAGCCTGCACGAAGGCCTTCTCCCCCCCGAGGTGGCGGAGGTGCTCCGGTCGCTGCAGAAAGAGGCTCCGAAGGTGCCGGCGGAGGTCATGGAGTTCGAGGTCCGGGGAGCGCTGCCGGAGTTCGACGAACTCTTCGAGAGCTTCGACTTCACCGCGTTCGCGGCGGCCTCCATCGGCCAGGTCCACCGGGCGCGGATGCGCGACGGCCGCGAGGTGGCGGTCAAGGTGCAGTACCCGCTCATCGACGAGATCGTCAAAGCCGACCTGAAGAACCTCAAGACCGTCATGAAACGGCTCTTCGCCCTCTTCACCGACGCCGATTTCGAGCCTCTCTGGGGCGAGCTCCGCGACGTTCTGTTGGCCGAGATCGACTACCTGCAGGAGGCCGCGAACATTCGGCGGATGATCGAGCTGCACGCCGACGTACCGGAGATTCTCATTCCGTCGGTGGTCGAGGAAGCCACCACGAGGAACGTTCTGACCATGGAGTACGTCGAGGGCATCCCACCGGGGGAGGCGTGCAGCGATCGATACCCGGCCGAGCTCCGGGATCGATGGGGAGTGGTGCTTTCCGAGTTCCAGCTGCGCGGCATCATCGAGCACCGATTTCTTCACGCCGACCCCAACATGGCCAACTTCGCCTTCCGAGACGACGGTTCGGTGGTGGTCTACGACTTCGGCTGCGTCAAGGTCGTTCCGGAGAAGCTCGCCCGGGCCTACGCCGAGGCGCTGACGGCGGTCATCGAAGACCGAATCGCCGATCTGCCGGAGATCTACGCGACGATCGGCATGACGATGAACGACGGGCGTCCCATCGACGTAGGGCTCATCGAACCGTACATGAAGCTCATCGCCGATGTCTTCCGCGAGGCGCCCCCCTACACCTTCGGTGAGCACAACGAGGAGATGTACCGCGAGGTCGTCCGCCTCGGCCTGGCGGACTGGCAGGCGAACAAGGACATCACCTATCCCGAGGACGTGATCTTCGTCAACCGGACCATGGTCGGCAACTTCGGCAACCTGTCGCGCCTGGGCGCCACCGGGCCGTGGCGCGACATCGTGCTCAAGTATGCGCGCGCTGCCGATTCCGAAGATCATCGTTAGATCGCGAAATCCGCGGATTTCGCGAGTGGTCGATCGCTTATCGGAGCTGGCCAACCGGTGTTGTCAACGAGATGACCTGTCCTGCGCGCAGGACCTGGAGCTCGAAGAGGTCGTCGTCTCCGAGGTCCTTCGTGGCCGATCGGACCTTGGGGCCGAAATCGGCGGCTCCAACGGGAACGCCCTGAATGGCGAGGATCACGTCGCCGCCGACCATCAGGCTCCGCCCTTCGATCTCGGCGCGGAACGTCCCCGGCCTGAGCCCGAGGGTGGCTGATGCCGAGCCCGCGGCGACCTGTTCGACCAGGATGCCTGCGGGTTGCGGCAGATTGAAGATGCCCGCCCAGGCATCGGTGAGCTGGGTGCCGTCCATTCCGCTCCAGAACGGTTTCTTCTCCAGCATTTCGGTCCGCGCCATGTTCGAGGTGACGACGAAGCCGAGTCCCTGCGAGCCTCCGGAGTTGGACATGATGTGGCTGACGACGCCGATGACCTCACCGGCCATGTTGAACATGGGACCGCCCGAGTTGCCCTCGTTGATGGCGGCGTCGGTCTGCAGCAGTTCGACGGGCTCGATGCCGCCGAAGAGGTCCTCCGGGATCCGGCGTGCGCTGACGTGGCCCTCGGTGAGGGTGTGGGCGTAGCCGAGGGGCGCGCCGATGATGAAGACCTGCTCGCCGACCTTGACCGAGTCGGAGTCTGCGAGGACGAGCGGCGTGACGGACGAGGGGACCGTTTCGGCCCGGATCATGGCGAGATCGGCGGACGGGCTCGACGAGACGATGGTCGCCGGTGAGATCTCGCCGTTCGCCCAGCGGACCGCAACGTCTTCGGCGAGGTGGACCACATGGGCGGCGGTGAGGATCACGCCCTCGTCGGAGATCAGGAAGCCCGACCCGAGCCCGCCGGTCCGAACCTGTTGCGCCGGCCCCGTGCTCGGCACGATCTCCGAGATGGTGGCGATCTCGACCACTGCTGGTATGACCCGCTCGTAGAGCTCGGTCAGGCTCGGTTCGTCGGCGGTGGCGCCGGTTGCAATCCACAGCAGGAGGCCAGCGACGAGTGCGGGCGGTTTCATCGGCGGAGCGCGACCTCCTGCGCGGCGAAGAAGAACGACGACCGCTCCAGGTCGATGAACTCCTTCTGGAGAGCCTGCAGCTCCTGCCAGATCGACTTGGCAGGCTCCTGCTCGAGCTTCTCCATCATCCTTGGAGCGTTGGCCACGCGAAGCTCGACCAACCCATCGTAGGGCTGCGAGGTGCCCCGGAACAGCATGACCTGGAGGTTTTCGTCCACCGCCAGAATGGTGGAGAAGGTCAGGCCCACCGCGTTGACGGCCTTGGCGAGCTCGGTGGCCTTGACCTGATAGGTCTTCCAGGAACGGCGAAAGTCCTGAATCGAGACGTCGGGTTTTTTCCGGACGCACTGGATGAAGGTAATCACGGTTCCCTCCCCTTCGGTGGTAGATTTTACGCAGCCTATCGACGAAGAGATTGTATCGCAGGGTGGTAGATTTCCGCGTCCGCGTGAACAGTGACAGTGGCCGACGGCCGTGGCAGGGCAAGGGACAGGCGCAGCAGCAGCAACTTCCGGCGATCCCCACGACGTCAAGAATCCAGGACCGCACATCCCCATCCCATGTATCATCACTCAACGGAACAGCTCGCAAGGAGGACCCATGAAGCGATTCCTGATTCACTGGCTCGTCATTGCCCTGGCGCTCTGGGTCACGACATGGATTCTCCCGGGTGTCAACGTGAGCTCGTACGCAGCCCTGGCGATTGCGGCGGTGGTGCTGGGGCTGGTCAACGCCCTGGTCCGGCCGGTGCTGACCATCCTCACGCTGCCCATCACCATTCTCACCCTGGGGCTCTTCTACCTTCTGGTGAACGGTTTCACCTTCCTGCTCGCGGCCTGGCTCGTGCCCGGCTTTCAGGTTGGGGGGTACTGGTGGGCGGTGCTGGGAGCTCTGGTCTTCAGTATCATCTCTTCCTTCATCGGGATGTTCACCGGTGACGACTGAGTCATGAGGTGCTCCGTGAAGCTCGATGGGCTCGATCTTGCGGTGCGGCCCGCCTCGGTGTCAGAATGCGGAGGGAGTGGAAGCCTACCGTGACACGCCATTCAGCGACCTGCTTCGTTTCCGTCCGCGCGACGGCGGCTGCTGCCGCGCTCTGGCCGTTGGCGGTGGGGGCGGCCGAAGGCGACGGCGAGCCCCACGCAGCCACCGACGAGGTCCATGCGGACGATGGCCACGAGGGGTGGATCCACGGGGTCGCCTTCGAGGTGATGCCCTGAGCCGTTGGGCGGTTGCCGTGGGACGGTGCTCACCGAGCCCCCGTCGAGTCGCGGTCGGGATCGCTCTCGTTCTGCTTCTGGCGGCGATGGGGTCTGGCGCTCGGGCAGACGATGTCCCGACGCCGACGCCGACGCCGGGTTCCGAACCTGCCTCCGGCGACGTAGCGGCCGACCCGGCGTCGACACCTGAAGAGATCGTCAACTCCCCAGAGCTCTCCAACGACGAGGTGACCGAGGCCCTGCTGCATCCGTATCCGGAGGAGGCCGACAAGAGCCTCAAGGAAAAGGCCAAAGCATTCAGGCAGGCGGCGCGCGGCCTCCTGGTCTGGGATTTCTTCGACGGCCGTTTGACGGTTCGCGGCCACATGAGGCTTCAGCTCGACGGGACGACGGCAAAGGGCAACTCGACCTTTGAGGACTTCTACGGCGAGCTCGACAGTGGTGTGGACGTCAGGCGGCTGCAATTTTTCGCCCAGGGCACCATCGACGACCACCTCCGATACAGCGCGTCGTTCAACTTCGGCGCCGACGCGGGTTTCGGCGAGGTTTTCGTCGAGGGCCGCCACGAGGGTCTCAGGGTCTTCGGCTACAACGTCGGTCAGTTCAGGCTTGGTATCTTCCAGGAACCCTTCGGTTTCGAGCGGGTGATGAGCAGCTACTACACCGGATTCATCGAGCGTTCGCTTCCGGTGTGGACCTTCTCTCCCGGCAACAACGTCGGTTATATGCTCCACGACACGGCCAAGAACAAACGGTTCTCATGGTCGCTGGGTTTTTTCTCCTTCGGCCAGACCAACGAGGCCAACTCGTCGAACTCCAATCTATCGGTCACCGGTCGCCTGACCGGGTTGCCGGTCTACCGCGATGAAGGGCGGCGCCTGCTGCATCTGGGTGTGTCGTTCTCGACCCGTGACCCGAAAGACAGTCGTATCCGTTACCGGTCGCGGCCGGAGGCGAGGTTCGTGGACTTCCTCGCCGACACCGGCGAGTTCGATGCCGGCAGGATCAGGCTTCTTGGAATCGAGGTCGTCAGTCTCCACGGGCCGCTTTCTGTCCAATCCGAGTTCATCGCGTCGCGGGCTGATGGAACTGATTGGGGTGATCTCGACTTCTGGGGAGCGTATGTCCAGGTGAGCTACTTCCTCAGAGGCGATCACCGGACCTACGACGAGCAGCTCGGAGTCTTCTCACGCGTTCAGCCGAAACAGCGTTACAGCGGGAAGCCGTTCAAGGGAGGCCTCCATAGTGGTGCGTGGGAACTGACGGGCCGGATCTCCAACATCGATCTCGAGGATGGCGGGGTCCACGGCGGCAAGATGTTGAACGTCAGCTTCGGGGTGAACTGGTACCTCAGCCCGACCTCGGCGGTGAAGCTGAACTACATCAACTCCGACGTGAAGGACCAGGGCCGCGCCAACATCGTCATCCTGCGCTACCAGTTCCGTCCACTGCCCATTCCGGGCTGGAGATAGCCGCGGATCTGCGGAGCGGGTCCTCGCCGATGGCCGGTGGTATGATGCGCGGCCATGAGCACGTGGGAACCTTCATCGTGGCGAAAGAGGCCGGCCAACCAGCAGCCGACGTATCCGGATCAGGACCGGCTCGGCGCAGCCATTCGAGAGCTCGGCGGGCTGCCGCCCCTGGTGACCTCGTGGGAGGTCGAACGGCTCAAGTCGCAGCTTGCCGAGGCGGCGGAGGGCCGCCGATTCCTGCTTCAGGGCGGCGCCTGTGCGGAGCGTTTCGACCAGTGCTCGGCGGACATCATCACCAACAAGCTCAAGGTACTGCTACAGATGAGCCTGGTGCTGACCTACGGGCTCAAACGCCGGATCATCCGCGTCGGGCGGTTCGCCGGTCAGTACGCCAAGCCCAGATCCTCGGACACCGAGACCCGTGACGGCATCACCCTTCCGTCGTACCGGGGCGACCTCGTCAACGGTCCCGGATTCACCGAGGACGAACGGATCCCCGATCCCGACCGCCTGGTTCGCGGCTACGAGATCTCGTCGCTGACCCTCAACTTCATCCGCTCCCTGGTGGAAGGCGGATTCGCCGATCTGCGCCACCCGGAGTACTGGGATCTCGACTTCGTCGAGCACTCGCCGAGGGCGGCCGAATACCAGCGGATGGTGGAGTCCATCTCCGACTCCATTCGTTTCATGGAGGTCCTCGCCGACTCGCGCTCGGAGGAGATCAGCCGGGTCGATTTCTTCACCAGCCACGAAGGGCTGCACCTGCCGTACGAGCAGGCGGTGACCCGCCGGGTCCCGCGCCGCGACGGGTGGTACAACCTCGGAACCCATCTGCCGTGGCTCGGGATGCGAACCTGCGAGCTCGACGGGGCCCACGTGGAGTACTACCGCGGCATCCGGAATCCCATCGGCCTCAAGGTCGGTCCGGCGATGACCGGCGACTGGCTCAGCGAGCTCATCGAGGTCCTGGATCCCGATGACGAGCCCGGGCGGCTGACCCTGATTCACCGCTTCGGCGTCGATCGGGTCGCCGACTGCCTGCCGCCGCTCATCGAGGCTGCCAAGGCGTGCGGACGCCGCGTCGTGTGGTGTTCCGACCCAATGCACGGCAACACCGAAAAGACCGCCGACGGCATCAAGACCCGCCGCTTCGACAACATCCTGGGCGAGGTGGAGCAGGCTTTCGACATCCACCACGAAATGGGTTCGTATCTCGGCGGCATCCACTTCGAGCTCTCCGGCGACAACGTCACCGAGTGCATCGGCGGCGCCCGAGGTCTGGGAGAAGCCGACTTGCGGCGGGCGTACGAGTCCCGTGTCGACCCACGCCTCAACTACGAGCAGTCGCTGGAAATGGCCCTGCTCATCGCCGAGAAGATGGCGAAGATGAACGGGACGTCAGCGTAGCTCGTACCGGGAATCGAGCTCCGTGATGCTGGATATCGAAGAGATGGAATCACTTCGGAACAGGATGCTGGATACTTGATTCTGGATGCTGGATATCCAATGCAGAGGGATTACTTCAGGTAAGTGCCTGATAAAGAAGGACCTCAGCATCCAGCATCCAGCCTGTCAGTTCTCGAGGATCTTCACACTCCCTGACGAGGTGTCGGCCTGCAGCTCGACGGCGCCGGCGCCCCCGTTGAAGGTCGCGCTGCTCCGTTTGAAGGTGCCGGGGAAGTCGCTGCGAATGCCCCCCGAGCTGGTGTCCACCGAGCCGGAAAGCACGGTTCCCGCAGGCAGTCGAAGGGTGATGCTGCCCGAGCTCGCGCCGGCGTCGATGGAGGCGCCGGCCGGGACGGCGTCCCACTGGGCGGTGATGCTCCCCGAAGAGGTGTCCATTGCAGCATCGCCGAGCAGGCCATCAAGCCAGATGCTGCCGGAGGATGCATCAGCCCGAGCTTTGTGGGCGCCGCCCTCGAGGCGGATGCTCCCCGACGACGAGTCGGCGCTGAAGAGCTCCAGGGGCCGGCTCACCGACACCCGGGTCGAGCCGGACGACGTGTCGGAACGGAACGAGCGCATCGTCCCGTCCGCGGTCACCGAGCCCGAGGACGCGTCGCAGCTGACCTCGCCGTCGCCGAGATCGCCTTCAATGGTGATGGAGCCCGACGAGCTGTCCACCGAGAGGTCGAGATCCGGCGGCATGGTGACGGTGACGCGGCCTTTGAGGTTGGGGCTCTTCCAGCTCCAGCCGCGCTTCTTGACGGAACGGATGAGCAGCGTGTCGCCCTTCTCTTGGAAGACCGGCCGGTACTCTTCAATCGCGCGCTCGGCGCGGCCGCCCGAGGACCTGGTGGAAAGCTCCACCACGGCGTGGACCGTCGAACCGGGTTCCACCAGCACCTCGACCCGGTGGAATGAGACGTCGATGACGAGGGTCTGACCGGGTCGCGCGTCGAAGGTGTGCTCCTGACGGAGATCGACGTCGGCGTGGACCAGGATTGGCGCCGTGAGTGCGACGGTCAGGACGAGAGGGCGGATGATCTGCATTGCTACCTCCAAGGGTTGGATGCACGAGCTGCTCCATAGGTTTGAACGAGAGTCCCGCCGTTTGGTTCGCAGGCTTCGAAGAAAAAGACGAAGCGTCCGGTCTCTTTGTTACGAACGAGGGTAGGACACGATGGACCGCCGAGCTCGGGCCCGACATGTGGTCCAGGAACCGGTGCGTCCGATGCCGAGCTGGCCCGAAGTATTCATGAGGTTTCCTTAGATAGCTCATGAATACTTCGGGGCTCGAGCCCGGCGGTCCGCTGAACGGGTTTCCGACCAGTGCGGCCGATTCGGGTGTCGCATTGTGACTTCGGGGCCGCAGCGGCACAATGTGAGGCATGGTCCGCGTGAAATCCGCCGTCGTGTCGCTCGCCGCCATCGCCCTCACGGTCTCTGCCGCCTGGGCCGGAAACCCGCGCACGGTGTCGATTAACGGCGAGATCCGGGGAATCCACCACGATCCCGGCGGCGCGGTCGAACTCTCCGAGATTCAGCTCCAGGCGGGCCTCGCGACGGTGATTCTCGAGCGCGGAGTCCTGGTGCCTTCGACCCCGGTGGCGGGGAGGCCGGTGGAGTTCGCCTTTGTCGGTCGAGGGCGATTCGAGCTCGAGCCTCCCGACGAGGTCGAGGCGGGTCAACTCGAGCTCTTCACCGGGTCCCGAACCCTGAGCGAGCCTTTCGAACGCGCCGTCTTCGTCATCACCCGGAACGCTGCCGCCGACGCTGTCAGTGGAGGCGTGCCGGCGGTGCGAACGCCAGCCGTCGAGGCGGCCGGGGATCTTCTCTCCGCATGGACGGTGAGCCCGGAGCGGCGGCTCCTCGACGTGGAAGCGAGGATCTTTGCCGACGCCGTCGGCGATGGCCTCGCGGCCGGTTTCTTCTGCGGGGTCTTCGACGGGAGGCGTCTCGGCCGCTTCTTGTATGTCGTCGACCCCATGGAGAATGAGCAGGTGGCCCTGGGCCGGTTCGTCCGGCCGGATCTGTCGCGGTTGGAGGAGCGGAAGGCGCAGAAGACCATCGAGAAGGCGCAGCGTGAGGGCAAGCTCATCGGTCTCGAGGTGGCCGACCTGGGTATCTGGGACACCTGGCTGTCGTCGAACCTGGTGGGATTCGAAGGAGCACCGGCGCCGGGAGCCCGCGGGGTCGAGCCCGAGCACTACGAGGTCGACGCCACCCTCGCGGGGGAGGATCTCGACCTCGAGGCCCGCGTCGTCGTCGATCTGCGAGTGGTCGCCGGGGGGCTGAGAGCCGTGGCCTTCGAGATGGGCCCGGACCTGATCCCGGTGGGCGTCGAGGATGGCGGCGGCCGGGATCTGGACTGGTTCCGGAGCCGCAACGAACTGGTGGCCGTACTGAACGAGCCCGCCGAACCGGGTGGCCGGATCGAGATCCGCATCGACTACCTCGCCCGCCCGCTGGATAAGGCGGCCGGGGGCACCTGGGTGCAGCGCGACCCCACCGGCTGGTACCCCCACGTCGGAACCATCGACCGGGCGACCTACGGATTGACGCTGCAGTGGCCGGAAGGTCTCGACGTGGTGGCGTCCGGCGCCCCCGGGGGCCGCGTCGTGCGTCCGGGCGGGGCCCTGCGGCAACGCTGGCGGCTCGACCGCCCGGCGGTGGGCATCTCCTTCGAAATCGGCGCCTTCGAGGTGGTCACCGGACGGGCAGGCGACGTCGCCGTCTCGGTGGCGGTGGACCGGACCGGCCAACACGCGGAAGACGTCCGCCCCCAAGAGATCCTCGCAACGGTCATCGATGTCATGGAGTACTACGGCGAGATCTTCGGCCCTTACCCGCTGGAGCAGCTGCAGGTCGTGAGCGCTCCGCGGAGCTACTCCCAGGGCCTTTTGGGGTTCATCTCGTTGTCCACCCCGGCGATGAAGGACTGGCACATCTGGGGCGAGCTCCTCGGAATCGAGGACCGGCGCACCGTCATCGCCCACGAGGTCGCCCACCAGTGGTGGGGCAACCTCGTCGGGTGGGAGAGCTACCGGGACCAGTGGATCTCCGAGGCGATGGCCAACTACGCCGCACTCTCGTGGGCGAGGAACCGGCTCGACGAGGGACACGGCCGGCGGCTGAGCCGCGGACCCACGGCGGGGTGGCGAACGGACCTGCTGCGCCCCACCGGTGGCGGGCGGCCGGTGGAGAGCCTCGGTCCCCTGGTGCTCGGCGTCCGGCTCGACTCGTCGATCAGCTCGAGCGCCTACCGGGCCATCGTCTACAAGAAGGGTGGTTTGGTCCTCGACATGCTCTCCGAGTACTTTCAGGAGGACCGTTTCGTCGAGATTCTCCGGCGCCTCGTCCAGGTGGCCTCCGGTCGGGTGCTCTCCACCGACGCGTTTCTCAGCGTCGTCGCCGGTTTCGGCGGGACCGACCTCGAGTGGTTTGCACGGCGCTACGTCTACGGGACGGGCCTGCCCGAGATCACCTACCGATACCGAACTGAAGACATCGGCAACGGCCGTTGGGCGGTGGTCGGCACCGCGGACCAGGTGGCACCCTGTCGCTACCGGTACGAGGTGGTGGAGACCGCCCTCTGGCTCGACGTTCTACGAACGGCGGAGCCGCAGTTCGACGTCTCCGAATCGACGGTGGTGGCGCCGATTCAGATCGGGGTCTCGGGAGGAGGGGAGGCCGGCGAGCAGCGATCGTTGATCCGGGGCCGGCTCCTGGTTTCGGGCGAGTCCAGCCCCTTCCGGATCGAGGTCGACGGTGAGCCGGGGGTCGTCTGGCTCGATCGGAACGGCGAGGTCTTCGGCCGCTTCATCGCCGCCGATCGGTGGCCCCGGCGCAGCGGATATCGTCGCGGGCTCGGCCTCGAGGCCGGCGGTGATGCGGCGGGTGCGCGAGAGGCCTACCGGAGAGCGCTCACCGCGGAGGTTGCCGTAATCCCAGCGGGGTGGGAGGATTCGTTCGGGCCTGTCGACGCCGAGGCCGAGGGCGAGGGCCTCGACGCCCGCATTCGCCTCGCCGTCGCCCGGCTCGATCTCGACCGGGGTGACCTCGCCTCCGCCCGCCTGGAGTTCCAGCGCGCCGCCGACCTGGTCAAGAGCCGGGACCGCTGGCTTCTCGACCGCGACCTGCTCGTCGTCGAAAGCCGTCTCCTCCTGCTCTCCGGAGACCCCCATCCCGCCTTCAAGTTGTTGGAAGGGCGCGTCCTCGGCCGGAGGCCCGTCGATGCCCCGGAAACCTGGGCCCTCCTCGCCGTCGCGGCCCACCGGGTGGGTGAGGACGAGACCTTCCACCGGGCGAGGGACCGGGCCGCCGAGCTCGGCGTCGATCTCGGGCCCCTCGCCGGGCCGCCACGGTGATCGTCCTCGGCCGGGGATCCTCGAACCCGGTACAACAACCTGCGAAGAAGCACGCCGCCCCCGTCGCCACCCGGAACACCAGGCGCTTCGGCGGCATCCCCGAACTGGAGCTGATCGACGATCCGGCTGCCTGAGTCTTCGCCTCAGAGCGATTGACGGACCCGCGTCACTGCGGCGGGACGGTCGTCGGGTCCGAGGTCACGTTGTCGAGCACCGAGCCGTAGCAGTAGACGAGGTTGCCGTCGAGGGCCACCGAGACATCGACGTAGCCGGTGACCGGTGGTGATCTTCGAAAACTCGGTTGATCTGGTCGTTTCCGAGGGGTTTGAGCATCAATCGCTCCTGACCCAGCAAGGTTCCGTCGGCGCCGAGGGTGAAAAACTCGGACACCGTGGCGTCGGAGTTGTCTTCGCAGCGAGGAAACCACTCGAACTCATACTCGACCGCCTGGTCGTCGGCGTTGTTGAGGTCGACATCGGTCTGGTAGAACGAGCCCTGGGCGCCGGAGGCCACCGCCGCGGCCGAGATGTACTGCCAGCTGTCGAGGGGGGGGACACCGGGACCGCGGTCCGAGGTGGCGTAACCGATCCGGTTGCCTGTTTGATCGTAGTATCCGTACCACATCTGCCACGTGGCGCCGTCGAGATGGACATTGCCGATGGAAACTTGGATCTCATCCATGGCCACCACCGGGTTGTACTTGTGTCGCGTCCAATCGATGCCGTTGCTCGAGTCTGTAGCTTCAACATAGGTCGAGGAGGAACGAAAGTCATCACGGATCAATACGGTTTTGGTATCAAGCACCGATTCGCGCTATGGTGGAGGAAACCCATCCAACGGAGGTGAACCATGCCGCGCTTTGTTTTGATGACCCGTCTCGCGCCGGAAGCCCTGCACGACGCCGAGGTGCGCCGCGCCATGGGCCGCGCCTGGTTGAAGAAGGTCACGGCTGCCTGTCCCGAAGTGACGTGGATTTCGCACTACGCGATTCTCGGCCCCTACGACTTCATGGACGTCTACGACGCACCGGACGTCGAGACCGCGCACAAGGTCTCGGTCATCTCCCGCGCCGAGGGCGCCGTCTCGGCGGAGTCCTGGCAGGCGATGGAGTATGACGCGTTTCTGGACCTCTTGGACGAGGTCCAACCGTAGGTATTAGGTATTAGGTTTTAGGTATTAGGTCATCGCAGGGTCTCGTGAGCCGGGATGCCTCGACGGTGGTAAGAATTTGTCAACCGTCTTCAGGCGAGGGATTGGATGAAGCTGTTGAGGATGCGCTTGACCTCGTTGACTTGGGTGTTCAGACGCTCATAGGCCTCATCGGATAGGTATCCCAAATCGTGCGCGAGGAGAGCCTGAAATTCAACTTCAGATGCCGAACCTGCGGCGATACTCAGGAAACGGGAGAAATCTCGATCGGTCCCTCGACCGCATCCCTCCGCGATATTCGATGCAATCGAGACGGCTGCCTTCCGAATCTGTGCCGTGAGGCCGAATCTCTCGTCGGCCGGAAAACGACTCGTTCGGCGATGGACTTCGAGCGCCAACTCGTGAGACTTCTGCCAGACCAAGAGCTCACGGAAGTTCCTCAAATACTCCTCCTCAACACTGTCGGGTCAGGTTCGCATCAATCCACTTTGTACCTTTCCGGCCTGTTTGCGATGACCTAATACCTAACACCTAATACCTACTGCTCCTCATCTCCAAACAATCCCGGTTGCTCCTCAGCTTCGGGTTCGGCAGCCTTCTCCGGCTCCGGAAGCGGCGTGTCTCCCCGTTTCATCTTCTTCATCCGTGCAACGGGCTTGGGCGCGAGGCGGCGGCCGATGGCGGTGATGCCCTTGAACTCGAGCTCGGCGAGGTCGAAATCAGCTTCGTGGACGCGCTGGCGCTTGGCCGGGACGAAGTCCATGTGGATCAGGTCGTCGGAGTCGCCTTCGATGAGGTAGTCGATCTTGCCGTTCTCGTCCTTGACGAGCCGGTACTCGCGGTCCTTGATGAAGGCGCGGATGTGAACCTTCTTGCCGTAGGTCATCCGGTCCCAGTTGCGGTAGACAACGGTGAAGGTGCGCCCTTCATCGGGATCGAGAACCCCGGCCCAGATAACCTTGCCGGGAACAAAGATCTTCTCCTCGGGGCTCACGACACGGTAGGTGCCATCTTTGGAGATGAGCAGGATCCTGTCGTACTCCGAGACCGTCAGCGAGAATCGGTCGCCCTTGACGGCGGTGCCGAAGAAGCCGGTTTCCGACTCGTAGGACAGCTTGAGGTTCTGCCGCGCCACGGCCCGGACGTCGACGGTTTCGAAGGTGGTGATCTCGGTGCGGCGAGGCCACCGCTCACCGTATTTCTCGAGGATCTCCTCGAGCCACGTGATGGTGGTCTGGGTCAGGCGGCGGAGCTTGCCGCGGGTGGCCTTGATGGCCTTGAGGGTGTCCGAGATGTCGCGCCGATTCTTGTCGATGTCGTACTGGGAGATACGGCGGATGGGGATCTTGAGCAGGCGTTCGACATCGTCGTCCGAGACCTCGCGGTCGAGCTCGGGCAGAAAGGGCTCGAGACCGACGCGCACCTCGTATCGCACCTGCTCGGCGGTGGTGGCGTCTTCGATGCGCTTGTAGATCCGGTTCTCGATGAAGATGCGCTCGAGGTCCAGCCAGTGCTTCTTGTCCTCGAGCTGGCCGAGCTCGAGCTCGAGCTCGGACTTGATGATGCCGCGCAGCCGGTCGGTGAGATAGCACAGCACCTCGGAGACGCCGATCTCCGCCGGCCGATCGTCCTTGATCATCACCATATTGGCGCTGATGGAGACCTCGCAGTCGGTGTGGGCGAAGAGCTGCGGGATGACCTCATCGGCGTAGACGCCGCGCGGCAGGCCGACCTCGATCTCGACGGCGTCGGTGGTGAAGTCGTCAATGGAGCCGATCTTGAGCTTGCCCTTCTGCGAGGCCGACTCCATGGACGAGATCAGACCCTCCGTGGTGGTGGTGGGCGGGATCTCCCGGATGACGACGGTCTTCTTGTCCTTGGATTCGATGCGCGCCCGCACGCGAACCTTGCCGAGGCCGTCCTCGTACTCGCTGACGTCCATCAGGCCGCCGGTGGCGAAATCGGGCAAGATCTCGAGGGGCTCGTTATTCAAGATCGCGATCTGGGCCTCGAGAAGCTCGGTGAAGTTGTGCGGCAGAATGCGGGTCGACATGCCCACCGCAATGCCCTCGGCGCCCATGAGCAGCAGCACCGGCAGCTTGGCTGGAAGCACCACGGGCTCGTCGTTGCGACCGTCGTAGGACGGCCGGTACTCGGTGAGGGCCTTGTTGAAGAGTGTGTCCTTGGCGAGATCGGTGAGGCGGCACTCGATGTAGCGCGGCGCGGCGGCGCTGTGCCCGGTGACGATGTTGCCGAAGTTGCCCTGGCGCTCGATGAAGTAGTCCTTGTTGGCGAGGACCACGAGGGCGTCGCCGATGGAGGCGTCGCCGTGGGGGTGGAGTTTCATGGTGTCGCCGATGACGTTGGCCACCTTGTGGAACTTGCCGTCGTCCATCTTCGCCAGCGACGCCAGAATCCGCCGCTGCACCGGTTTGAAACCGTCGCGGACATCCGGGATCGCGCGATCCAGGATCACGTACGACGCGTACTCGATGAAGTTCTGGCCCATGAGGGCTTTGACCCTGGTCATTACTATTCGTTCCCGATCCCGATCCCGATCCCGATCCCATAATCGCGCTTTCCCGGAGCGAGTCCGCCGGGAACGGGAACGGGATCGTGAACGGGATCGAAGGCAACCGCCGACATCATGCGATGTCGGCGATGAGGTGCTCAATGATGTAGCTCTTCCGCGCGGGGGTGTTTTTGCCCATGAAAAAGTCGAGGGCGGCCCGGACGTCGCTCATGGAGCCCACGGTGACCCGCCGGAGGTGATCGTCGTCGTCGATGAACTGCTTGAACTCTTTCGGGCTGATCTCACCGAGGCCCTTGAAACGGGTCACCTCGGGGCTCGCCAACCGGTCGATGGCGGCGTCCCGCTCACGCTCGGAGTAGCAGTAGACGGTCTCCTTCTTGTTCCGAACGCGGAAGATGGGCGTGTCCAGGATGAAGACGTGACCTGAGGACACCAGCTCCTCGAAGAAGCGGAGGAAGTAGGTCAGCAGCAGATTGCGGATGTGCATCCCGTCGACGTCGGCGTCGGTGGCGATGACCACCCGGTTGTAGCGCAGCCCCTCCAGGTCCTCTTCGATGCCGAGGGCCCGCATGATGTTGTAGAGCTCCTCGTTCTTGTAGACCGACTCGCGGCCGAGACCGTGGGTGTTCAGGGGTTTGCCCTTGAGCGAGTAAATGGCCTGGGTCTGGACGTCGCGGGCCTGGATCATGGCGCCGCCCGCCGAGTCGCCCTCGGTGAGGAAGATGGTGGTCTCCTCGCGGCGCTTGCCCTTGGCGTCGGAGAGGTGGACCTTGCAGTCGATGAGCTTGGGAATCCGGATGGCGACCTTCTTGGCGCGCTCCCGGGCCTCCTTCTTGATGGCCGACAACTCCTTGCGGACCTTCTGGTTGTGTTTGACCTTCTGCAGCAGCTTGTCCGCGTCCTCCTTGTTCTTGTGCAGCCAGAGCACGACCTGCTCCTTGACCGAGTTGACGATCCAGGAGCGGACCTCGGTGGAGCCCAGCTTGTTCTTGGTTTGGGACTCGAAGACCGGGTCCTGGACCTTGACCGCCACCGCGCCGATGAGGCCGTCGCGAACGTCCTCGCCGGCAAAGCCGTTCTTGGCGAACTCGTTGACCCCCTTGAGGACGCCCTCGCGGAAGGCGCTCTGGTGGGTGCCGCCGTCGTTGGTGTACTGGCCGTTGACGAAGCTGAAGTAGTTCTCGCCGTAGGCGTGGGTGTGGGCGAAGGAGAACTCGAGGCGGTCGAGCTTGCAGTGCATGGGCTCGTACAGCGCCATCTCGTCGCCGAGTTCGTAGGCGAGCAGGTCGCAGAGCCCGTTCCGCGACAGGTACTTCTGCCCGTTGTAGTCCAGGGTCAGCCCGCTGTTGAGAAAGGCGTAGTAGCGAAGCCGGTGCTCGAGGTACTCCTCGCGCCACTCGAAGTCGCCGAAGATCTCCGGGTCCGGCTCGAAGCGGATCAGGGTGCCGGGCTTCTCCCTGGTCTCCTTGCCGCCCTTCTCACTCGTTTTCTTGCCACGTTCGAAGAGCGCACGCCTGAACTTGCCGTCGCGGAAGCTCGCCACCTCGAAGCTCGACGACAGGGCGTTGACGGCCTTGTTGCCGACTCCGTTGAGGCCTACCGAGAACTGGAAGACGTCGTCGTTGTACTTGCCGCCGGTGTTGATCTTGGAGACGCAGTCGACGACCTTGCCGAGGGGGATTCCGCGCCCGAAGTCACGCACCGAGACCTCGGGGCCGTCTCGTTTGATGAGAATCTTCTTGCCCTGGCCCATGATGAACTCGTCAACGGCGTTGTCGATGACCTCCTTGAGCATCACGTAGATGCCGTCGGCGGGGTTCGATCCGTCGCCGATGCGGCCGATGTACATCCCGGTGCGGAGTCGGATGTGCTCGAGGGCGTCGAGCGTCTGGATGGCTTTTTCGTCGTAGGCTACGTTTTTTCGGGCCATGATCGCCTTGATTACACCCCTTCCTCGAGGGTTAGAATACCATTCTCGTCTGAAGCGGTGTTCGCGCGCGTGATTCGGAACCAACGCGGCGGTCGACGCGTATGACACCTGAGCCGATCGTTGGGTGAGAAGGAGTATGTCCATGCAAGCACGGTTCGCCTTTCGTCTGGTTGTTGTGTGTGCCCTCGCTGCGGTGGTGACGGTGGCTCCGGCCGCCGGTGCTGGAGAGAAGATCAAGGTCGAGAGCCTTGACGACATCCCGAGGTTCAGTTATCCCGTGGAAGGTTCGGTGGTCGATCTCATCACCTCGGACGAGCGCTTCGGCGAGTTCGCGGTGAAGGTCCGCGCCGACATCGAGGATGTTCTCGCCAGATACGACATCAACGACGCGAGTACGCTTCAGGGCTACTACGCGATTCTGTCGCGTCTCGACCTGATGGAGGGCGACTTCGAGTCGGCTCTCGCCCGGGTCGAGCAGATCGGCGAGTTGGAGACCAAAGAGGCCGCCAGACTCATGAACGGGCTCTTCACCCGCGCGTGGATCGCCGCCACCGCTGAGGTCGATCCCGAAGAGGACTTCGAGGCCTTCGCCGCCGCCTTTGCGACACATCTCGAGGCGCTCGCGGGAGCCCTGCCGTGGGATGTGGTCCAGGACTCGATCAAGGAGGCCAAGGGTCGTGCCGAGGTCTTCTCCACCGAGAGCTTCGTCCTCGGCATCGCCCAGAGCCAGGTGGATCCGGCGGTGGAGGCCGCCGGTGCGGTGAGCTCCGACCTGGTGTCGACCGTCGTCGCGCTCCGCACAATGCTCACCATGTCCCTGCCCCTCAACCAGGAGGTCGTCGAGGTCTACTCGGGGATGATCTCCGCCAACAAGGTGGAGAAGGAGAACATCTGGGCCGAGCGCGGCTACATCGTGGGTCCCGACGAGGGCGTCGGCCCGGTCATCGTCGGTATCTGGGACTCCGGCGTGGACGTGGATGTCTTCAACGGCCTGCTCTGGGTCAATCCCACCGATGCCGAGGACGGCGAGGACAACGACGGCAACGGTTTCGTGGATGACGTCCACGGCCTCGCCTTCGACCGCGAGGGCGCACCGTCGCCGTTCCTGCTGCACCCCGAGGGCGACATGGAGGGCCGGGTGGACGAGGCGATGAGCTTCACCAAGGGCTTCATGGACCTGACGTCTGCCATCGACAGCCCCGAGGCGTCAGCGCTGAAGCGCCACCTGGCCGGCGTCGAGCCCGCCAAGGTCAACGATTTCATCGAGGCCCTGAGCTTCGCGGCGCTGTACATGCACGGCACCCACGTGGCCGGGATCGCGGTGGAGGGCAACCCCTTCGCCCGCATCATGGTGGCTCGGTTGAGCTTCGACTACCACAACCCGCCGGCGCCGTTGAGCGTCGAGACGGGCACCGCCATTGCGGAGAGCTTCCGAAGAACAGTCGAGTACTTCCGCACGCACGGCGTCCGCGTGGTCAACATGAGCTGGGGGTGGTCGCTCAAGGAGATCGAGTCCGGACTCGAGGCCAACGGCGTCGGGGAGACGCCCCAGGAGCGGGCCGAGCTCGCTGCGAAGATTCTCGACATCATGTCCACCGGGCTGTACCAGTCCATGGTGGCGGCGAAGGACATCCTCTTCGTCGCGGCGGCCGGGAACTCCGACAACGACGTCGAGTTCGACCAGATGATTCCATCGTCGTATGACATGGAGAATCTGATGGTGGTCGGCGCCGTGGACCAGGCCGGCGATCCCACCGGATTCACCAGCCAGGGTGAGAATGTTCGGCTCTACGCCAACGGCTTCGAAATCGAAAGCTACGTGCCCGGAGGCGGCCGCATGGCGGCCTCGGGGACCTCCATGTCGGCGCCGGCCGTGGTCAACCTGGCGGCCAAGATCCTCGCGGTGGACCCGTCTCTGTCGCCCACCCAGGTGATCGATCGGATCATGAAGGGGGCGACACCCAGGGACGGCGACGAGGATTTCCTCCTGCTGCACCCCAGGAACACCATGCTCTCCGTCGAGGCCGAGGAGGTCGAAAAGCCCAAGGTGCGCAACCTGCGGCCGCGGAAGATTCCGAGCGCGAACGAGTGAACTGAGAGAACAGAACCGAGCCACGATTCTTGCAGGTGGCTCAGCTGCCTACCGGACGAGGGTGAACTGCCGGTTCCAGCGAGTTTCGGAGAAGAAGTTCAGAGGAACGTAGAGGAGCCGCCGGACCCCGCCGGCCGACTCCGCTCCGCTGGGATCAAATGACCAGTAGACGAGGAGCGCTCGTCCGCGGACGTCGCTCCGCGCCACCGGGCCGAAGACGCGAGAGTCCTGGCTCTGGTCTCGGTTGTCACCGAGGCAGAAGACGTGGCCGGAAGGAATCAGGGTCTCGTCGAGATGATCCCGCGTCCGGCGGCTCGGTGGCGTCGACTCGTCGTTCGGCCACACCGTCGGGTCGGTGTGCCGGGCCCAGGCCTCCACGGTGTGGACGTGGTTGCGAATCAGTTGCTTGGACTCGATGGCGAGGGTGTCGCCGGGAACGGCCACCACCCTCTTGATGAGGTCGCGCCGGGGCCGGTCCGGTTGGGCGAAGGTGACGATGTCGCCCACTTGCGGCTCCCGGTAGGGCAGGAGCCGGTGCAGCGGTGAGTCCCAGTGCGGGGCGTAGACGAAACGGTTGACCAGGATGTGGTCTCCCACCAGCACCGCCGGCTCCATGGACGGCGTCGGCACGTTGATGTGGGCGACGACGAAGGTGCGCACGAAGAGGGTGAAGATCACGAAGATCAGCAGGACCTCGACGAACTCTCGCGTCCATGTTCGGGAGTGCACGGAGGGAGTCTATCGCAGCCGGGCGCGCGAGGTGCCGCCGGTGGGCCGACACCCACGGCGCTGGAGGACGAGCTCGGGTCAGAGATCGAAGCCGAGAAAGAAGACCAACCGGTAGTCGTCCTGCTCCGGTACGACTCCGTCCTCGTCCGGCCGCGGGTCTTCGATCCGGTCCCAGATGAAACTGACGTCGAAATCGAGAACGCGGGTGAGCTCGAACTCGAGGCCGGTCACCAGGTGGTGGGTGTAGGTGCCGCTTTCTTCATCGACGAGGAAGAATCTGTAGTTGAAGGTGAAGTCCATCCACTTGGTGAGCTCGTGGTCGTAGACGGTGCCGATGGTGAGCGCGGGAGTGTCGGCGGATTCGTCTTCGCCCTCCTCCACCGAGTCGAAGGTGGTCGTCTGATACGACAGACCGCCGGTGACGTCCCACGAGATCTTCGATGTTTCGAGGAGCTCGTACCCCAGGCCCATTCCGAGCGTCCACCGATGAGCGATGTTGGTGAAGGGGTCGCGATACCACTCGCCCTGTGCGGGCGTCCAGTAGAAGCGCTTGGAGAGGTACCGGTTCCACCCGGCGGTGAGACGCTGGTTGTCGGCGGCGGTGTCGCCGTCGGTGCGGTTGAATGTGGAGAGCCATTCGAAGTGGATCCGGTTCTTCGGGGTTCGTCGGATGAGGTTCGCCTTGCTGGTGGTTTCGAGCTGCTCGGTGTTGCCTTCACGGAGGTTGGCGCCGAGGCTGGCTTTGATCGACCAGAAGTTTCTCTCCTTCGGGGCGCCGGCGGTGATGGACAGCACGCCCGCCCGAGGGAACTGCCGGTCCTCGGACCCCATGATGCGAAGGGTTGCCTGATCCATGAAGACCTGACCGACGGCGATGGTTCGGTCCTCGAATGCGACCTGCAGCGTCCCTGACGATCGCAGCTCCTTGACATCGTCCCAGTCGACGGTCTGGACACCGAACTCGTCGCTGTCGAACTCGAGAGAACCGTCGTACATGGAGATGAGTTCCCCTTTGAGCCACTCCAGCGAGGTCATCTGGATCCAGTCGAAGTTCCCGGGCATGGGCGGTGGCGGCTGCCAGCTTTCCTCGGCTGCGGCGACCGGGCCGGCGAGAATCGTCAGGGCGGCGACGGCCAGGAGGGCGAGTTCGGTCGCGCGAAAAGGCGGAATGTTGTGTGGGTGCATGATTCGTTCCCCCAAGGAGCTCGTTTTTGTGAGGTCGTCGTCGGCGCGAATTATTCCCGAGGCGGCCATGACGCGATCGCGGGCCGGGTCGAGTGATCCCCTCCCGGAGGACGCCGAGTCGGCGGTCACCAGCCGCGGAACGACCGCCACTCGTCGACGACGTCGATGCCTCCAACGACGTTGAAACGGTCGAAGCAGGCGGCGGCGAGGCAGCTGTGGTTGGGCAGCATGCGAAGGCGGGCGCCGGGTCGGAGTGCGGCGGTCCCGGGACCTTGGATGACGCCGTGCTCCTGTGAGAGCGACGCCAGCCGGAGGCCGGGCAGCGGGTGCTGGTCCTCGACGGCGACGATGCGGCCGAAGCCGCAGTCGGGATCCACGTGAGTCGGACCGGGGTCTTTGCTGAGCGCGAGGGCGCCGGCGTCGATGACGGCGCGCTGCTGCTCCGGAAACGAGCTGACAACGGTGGCGAGAACGGAAAAGGCGATGTCGGAGAGTTCACAGCTCCCGATGGTCGCCTGGAAGGCGTCGAAGAAGGCATAGTTGCCTGGGCGGATTTCGTCGATGCCGTCGAGGTTCTCCGCCGCGATCATGGTCGGGGTCGAGCCGATGCTGACGGCGGGGACCTCGATGCCCTCGTCGGCCAGTCGCTCGACGAAGGTCCGCGCGACAATGCGTTCGTTCCGGGCGACCGATGCCGCATCGTTGCGGCTCACTGCGTGGTAGGACTGGCCGGCGTGGGCGAGGACCCCCTGGAAGTTGATCTGCGGCGAACGGGCGAGGCGGCCCGCCAGCGAAACGGCCATATCGCTCTCCGGATCGACTCCCGCTCGGCGGAGGCCGCAGTCGAGCTTGAGCCAAACCGGGAGGCTGACCGAATACGCCGAGGCGATCTCCTCGACCGCCTGAACGGTGACGATGTGATCGACAATGACGGAGAGGCGGTCAATCCGCGCATTGAGCTCGACGGCCTCGGGCAGGCGTTGGGGTGCAATGGGGACGGCGTAGGTGATGTCTGGAAAGCCGGCCCCGGCGAAGCCTCGCGCCTCGGCCAGCGTCGATACGGTGATCCCGCCGAAATGGCTCCGGGTTTGGATGCGCGCTCCTTGGACGGTCTTGTGGGTCTTGACGTGGGGCCGCAGGCGAACGCCGAGGCGGTGGGCCCGGTCGGACATTCGTGTGCAGTTGGCCTCGAAGCGTTCGAGATCGACCAGCGCGCAGGGGGTTTGAAGCTCGATGAGGTGCATGAGACGAGGATAGCGGATGCATCGTCGGTCGCTACCAGGTATCCTGCGACCTCGGCCTTCTGGTCAATCGCCGCTTGTCGGCGGCTCGGCGCAGCGACGCCCGATCGCGTTGGGACGGACGTGCCGTCTCAAACCGATGTTGGGCAGGAGCTCGCACTGGAAGCGGCCACGGTCGATTCCCAATCATCGTTTGAGAGGGCGCTCGCCGAGCGAGGGCGATGATCATCGGTGCTCCGGCGCGGAGGTAGGCCATCCTGACCTGGAGGCGACCTGGGAAGGCCGGTGCTGTGGGATAGTGTGAATACCGGCCTTCTGCCCGCTCCGCCTGAACGGCGATTACGGCCACGGTGATCGGCCTCCGATACGGTCATCGGGCACGGGCACGGGCACGGACGCGGATGCGGATGCGGATGCGGATGGTACCCGGAGCGCCGGCCTTCTGCCCCGCCCCCGCCTGAACGGCGGAGGCGGCGCAGCGTCGCCCGATCAGCATGGTCATGATGGGAGAAGAGAACGATGGTGACCATGCTGCTCGGGCGGGCGGCGGCCTGCCTGTAGACTTCAACCCAGCTTTTGACGGCTGGGCTCGGCGATTCGTTCACACTTTTCGAAGCGCGCTGAGACATCGGATCAGTCACGAGCGAAAAGTGTGTACATGGCACGTCCGTCCGAGCGCGAATGTGCGCGGTTCAGGAGCCGTAGCGCGCTCGGAGCTTCCTTCGCATGAGCTTGTTCGAGGCGGTGCGGGGGAGGTTTTCGACGATAACGAGGTCGTGGACCTTGAACAGGGGATTGAGCTCGGAGGCGATGCGCCGGCGCAGGTCGGCGAGGAGCCCCTCAGGGTCTGCCGCGGTGGAGAGCACTGCGAAGACCACGAGCCGCTCGGCCCCTTCGCCGCCGGGTTGAACGGCCACCGCCGCCGACTCGGAGATGGCGGGGTGGTGGTCCACCACCCGCTCGAGCTCGAGGGAGGAGACCTTGATGCCTCCCAGGTTCATGGTGTCGTCGGCGCGGCCCTGGGCGCGCAGGAACCCGCCGGGCAACCGGGCGAGCCGGTCGCCGTGGCGGCGCAGGGTCTCACCGTGCGGACCGGTCGGGCAGCCGGCGTGGTAGACCGTGTGATGATCGCGGTTGAGCAGCGTCTGTGACAGGCCGATGGAGGGCGGAATGAGAAAGACCTCGCCCTCTTCACCGAGCTCAACCGGAGCGTCGTCGTCGAGAATCGCCAGGTCGAGGCCCAGGGCGGGGGTGGTGAAGGTGGAGGGCGAGGCGGGCTGGACCACGGTTCCGGTGACGTACCCGCCGCCGATTTCGGTGCCGCCGCAGTACTCGATGACGGGAGCGCGGTGGCCGGTGAGGCTGGTCAGCCACAGGTAGTCGCGCCGGTTGGAGGGCTCACCGGTGGAGCTGAAGACCTTGATGCGGGACCAGTCGGCGGTGCTGCAGGCATCGGACGATCGCCAGGCGCGCACCAGCGACGGGACGACGCCAAGCATGGTGACCCCGGCCTGTTCCACGAACCGGGCAAAGTCCTCGCCGCTGGGGAGACCGTCGTACAGGGCGATGCAGCCGCGGTTGAGGAGGGTGGCGTAGACGAGCCATGGCCCCATCATCCATCCGATGTTGGTGGGCCAGCACACCACGCTGCCTGCACCGATGTCCTGGTGGAAGCGGCCGTCCATCGCGCATTTGAGCGGTGTCAGCTGGGTCCAGGGAATAGCCTTCGGGTCGCCGGTGGTGCCCGATGAGAAGAGGATGTTGGTGGGGGTGTCGGCGGACGAAACGACCGACGGGAACGGTGCGGAGACGGCGAGGAAGTCCGACCAGCGGACATCACGTCGACGGAGTCGAGGCGGTGCCGACGCTGCGTCGTCAATGACGATGGTGGGCAGCTCCGACGCACGTTGCACCTTGTCGTACATGGCGATGACGCGCCCGCCGCGGGAGAACTCGTTGACGGTGATGACGGCTTCTGCCGCGGCGATCTCGAGCCGCCGGGCGACCTCGCGCGGGGCGAAGCTGTCGGCGATGGACACGACGACGCCACCGGCGCGAACGATCCCGAGATAGGCGGCGACGCACTCCACCGTCATGGGCATGTAGAGGGCCACCCTGGATCCCGGACCGAAGCCAAAATCGCGGAGCCCGCCGGCGACCCGGTTCACCAGCTGGTTGAGCTCGCCGTAGGTGATGAAGATGTTTTCATCGCTGCCCTGGCGCCCCTGGACGATGGCTGTGGCACAGCTGTCGGCCAGAAAACAAGAGTCGGCGATGTTGAGGCGGGCGCCGGCAAGCCAGCGGGGATCCAGCGGACCGTTCGTTGGATCGAGGGTCGTCTCGGGCGAGCGCTCGAAGACGATGCCGAGCTCGTCGACCACCCGGCGCCAGAAGTCGGCGCGGTGGTCGACGGTCCAGCGGTGGAGCTCGTCGAAGCCGTCGAATCCGAGGTCGGCCATGAGCCGCCCAACGCTCGACCCCTCGATTCGTTCGGCGTCGGGCACCCACGTCGGCAGCGGTCCGAGTGATGATTCTCGGGCCTCAGAGAGCTCGAGAAACCGCGCCCATTGCGCCTCGAACCCGATCGAGGGATCCTTCCTCACGTGCTCGACGAATGCCGTCCACTCTCGAGCCTGCTGGTCGACGACCGGTGATTTCATCGTACTGATCATAGTCGACAATTCCGCGTACTCCGCGGCTCTGCGGTTCGATTGTGTGATGAGGTTGTCGCCGCGAACGGTCCGACGATTGAGGGGTTTGGATCGCTGGCTCGGATACGTGTCAGCCGCGGTCGACGCGGACGACCTCGTCGGCGGGCAGGAGTTCGAGGAGGCGATCGACGGCCCGGTCGACCTCGCCGGCGGTGGCGGCCTCGACGGTGATCCAGACCTGGTGCTCCTGGGAAGCGCCGTGGCATGGGTAGGACCCGATCTTGACCTTTGGATAGGCATCGTCCACCGAACTGAGAATGCCCGCCACGGCGCTTTCGTCCGAACTCAGGTAGAGATTCGCTCCGGCGTGGTCCTCGCCGTGCAAGACCGCCCGCAAGGCGCCGATCTTGGCGTGGAAGAGGCGGGGGATCCCGGGCAGCAGGTAGACGTTGCGGCAGACCACCAGGGGCATGTTGCCGTCGGAGGAGTAGAGGAGTTCCGCCCCTTCGGGGATGTCGGCCATGCGCAGCGCACCCTCGGTGAAGCGCTCCCCCCACCAGGTGCGGATCATGCGCTCGAGGTCCGGATTCCGCTCGACGCCGACGCCGAAGGCCCGGGCGACCGCCGCCACCGTTCGATCGTCGTGGGTCGGGCCGACTCCGCCCGAGGTAATGACCGCGTCGTAGCGCTCCGAGCAGACCCGGACCTCCTCGGCGATCTCGTCCTCACCGTCGCCGATGGTGACGATGCGTTTGAGCTCGACGCCGAGCTCGGACATCAGGTCGATGATGCACTGCGCGTTGGCGTCGCGCACCTTCCCCGAGAGGATCTCGTCACCGATGATGAGGGCGGCTGCGGTGGTCACCGGTTCAGGATAGGTCGGCGGACTCCCGACGGCAAGGAGGCGTGCGACATCTGTATGATGACCGCTGGAAGGAATGATGAACGACGACGCTCTCGACAAGCTCTTTGATCGCATCGCCGGCCAGCTCGCCGGGCTCATGGCCAAGACCGAGGACCCGTGCGCCCGCCGCGCCACTGCAGCCGCGCTGCTCCACCACAAGGTGCCCGGCGTGTCGTGGACCGGCTTCTACCTCCTCCGCGGCGAGGACCTGGTCGTCGAGGCCTACCAGGGCCCGGTCGCGTGTCTGGTACTCGAGCGCCACGCGGGCGTCTGCTGGGCCGGGATCGACCGCAACGAGACGATTCTGGTGGACGATGTCGAGGCCTTCCCGGGCCACATCGCGTGTGACTCGAGGAGCCGCTCCGAAATCGTCGTTCCGTTGCGCGGCGCCGATGGAGTGGCCTACGGGGTCCTGGATGTGGACTCCCACCTGCCGGGACATTTCAATGAGGCCCACCGCCGGGGTTTCGAGCGAATCTGCCGCCTGCTGGAGTGAGTGGCGGCCTCAATCTTCTTGTCTCCCCGACTGAGGCGCCCTCAAATCTCTTGTCATCCTGAGCACCGCCACGCCGTTTCGCGGCGCCTACCTAAAGAAGGACAAACCCGCCAATAACCTGTCATTCTGAGCGAACGAGTCCGCGAGTGAGTCGAAGAATCCCCATCGGGTGCGAAGGTCGCTCCATCTCCCAACGACACCCTGGTATACGGTGGGCCGACGTACCCGCGAGGGATCCTTCGACGCGGCGACCTCGGAGGTCGCCTTGCTCAGGATGACAAGAGGATTGAGGTCGCCTCGCGCAGGATGACAAGAGGATTTTGTCATTGGGAGTGAGCGAGTCCGCGAGCGAGTCGAGCTGTTGCCACAAGCTCGAAGAGCGGCGTGGGCAGCATCCCCCGCGGGTTCGGAGCGCCGTGTCCGTTGATGTGTCGATGCGAGACGGAGCGACCGGCGTCATGAAGGTAACGGTACCCGGGACATCGGCCTTCTGGTTCGGCGCCGCCTCACGGCGGCACCGCCCAGCGTCGCCCGATCAGGGCGGTCAGCTGTGGCGGCCGGGAGAGCAATGACCGCCCTGCTCGGGCGAGCGGCGGCCTGCCTGGAGACTTCGGCGACGCACCCGGGATGCACTCCCCGTGGGTTGCCAGGTATCGGCATTGTGCGCAGCGCACTCTCGGCTGGAAGGTAGCAAGAGAGCACAATGCCGTACCCGGCACGCCCCGCCGGGCGCCGATGTGCGCGCTCGGGTTGGGTGGGCGATTGAGGCAGGGTCGGGAGCGCGAGCGATTCGGACACGGGCACGGACGCGGACGTGGACGCGGGAGGAGGTTTTCAGGTGGCGCCGAGAACAGGCGGTCGCCGGGTTGGCAAACCTCCTCCAGCGGGGTACCATGCCGCCGCTGTGCGGATTTTCACGAGCCGCACCGGGAGGTTCAATGGCAGGCAATCTTCGTGGTCGTCACTTCCTCAAGCTCGTAGACTTCACTCCGGCGGAGCTGCGGGATCTGCTCGATCTCTCGGCCACCCTCAAAGCCAACAAACGGGCCGGGGTGCGGGGTCGTACTCTCGAGGGCAAGAGCATCGCGCTGATCTTCGAAAAGCCGTCCACCCGGACCCGCTGCGCCTTCACCGTCGCCTGTGTCGACGAGGGCGCCCACCCCGAGTACCTGGGCAAGGGTGACATCCAGCTCGGGAAGAAGGAGACCGTAGCGGACACGGCGCGGGTCCTCGGGCGGATGTTCGACGGCATCGAGTTCCGCGGTTTCTCCCACGACACGGTGGAGACCCTGGCCGAGCACGCCGGCGTGCCGGTGTGGAACGGCCTCACCGACCAGTGGCACCCGACTCAGATTCTCGCCGACCTCTTGACGGTGAAGGAGGAGTTCGGACGCCTGGAAGGGCTCGCCCTGGCGTACGTCGGCGACGGCCGCAACAACATGGCCAACTCGCTCATGGTGGGCTGTGCGAAGGTCGGGATGGATGTGCGCATCGTTTCCCCCGAAGCGCTCTTTCCAGAAGCGGGGCTGGTTGCCGACGTGGAAGCCATCTGCGCCTCCACCGGCGGCTCGGTCACCGTGACCGCCGACGTGGCGGCGGGCGTCGAAGGCGCCCACGCCATCTACGCCGACGTCTGGGCGTCCATGGGCGAAGAAGATCTCATCGCCGAACGCGCGGCCTTGCTCGGGCCGTACAAGATCACGCCCGAGCTCATGGCGGCAACCGGTCTGCGGGAGACCATCTTCCTGCACTGCCTGCCGGCGTTCCACAACCTGGAGACCGAGGTGGCGAAGCAGCACCCCGAGATCTGCGAGGTTTCGGACGAGGTCTTCGAAGGGTCGCAGTCGCGGGTCTTCGACGAGGCCGAGAACCGCTTGCACACGATCAAGGCCGTCATGGTCGCGACGTTGGGCCGCTGAGTCAGCCGACGAGTATTCATCATGCGACGCATTTTGATTCTCGGAGCGGGACGTTCCGCACCGTACCTCATCCAGCGCCTCCTCGACGCCGCCGCCAATCACCACTGGCAGGTCACGGTGGCGGACCGCGACATCGAGACCGCCCGCGCACGAATCAACGGTCATCCCAACGGCCGCGCCATCGCCCTCGACGCTTCGGACGAGCAGCAGATGGCGAGCTGGATCGGTTCTGCGGACGTTGTCGCCAACGTGCTCGCTCCGGTTTTTCAGGGCCGTGTGGCGAGGTTGTGCGTCGAGGCCGGCGTGCACATGGTGTCAGTCTCCTATCTCGCTCAAGAGACCCGGAACCTGGACGCCTGGGCGCGCGAGCGCGGGGTCCTTCTCCTCGGTGAGATGGGCCTCGACCCCGGTATCGACCACATGATGGCCGCCGAAGCCATCCGCAAGGTCGATGACGCCGGCGGCGTCGTCTGCGCCTTTCGGTCCTTCGGCAGCGGTGTGCCGGCGCCGGACTCGCTGTCCAATCCCCTGCAGTACCTGGTGACCTGGAACCCGTGGAACGTGGCCACTTCCGGGCTGGCCGGAGCCGAGTACCTCCTGGACGATCAGATCCGGATCGTACCGCACGACCGGCTCTTTCACCACACCTGGCCGGTTCGTGTCGAAGAGGTCGGGCTGCTCGAGGGCTACCCCAACCGCGACTCGCTGTCCTACCTCGAGCACTTCGGACTCGATGGGGTGCACACCATGATCCGGGGGACCTTGCGCCACCCGGGCTACTGCGAGACCTGGGCCAAGGTGGTGGCCCTGGGACTGTCCAACGATACCATCCGCATTCCCGACCTCGGTTCGCGCTCGCCGCGGGAGGTCGTGGGCATGCTGTTGCCCATCCCGGTGCCCTTCGACCGCGTCGAGGCGGCGGCCACCCTCTTCCTGGAACTCAATCCGACGGGGCAGCTCATGGAGAACCTACGGTTCCTCGGCATCTTCGACGACCGGCCCACGGGTTGTTCGGGCGACACGGCGGCGGCCATGTTGTCGCACCTCCTCGAGACGAGATTGGCGCCGCTGCCCGAGTCCCGCGACATGGTGACCATCTTCCACGAGATGGAGGTGGAGTTTCCGGACAGCGATCGTCCGGCGGAACGGCAGATCACCACGATGGTGGAGTACGGGGTCCCGGTCGCCATGTCGGCCATGGCCAAGACCGTGGGTCTGCCCACCGCCCTGGCGGTTGAGATGTTGTTGAAGGGTGAGCTCGAGCTGCGCGGATGCCGGCTGCCGACCCACCCGGTGATCTGTGATTCGGTCCTGGCGCAGCTCCGCGCCGAGGGCCTCGAGTTCAACGAGAGAATCGAACCGCTGGAACATCAGCGGTAGGGTGTTTGAAAGGGGAACATGATGAAGAAAGTCGTCGTCTTCGGGGCCGGCCTGGTGGTGCGCGCCCACGTCCGTTATCTGCTCGAAAGTGGATTCGCCGTCACCGTCGCCAGCCGAACCGTTTCCAAGGCCGAGGACATTATCGACGGCCATCCCAACGGCACGCCCATGGCCTACGACATCACCGTGGAGCCCGAGAAGCTGGGGTCGATCATCGCCGAGCACGACGTGGCGGTGAGCCTGCTGCCGTGGCAGTTTCACCCACAGGTGGCCCGCGCCTGCCTCGACGAGGGCAAGCACATGGTGACCACCTCCTACGTCAAGGACGAGATGATGGCCCTCGACGCCGAGGCCAAGGAGAAAGGGATCATCCTGCTCAACGAGCTCGGCGTCGATCCCGGCATCGACCACATGACCGCCATGAAGGTCATCCACCGCGTGCAGGCCGAGGGTGGTGAGATCACCACCTTCCAGTCCTACTGTGGCGGCCTGCCGGCGCCCGAAGCCAACGACAACCCTTACGGCTACAAGTTCTCCTGGAGCCCGCGTGGCGTCCTCCTGGCCGGCCTCAACAACGCCCGCTACAAGCGCTTTGGCAACGTCACCGAGGTGCCGGGCGAAGAGCTCTTCGACCACGTGTGGAAGGTCCGGGTGGAGATCGAAGGCGAGGAGACCGATCTCGAGGGATATCCCAACCGCGACTCCATGCCCTACACCGAGCCCTACGGCATCGACCCCCGCGACGTCATGTTCCGGGGCACCCTGCGCAACCCGGGCTGGTGCGAGTCCATGAAACAGGTGGCGCGTCTCGGATGGCTCGGCACCGAGGACCTGGACGGTCTCGAGGGCAAGACCTATGCCGACGTCAGCGCCCGGCTCGCCGGCCTGGACGATACCGTGGATCTCAAAGCGCGGGTGGCGGCCCACCTCGGCGTCGACACCGGCGGCCACGAGATGGCCAAGATGGAGTGGTTGGGCCTGCTCGGCTCGGACCCGCTGCCCGGCCCCTCGGCGCCGGTGGACATCCTCACTGCGCGTATGTTGGAGAAGATGTCCTACAACGAGGGTGAGCGCGACATGATCGTGCTGCAGCACACCTTCTTCGCCGAGTTCGAGGATCGGCGTGAGTACATCACCTCGACGATGATCGACTTCGGGATCCCCGGCGGGGACTCGTCGATGAACCGCACCGTGGGGCTCCCCGCCGCCGTGGGCGTGCGCTTCATCCTCGAAGGCCGCTTTACCCAGCCCGGGGTGATCGTCCCGGTGATGCCGGAGTTCTACGAGCCCGCGCTCGAGGAGCTCGAGCGTCTCGGTGTCCAGTTCACCGAAGAGGTGAAAGTGATGCCAGAGGTCTGATTCGGACTCGATCCTGGTAAAAACCGGGGCCTTCGGGCCCCGGTTTTTACATCTTTTTGCACAACTGTGGCAGGTGAAACAGGACTTTATGGGTTCTTCACACGGGAAGAACGTAGAATGCAGGTGTCCAAGGAGGTACCCATGATGTCTCGCACGACAGTGCTGAATTCGACGGCGGCGGCGGCCCTGGTGCTCGCCATCGCGTTGACCGCTCCGGTTTCGGCCGACGATGGGACAGAGATCCACATCAAGGCCCGCGCCGTGAGCTCGACCAATATCATCCGGGCCGCGTCGGACCTGGTGGACATCCGCATCGAGCGGTGGTCCACCGACGACGAGCGCGAAGAGCTGGTGCAGATCCTCAGCACCGAGGGCAACCGCGCCCTCGCGAGCGCACTGGACGAGAAGGACGAAACCGGTTGGGTGTCCTTCGATCCGCGCGGCGGCGGCGGTCCCGGCCGTGACCCGCGCCGGTCGTACTTCAAGTACGCGCGAGAGATCGCTCACGCCGAGGGCAGGGAGATCATTCTGATCACCAATCAGTACCCCGGATACGGACAGACTCCCCAGGCTGCCAACGGCGCCAAGCTCGCCAACTACCCGGTGTCGTTCGTGCTTCTCAAGCTCCGGGAGAACGACGCCGGCGAAACCACCGGCATCGGCCGTATGTTCGTCGGTGCCAAGCTCCGCTACGACATCGCGTCCAAGAAGTTCGTCATCGACGAGTTTCCCATGGACCCCGTCTATCTCAAGGACGTCAAGGTCAAGGTGAAGTAGCGCCGCTCCGTCGACCGGGAGCATCCTTTACCTGGGAGCACCGGCAACGTAGGCCGCTCTGCCGCAAGCCGGGCTTCTGTTGGTCGGCACCTTTCGGCTCGGGCGCTGATTCGACGCCTCCGCTCGAAGTCGTCGGCCGGAGGCGTCAGCTCATGGTTTTTTCGGGTTGGGAGCCGGTCAGGGGCGGACGCGTCGATTCGCCCCTCCCGAGCGGGGCGGCGGCGGCAGCGAAAGCCGGCGGTCGAGCTGCGACTCCCACAGCGAGCTCGGGACCAGCTGTCCGCCGCGGCCCTGGCCCTCGACGAAGTCCGTGGGGAAGGAGAGCTGGTGGTTGGGAGCCTCCACCCGCTTGTCCGACCCGCTGGTGCCGATGGCGTAGCCCCAACCGTACTGGGCCGTCCTGATGAGCTTCTTGATGCCCGCGTCGACCTCCCAGCCTTCGGTGTCGCCCCGGGTGTTCCAGAAAACGCTTTGGGTGGTTCCGTGGCCGTGGTCGGCGTGGTCTCGCCGCACCGCTTCGATGCCGTCGTCGTCGAGAATCATCCCGTCGATGAGGTTGGCCGGCGAGAGGTGCATGTGGAAGTCGACGGGCAGGCGTCCGTCCTGGGCGACGGATCGGTGGATGACGTTGCCGGTGGTGGCGATGAGGGCGAAGGTGTAGTTGTGGCGGCCTCCCTTGGAGCGGCACTCGGTGAGCAGATTGTCGCTGCCCTGGATGGAGAAGTGGTAGCCGTTACCGCCTTCACCCCGGTACTGCGACAGCTCGAGATCGACATCGGCGACGGTGATGGAGCGGGCGTATTGAATCCGGATTCCGGAGGAGAGGAAGTGGTGGCGGTGGTTGTCCGGCGGACGGAAGCTCGAAACCCGACGGACCCATCCGTTGACGGTGTGGTTGATCTCGATCAGGGTGGAAGCGTGGGCGTCCCAGGCCCCCGTGCCGGGCGTATTCCAGTCGCCGTCTCCCATGTCTCCGTAGGTCAGGGCAACCATGCCGATGGCGAGGTTCTCGACGCCGACCTCGTCGATGTGGGGGAGGGTGCGGCGAACCCGGGCGTTGTCCCGGCGCAGCACCGGGTAGCGGATCGGAATGTCGAGGGTGAGGCGGGCGCCGTCCACCGCGGT
>JAZBOQ010000120.1:0-6186 GCA_036351195.1 Thermoanaerobaculales bacterium | reverse complement strand
TCTTGAGCGCAATCCCCTGTGGCAAGCCCAGGAGAAGACCACCTATGTCTGCCCGATGCACCCGGAGGTCGAACAGAACCATCCCGGTGATTGCCCGAAGTGCGGGATGCCCCTTGAGCCGAAGACGGTCGCTGGGGAGGTAGAAGAGGATGCCGAGGTCCGGGCGCTTTCCCGTAAATTCTGGATCGCTCTCGCACTCACCGTTCCCGTCTTCCTGTTGGCGATGGGCCACATGATTCCCGGCATCGATTCACTGGTGCCGAAGCGGATCTCTAAATGGATCGAACTCATTCTGACCACTCCGGTGGTGTTTTGGGCCGGAGGCATGTTCTTTACCCGGGCCTGGCGTTCCGTGGTCAACCGCAGCTTGAATATGTTCACGTTGATCGCGGTGGGTGTCGGTGCCGCCTACCTGTTCAGTGTGGTCGCGGTGCTGGCTCCTGGCCTCTTCCCGGAATCATTCCGTCAGCATGGCGAAGTGGGACTCTATTTCGAGGCTGCGGCGGTCATCACGACACTCGTCCTGCTCGGGCAGATGCTCGAAGCGAGGGCACGCAGCCGGACCGGTGCCGCGATCCAAACACTGCTCGGCCTCGCCGCAAAGACGGCCCACCGGGTGCGCGATGGCAAGGAAGAGGACGTCCCGGTTGATGAGATTCACAAGGGCGACATCCTGCGAGTCCGACCAGGGGAAAAGGTTCCAATCGACGGCGTGATTAGCGAGGGGCGAAGTAATCTTGATGAGTCCATGATCACCGGCGAACCCGTACCAGTCCCCAAGAGCGAGGGTGACTCCGTGATCGGAGCTACCGTCAACCAGACCGGCAGCTTTCTCATGCGTGCCGAGAAGATCGGCTCCGAGACACTGCTCTCCCAAATCGTTCAGATGGTGGCAGAGGTACAGCGAAGCCGCGCACCAATCCAGAAACTGGCCGATAGCGTGTCTGGCTGGTTTGTCCCGGTTGTGATCGGAGTCGCCATCATCACCCTCATCGTCTGGGCAATCTTCGGACCGGCCCCGGCAATGGCCTACGCCTTGGTCAATTCGGTGGCGGTGCTGATCATCGCCTGTCCCTGCGCCTTGGGGCTGGCAACACCGATGTCGATCATGGTCGGCGTCGGCCGTGCGGCCCAGAACGGGATTCTGGTAAAAAATGCCGAGGCGATTGAAACCACCGAGAAAGTCACCCACCTGGTAACCGACAAAACGGGAACACTCACCGCCGGGAAACCGCGCGTGGTCGATGCTAAGGGCGAAGATTCGGAGAAGATGCTCCAACTCGCGGCTTCGCTTGAGCAAAGCAGCGAGCACCCCTTGGCTCGCGCCATCGTCGATGCCGCGACTGAGAAAGGATTTGAAATTCTGGACACCAAAGATTTCGAGTCAACGACTGCAGGCGGAGTGACGGGTCGAGTAGACGGCAAGAATGTACGGGTCGGGAAGGCGGCGTTTCTTTCCGAAGCCGACATCTCCATCCCAGATGATCTTCGCCAGACAGCGGAGTCATGGCAGGAGCAGGCCAAGACAGTGGTCTGGGTCGCCATCGATGAGGTGGTAGCGGGCATCCTCGCCATCTCCGACCCCATCAAAGATTCCACTTCGGACGCCATCGCCACCCTGCACCGGCTGGGACTGAAAATCATCATGTGCACCGGCGATAACCGAAGAACCGCTGAAGCCGTCGCCAAAGAATTGGGGATCGACGAAGTCCACGCCGAAGTCTCACCCCACGACAAGATTGAAGTCGTTCGCAAATTGAAAGCGGAGGGAGCCGTTGTGGCGATGGCCGGTGACGGCATCAACGATGCCCCCGCCCTGGCGGAAGCCAATGTCGGCATCGCCATGGGAACCGGCACCGATGTCGCCATTGAGAGCGCCGCTGTGACACTGGTGAAGGGTGACCTCCTGGGGATCGCCAAGGCCATCGATGTCAGCCGAGCGGTCATGCGCAACATCCGGCAAAACCTGTTCTTCGCCTTCATTTACAATGCGCTCGGAGTGCCTATTGCCGCCGGGGTTCTCTATCCCGTTTTCGGGCTTCTACTGAGCCCGATGATCGCCGGTGCCGCGATGAGCTTCAGCTCGTTGTCGGTAGTGGCAAATGCGCTGCGTCTACGCCATACGAAGCTCTTGCAACAGAGGGTGTCTGAAAGCCCTCAATCGCCATGACTTCGATTCCCTTCGCAGCTTCTAATGCAACTCAAACAATCCAGTTTGACATGCAATCATTTCTCTTTGAAGCTCTGGGTCAGATGGCAAGGTCCATGGTCAGTCGCATTTTTCTCGTCCTCTTGCTCCTCTGCAGCAAGGGACAGAGCGTTTGCTTTGATCATTCCGGCAGCAGCAATTTCTGTCCGCCCGCGATCTTCGCCTCAGATGACTGCTCGGAGGATCCCTGCCAGTGTCCGTGTGAAGATGGGGAGTGCGAAGAGCATGAAATCCGACTCGAGCCGGTGCTCGCTGAGTCCGTCAAGGTCCCTACGGAGCCTTGCACCATCGTCTCGTTCGCCTATTTGGCCCAGCTGGAAAGGGGCATCGCCCACACAGCGTGGGCCGACGTAGACAGGAGATCTTTTTTCGGGCCTGAGCCCGACCCCGGCCTCCTCTTGAGGAGTGCCCTTCTTGCAGGTGTCGTCCTGCGCCTTTGAAGCACCGGAAGTTTCCGGATCGACCTTCATTGCTGCTCGCCGCCATCAAGCGGTGCGTTGAGTTGGCCAGTTCCGGCCCTCCGTGTCCACGACCGTACCGTCGTGAGCCCCTTCCTGCCTTCTCCCACCAATTTCGCTACCCATGCATCTTCCTGCCAGAGCTCTCTACATTCTACCTCTCCTTCTCCTTCTCGCATCGTGCGCGACGGACACCTCCTCTTTTTCTTCAGCAACCGGGAACACGTCCGACTATTCGGCCTTCCTCGACAACGCGAAGCCCGCTCCACCGCTGAGGGGATCGATCACCCGCAGCCAGGCGATCCGGCACGCCCTCACCTACAGCCCGGTCTTGCAGGCCCAACGAGCTGAACTTCGAGCATTGGAGGCCGAAATCGTTCAAGCGGGACTCCCCCCCAACCCTGAGATCGGGCTTGAAGTTGAAAACTTCGCGGGAAGTGGAGGCACTCGTGGATTCGACGGAGCAGAGATAACCGCAGCGATTTCGCAGCGTCTGGAAACCGGCGGAAAACGCTCAAAACGCACCCTTGTCGCAGGTCTCAACGCTGAAGCCCTTCGTGCTGAACTCGCCGCCGGCGAGCGCGAAGTTCGGATCGCGGTCGACCGCGCGTTCACCACCCTGGCCGAAGCCCGCGAGGTGCGAACCCTCAGCGAACGGAACCTCGAAAGGGCGGAAAACAACCTGAACGCTCTCGAATCATTGCTCGATGCCGGGAAAAGCAACCGAATCGATGTCGCGAAGGCCAAGCTGGCGGTATCCGAGGCGCGGGAACTGATCGCTGAAGCTCGTTCGGAGGAAAGCTCCGCTGCGGCTGATCTCAGCCAAACATGGGGAGGCGGAGCGGCCGATGTCACCGCTTCTGGATCGCTGAACTCCCCCTCCGGAGGCTCGTCTTTTGCCGGGGAATCTGCGCTCAAAAGGCATCCGGCGATGAAAGCCGCGGCACTGCGCTTCGCCCGTGCGCAGGCTGCCTACGATCTTGAGAAGGCCCGACGCTTCTCCGACGTCGATGTCGGTGGAGGCGTGCGGCAACTGCGGGATGCGGATGAAACCGCCGCAGTCTTCGGAGTTAGTGTGCCGCTTCCGATTTTTGACCGCAACCAAGGCAATATCCAGGCGGCGAAGGAACGTCTGGGTCGTGCTGAGGCCGAGGCGCGCGCCATCAAAAGTGAGCTCCTAAGCCAGCTCACCCGATACACCTCCGATCTCAAGACCGCACGCACGCGGGCCGCAGAATTCGATTCCCAAACGATTGCCGCAGCCCGCCAAGCACTGGAGGACACGCAAGAGGCCTACAATGCCGGGAAGGCGTCCCTCCTCGAAGTCCTCGATGCTCGCGAGACCCTTTTCGAGGTGGAGCGCGGACGAGCCCGGGCAATGGCCGACCTTCTTCGCGCCCACCACTCTCTTCTAACCCTGACTCAACACTGAACCTACAACGCCATGAAAACGAAATCCGCAATCAGCCGAGCCATCGGCCTCAGTATCCTGACCGCGTTCCTCGCCGCTTGCGGGGAAAAGACCGAATCCGTATCGGAGGGCAGCGCTGCCGAATCCACTTCTGGCGGGGACGTCGAAGTCCACGCCATGGCCGACTGCCCTGCCCACGAGGGATGTTTCATCTGCGACTCATCGAAACGGGACGCAGGTCGTCTCTGGTGCAAGGAGCATGATCGCTACGAAGATCGCTGCTGGCTCTGCCACCCGGAGATGCAAGACAAGGCCCGCCTCTACTGCAGCGAGCATGGCGTTTACGAAGACGAGTGCTACCTATGCCATCCAGAGCTCAAAGACACGCCATCGACGGAAGCCAAACCATCCGCATCTTCCGATGTCCTGATGTGCAAGGAGCACGGGGTGGCCGAGCATGAGTGCGCCATCTGTCAGCCCCAGCTGGCCGGGTCGCTTGACCCCGGACAAAGCCTTAAAATTCGTGTCGCTTCCTCTGAATCGATGGAGAAGGTCGGGGTTGAGGTCACCCGTCCGGAGACCACGACAGCACGCCCCGTGGTCGAGGCATATGCGACTGCGGACTACAATCAGGACCAAGTCGCGAAAATCACCCCGCTGGTCGAAGGCATCGTTCGGGAAATTGTGGTGAGTCCAGGGCAAGAGGTGACCACGGGAGAAGTCCTTGGCACCGTGCACTCGCCGGAGTTCGCCGAGATCAAGAGCCGTTTCCTTTCCGCCCAGGCAGCAAAAAGGCTCGCCGATCTGAACGTCAAGCGTGAGAGACCCCTCGCTGCCAAACGCATTTCCACCGCTGCAGAACTTGAGGCCGCCGAAGCCGCCGCCGAGGTAGCCAACGTGGATCTCGACGCCGCACGACAGCGATTGCTCAACCTCGGACTCAGCGAGGCCGAGATCGATTTGCTTGCGTCCGATGGGCGTCCGACTTCGTCACTCACCCTCTTGGCACCCTTCGCCGGAACGATTGTGGCGCGAGATGTGGCGGTTGGCGAGAGGGTTGCACCTGGAGATCCCATATTCGTCCTCGCGGATCTGTCGTCGATGTGGATCGAACTCTCCGTCCCTGCCCGCGACGCCGCCGGACTCTCTGCCGGCCAGAGTGTCGAGGCGGTATTCTCCGACCTGCCCAATGCCGTGATCTCGGCCAAGCTAGTCTGGGTTGCCAGTGCCATCGATGAGAAGACACGCCGGGTTCGAGCCCGGGCGTTTGTTGAGAGCCCACCAGCGACGCTACGGAAGGGTCTCTACGGCGAGGCGCGCATCCATATCGGCGAGTCCAGTTCGTCGCTTGCCGTGCCCAACGGATCGATCCAAGTCATCGATGGCGTCCCCTTCGTCTTCGTCCGCGAGGAACCGACGTTGTACGCCGCCACGAGGGTTCAACTCGCTCCTGGCACTGCCTCCACCCAAATCACCGCGGTACAAAGCGGGCTGAAGCCTGAATCCGCAATCGTCAGCCGAGGGAGCTACATCCTGCGCTCCGAGTTCCTCAAATCTCTGCTTGGTGCGGGCTGCGTCGATGACTGAGCGCCATTGCACGTGGATGTCCTGAGAACACCCACCAACTGCCCAACGGCATTCTCCTTCGGTTCCACCGCCTGCACGTCCTGCATACCATGTTCACTGCCCTCATTCGCTTCTGTTTGGCCAACCGCCTGCTTGTATTCCTTTTCACGGCACTCCTGATCGGCGCCGGTATCTGGGCCGGATCCCGCGTTCCGGTAGATGCCTTCCCGGATACCACCCCCATTCAGGTGCAGATCAATACGGTCGCACCTTCGCTCAATGCCGAAGAGATCGAACAGCAGATCACGCTGCCCGTTGAGCTGGAAATTTCGGGCCTACCCGGCCTCGCGAGCGTCCGCTCCGTCTCGAAGTTCGGACTCTCCCAGGTGGTCGCAACCTTCGATGACGACACCGAGATCACGACAGCTCGGCAGTTCATTTCCGAGCGACTGCTGAATGTCGAGCTACCCGAAGGTGTCGGCACTCCGCAGATGGGCCCGATCTCCACCGGACTCGGTGAAATTTTTCACTACGTGCTCAGC
>JAZBOQ010000119.1:0-9004 GCA_036351195.1 Thermoanaerobaculales bacterium | reverse complement strand
CTGGCGTCGGTGGTGGACAACCTCACCGGCGATCCCGTCGGAATGGGGGCGCCGGCCATCCTCTCAGAGGAGAGCGAGGGTGCCCTCGCTGAGATCGACGAGGTCTTCGGCAACCACGGTGAGACCGATATCGAGGCCATGATGAATCTCATCCAGGGTGCCGGGATCGATGGCATCTTCGACGGAGTGGTCGCGAATTATCCCGGACCGGCAGAGCGAACTCCGGCAGGTCTGTCCCTCGACTACGGCAGCGGGTGGATCGCTCCCGACGATACGGTGTACTCCGGCTCGGTCGAGATCGACATGTCGGCTCTTTCGGTGAGCTCCGGCGGAGTCGACGGGTCCCTGACCATCACCCACGACGACTATCTCGTCAATGGCGAGCCCCCGGCAATCGGGCCGTCCTCTTGGGTCTTCGATCTCACCGAGAGGGCCAACGGGACCGTGGTCGGCAACATCGACGTCGACTCACCGTCGGCTCTCAAGCGTGCCGGTCAGATATCGGGGTCGATCGGTATCGACACCGCGGTCTGCCTCGAATACCCGATCTCCGGCAGCCTGACGACGGTTCTGAACGGCCAGGTCGTGACGTTCACATTCAGTCCGGACTGCAGCGGCGACGTGGACTACGAGATCGGACCGTCAGATACCTTTTTCTATAGTTATGGCAGTCCCGAGAGCCCCACGGCTCAGGAATACCTGACCACCGTCTCGAATGCCGAAGTGGCCGCCGAAGAGGAGGGCAGATACTGGCGACCGATGCTAGGTGAAGAAACCATCGGCGCAACGGACCCGGGGGTCATCACCCTGCATTTCCCGTTTGATCGTCCGATCATCGGTGGGCGGTTGATGTTGCAGGTGTCCACCTTCCACTTTTCCTACAGCCGCGGGCATGCCTATGTTTTCGGATCCACCGACGGGGCGAATTGGCGGCAGCTCGCCGAGCTCGAGCCGCCCGCTGCAGGTGCGGGTCACACCGGTGGCCTCAACGGTGATCTGCCGGCCATGTTCATCGGCGCCACCGACATCTGGCTCCAAACCCGGCTCTACGCCTACGGTCCCCGAGCGGCCGAAGGAGGGGTCTGGTGCAACACGGCCCAGATGTCGAGGTGGGAAGGTCTCAACCCGCGCACCACCTTCGAGCTGGAGGTGGAGCTCCAGTAACGATTCGGTCGACGATCCTCAGCGAACTGCGCAACCTCCGCCACCGCGCTTCTCGATATAGCGCTGGTGGTACTCCTCGGCGCGATAGAAGGTCGGGGCGGGTTCGATGGCTGTGGCGATCGGGCGGGCGTGCCGCCCCGACGCTTGGAGATCGGCTTTGGCCTTCTCCGCGGCCGTCTGTTGCTCATCGCTGTGGAAGAAGATCACCGATCGATACTGATCGCCGATGTCGGGACCCTGTCGGTTGACCTGAGTCGGATCGTGCATCTCGAAGAAGGCATCGAGCAGCTGTTCGTAGGTGATGACGGCCGGCTCGTACTCGACCTCGACCACCTCGGCGTGGCCGGTCCCGTGGCCGCAGACCTGCTCGTAGGTGGGATTTTCGGTGTGGCCGCCGGCGTAGCCGACGACGGTGTCGAGGACCCCGTCAAGTCGCCGGAAGCTCATCTCGACGCCCCAGAAACAGCCTGCTCCGAATGTTGCCTTCGCCATGGTCGAAACCTCCGGTTTGGGAAACGCCGTGGAGCGGGGTTTTCCTTCCCTTTCGGGCCCGGTATTTCTGCTAGCATCGTCGAGCAATCTTCACATGGGGGACACGAACATGAGTCGTCTCACCGCAATCGTTTGGATCGTCGTGGTGCTCTCGACAACGACGGCTTCCTCGCTGACCTTCGACGTCACGACGACCGGGGACAGTGCCGATGGCGCCTGCGACCACCACTGCTCGCTCCGCGAGGCTGTGATTGCCGCCAACGATGCTCCCGGGCCGGACGTCATCAACCTCCCCCAGGGCGTCTACAAGCTCACGTTGACCGGCATCGACGAAGACGCCGGCCTGACCGGCGATCTGGACATCACCGATCAGGTGAACATCTACGGCGTTGGGAACGGCGCCACGGTCCTCGACGGCGGCTGGTCCGACCGGCTCATCGACGTTCGCCAAGGAGCCGGGCCGGTGCAGATCGCCTCGCTGACGATTCGCGGCGGCGCCGAGCTCGAAGGAGCCGGCGTTCGATCGGGGCCGGACACGCACCTCCACCTCGCCCACGTGGCCTGCATCGGCAACGAGGCCGTGGTGCAGGGCGGCGGGGTGTACGCGCGCGGGACGCTGCTCGTCGCCGACAGCCTCTTCGCCGCCAACCTCTCGGGCTCGCTGGCCGGAGCGATCAAGGCGGAGGGTCCGCTGGAGGTGCTGAGATCGACCTTCGACGGCAACCGCACCGTCAACGGTGGTGGGGCCATCATCACCAGCCGCGAGATGACGGTCGCCGTCGCCGACAGTCTCTTCACGGCGAACACCGGCGCCTACGGTGGAGCGCTGAGCATCGACCGGAGCGAGGCGGTACTCACCAACGTCACCTTCACCGGCAACGCCGCCGTCGCCGGCCGTGGTGGGGCGATCGCGACCAACAGGGGGACCGTCGCACTGCGCAACTGCACCGTCGCCGACAATGCCGCCGTCAGCGACGGCACCGGGTTCTACGGCAGCAACGATCCCGAGATCAGCATCGACAACACCATCGTGTCGGGCCCCGACCGATTCGCGGTGTGCGGGCTGCCTTTGCTCTCGGACGGGCACAACCTCGCCACCGATACGAGCTGCGGCCTGGACGCGGCGGGCGACATCGTCGGCGCCGATCCGGCGCTGCGCGGTCTGCGGGACAACACCGGACCGACCTTGACCCTGGCCCTGCTGGCCGGCAGCCCGGCCATCGATGCCGGGGGCGGCCAGTCCGCCGCCGCCGACCAGCGGGGCGTCATCCGCCCCGTCGGCCCGGCGCCCGACATCGGCGCCTACGAGGCCGACGGCGACGAGCCTCCGGCGGGCCTGCCGCTCACCGTCCCCGTCGTCGCGCACGTGGGCGGGGTGGGTGGCACGCCCTGGAGATCCGACGTGGCGATCACAAACCCGGGCGACGTGGGGCTCGAGGTGGCCATGCGCTACACCCCAGCATCCGGGACCCAGGTCGACGAAACCGTCGAGATCGGGCCGTTCGCCACCGTGCTCTTCGACGACATCGTCAGCTCGGTCTTCGGCTCGGGCAACGGACAGGGATCCCTAGAGGTCATTCCCCCCGCGGACGGTCCCAGTCCGGTGGTGGCGTCGCGCACCTTCGCGGTAGCCGGCGCCGAGCGCCTCGGACAGGGCATGCCCGCCCTCGATCCGTTCCCTGAGGGAACCTACTACATTCCCGGATTGCGGGAGGACGCCGAGTTTCGCAGCAACATCGGCATCGCCGCCGGGGATGAGGACCTGACCGTCCAGGTGGATCTCTTCCGGGGAATCGACGGGGCCGTGGGCTCGACCTTCGCACAGACGGTACCTGCTGGCACCCAGGCGCAGTGGCGGCTCCCGGCGATGTTTCCCGCTCTGGCCCAGGCCGGCGTTCCCATGACCGCCAGGGTCCGGATCTTTGGACCTGGGATCGCTTACGGCTCGCTGGTGGACCAGGTCTCCAGCGACGCTGTGACCCTCATCGCCCGTCCCGCATCGCCGGCGGTCTTCGTGCCGGTGGTGGCGCACAACCCGGGAATGCAGGGCACGTTCTGGCGGTCGGACCTCTTCCTCTACAACCCCAACCCGGTGGAGGCGAAGGTCGTCACCGAGTATCTCCCCGAGCAGCAGGACAACCAGGGCGGCGGCGTCCAGGGCAAGCCGGTGGCCGTGCCGGCATTCGGCACTCTCACCGTCGCCGATGTGGCCGGGTGGCTCTTCGGCGTCGATGACGGCAAGGGCGCGCTGGTGGTCACAGCGGCTCCGGGGGTTGTCGCCGCCTCCCGCACCTACACCACCACCGCCGGTGGCGGGACCTACGGCCTGGGCGTCGAGGCCCTGCCACTGCACGCCAAGACATCGCGGACACTCGTGCTGACCGGCATCCGCGCAACCGGTGGTTTTCGAACCAACATCGGCATCGTCGGCGGCGAGCGTTACGAAGGCATGGAGATCAGCCTCGTCGACCACGACGGGACCGTGCTGGCCACGGAGTATGTCCCTCTGGAGCCGCGAACGATGTTTCAAGACTCGGTGCGGAGAATCTTCCCAAACGTGAACTGGAGCGCCTTTACGGTGGGGTCCGTCCGCCTCGGCGCCTCCGGACAGCTCCGGGCGGCTTACAGCTCGACGGTCGACGACTCGTCGCAGGACCCGATCTTCACCGTCGCCGTCCCGGTCCGGTAGCTGCGCGGCGACGCGAGAAAAAACGGGAGGGGCCGAGCCCCTCCCGTCGTGGTGCGTTGATCGGCCGGACTACTCGGGCTGCCAGGTTGGCACCCGGCCCGGGGTCCAGGGGGCGCCGGCGAGCTCGAGCTGGTTCTCCAGGCTCTCGAGGTTCGAGACCAGCGTCTGCAGGCGTCCGAGCTCGGTGGTGAAGGCCTCACCGGCCCAGCCGTAGGTGTCGCGCTGGGTCTGGGTCGGGCCTTGCGTGGTCTCCCACAGCCCGCCGACGATCCGGTTGACCCGGTCGCTGATGGACGGCGGGGTGAAGACGTTGCGGCCGGCCTTGGTGGGATCGCCGATGAGCTCGATCTTGATGTCGTCGAGCTCGCTCTGGAGGGCCCGCGCGGCGGCGAGGGCCTCGGCGTCGGCGGCCGGGGTGTCCAGGATCGCCTTGCGCAGGTGGGCGAGGCGGTCCTCGATCTCGCCGGTGACCTTGACGGCGCCGGCGACGGCGCGCTGGAGGCGAGCGACCTTCTGCTCGAAGGCGAGCGCCTCGTCAGGGGGCGCCCCAGGCAGGGCGGCCAGCGACAGGTCGACGACCTCGAACTGCACGGGGCCGGCGACCTCGGTCATGATGCCGTCGATCTTCTTGGCCATGCTCACGGTGTAGGTCCCGGGCGCCACCAGCGGGCCGACGGGGGCCATGCCCCAGCGGCCGGGCTTTTTGCCGGAGATGTCGGTGGGACGGGCGCTGGGGTAGCGCAGATCCCAGGTGACGCGGTGGAGGCCCTGCTTCGGGCAGCCGTCGATGCGGCGGACCACATTGCCCTCGGCGTCGGAGATGGTGAAGACCATCTTCGGGTCGAGCTCCTCGTCCTCGATCCGGAGCTCGTCGTAGGACGGAATGATGATCTCGGTCTCGTCCTCCATGGCCTTCGTCTCGGTCTCGACGCGCTGGTCGGTGAGGCTCTGATAGCCGTCCTTGAGGTAGTAGGTGAAGGTGGCGCCGAGGGGCGGGTTGTCGGCGACGTAGAAGTCGTGGCCGCGCGAGCCGATGCGCGAGGTCTTCTCGACGTAGCGCAGGGCGTCGCGGGTGTCGAAGAGAATGGCCTCCTGCTCGAGGGCCTCCTCGGTGATGGTGCGCAGCGGCGTGTAGTCGTCGAGGACGTAGAAGCCGCGGCCGAAGGTGGCCAGCACCAGGTCGTTCTCGGTGCGGTGGATGTCCATGTCACGGATCTGGATGGTGGGCAGGCCGCCCTTGAGCTGGACCCAATTTCCGCCCTCGTTGACGGTGGCGAAGACGCCGAACTCGGTGCCGACGAACAAGAGCTCGGGCTTGACGTGATCCTGGATCAGCGAGTAGGCGGGCCCGCGCTCGGGCAGATCGCCGGCGATGGACGACCAGCTCGCGCCGCGATCGCGGCTGACGTAGACGTAGGGCGAGAAGTCGCCCATTTTCTTGTTGTTGTAGACGGCGTAGACGGTGTCGGCGTCGTGCAGCGAGGCTTCGACGCGGAAGGCGTAGCTCTCCTTCGGCACGCCGGGCGCTGCCGCGGCCCGGCGCCAGGTGGCGCCGCCGTCCTCGGTGACCTGGACGAGCCCGTCGTCGGTGCCGGCGTAGATCAGGCCCTCGACGAGGGGCGATTCGGTGAGCGCGACGATGTTGCCGTAGTCGGAGGTGGAGATGTTCTTGGCGACGGCGTCGATGGACTGGATCTTGCCGAAGACCGGGATGTCGTTGGGGTCGAGGGCCTGGGTGAGATCACCGCTGATCGCCGTCCACGAGTCGCCGTGGTCGTCCGAGCGGTAGATGCGTTGGCAGGCGTAGTAGAGCCGGGTGGGGGAGTGGGGGCTGATCATCAGCGGCGAATCCCAGTTCCAGCGGTGGGCGTCCTCGCCGGGCTCCTCCTGGGGCTGAATGTCGATGAGCTCGCCCGACAGGCGGTCGTAGCGCACCAGGCCGCCGTACTGCCACTGGGAGTAGACGATGTTGGGGTTGGTGGGGTCGACCACGGTCTCGTAGCCGTCGCCGCCGACGGTGACGAACCAGTCCTCGTTGGAGATGCCCGACGAGTCGAGGGTTCGGTGCGGGCCGCCCAGGGAGTTGTTGTCCTGGGTACCGCCGTAGACGTAGTAGAAGGGCTTGGAGTTGTCCACCGACACCCGGTAGAACTGGGTGATGGGCAGGTTGGCGATGAACTTCCAGGTGGCGCCGCGGTCGTAGCTCAGGTAGGCGCCGCCGTCGCAGCCGACGACCCAGTGGTCGGTGTCGGCCGGGTTGATCCACATGGCGTGGTTGTCGACGTGCTTGTTGTCCTCGCCGACCATCTCCCAGGTCTCGCCGCCGTCGACGGTGTGGTGCAGCCAGGTGTCCATGGAGTAGACGGTGTCGACGTCCACCGGATCCGCCACGAGCTCGTTGTAGTACTGCGGGCTGCGGGCGAGGTAATCGGAGCGCTTGGCCCAGGTCTCGCCGCGATTCGTCGAGACGTAGGTGCCGCCCTCGTCGCGCTGGGCCTCGATGACGGTGTAGATCACATCGGGGTTGGCGGGAGAGATCGCCATGCCGATCTTGCCCATGTCGACGGTGGGCAGTCCGGTGGTGAGCTCCTCCCAGGTGGCGCCGGCGTCGGTGGACTTGTAGATCCCCGACTCGGGACCGCCGTTGATCAGCGTCCAGACGTGGCGCCGGCGCTGGTAGGCCGAGGCGTAGAGGGTGTCGGGGTCGCGCGGGTCCATGTGGACCTCGTTGATCCCGGTGTCGTCGGAGATGTGGAGCACGCGCTCCCAGGTGGCGCCGCCGTCGGTGGTCTTGTAGAGACCGCGCTCGCCGCCCGATTTCCACAGCGGGCCCTGCGCCGCGACGTAGACCACGTCGGGGTCGCGCGGGTCGATGACGATGTCGCCGATGTGCTCGGAGTCAGCCAGCCCCATGTTGGTCCAGCTCTTGCCGCCGTCCTCGGTGAGGTAGACGCCGTCGCCGAAGGCCACCGAACGCTGGCTGTTGTTCTCGCCGGTGCCGGCCCAGACCTTGTTGTAGTTGGTCGGGTCCATGGCCAGGCAGCCGATGGAGTACGAGGCCTCCGAGTCGAAGATCGGGGTCCAGGTAGTGCCGTTGTTGACGGTCTTCCAGATGCCGCCCGACGCGGTGGCGACCCAGATCACCTGGGTCTTGTCGGGCTGCACCGCGAAGTCGGTGATCCGGCCCGAGTTGTAGGCGGGGCCGATGAGGCGGAACTCGAGACCCGACAGGGTCCCGGCCGACATCAGGGCTTTGGGTTCTTCGGTGTCGGTGTCCTTGGATTTCTTTGCCAGGACATCGGCGGCGGGCAACAGGACAAGGATGGCCAGAGCCAGAACGAGGGTTCGACGCATGGGGTTTCCTCCCGGGGGTTTGTCGGGTCGCCCGCCGGCGCGGCTTCCGGTCCGTCCCGGCGTGACGGCATCGGCAAGCCTAACACGAGAGAATGATGAATGATGAATTATGAGTTATGAATTGCATCACAGGTAGTACACATAAGTGAATGGAGGCCTGTTCAGCTTGTGGTTCTGAATCCGTTTTACGGCAGCGCTACGTGCGACGGTCGCGATGGAGAGACACTGCAGGGTCTGTTGCTGAAGAAGATCTGCTTTCGCGATGAGGGCCGTGTGCAGCGCAATTCATCATTCATAACTCATAATTCATCATTCAGTCTGTGGCGCCGCCGAGTGTTCGCATCGCCTCGAGGAACTCGTCCCGCCGTTCCGGGTTGACGAAGACGCGGACGCCGTTGCCCTCGATGAGCACGCCCTCGTCCACCGAGGTGGCGTAGATCTTCGTATTGGCGCCGTCGGCGCGGAAGAGGCCGGTGTGGTAGCCGGGAGCGGAGGTCCCCCAGAGACGGAGGCCGACCTGGGGGTGATGGACGCGAGCGGTGCAGCCGGTGGTCGCATATCTCCGGGTGCCCATTGTGGTCAGGACTTCAAGTGCGCCGGGCTCGACCCGGTACGCCAGTCGCGCGGGGGCGATGAGAAAGACGACGGGGACGATCAGGGCGGCGATCGGAAGGAGCAGCATGAGGACTTTGACGATGCGCCAGCCCGGACCGCCCTCGGGCGGCGGTTGCGCTCCGCGATAGGTTCCACCGCCGGCGACGGCCCGGAGGAACGCATCGCGGTCGGGCGGGGTCAGAACGATGGGGCGGTCGTCGGAGCGCCGCAAGACGACCACGTCGCGCGAGCAGTCGGTGGCCTGCCAGACGCTGCCGATGTTGCCGTAGCGGTAACGGCCGACGCAGTAACCGGGGAGGGCGGTTCCGTTGGTTCGACGGCCCTTTCCGAGCCGCACCTCGTCGACAGAGGTGACGGAGTCCAGGTCGACGATGCGGTGCCGCGCGAAGGGATCCGGAGCGGTGGTGATGCGAAGCTCGCCGGCTTCGACCTCGAGCTCCACGGTGTGCGGCGCCCACACCAGCCACACCCCGAAGAGGGTGGGCGCGAGCACGAGCAGGGTCAGAGGCACACCGATGGCGATCTGCAGCCCGCGTCGTCGGCGGGGCGGCTTGAAGACGAACATGAGACGAATTATAAATTATGAGTTCAGCCTCTTGCAAAAATACCGGGTTCCAGGAGAGGACGAAGATCGAAGGCAGATCGCCGGCGGGGGCGCCGGCGCTACAAAGTACTGAGCTCTCTTGTAGT
>JAZBOQ010000118.1:0-5241 GCA_036351195.1 Thermoanaerobaculales bacterium | reverse complement strand
GCCGGCGGCGCCATCGCGCGGTCTCGCGAGGGTGATCTCAAGGGCAAGCTCTACACCGTCGATCTCGGCGGCGGCCGGTCGATCCAGGTCGTCTCGGATCAGACCGAGATCAAGCAGGGAGACTGCGTTATCGTCGAGGAGGCGAAGGATCAGGCGAACGTGCGGCGGGCCGATCCAGCCGCCTGCGAGCCCGAATCCGAACCGGTGATGGCGAGCGCCGATGTCCAGGAGGAGCTCCAGGAAGAGGCCTCCGAGTGCCTTGCTGCAAAAGAGGAAATGCTGGCGGCGGAGACTGATGAGCAGTTCGCGCTGGCCAAACGCAAGATGGACATCTTTTGCAACGACTGAACGACATGCTGTCCGGGGCCGCAGCGGTGATTCGCCGGCAGGCAAAGGATGGTAGGGTGCAGGTACACGTTTGGAAGGACAAAAGGATGCGTGCGAATGGATCGATCGTGTGGATGCTCGCCCTGGTGCTGGCGGTCGGCGGATGCGCCGATGCCGACAACCGCGCGGGATCCGGACGTGCGGACGGTGCGTCCATATCGGACGTGGGTGCACCCGAATCGGAGGCATCGACAACCGAGGGCTCGAAGCAGCTCCGCAGCTTCGACTCGGAGCTCGGCCTCGACGAGGCGTGGGTCGGCGACCTCGACGGCATGATTGAACGCCGCGTGATTCGGGTACTCGTCGTCTACTCGCTCGGCCAGTACTTCTTCGATGGGGCAACCCAGCGGGGAGCGACCTACGAGGCCCTCGTCGAGTTCGAGAAGTTCCTCAACAAGCGGCTCGGCCGCGGGACCCTCGAGGTCGAGGTCTTCATCATCCCGGTCCAACGCGACGAGCTCATGCCGGCTCTCGAGAAGGGGTTGGGCGATGTCGCGGCGGCCAACCTGACGATCACCGAATCGAGGTCCGAAACGGTGGATTTCTCGGATCCGTTCGTGAGCGGGGTCAGCGAGCTCGTGATCACCGGTCCCTCCGGGCCCGCGTTGCGATCGCTCGACGACCTCGCGGGGCAGGAGATCCACACCCGGCGGTCGTCAAGCTACTGGCGCAGCCTGGAAAAGCTCAACGAGGACCTGCAGTCCCGGGGTCTGAAGCCCACCGTTCCGGTGGCCGTCGAGGAGTTCCTCCAGGACGAGGATCTGCTCGAGATGGTCAACGCCGGGCTGTTGCCGACCACCGTCGTCGACAGCCACAAGGCGCGGTTCTGGGCGCAGATTTTCGATGAGATCGTCATCCATGAGGATCTCGCCGTTCGAACCGATGGGAAGATCGGCTGGGCATTTCGAAAGAACAGCCCGCGGCTCGCCGATGTGGTGAACGAGTACGTCCGGACGACCCGAAAGGGAACCCTGCTCGGCAACGTGGTGCTGAATCGCTACCTCAAGAACACAACGTGGGCGCGGAAGGCACTGGCCGGCGAGGACCGCGCGCGGTTCGATCAGACGGTCGAGGTATTCGACAGGTACGGAGATCGCTACGGCTTCGACCACCTCATGCTCGCGGCGCTCGCGTACCAGGAGTCGCGTCTCGACCACTCGATGCGCAGCGCCGCCGGTGCGGTGGGCATCATGCAGGTGCTGCCGACGACGGCCGCGGACCCGAACGTCGGGATTCCGGACATCACGACGTTGGAGAACAACGTTCACGCGGGTACCAAGTACCTCCGGTTCCTGCGAGATCGCTACTTTGCCGATCCCGAGATGGATCCCACCGACCAGACCCTGTTCTCCTTCGCCGCCTACAACGCCGGCCCCGCCCGGGTCGCGCAGCTGCGCAAAGAGGCTGCGAGCTCGGGTCTCGATCCGAATGTCTGGTTCGGCAACGTCGAGCACGTTGCCGCACGCAGGATCGGCCGCGAAACCGTGCAGTACGTCTCCAACATCGCCAAGTACTACGTCGCCTATCGACTCGCGAGCAGAAGCTTCGAGGTCCGTGAGAGCGTGTCCGAACGATGACTGGAAGACCAAAAAGCTCAGCGGCTGACTGTCGAGAGTGTTCCAGGACCAGGGCGGCCACCCTACGAACTGGAGGGTATGACGGAATGACCGGAGTACGGAGTCTTCGTCCGATCCGCAGGCTTGTAGCGGCAGTGGCAGTGATTTCGATGGTGTCGATTGCTGCCGGCGTCCAGGCGTCTGATCAGGAGCAGCAGGGAAGGCCGGACTTTGCGACCCGGTCCCTGACCTCCGTCTGGCAGTTCACGGTCGCCGGTAATCTGACCACGTTCGACACCGCTGCAGCGTGGGCCCCGAAAGGGCTGGCCGGCGCCGCGATCGACCTCGAGGACAGCCTGGGCCTCGACGAGCAAACCAGCACATTCGTGATCGCGGCCCAATACCGGTTCAACCGGCGTCACTCCCTCGGGCTGGCCTTGACCGACCTCGATCGAAGCGCAAGCAGAGGCATCGAACAGGAGATCGAGTGGGGCGACTACATCTTCCGAGCCGAAGGCAAGGTCGACACTACGCTCGACACTCGCGTCTTCAAACTCATCTATCGCTATGACTTCTCGGACATGGACCGGCTCAACGCCGGGTTCCTGGTGGGGTTGAGCACCTTCGACCTCGGTGTGTCCCTGAGCGGTGAGGCGCGCCTGGAAAGCGACACTGGAGAAGAGTGGGTCGAGGGTGTCGTCGAGGGAGCGAGCGCCGTCGCTCCGGTGCCGGTGGTCGGGTTCTTTCTCGACTACGCCGTGTCACCGCGCTGGGTGATTCGGTTCAGCGCCGATGTCATCGATCTGTCGATCTCGACCCATCAAGGCCGCGTGCTCGAAGCAGACTTCACCATTGAGTACTCGGTGACCGATCTGTTCGGAATCGGCGCCGGTCTCGGCGGGACCGACATCGAGTACCGCTCGGAAGAGAAGGACGAAAAGTTCGGCATCAGATACCGGTTTAGCTATCTCTGCGCCTTTGCGACGTTGTCGTTCTGACGCAGGCGACATCGCCGAGCGCGCCCGTCAACCGCGACGTGATGGGTTGAACGGGCACAGGAAGGATGGATGATTGACATGGGACGCACCTCGAATGGCCGATCGTTCGTGATGTTCGTGATGGTGGCGGGCGCGCTCGTCGGCTGCCGGACCTTCTCTCCGACGCCGATGGACGAGGGCTCGTTCATCGAGCGGGCCCAGACTCAGAGCCGCGATGGCATCACCGTGACGGCTGCCGTGCTCTCCAGCGACGAGGCGCAAGCGTTCTTCGACGTCAAGCTCTACAAGAAGAAGATCCAGCCGATCTGGATCGAGATCGACAATGCGACCGACCAGACGCTCGCCTTTCTGCCGAGGAGCGTCGACCCGGACTACTTTTCGGCCCTCGAGGTGGCACAGAAGAGCCACTGGACGTGGTCGAAGAAGGCCAACCGGGAGAAGCGCGCCTACTTCTACGACCAGCGGATGCGCTACCCGGTGCCGCCCGGCGAGACCGTGTCGGGCTTTGTCTACGGCAATCGCGATCTGGGCGCGCGGTGGGTCCGGGTCACCGTGATCGGCGAGCGCTCGGCGGAGCACTTCGAGTTCGTCTTCGAGCTTCCCGGCTTCACGGCCGACTACCACCGGATCGCCGACGTCGAGATCTATGCCGAGGATGAGATCGTTGATCTCGACGACGACGGGCTGCTTGCGTGGATCGAGACCCAACCGGCCTTCGTCACCAACAAGGACGGCAGCAAGACCGGCGACCCGCTCAACCTCGTCATCATCGGCGACGAGGAGTCCGTGTGGCCGGCGTTCCTCCGCATGGGTTGGGATCCGACGGCGGCGCTGAGCGCCGGCTCGGCCGTCAAGACCGGGGTGTTCGGCGTCTTTGGTGGAGCGTGGCGGCATGCGCCCATCAGCGATCTCTACGTCTGGGGCCGGCCGCAGGACATCGCGCTGCAGAAGGTCCGATCCAACATCCACTACCGAAACCACCTTCGGCTGTGGAAGGCGCCGGTGACTTACAAGGGGCTGCCGGTGGCCATCGGTCAGATCAGCCGCGACATCGGCAGCCGGATCACTTCCAAGAGCTCGACGTTCACGACGCACCGCATCGACCCCGACGTCGACGAGACCCGGGCCTCGCTCCTGCAGGACTTCCTGTGGGGGCAGTCGTTGGCGGTCTTCGGCTGGGCCGGCGGGGTGGAGGAGATCGACATGGACTCGCCGCGCGGCAACCTCACCGGCGACCCCTTCTTCACCGACGGCAGGCGGGCGGTGATGCTGCTCGCTGCGGACACGACGCCGATCGAAGAGATCGAGCGCTTCGACTGGCACGAGCCGGCGGCCACGGGCGCCGAAACCGGGGATCCCGGCGGACTGTAGGCACCCTCGATGCTCAGCCGGGCGGCTTTGGCTCCCCGCGGGTGCGGACCTGCGGAGTTGGGGATCAGGACTGTAGGTGAACGATGAGACTGGCGAACGAACACGGACGGGACCTCATCGGTCCGGTTCGGCCTTGTGAGGTGCCGAGATGAAACTGCCAACCGGATGTTCGAGACTCGTCGGTTTCGCGCTCTTGGTGCTCGCCACCGCGTGCGCATCGTTGCCGAGCGACTACCCGATTCCGCCACCGACTGCGGCGATGGAACCAGACCCGAGCACGGCTCTCGGTGGCTACGTGGCAGCGTTCACCGGCCGGTATGGCGAGGGTGCTTCCGGATTCACTCCCATTGACGGCAATGGCGACGCGTTGAGTTGGCGGTTGGCGCTGATCGATTCGTCCGAACAGTCCATCGACCTGCTCTACTACCTCTGGTATGACGACCTCAGCGGCATCCTGATGCTCGAACACGTCATCGAGGCCGCCGAACGCGGCGTCCGGGTGCGCGTCGTGGTCGACGACGCGCTGTTTCTCAAAGGCAAATCGAGTCTCGCCGCCCTGAGCGCCCACCCCAACATCGAGATCCGGGTCTTCAATCCCTGGGCGAGAAAGGGCGCCTCCAGGGTCGCCGAAACAGCCGCCCGCGCGAAAAAGCTCAACCGCCGGATGCACGCCAAGCTTCTCATCGCCGACAACCAGGCGGCGATCCTCGGTGGACGCAATATCGGCGACCACTACTTCGGGCTCCACCACAAGTACAACTTCCACGATCTCGACATGGTCGTCATCGGCGATGCCGCGGCCGAGTCCTCGGAGATCTTCGACCATTATTGGAACAGCGATCGGGTGATACCCGCCACCGCCTTCGTCAAAGAGGTGTCGTGGGAGACCATCGCGGAAGGACGAAAGAGGGAGATCGCGAAGCTTCGCG
>JAZBOQ010000117.1:0-3401 GCA_036351195.1 Thermoanaerobaculales bacterium | reverse complement strand
CAACGGAATGCGCACGATGTCCGCCGCAATGGCCTTCGAGATCCCCGAGGCAGCCGTGGGAGGAACGCTCTTCCGCGTCCTCTTTCTGACCGGGTTTCTGCTCTTTGTCTTCTCGCTGATGTTCACCACCGCCGCCGATGTCGTCAGCCGGCGGTTCCGGAGACAGGATGCCTGAGGCCGCCACCGTCCGTCCGGGCCGCACCGTCCTCGGGACCGGCTACCTGGTGACCGCTCTGGCAGCCGTTGTCGTGGTCGCCATGCTCGCGATTCTACTCTGGATCGTCGGCGTCAACGCGCTGCGCTGGTTCTGGCCCGCCACCGTGTGGCAGCTGGCCCTCGATGACGGTCGGGTGGTCGTGGGAGAGGTCATCGACCGACAGCGGATGCCGACCCTGGAGGAGGGTTCCGGTGAGAACCGAGTCCTCGTCAAGACCGGCAACCGGGATCGCGCGCGTCGCGACCACGAGTGGATCAGCGAGAGCCGGATCACCACCGCGGTGCGCTCCGAATCGGTCGTCCGGATCACCCGCGCGAGCTTCGGCAACGCCTACGGATGGATCCACCGCGTGACCGATCTCGAGGGCCGCGGCGTCGAGGTCGTCGATCCCGGCGAGCTCGGTGACCTGCTGGCCGAAGGGGAGCGTCTGCGGGCTCGCAGAGAGGAGCTCAGCAGAGAGATCTCCCGGGTGCGACGGCCATTGACCGAGCTCGAGCTCCGGGCCGCCGGGCTCCGACGGTCGGATCACGGGCAGACGGAGAGCGGGCGGCGGGAGGCCGAGGAGCTCGCCGACGCAATCGGCCGTTTGACGGCCGAGCTGAGGCCTCGGATCGACGAGCTGGAAGCCGAGCGGCAGACGGTCATCAACCGTCTCGATCGGGGGCGGCTGACGCTGGTTTCCGGCGATCTCGAGATCGACGTCCCGCTGTCGCAGGTCATCGAGGTCGAGTGGCCGAACACGATGGGCCTCGGGCGACGGCTCGCCGTGACGATCCGTAACTTCTGGGTCTTCTTGATCAGCGATCCGCGCGAGGCCAACACCGAGGGCGGGATCTTCCCGGCGCTCTTCGGCACCGTGCTCATGGTCCTACTCATGAGCCTGGCCGTCATGCCCCTCGGGGTGCTCACCGCGGTCTACATGTCCGAGTACGCGCAGGAGGGCATCGGTCTGACGATCGCCCACCATGCGGTGAACAACCTGGCCGGGGTGCCCTCCATCGTGATCGGGATCTTCGGCCTGACCTTTTTCGTCTATGGCCTGGGTGGTGGGATCGATCGCATCTTCTTCTCCGAGACGCTTCCGAAGCCGAGCTTCGGCACCGGCGGCATCCTCTGGGCCTCGCTCACCCTCGCCCTGCTGACCATTCCAGTCGTCGTGGTGGCCACCAGGGAGGGGCTGCACGCGGTCCCGGGCTCGTGGCGCGAGGGAGCTCTCGCCCTCGGTGCGACCAAATGGCAGACCCTCCGGCGGATTGTCCTGCCGGCGGCGATGCCCGGGATCCTCACCGGTCTGATCCTCGCCGTCGGGCGGGCGGTGGGCGAGGTCGCTCCGCTCATGCTCACCGGTGCGGTGAAGCTCGCCCCGCGTCTGCCGGTGGACGGCGACGCACCGTTTCTCCATCTCGAGCGCAAGTTCATGCACCTCGGGTTCCACATCTTCGACGTGTCCATGCAGTCGCCCAACGTCGAGGCCGCCAAACCCATGGCATTCGCCACCACCCTCGTTCTCCTCGGGCTGGTGCTGATCATCAACCTCACCGCCATCGTGATCCGGCGCCGGTTGCGGATGGCGTACCGGCTCATGGAGATCTGACGCATGGACCCGAGTGTCGATCGCCCCGCTGTCGAAACCGTCGATCTCGGTCTCTCCTATGGTCCACGAACGGCCCTGGAGGGCGTGACCATCAAGATCGACAAGCGTCGGATCACCGCTCTCATCGGGCCCTCGGGGTGCGGCAAGACGACGCTGCTCCGGTGCATCAACCGGATGAACGACGAGATCGAGGGGGTCCGGCTGACCGGCCGGGTCATCGTCGACGGCAACGATGTCCACCACCCATCGACCCGTCTCGAGGAGCTTCGCAAGCGCGTCGGCATGGTCTTCCAGAAGTCGAACCCCTTCCCCATGTCGATCCGGGCCAACGTCACCTTCGGGCCGCGGATGGCGGGTTCGCTGAACCGCGACCGAGCCAACGAGGTCGTCGAGCGTTCGCTCCGGCTCGCGGGTCTGTGGGAGGAGGTGCGCGACCGCCTCGACCGTTCGGCGTTGGATCTCTCGGGAGGCCAGCAGCAGCGGCTGTGCATCGCCCGGGCGCTGGCCAACGGGCCCGACATCCTTCTGCTCGACGAGCCCGCGTCGGCGCTCGACCCCATCTCCACCGCGAAGATCGAGGAGACCCTGATCCAGCTTCGCGAAAACCTCACCGTCATCATCGTGACCCACAACCTGCAGCAGGCCGCGCGCATCGCGGACAAGACGGCCTTCTTCATGGAAGGCCGTCTTGTCGAGTATGCGCCGACGACGACCCTCTTCACCAACCCACGCGAGAAGCTCGCCGAGGAGTACATCACCGGTCGCTTCGGCTGACCGGCGGCGGGCTTCGGGAGGAATCATGCAGCGACCGTTCGAAACCGACCTGAACACCATCAAGGAGCAGGTCCTCACCATGGCCGGGCTCGCCGAGAAGAGCCTCGACGACGTCGCCAAGGTGGTGGCGACGGGCGATTCGGAGCTCGCCCGCCGGGTCGTCGATCGCGATGATCGGATCGACCAATGCGAGCTCGAGATCGATCGGTTGGGAACCGAGTTCATCGTCCGGCACCACCCCATGGCCGGAGATCTCCGGTTCGTCATCACCGCGATCAAGATCGCGCCGCGGCTCGAGCGGATCGGCGACAATGCGGTCAACATCGCGCGCTACCTCCTCGACATCATGGATGAACCGTGGACTTCGCCGCCGCCGGATGTTCCCCGGACCCTCGCCCTCGCCCGGGCGATGGTGGCCGATGTGATCGGCGCCTTTGTCTCCCGCGATGCCGATCAGGCTCGGGAGATCATCCTCCGCGACGACGAGGTCGACCGGCTCTACTGGGGCCTCTTTCGATCGCTGCTCGATCAGATGCGGTCCGACCCGGACCGGGTCCGACAGCTCATGTCGCAGGTCCTGGTCGCACGATTCGCCGAGCGTATCGGCGATCAGGCGACGAACATCGCCGAGGAGATCATCTACCTCGTCGAGGGAGAGGCGGTCCGGCACTCCCCGCCGGCGCCTCCGGAAGATTCTCGGAACAGTAAGGAGTAAGACATGGTTCGGGAGAAGATCGCACTTGTCGAAGACGACCTCGATCTCAGCGGATCCCTCCGGCTGGCCCTCGAGAGGGAGGGCTTCGAGGTCGCGCAGTT
>JAZBOQ010000116.1:0-4130 GCA_036351195.1 Thermoanaerobaculales bacterium | reverse complement strand
GATCACCTCACGCGAGAGCTCTACGATCTTGCAACCATCGAGTCGGGTCAGCTCGAGCTTGAGCTCGAGGAGGTCAACCTCAGCTCCACGGTTCGCGATGTCTTGGCCGACTTCGGCCCCGAGGCGGTCTCAACCAGCGTCGACTTCCGCGATGAAGTTCCCAAGGATACTGTCGCCTGGTGCGACCGGCGCGGCCTCTACCGCATCCTGAGCAACCTCGTCGACAACGCGGTCAAGTACAACCGGCGCGGTGGCTGGGTCGAAATTTGGGCTGAGGTTCGGGAGGAATCGGTCACGATCCGGGTCTCCGACAGCGGCGAGGGCATCCCGCCGGGAGAGCTCCGCGCCGTGTCGCAGCGTTTCTACCGGGTTGACCGGGCACGGACCCCGGGCCAGGGCGGCCTTGGTCTCGGGCTCGCCATCGTCAAGCACATGGTCCAGTACATGGGCGGCAAGCTCGATCTGCGATCACGTGAAGGCGTCGGTACGACGGTCACGATCACCCTGCCGGCCGGTCCGACCACCTGATTCGATTCCGGTTCAGGTGGTCGCCGGGTTCGGCTCCTGGTCGACGGCATCTTCGAGCTCGGCGTGCGCTTCCGACCCCGGCATGGACTCCTCGAACACCGCGAGCACGTGGGTTGCGCTCTCGGCGATCTTGAGCGCATCCCAGGCAAGCGAGTAGAACAGGATGCTCAAACGGGTCTTGGAGGCGTTGTCCTGGATCCGCTTGACCTGGTTCTCGTCGAAGTCGTCGACCAGGAGACGGATCTCACGGTTGCGGCTGGAGATCTCCGAGCAGTCCGGGCACTTGCCAGTCCGCAGGTTTTTCGAGGTCCGGTCGAGGATGTCGCAGACGATGTCCCGAATCTTGCCGAGCTCGGTCTTCTGATCTTCGAGCAAGCCCGAGTGGTTGTTGGCAACGTGGAGATGGGCGCGGACGACGATGTCGCGCAGACTCTCCGAGATCTCCTGCAGAGTGCTGATCGTGTGCGCGTACCGGCGAGAGTCCTGCACCGCCTCCCACTGGAGGAGCCGGAAGACCTTGAAGATATTCGCCGCGATGATGTTGGACCAACGTTGGACCCGCCGTTGCTTCTCCCGGGCTTCCTTGAGCTGGATCCGGTCCTGGGCGAAGAGGGCGTTGAAGCTGAGGTAAATGACCTTGGAAACCTCGGCGAGGAGGATGCCTGCGTGCTGAGACGTCGCCTCCGACGCTGCTTTGGCGTCCTTGATCTTCCGCAGGTTGAAGACTTCGGTCGAGTCTTCGACAGCCTCCCGCTTGCGATGGATGTGGTGGGTCCTGTAGATGATGAAGGCGGCGAGCAGGAGAATTGCGGCCACCGCCCACCCGCCGCCGAAGAAGATGGCGGTGGCGAAGATCGACGACACGGTGAAGGCCATCATGGCGGTGAAGAACCAGCCGCCAATGACGGTGAGCACCCCACTCACCCGGTAGACCGCACTGTCCCGACCCCACGCCTGATCCGACAATGATGTCCCCATGGCCACCATGAAGGTCACGTAGGTTGTGGACAGCGGCAGTTTGAACGACGTGGCGAGGGAGATCAGAGCACTGGCCACCATGAGGTTGACCGAGGCGCGGATGAGGTCGAATGACGGCACGGTACCGTCGACGCCGGGAACCGGGCGGTGTTCCGACCGATCGAATCGACGGTTGACCGTACGCCGAAGGCCGCGCGGAAAGAGCCTGCCGACACTGTCGAAAATCGACGAAACCAATCGCACGATGGTCTGGGAAAGGACAGTCGACTCGAAGCGCTCGAAACCTTCGTCTTGCCGGCCGAGGCGGATCTCGGTCTTGGTCACCGAACGCGCCTTGCGCGAAACCCAGAGAGTGATGACCATGATGGCACCGGCCATGAGCAGCAGAACGGTGTTGCCGGGAACCTTGCCCGCGAGCGCCTCCATCGTGGTGTTCATCGGGTCGCTGGTCGCTGCCGCCACCTGGTAGGAGCTCAGACCTGCGAGCGGAACACCGATGAAGTTGACGAGATCGTTCGCCGCAAACGCCATGGCCAGGGCGAAGGTCCCGATGAGCACGATGACCTTGAGAATGCTGACGCGGGTGAAGCTGAGCAGGACCTGGAGGAGGACGGCGCACACGCCGAAGGAGCCGAGGAGGATCAGCAGGGTGTTTCCCTTGATGTAGTCGCTGACCTCGGGAGTGATGAACGATGCTCCTTTGGAGCCCTTGATGAGGATGAAATAGGTGATCGACGAAAGGGCAACGCCTCCCCACAGCGCGCCGTATCGACGAAGTCGTTTCTCGTAGTCAAAGGTAAAGATGATCCGACTGATGAACTGGACCAGGGCGCCGACGGCAAAGGCCACCACCACCGAGAGCAGAATGCCGAAGATGATGGTCAGCGCCTTGCCGGTATTGATGTACTCGACCACCCTGCCGAGAGTGTCGCCCGCCTCATGGAGTTTGAGCAGAGACACTGCGACCGCGGCGCCGAGGAGCTCGAAGACGATGGAGACCGTCGTCGAAGTCGGCAGGCCGAAGGTGTTGTAGAGATCGAGCAGAAGGATGTCGGTGAGCATGACCGCAAGAAAAATCGTCATGAGCTCGGGCATGGTGAAGAACTGCGGGTGGAAGATGCCCTTTCGGGCGACCTCCATCATGCCCGACGAAAACGTCACGCCCGCCAGCATCCCGAGGCTGGCGATGATCATGATGACGTTTCGAGGCGCCACTTTCGATCCGATGGACGAGTTGAGGAAGTTGACGGCGTCGTTGGAGACTCCGACGATGAGGTCCGAAATGGCGAGCCCGAAGAGGATCAGAATCGCGATCTGGAAGAACTCCATGAACCCACCTTCGCGCTGGTCGTTGATCGGCCCGATCCTATCAGAAGATTAGGAGACGAACGATCGGTGACACAGTAGTACAGCAAGCCCCGAACTTCAACGAAGCGGCGGTGCCTCTTCAACGATTCCGGAGAGCGTCCCGGATCATCCGCCAGTCGCATGCTGCAACGCCCCGGTCATCGTGAACGACGATCATCGCACACCCATCGAATCCGCCAAACGGCCGGTCGATCACCGCAATCCCGTCGGTGTTGGCGGTGACCGCGCCGGTGAATGCTCCGAGGTGGGCGAATGCGACCCGAGCGCGTCTTCGGCGTCCATTCAGGGTTGCGTGGTGCTGTAAAGGGGGTGCCTTTCAGAGGTGAAACTCGTGTACATCGATGAGGTGGTCGGTCAGTCGCGCGGGAATGCGTCGGAGGGTGGCGGTTCGAAGGGACGTCGGACCGGCATTGTGTTCACCACGAGCGAGGCCAATGCGTCGAGGAGGACACGGTTCATTGCTCCACGGTCGATCATCGCCTGACGATCCGCCGGGTGGTCGGCCGAGATCGGAAAGGACCGAGTTCGCTTGGGTGGAGCAATGAAGATCACGGTGTCAGATTCCTGTGGCGCTTTCACGTCTGGGTGGCTTTTTGTCAGATGAGAGAGAGCACCACCACCCCGAAGAGGCCGCCGAGCACGGCGCCGGCCACCACGTCGGTGGGGTAGTGAACCCCGAGCACCACTCTCGAGGCGGCCATGAGGATGGCGATGACGATGAAGAGGGGGGCCGCGACGGGCACCCGGGCGGCCATTAGAACCGCCGCCATCACTGCGTGCAGGGTGTGGCCGGACGGGAAGCTACCGTGGTCCGGAATGGGCGCCCGTTGCGGCGGTCCGCCGGGTTGGTGGCAGGGCCTGGTCCGGCGACACAGCCGTTTGATCCCTGACTGCATGCCGACGCCGAAGAGGGTTGCTCTCAGATAGAGACCGAAGATGCGGGGTCCGGAAACTGTGAGAAGAAGCAGGGCGGTGACAGCCGACAGACCCCAATTTCCGAAACGGGAGGTGGCGCAGAGTAGGAGGATGACGTTGCGGCTTGCCACCGCCTCGGAGAGGAAGCACGTCCATGAGTGCTCCAGGGCCTGGAGATGTTGGATGCGACCGGGCGTGGGTTGGGCCTGGGTGTCCATGGCGTTATGCTGCGGCTTGGAGATGAAGCCCTGTCGAAGAGAGCGTCAGTTTCGGGTGAACCCACCGCAAAGTTCGGCTGAACAATATGATGCGATGCGATCGGTCCCTCGGGCGGTGAGCCG
>JAZBOQ010000115.1:0-33815 GCA_036351195.1 Thermoanaerobaculales bacterium | reverse complement strand
GTCGACAGTTGACAGTCGACAGTTGACAGTCGACAGTTGACAGTTGACAGTTGACAGTCGACAGTTGACAGTCGACAGTTGACAGTCGACAGTTGACAGTTGACAGTTCCATCGCAAGGACGGGATGACGTGTGTGATCGCGGTTTTCCGGTCGGTCTCGACTCGTCAATTATTCGAAACACGAAGAGCACAAAGAGCCACAAAGTAACCACGAAGATCAATTACTGATCCATCGCAGCGTCTCGTAACTCGGTGACGATGGAGATCCGCATGAGCCCGGGTCAATCCTGCGATGCTTTGTGGGACCTTCGTGGTTCTTGGTGTTCTTTGTGTTTCAAAATACTCGCTTTCACGCCTGCAAATCGACCAGTGAGGCCGATCGCTGAGAGGATCAGCGAGACCTGCGATGGAACTGTCAACTGTCGACTGTGAACTGTCGACTATGCTTCGAGCGCCTCTCCGTTTTCATCGTACTCGTCGAGGACGGGCAGCATTCCGGACCAGAAGTCGGCGTCGGCAACCGCCAACGTGGCCAGGTACACCAGGCCTTCGCGGCCGTGCTTGGCGGCGAGCTCGCGGGCGGGACCGGCGGCGGCCTCCTCTGACGGGGCTTCTGCGTCGTCGGGCAGCTCCAACACGCCTTCGTTGTGGGGCAGGCCCACCGCGTCCAGGTACTCGACCATGAGCTCTCGGCGCTCCGCCATGTGGAGATGGAAAAGGAACTGGAAAAAGACCGTCTCCGGCAGGCCGTCGGCCATCCGCGCCAGCCGCGGCGCCACCCGCTCGGCGGAGAGCTTGCGGACCGACTGCGGCCGGAACTTCATTTCCTTGGCGACGAGCATCTCCACCGCCATCCGGCTCTCCAGGTCCGCGTTCTTCCACAGGGCGGCTGCCGACGCCTTCTTCTCATCATCGGTCATCAGATCCCACGCCGCCAGCGGTCCGCGGACTTCAACGGCCTTCTTCAGCGTCATCTTCTCGTCAGTCATCATTCCTCCGCTTCCCGGACAGAGTAGCGCAACACGAGAATTATGAATGATGAATGATCATCGCAGACAGCTTCGGTGCGATGGTGCGATGGTGCGATGGTGCGATGAAATTCATAATTCATAACTCAAAATTCATAATTCAAGGTCTGAGGCTCACAGAGCCTCAGACCTTGTAGTCGCCGTTCTCGATGATCGTCACCCGCCGGCCGTCCGGGTGGACCACGTCGGCGCGCTCGATCTGGATGGGGTTGCCCTTGGCGTAAACAATGTCCTGGTGGACGACGTTTTCCGGCGTATCGAAGTCGTCGACGCCGACCACGCCGCCGAGGTGGTCCGAGCGGCCGAAGGCCCAGTGAAAACCGGCCTTCTCGTCCTCGAGCACGCAGCCCGTGACCTCGGCCATGTCGTTGACGCCGAAGGCCACCTCGGCGATGTTGGAGCGCGCCGGATCGTCGTTGAAGAACGCGGCGTAGCGCTCGGCCACCGGGCCGTCGCCTTCCACCACCTGGATGCAGTTGGCCACCACGTGGAAGAGCACCATCTCTTCGTCCTCGACGACGGGAATGGTCCCGGCTGTCCACGACGGCAGACCGTAGATCTCGCCCTCGTAGGGCACGATGAAGGTCTCACCCGAGGGCAGGTTGATGATCGGGTCGCCGTCTTTGCCGCGAGGCAGTGAACCATCATCCATCTCGGCGGCGCGCTGGCGCAGATCGAAGAAGCAGCGGTGGCCGGTGGAGAAGAGCACATCGGCCAGCTGCGCGCCCTGCAGAGCGTCGAAAATAGCCTTGCAGCGGGCGGCGACCTGGGCATAGTCGGCGGCCAGGGCGGTTTTCTCCATGCGCTTTTCCACACCCGGCATGGAGGCGGCGCGGAAATCATCGTGCTCCTTGGCCAGATGCACCAGCGGTGCGGTCGCTGAGAACTCGGTCATGGCGAGCACCAGCGTCGACGAGCCGAGGGTCTCACCGAGATCGACGTTCTCTCCCGCCATGGTTCCCTCTATCGGGAGATCGGCGTTGTTGCCGCCGGTGGCGGCGAAGCTCACCAGCGGGCGCACCTCGAATCCCCGTTCAGCGCCGAGCTTCGCCAGCGCCGAGCGCCACTCCTCGGCCATGGACCGCCGAGCCTGCCACGCCTCGTTGTCGGGAACCTGGGCCGTGGGCTCGTCCACCGCCACCGCCACCAGCTCACCGGCCTGCGGGTCGAAAACATCGATCAGAAGCTTGTTGAGGTCGAACATGGGGTCCTCCCGGATGATCTGCGTTCGGCGCAGATTGTACTCCTTCGGGTGCGGTGCGCTATCCTGCGCGCCATGAATGAGAAGATTTTGAAAGCCGCTGTTGTGGGCACCGGTCATCTCGGCCGGCACCACGTTCGCATTCTCAGCCAGATGCCCGGCATCGAGTTCATCGGTGCCTACGACGCCGACGCCGACCAGCTCGCCGCCATCACCGGCGAGCACAACGTCCCGGCGCTGGCCTCGGCCGGCGCCGCCTGTGACGCCGATCTCGCCGTCGTCGCGACGCCGACCGTCAACCACCGCGAGACCGCGGTGATGCTGCTCGGCAGCGGCTGCCACGTGATGGTGGAAAAACCCATCACGGTGACCCTCGAGGAGGCCGACGAGCTGATCTCGCTCGCCGACGACAAAGATTTGGTACTCGCCGTCGGCCACGTGGAGTACCACAATCCCGCCGTTCAGGCCGCCCTCGGCCTGGCCAAGGGCGTTCGGTATCTCGAGACCCAGCGGCTCTCACCCTTCACCGCCCGTTCGGTGGACGTTGACGTGATCCTGGACCTCATGATCCACGACCTCCAGATCACCCTCGCGGTGGCCGGCGAGACGCCGTCCGAGATCCGCGCCGTGGGCGTGCCGGTCCTCACCGACAAGGTGGATCAGTGCCACGCCTGGATCGAGTTCCCCTCCGGCCTGGTGGCCAACCTCACCGCCAGCCGCGTCTCGTCGGAGCGAATCCGAAAGCTGCGGATCTTCGGCGGTGAAGCCTACTTCTCGGTGGACTACGCCGAGCAAAGCATCCGTTCGGCGAGCCTGGTCCGCGGCGAAAGCGGTATCGAGATCGCGCCGAGAAACATCGACGTGGAGAAGGACGAACCGTTGAAGGCCGAGCTCGCCGCCTTCGTCGCCGCCTGCCGGGGCGAGGACTCGGCGTCCGTCCCCGGCCGCACCGGCCGCGCCGCGTTAGCCGCCGCCATCGAGATCCGCGAGCAGGTCGAAAGCCGGTAGCGACGAAGCGCGAATCTTCAACGCGACCACCTCAGCGCGCCGCCGGCCTCGAGTACGCGTTCCACCTTTTGCATTGTTCTGATCCGCAATGAAACGCCTGAGAGCCTTCGGTTCACAATGCGAAGGGTGGTATTCGCCCGGCTTTCCGCGCTCCGGGTCCCTTGTGTTCAGGCCGCCGTTCCCCCAGCCAGTGCAGTCCGACCGCGCACATCGGGGCAACGAGTTGGTCGATGGGTCATCAAAAAAAGACCGGTCCTCTGTCAAGAAACTGAGACGAAAGAACCCAGAACTGGGATGTCATCCCGGTCGGTCAGCGCGAGCGCCTGCGAGAGCACGGCGCGCTGGAGGGCGGCGTCATCGGGTTCGCCCATGGTGAATCCGAGGCGCCACGGGATGTCGAGAGCGCGCGGCACGCCGATCTTCTTGTCGAACGGCGCCTGACCCGGTGCCACCATCCCCGCCGACGACACCAGGGCCACCCGACAGTCGGACATCGGCTTCACGCGATGCGCCGGGGTGATCTCCCCGAGCTGTCGCCAGCGGTAGGCCCGCATAAAGAGCTTCAGCGTGGTGTTCATCTCGGCGATCGCAACCATCAAGCCCTCCTGACCGAAACCACATATCCGGCGCTGACGAGAACGTTAATACGGATGGCGCCGGCCGTACACTCGGCGGCCCTCGGCCGCCGATCTCATTGACAAAGGCGATGCCCGTTGGGCATCGACCTCGTCAATGGCGGTGGATGTCCTTGTGCATCAGCTCGCGAGTGGCGACAAGACGCTCTTCAGCAGGTAGATGCGAAAAGTCGTGGTTGAGCTTTTCGTCATCCTCACGCGTGAGCAGCTCGATCTGGTGGTCGATGACGCGCTTCGGAAAGACCCCGTCCTTTTCATACATGTCGCGCCGTTCGTCGAGCAACCGAGCGCATTGGACGCAGCTCGCCGGCAGCGGCTCCAGGCTCTCCATGACACTCTTGTCTTCGAAGACATTGCCCTCGACGTTGGTCCGCTCGGCGACCTCGAGCATTCCGTCCGAGGTCAGACCGTGCTCGGCGGCGGTGGTGATGCCGGCGAGCAACAGGTGGAAGGAGGCCGAACCGTCGGGCGATCTGATCTCCACCGTCTGTCGCCCACGCGGATCGACGTAACCCTGGTCGTCAGCTGGATTGACGACCTTCGCCAGGTGGCTTTCCTTGGACCACCCCAGTGGCACCCGGATGAGGGCCGAGCGGTTGTTGTGGCTCCAGCAGATGCGGGTCGGCGCCTCCTGGTTGGGCACCAGGCGCAGGAAGGACGAGGCCACGGTGTTGCCGAAGGCCGACAGGGTCGAGGCGTAGTCGACGAGCCCGCCGATGAGCTTGCGGGCGTCCTCGGAGAGAGTTCCGTCCTCGTTCGACATGATGTTGTGGCCGTCGCGGACGAGCTCGAGGTGAAAGTGCAATCCGTTGCCGGCCACGCCCTCCTCGATCTTGGGCGCGAAGGTGGCGAGCATGCCGTTGCGGTGGGCGACGTTGCGGATGATCCAGCGCGCCAGTCCGACGAGGTCACCCATCTCTTCAATGGGTCGGGTGAGCAGCTCGATCTCGTGCTGCTCGGCGCGGCGGCCTTTGAGCAGCGGCAGGTTCGAGCGTACCGAGTCGATGTAGCCGACCTCGGCGTGGGCGTACTTCACCGCACCGGTGATCTGGGTGAGATGACGGACCATCTGGTTGACCACGTCGCCGCCCTTGAAGAAGGGGGACGATGCGTGGTAGCCGACCTGCCGGTGGGCGGAGAAGTTCTCCGGACCTCCCTCGCGCAACAGGAAGAACTCGAGCTCACCGAGGGCGTGAAGCTCGAGGCCCGTCTCTTGCTTGAAGCGCTGGTGGGAGATGGCCAGGATGTTGTCGGGGGTGAAGGCTGCCAGACTGCCGTCGCGGTCGAGAAAACGGCAGATGAAGTTGAGGCTCGCTCCGTCGAACGGGCTCAGAAACGCAGTTCGGTACTCGGGCACCACATAGAGGTCCGACGCCGCGGCGTCCACCAGACCGTGGAAGAGGGACGAGCCGTCCACCCGTTCGCCGGAGGCCAGAATTCGCTCGGCCTGGACGAAGTCCGAGAACGGCAGCTTGAGCTCGCGGAGCTTGCCGTCCACCGAGGTGTAGTGGAAGGAAAGACGCTCGATGTTCCGCTCCCGGATCACCTTGAGCATGTCGGCCCGGGTGAAGTCCTTCCGGTCCTTGTCGAGCATCAGGCTGAGGGGGTTGGCGAGTGCGGCCTGTTGGATCATGTGTCGCCTCCGGGATGTGGTTTTCGATCCCGACCGAGCCGGGCCGCCCAGTAAACCACACCCCGGCTCCGGAAGGAATTCCGCCCGCCGAATTCATGCTGGGTTCCGCGTCCGCGTCCGCGTCCGTGCCCGATGACCGGCGACCGTGACAGCAACCGTCGCCGAGTCAGCGGTCGTCATCCACGCCATGCCAGAACGAGAAAGGCCGTCGGAACCCATGGGGGGACCCTCCACTCGATCCGTTCGGTCGGGATGGCGGTGTTCTCGGAGGGCGCATCGGCCCTGTCCACTGTCGCTGAATCCAGCCGTTGCTCGCCGGCGCTGAGACCTGACGCTGTCTGCTGACTCTGAACGCTGTCGCTGCGTGCTGCCGTTACGTTTGGGAGCCCGGTCAGCGCCCGGCGACGAGCTCTCCGTACCGCTTCCGCACCTCAGCCTCGCCGTAGGTGCGTTCGAGGCGGCGGACGATGAAGTGGCCGCGGGCCATGTCCTGGAAGTGGTCGATGAAGAGCACGTTGATGGTGGCGCCGCCGACGGCGCCCACCACCGGTACTCCTTGAGCCATGATCTTCTCGGCGACCACGGTGTTGAACCGGGCGGCGACCTGGGCCAGGAGGCGGACGATGACGGGGGCGCCGTCCTCGATCACGGCGCGCCGCGCCACGTACTTGGCGGCTTCGCTCACCGCCTGGGCCAGCGCCGTTCGCACCGCGAAGTAGCCCGACTCGGCGGCATCGTCGTCGGTCGACGGACCGCCCATGGCGAACACCTCGAGACAGGCGATGCGCGTTGCCGGGTCGAGAATGTTCTCGCCTTCACCACGGGCGATGTCGGCGATGGAACGCATGATGATGGTGGTCGTCACCGGCAGCTCGATGGGCAGCGCCGCCAGGCCGAAGGCGCCGCCGACACCGCCGGCGACGCCGGCGGCCGCGGTGTGCGCCTTGGCCCACGGCGTCGTTCGCTGCCGCGGCTGCATCGTCCACACCGCCGCGTTGACCGCCGCTGTCAGGCTCTTCTGGGTCGCCACCGCGATCTTGTCGCCGGCGCCCGCGGGCAGCGACCTGAAGAGCGCCTCGATGGGCGTGCCCAGGAGGTCCGACACCTTGGCGATCAACCCCGGGTATTCGAGCAGGTCCACTGCCGTCTGAAGATCCTCGAGATCGCTGCCGGCCCACTCATTCATCGTTTCCATCGTCCTCACCATAACAACCCCCGCCCACCCACCACCCTCCGGGCGGGGACAACCCGGAGGTCGTTTTCTCGTATCCACCTCCAGCCCAGCGTCCTTTCGAGTCCAGGGAGGTGAGATGTTCTCGATCGATCAGTCTCGTTTTGCATTGGCCCTTTGCTTCATCCCCATGATCGTCGCCTGCAGCGAAACCACCAGCGCTCCGCCGTCCCACGCTCAGGCTCGGCCGTCGACGTCGTACATGGGTGAAGCGCCCCCCTTTGCCGAGGCGACCGTCTTCGCCCCCGGCATCGTGTCGAAGACCGGACGATACGAGTACGCATTGAGCCTCCACCCCGACGGCCACCGACTGCTGTTCTCGGCGGAGGCTCCGGAGAACGGCGCCGCAGTGTTCCAAAGCCGCCTGGGCGACGGGGTCTGGTCGACACCGACGCGGGTCGAGCTCTCGGGTGGAGCGCACAAGAGCGAGATGGAGGCGTTCTTCAGCCTCGACGGAAGCCGCGTCTTCTTCGCTCCCTACACGAAGGGCATGGACGTGCGGATCTGGTCTGCCGAGGTGACCGCCGCCGGTTTCGCCAACCCGCAGCCGTTGGGTCCGCCGGTGGCCGACGATCCCTCGTTCTACCCCGTTCAGGCCGCCGACGGCTCGCTCATCTACACCAATCTCGCCCAACGAACGATCTTCCGCGCCACCCTCGACAACGGCGTCGTGAGCGGCGCCGGACCGGCGGGGCTCGCAAAGGGAGGCCACGCCTATCCGTCACCCGACGGTCGCTTCATGCTCGTCGACTCGGCTTCCCTCGAATCCCACGAGCAGCGCGACATCTTCGTCGCGTTCCGACGGGACGACGGCGCCTGGGGACCGATCCACCCCCTCGGGCCCGAGGTCAACTCCGAGCACTCGGAGACCTGTCCGTCGCTCTCGCCCGACGGAGCGTTCCTCTTCTTCAGCCGCTACGACGAAGCAGGCGGCATCTCGAACATCTACTGGATCAGCGCGGAGGTCATCGAGGACGCCGCGCCGGTCTGACCGGATCTCCGCCGGGCTGCTACTGCGGGGTGAGCACCAACGTGGTGGGATCGCCGGTTTGCTGATCGACCAATGACAGCACCGACACGACCCGTCCGTCTCCCGCCACCACCTCGACGGCGACCTGTCCCTCTTCCAGGGTGGCCGGTCCGCCGACCTTGCCGACCACGTCGTTGAGCTGCGTGGTGCCGAAGGGTTCCACTGACTCGTCCCGTTGTCCGAGCACGGCACCTTCCCGATCAAAGACCCGAACCCGCACCGTCGCGCTCTCCCCCCAAACCTCGGTGAGAACCAGGTTCGAGCGGAAGGCGCCACGGGCCACGCCGCCGGTTGCGATGGAGGTCACCGTTCCGGTTCTCGCCACCGCGTCGTCGAGGGTCAGTGCGGGGAAACCCTGGCCGTAGCTGCCGCCGGCGGGACCCGGTGTCGAGATGCGCGAGGTGACGCCGAAGCTCGCCGGTGCGACCTCCAGCCAGCCGGCTCCCTGGGCGCCGAAGGTCTCGCCGACAACGTCGGCCAGCACCCGGCAGCCGCCGGCGGGCACGGTGACGGCCTCTTCCAGGTAGTCGTCGAGCCCGTTGTCGCCGCGCGCGGTATAGGTGAGCCGGGCGGTGGCCACGGTGGCGCTCGTATTGGTCAGCACCACGTCGGAGGTCCAGAAGCTCGGCGCGACACCGGGCAGGCGCGCGACCTGTGGTACGAAGACCGACGAGGTCGGGTGGGGCTGGCGGCCCGGACCGCTCCCCCCGCCCATGTGGACGTAGGCTCCGCCGGACGTCCCGTCCTCGTACTGCAGGTTCGGTGCGGCGCCGATCACCAGTCCGTCAGCGGACAGCGCAACCACGTTCAAGCTCACGAACTCCTCACCGGGTGCGGTGCCCTGGGTAAACTGCACCGACGTCGCCGTGGTCTCGATGGCGTCCGCCCCGAGCTGCCCGTCACACGACCACCGTTCCATGCGGGCGATGTAGCTCACCGCGCGGGGCACGGGGTCCCACGAAAAGGTGAACTCCGTCGGCGCCTCCGGGCCGTAGGGGCAGGTGACGATGCTGCCCGGCCAGTAATCCGAGAATGGTTCGGTGATCCGGTAACCGTACCGGAGAGAAAAATCCATGGTCGCCTCGGGGTCGCTCCCGATGACGATGCTGCCCCAGCCGGTCACTTCTTCCGCCATCAACAGCACCCGGCCGTCGAAGGCCTCACGGCCGATCAGCAGTCGAACGAAGTAGTTCCCCGCGACCAGATCGGTCGCCACATAGGTTCCGGACGCCAGATCGACGGTCCCGAAGGTCCACTCCGAGGTGTCTTGGTTATAAACCGCGATCTGTGCCTGGTCGTAGTCCGGAAAGACCGAGCCCACCGGCTGGCCATCGTAGGCGAAGCTTCCGCTCAACGACGCCGCCGACAGTCCACCCGCGCCCAGTGTGAGAATCGAAACCACCGCGACGACAACTGCTCGATGCATACCACCCCCTGATCGATCGTTGCCGAAAGTATGCCACGGAGGGTGGTCGTGGTGGCAACCGCAGGGTCGGACTCACCCTCGTTCGATCGGAGGCTTGACGAGTTCCATGCTTCCGTCGCCGGCCATGGTGGTGGCGTCGAAACCCGAATCGAGCATCTGCTCCAGGTAGCCGACGTAATCGTTGTTGTAGCCGATGTTCGCCCACAGATTGTCCATCAGCGGCCGGCGCGGGTGAGTCCCCAACGCCCTGTAAGGAACTTGTAAGGGATGTAAAGAGGATCGGCGCCCCTAGGCGGTCAGGTGCTTGGTGAAGAACTCGATGGTGCGGCTCCACGCGAGCTCCGCAGCAACCTCGTCGTAGCGCCCGGTCGAGTCGTTATGGAAACCATGGTTGACACCGGGATACATGTGCATCGTGAAAGGACTACCGTTGGCCTTTAGGTCCTTTTCATACTCGGGCCAGGTGGCGTTGACCCGCGTGTCCAACTCCGCGAGCTGAATCAATAGGGGCGCCTCGATGTTCTTTCGGATCTCCTCGGCGGGGGGCGTTCCGTAAAACGGCACGCCGGCGTTCACCAGGTCGGGCAACGTGGCCGCCAGCATGTTCGTGATGTACCCGCCGAAACAGAAACCGACCACGCCGAGCCGACCGTTGCACGAGGGGTGAGCCCGCAAGAACCTGGCAGCGGCGATCATGTCCTTTTCGATCTTCGCCCGATCCAGCGACCGCTGCAGAGCGCGCCCTTCGTCGTCGTTGCCCGGGTAGCCGCCCACCGGGTGGAGCGCATCCGGCGCGAATGCGATGAATCCCGCCTTCGCGACTCGGCGCGCGACATCTTTGATGTATGGGTTCAGGCCTCGATTCTCGTGCACCACCAGCACGGCGCCCGTCGGTGCCGTGAGAGCTGTCGGAATCACCAGGTACCCTCGACCCTCCCCGTGGCCTTCGGGTGAGGGAAAGGTCTCGTACTCGGCCTTGATATCGGGATCATTGAACGAGACCTGCTCGGCCAGCGCGTAGTTCGGCATCAGTGCGGCGGACAATGCACTCACGGTGAAACCCAGCACCGTCAGCGTGGACAATCGATCGACGAACTCCCGCCTGGTGATCAGACCATGGGCATATTCGTCGTACCAGTCAAACGCTTCCTGGGGGATCGGGTGGGTCGTTGCATTCTCGCTGTGGGTCGTCACGGCAGCCTCCTCGGTGATCGATCGTCGTTACGACGACACGGCGTCCAACACCAGGCGCGGGCCAAACGATTCCGGAACCGCGCCGGGGATCACGTTGGGACAAGCCTCGGAGTACTCGGTGTTGCAACCCTGACCGAGGTTGAGAGCTGGTGTCCAGCTGCCGAGGCCTTCCGCGGCGAGACGTCGCGCCGACCGCTGTCATAGAGGCCGACGAGACGGACGATTTCCTGCTCTCGTCGCACCGAGTTCGTGAAGAATGTGAAAGCTTTCGAACCCGTCGACGACGGCGTCGTACCTCTTCAGCAACTTCGCCGAGGAGAGGGCCATGACCCACCCGATCACGCTCGAAACCACCCGACGTACCTTCGTTCGAACCGGACTGCGGGGCGCCGCCCTGGCCGGGCTTAACTGCTGCTTCTGCGGCCTGCCGTGCCGAATCGCCGAGACGGCCGAAGAGGAGGCGCCGGGGGGCGTCGAATCGGTGGTGCGGGAGCCCACCCTCTTCGCCGGCATCAGAAAACCGATCACCAAACGGGCTGAGCTCGAGCCCAGCCTTCGGGCTCTGAAGAAGGCGTGCGGCAAACGGATCGACGGCCCTCCGACGCTGATCTTCCGGTTCGACACTCCGGTGGACGGCTACGATGCCGAGATCGGCTTTCCCGTCCGCGAGGCTGTCGACCACGGCGAGATCACCACCCACACCCTGCGGGGGATGCACTTCTTCTCCGCCCTGCACGAGGGATCCGCCGCGGGACGGAGAACGGCCACCGGCGGGGTCTACCAGTACATGAGCTCCAAGGGCCTGTCGCCGGAGCTCGAGCTCGTGGAGGTCTACCACCGGGGCACACCCTGGATGGAGGATGGTCTGCACGTCCAGGTCATGGCGTCGTACCTGGACTGGCCCGGCGTGTACCGGAATCAGCTCGTCCGGGTCCTCGGCGAGAAGCCCGCCGCCGCCGTCTGGACGGGCGGCGACCGGTTGACGCCACACACACCGGTGGACCCCAGGTGTGAGTGGGTCGGTCGGTCCATCGGACGTCTCCATCGGGTCGCCACCATCGACCAGCAGTACGACATTCTCTCCCGGGTCGCGCTCGTCCGCCCCGAAGAGGACATCGCGGAGTACAAGGCCATGTACGAGGCGACGGGCGACGTCACGACCGTTTTCGAGGCCCAGGAGGCGCAGCTGGCAACCACTCCGACGGGAGGCTTCGTCGACCCGCCGAGCTTCGACGGAAAGACGCTGCACGTCAGCAAGGTGCCGCGGAACGGGAAGGCCTACCACGCCGCGACGACCCACACCGAGAAGCGGAAGGCCTACTGCTTCTGCGCCCTGGTCCGCGAGGCCTCCGACCCGAAGATCGATCCGGTCTTCTGCTATCGCGCAGCGGGTTGGGCGCGCCAGTTCTGGGAGCCGATTCTCGGTGTCGAGCTCAACCGCTGTACGATCACTCACTCGATCCTCGCCGGCGACGACTTCTGCGCCTGGGACTACCACCTCGAGACATAGACCTGTCTCGAGCAGCCGATCCTATCGTCGGGGCCTGAGAGCCAGGGCCGACGGCGCGACCGCGCAGCCGCCCCGGGCGGTGCAGCGCAGCTCGGCCGGAAGCGCCTTCCCGACCTCGTAGGAGACATCGATGGCTTCATCGAGGGGAATCGGATTGACGTACCCGCCGAGCACGAGGTCCGCGCAGGTGAAGGCGCTCGACGCCGCCACCGCGTTCCGGGTGTGACAGGGAACCTCGCAGGCTCCCGCCACCGGGTCGCAGGGCGAGCCCAGCGTGTTCTGAAGTGACACCGCCGCCGCATCTGCAGCCTGCCGCGGGCCGCCGCCCGCCGCCTCGACCACCGCCGCTGCGGCCATGGCCCCCGCCACTCCGATCTCCACCTGGCAGCCGGCGATCTCGGCCGCAAAGGTGGCTCGTCTCGCCACGATGAGTCCCACCGCCCCCGCCGCGAACAGGGCGAGCACCGCCCGACGGCGCGGCAGACCCATCTCCTCGGCGAGGCTCAGGATCACGCCGGGCACCACTCCCGCCGAACCACCGGTGGGCGCAGCGCAGACCACGCCTCGGCTGTTGCAGTGGTGCATCACCGCCATGGCCCGCGCCGCGGCGCGGGTGTGGATGCCGCCGACCGCCACCGCTCCTGATTCCTCGGCGGTGAGAATCTTCAACGCGGTGGGCTCGAGGAGCAGCATGTCCGACCGGCCGTCGTCGAGTCCCGCCGCCGCCGATCGCTCCATGACCTCGAGGCGGCGGAGCATCTCGTCGACGACCTCGACCTCGGTGAACCCGAGAAGCTCGGCCTCGTACGCCAGCGCCGCCTCGCCCAGAGACAGACCCCGAGCCTCCGAGACCGCGACCATCTCCTTTCCGCTCTCGAACACCGCTTCGGCCCGCCGAACAAAGAACACGGGGCGAACCTTCCTGGTGGGCAAACCGTCCTCAACGAGCTCGACCCGGGATTTCCCGTCGATCTCAACCGGCCGGCCGTTGACCGATGTGATGCGAATCCCTCCACCGCCGACCGCCTCCGCGATGACCCGAAGTCGCTCGCCTTCTCGAGGGAGGATCTCGACGAGCATCCCGTTGGGATGGTCCGTCTCCTCGAGGGGTGCAATGTCGACGTCGATCGCGCTACCGGCCGCCCGCATTCGTTCGACGGACGAGACATACTTCTCATCGAGCATGGTCCAGCCCATGAGGCCGGCTGCGAGAGCCAGATCGACACCCAACGATTCCCACGTCGGAGCCATGGAACCCTTTGGGTCGAAGGTGACGCGGACATCCCGCGGCTCGGCGCCGAGCAGGTCGCGGACAACCAGACCGATGCGGTGCGCCCCCGCGGTGTGCGAGCTCGACGGCCCACGCATCACCGGACCGATCACGTCATTGAAGATGCTGATGAATGCCATGCCCGATCTTAGCGCGGGCGGCAGCCCGGTCTCGTGATCGCGTCGAGCTCCAGTTCGACGTTGAAGGATTCCGGACCGGCGAAATGCCGAGCTGGAGCTCGGCGGTCCGATGGGCGCCGCTCGTCGATTGCCGCTGGTGTCGCGGTGGCCGCGGCTTCGAACCAAACGCCGTTACGGCGTCGCGAAGAATCGCCGCCGGAAGAACAACGAAACGTTGACCAATCCGATGAGCACCGGCACCTCGACCAGTGGGCCGATGACCGCGGCGAAGGCGGCGCCGTGGTCGATGCCGAAGGTGGCGATGGCGACGGCGATGGCCAGCTCGAAGTTGTTCGAGGCTGCGGTGAAGCTCAGCGTCGCCGATCGCGGATAGTCGGCGCCCACCTTCTTCGACATGAAAAACGAGACCAGGAACATCACGACGAAGTAGATCAACAACGGGATCGCGATCCGGACCACGTCGAAGGGCAGCCGGACGATGACCTCGCCCTTGAGGGAAAACATGACGACGATGGTGAAGAGCAGGGCAACAAGGGTGATTGGACTGATCTTCGGGATGAAGACCTCGTGGTACCACTGCGTACTCTTGACCGAGATGAGGGTGAAGCGGGTGGTGATCCCGGCGAGGAACGGGATGCCGAGGTAGATGAAGACACTCTCGGCGATCTGGCCGATGGTGATGCTGACCTCGACGCCCGTCATGCCGAAGAGCGGCGGCAGAACAGTGATGAACAGCCACGCGTAGAGCGAGAAGAAGAGCACCTGGAAGACGGAGTTGAAGGCGACGAGGCCGGCGCAGTACTCGGTGTCACCGCCGGCCAGCTCGTTCCAGACGATGACCATGGCGATGCAACGGGCGAGGCCGATGAGGATCAGGCCCACCATGTACTCCGGCATGTCGGCGAGGAAGGCGATGGCCAGCCCGAACATGAGCACCGGCCCGACGATCCAGTTCTGGACCAGAGACAGACCGAGGACCCGGACGTCGCGGAAGACGCGGCCCATCTCCTCGTACCGAACTTTCGCCAGCGGCGGATACATCATGAGGATCAGGCCGATGGCGATGGGGATGTTGGTCGTCCCCACCGAGAACCGGTTCCAGAAACCAGCGACCCCCGGCTGGAGCCAGCCCCAGACCACCCCGGCCGCCATGGCCACGAAGATCCAGACCGTGAGATAGCGATCGAGGAGTGAGAGCTTCTTGACGACACCTGCACGTGGATGCATCGGCGATTCCTCGGCTTCCTCTTGGTTTCCGACTCAACGTCTCTGGCGGGCCTTGGCCTTGGCTTCGGCGTAGCCCAGCTTGCACAGGTCGGCAACGGGAAGTCGCCGCAAATCTTCAACCAGAAGATCATCGGACTCGAGCTGAGCGTCGCCCTCGAGGCTCGTCAGCGCGACATCGATCCAGATGCGCGCGTCGGGGTCGCTCGACAGGCCGAAGTAGACCCACCGACCGTCCTTGCGCTCGGTGATCAGGCGCGCCCGCTTGAGCTCCCGCAGGTGGGTGGAAACGGTGGACTGGGCCAATCCGAGCACCTCGGTGATCTGGCAGACGCAGAGCTCGCCCGTCCTCAACATGGCCAGCGCCCGCAGTCGGGCCGGGTGGCCGAGGGCGCGGGTGCGATCGACAGCAGCTTCGAGATTTGACATCTTCATATCGTGACATTGCGATTTATAACAACATATGGTATTCCTGTCAACCGCGCGGGAGGCGATGGATGATCGACTGGAAGAGCGAGTGGAAGACCCTGGCCTGGATGGTGGCGGCATTCGCTGTCTTCTTCTGGCTGCCGGTGGGTTGGCCCCGCTTCGACGGTGCGGTCACCGAAGCTCTGGCGCTGACCAAGTGGTACGCCCGCGAGCACGTGCTCCTCTGCCTGGTGCCCGCCTTCTTCATCGCCGGCGCCATCGCCAGCTTCGTCAGCCAGGCCGCGGTCATGAAATACCTCGGTCCGAAAGCCCCGAAGATCGTCGCTTACGGCGTCGCCTCGGTGAGCGGATCCATCCTCGCGGTGTGCTCGTGCACCGTGTTGCCGCTGTTTGCCGGCATCCACACCATGGGCGCCGGCCTCGGCCCAGCCTCCGCCTTTCTCTACTCCGGACCGGCGATCAATGTTCTCGCCGTCATCCTCACCTCCAGCGTCCTCGGCGCCAAGCTCGGGGCCGCGCGCGCCATCGGCGCCGTGATCTTCGCCGTCGTCGTCGGCGTCCTCATGGCCGTGATCTTCAAACGGTCCGAGCAGGATCGCGAGGCGGCGGCCATGGCCCTCCCCGAGCCGGACGACATTCGCCCCCTCGGTCAGACCGCCGCCTTCTTCGCCGCTCAGGTGGCCATCCTGGTCTTCGCCAACTGGGCGCGGCCCGAGGAGCCGACGGGCATCTGGTTCGCCATCTGGCAGGCCAAGTGGTGGCTGACGTCGGTGGGCGCCGTCGCCCTCGGCCTCATCCTGGTGCGGTGGTTCGGGCTCGCGGCGTGGAAAGCGATGGCCGCCGCGATCCCCTCCATCGGCCTCGTCCTGGCACTGCCGCAATACCCCGAGCTCGCCTTCACCGCCGGCGTTCTCGGTCTGGCCGTCGTCATTGCGCGGGATCAGGGCGAGCTCGGCCAGTGGTTCGCTGCGAGCTGGGGCTACGCCAAGCAGATCCTGCCGCTGCTTCTCGGCGGCGTGCTCATCGCCGGGCTGCTGCTCGGCCGACCCGGCCATGAGGGCCTCATTCCACCGGGTTGGGTGGAGACCGCCGTCGGCGGCAATGGCTTCGCCGCCACCTTTTTCGCCTCCCTCGCCGGCGCCCTGATGTACTTCGCCACGCTCACCGAGGTGCCCATCCTGCAGGGACTCATCGGCGCCGGAATGGGTCCAGGACCTTCGCTCGCCCTGCTGCTCGCCGGACCCGCCCTCTCCCTGCCCAACATGATCGTCATCGCCAGCGTCATCGGCTGGAAGAAGACCTCGGTCTACATCGGGCTGGTGGTGGTCATGGCCACCCTCACCGGCCTCATCTACGGAACCTTCATCGCATAGGAGAGAGTGTCATGAAAAAGCTCATCGTCCTCGGACCCGGCTGCCCGCGCTGCGAGAGCCTGGCCAATCTCACCAAGATGGCGGCAACCCAACTCGGTATCGACTTCGAGCTCGAGAAGATCACCGACATCACGCAGTTCCCCACCTACGGCGTGATGATGACTCCAGGCCTCGTCGTCGACGGCGAGCTCAAGGTCCACGGCGGCGCCCTGCCGTCCGTCGACGAAATCAAGGCGATGCTGGCGTAGGGCGCCGTCATGGGCTCCAAGCACGCTGCCGCCCTCGCGACGGGAACGATCGTCGTTCTCACCGCCATCGCCGCCGCCGCCTGGCTCTCGGGCCGCTGGGTACTCACCGCCATCCCCATCGGCGTCCTCTTCGGTTTCTTCCTGCACAAGGGCGACCTCTGCGGCTCGTCGGCGTTCTCCCAGGTCGTGCTTTCTCACGACTGGAGCAAAGTCCGGGGATTGTGGGCGGCCATCGTGGTCTCGATGCTCGGCATCGCCGCCGGTCACCTTCTCGGGTGGATCCAGCTCAACCCCAAGCCGTTCATGTGGGCCGGTGTCATCGTCGGCGGTGTCGTCTTCGGGATCGGCATGGTGCTTGCCGGCGGCTGCGTCAGCGGCTGCCTCTTCAAGGCCGGTGCCGGCAACCTGAACTCCATCGCCGCGCTGCTCTCCATGCCCTTCGGCATCGGTCTGGTCACCTACGGACCCCTGGCGACCTGGACCAAGGGACTCAAGGGAATCCGGATCACTGCGGCCGACAGCGGCCCGGTGACCCTCTCAACCCTCACCGGTCTGCCCTTCGGATTGCTCGCCCTGCTCATCGCCGGCGCCACCATCGCCGCCCTGGTGGTGACGCGGCGTCGGTCCGAGCCCGCCGTCGCTCACGATCCCGAGCCGGCTCCCTCGCTGCTGAGCCACTCGTGGAAACCCTGGCAGGCCGGCATCGCCATCGGTCTGCTCGCCCTCCCCGCCTATCTCTCATCCGCCGCCAGCGGCCGCAACTACCCGCTGGGCGTTACCGGCGGCGTCCTCCAGACGGCGGTGCTCGTCACCGACGCCCCCGTCCGCCATGTGACGGCGCCTCCGTCGACCACCGCGAAACCGTCCGCGGCCGAGCCAGCGCCGCCGAAACCGGCGAAGAAGATCGTTTGGTGGCTGGTGCTGCTGGTCGGCGGCGTGGTCGGCGGCTCCCACCTCTCGGCCCGCCTCTCCGGCCAGACGCGGCTGCTGCCCAAACCTCCGGAGGAGGTCCTGACCGCCATGCTCGGCGGCTTCCTGGTTGGGGCCGGCGCCGCTATCGCCGGCGGCTGCGTCATCGGCAACATCCTTTCCGGCATCGCTCTCATGGGCGTCGGCGCCATGCTTTTCGCGGTGGTGGTCGTGCTCACCAACTGGGCGACGACGGTGGTCTACCTGCGAGGGCTGCGATGAGCAACCCCGCCTCTTGCAGAAGTACCGGATTCCAGGGAAGATCAAGCTCAAAGGCAGATCGCCGGCGGGGGCGCCGGCGCTACAAGGGAGCTCAGTACTTTGTAGTGCCGGCGGCCTCACCGGCGTGATCTCGTCCCGGTAAGGCCATCACTCGGTCGATGTGCCGAATTCTGCAAGAGGCTCGAGCCGTCAATCGAACTGACCGGGCAGGTCGAGTGCGATCAGGAGCGCCCGATCGATCCGCCTGATGGTCGCCGCATCGAGACGGCCCCACCTTTCCGAGAGACGATCGCGGGTGATCGCCCGCACCTGCTCTCCAAGGGCGATCGAGTCCCCTCTCAACCCGCCTTCCGGCGTTCGAACCACGACCTGGCTCGGATAGATTCTCCGTTCCCGGGTCCACGAAGTGCACGGCACGACCACCACCACCGGGCTCGATCGGTTGATCGCATCCCTGCTGACGATGATGACCGGCCGAAAGCCCGATTGCTCGGAGCCCTTCGTGGGGTTGAGATCAGCCAGGTAGACGTCGCCGCGATTCACGAATCATCCTCCGCGACCCTCAGTGCGTGCCAGTCGGGAAGGGCATACTCCTCCGAAACCTCGACGGCCTCCCGCTGATACACGGGATCGTCCGCCATGGCCTCGAACTCGCGATCCACGGCCTCACGGCGAATCCGCTCGAGCTCGCGGCGCACCGCGACCGCGAAAAACTCGTTCCTCGTCGAGGCGCTTCCCGCTCTGACGACGGCGTCAACACCGCGGAGCAGCTCCTCTGGCAGTGCGATGGTCGTTCGGGCGGAAGGCATCTGATTTCACCCCTATTTCGACATCAATAATGATGCAAATAATACATCGAATAGTATCACACGCCTTCTCACCAGGCCACTCTCGCCGTTTTCGGAGCCGCCGGCACCATCCTCGAGAATCGGGACATTCTCGTCGACGCCAACGGCTACTCGGAAAGGGCTCGGCCGGAGCAGGGCTCCCGATCAGGCCTGCTGCCGGTACTTCACCTGCGCCGCAACGACCTTCTTTTTGAAGTCGGGAAAGCGCCGCCAGAGGTCCTTGTCGCATTCGACGAGCTCGTCGCAGTCGATGCAGCACTCCTTGCCCTTCTCGATGGCGCAGTCGCGCACCGTGCAGCGGGCGACAACGATTCCCTTCGGCTTGTCCATCGACTTGCAGCCGTAGCAGATGGCCTGTTCGGGATCGAACGCGACGCCGAAGCGCTCCTCGATCTTCCAGAGCTTCCAGGCTTCCTTTTTGAGCTCGACATCACCCTTGAGCGTACCCTCGAGGAACTGACAGTCGTCGGGGCACTGGTAGCCGCAGAAGTTGAGCTTGGCGAGGTCGATCTTCACGTCGGCGCGTGCTCCCTCGCCGGCGAATGTCGCCAGCGACGAGCAGAGGCAGCACCCGCACAGCGCTGCAGTACCGGTCAAAAAAACGCGGCGATCGATGGTTTCCGACGTCATACGGTGACTCCTTTGTGGACGACGTTCCCGGGGAAGAACGGATGCGAAGCCCCGTGGTTCGGTCGCGACGTCCACTTTCACAACTCTGAAACGCGTCCGTCCCGCAACTACATCGCTCGCGGTCGAACCGGAGGGGTCACGATCGCTTCCTCGATCGCCGCCTCACCCCGGCATGGGTGGAACGCCCTGGTCGGCGAGAGCCCGTCGCGCTCCCGCCAGCTCCCGCCGCAGTCGGGAGGCCTCGCGGCCTTCGGGCGGGATGATCCGGAGCCGGGCCTCGAGCGCCGCCACCAGATTCGGCAGGTCGCCCGACGCCCGGAACGCCGCAATGAGCCACTCGTCGCCCAGGGCGATGGTGCCTTCATCCGGCACCAGCAGCTCCTCCGCCAACTGCCGCCGATCCGCCATGATGGCGGCGGCGGCGTAGCGGTTCCGCGCCTCGGTCCACTCCGGCGCGAGCTCGTAGGCCGAGCGGAGGATCTCCAAAGCCTCCTCGAACCTGCCCCGTCCAAGCTCGAGAATCCCCATCTCGAACAGGATGTGCTGCATTCGCGGAGCCAGGCCGTGCGCCCGGTCGAGCAGGGCTCTCGCCTCGTCGGTTGCCGAGAACCGTCTCAGAAACGAGGCCAGCGCCACCTGTGAGCGCACGTCCAGCGGGCAAGCCTCGATCTGCCGGGCGATCTCCAGGCGCCCGAGGGAGGTGAGCCGGGCCAGCGTCTCGACGTCGTCGGGGCGGGACCGTCCGATCTCGACCGCCGTGGTCAACAGCCGCTGGCGCACCTTGGACGTCGCCGGCGTTCGGTGACGAAGAGCGGCCTGGAACGACGCCAGGGTACCGCCCAGACCACTCGGATCCGGCCGGACGGCTCTGAGCAGCGCGCGCTCAGACGCCACCGTACGCCACGTGACCACCGCGCCGACGGTGGCCGCCGCAACCACCGCCAACGCGACCGCCGCCCACCCACGGCGGCTCCGCGGACCGTCGACGCCCGCCATCGGCCGATCTGCCGTCACCCGAAAGTGGACCCAGGCCAGCACGGCGATGGCCAGCATGAAGCTGGTGAGGGTGTCGAAAAGGAACGACGCGTGAACCGCGTAGCCGCCGGCCAACCCGGTGAGCAGGCTGCGCTCCACCGCGTTGAAGGTCCCGCCGCGCCACACCACGACCACGAAAGCCGCAACAACCGAGCAGAAGGCCAACAGCCCGACAACGCCACCGGCCACCAGCCACTCCAGGAAGGCATTGTGGACCCGGTCGAAGAACGGATCCTGAGTGTAGAGGCGGGGATCGTAGTGGCGGGCGTAGACGACGGAGAAGTTGCCCTGGCCCCAACCGAGCCATGGTCGTTCGGCGGCGCCGTCCAGCGCCGCGCCCCAGGCCAGGAGGCGCGACTGTGACGTGAGCTCGGTGGGAGAGATGGCGGCGAAGCGCCCGAGAACCGGGCTGTTCGAGACGAACGGATGCCCCCGCAGGAGCACGAAGCCGGCCACCAGTATCAGCCCGCCCACCGCAACTACCGCAGCCATCCGCCGCACCTGCGTCCGCTCCCGTTCGCAGCAGAGCATCAGGAGCACCGCCACCAGGGTACCTGCCATGACGCCGAGCATCGCGCTCCGGGTCGCAGTGAAGTACAACGCCGCGCCCTCGACCAGCAAGATCGCGACCAGGAACAGCCGCGCTCGGTTCGACGTCCGCTGATCGAGGGCGAGGAAGGCGGCGAGCCAGATGTGGAAGGCCAGGTACGCCGCCAGGAAGCTCGGATTCCCCAGGGTGCCGTCGATCCTTCCGCTCGGGGAGTTCATGGGCACGGCTCCGGCGAGCTGCGCCAGGGCAACCACCGTGACCACCAGGCTGACGGCCAGGGAAAGCCGCCAGAAACGGCGCCAGAGACCACCTCCGGCCAACCCGACCGGCAGCACCACGAAGTAGGCCAACAGGTGAACGTGGGTGTTCCACCCCTCCATGCGCTCGAGATCGCCGAGCAGGCTCGCCCAGGGACGGATACCCGAAACATCGGCCAGGCCCAGGCAGAGCACGAAAGCCGCCAAGGCCCAGAAGATCGGGCTCGACCGCGGCCGTTGTGAGGGGTCTGTGACCGCCAGCATCGCCCACCCGGCCACCGCCACCTCCACCAGCAACCGGAAGAGGTGCCCCTTGGCCGACATGTAGGGGAAGACCAGGGAGTTCGACACCACGAGGGGAACGAACACGGTCGCGAAGAGGCTCCCGACCACGACCCGACGCAGGAGGATTGATGGTTGCACTGGCCCCGAACCTCTTCTGAGCTTACCCGCGCATGTCGTTCTCGTCGAGTGCTCCCTCACCAGCGACAGCCGTCTCATTTCCTCGGGGATAACCACATGGAAACCAAAGTGATACACTTGTCGGGAGAATCCTGAATCGGCCGTTGTCGCAGAAAGGAAGCGAAGAGAATGAAAAAGGCAATGCTTGTCGTCTCGTTGTTGGTCATCGTGGGCGCCGTCGTCGCCCAGGACAAACCGCCGCAGGCGCCAAAGGCGCCGCTGTCGCGGGTATCGTGCGACCTGATTTCAGTGACCCACGACTGGGACTTCGCGGTCTCGGACCAGGGCTTCACCACCACGACCTGCGACCTCACCGGCGGCGAGCCGGTCTGGGCCTGGGGGCCGACCACCGTCGCAGGCGCACCCGGCACCGTTTGGGGCACCGTGCTCGACGGGAACTACCCCACGAACGCGGGCGAAGGCTTGCTTTCCCCGGTCTTCACCGTCACCCCCACCAGCAACTACATGGAGATCTTGAGCTACGTCGAGACGGAGACCAACTTCGACGGCGTCAACGTCAAGGTCAACGACACCGTCCTTCAACCCACGGTGCCGTACGACGCCACCATCAGCTCGAGCACCAGCTACTACGCCTACTGTGTCGACAACCAGCCCGGCTGGACGGGAAATGGCTTCACCGGCCCGTCTCAGGACTGGGTGCAGCAGTGCTTCGACCTGTCCGCCTACATGGGCCAAAATATTCAGGTCCGCTTCGACATGGGCTCCGACAGCTCGGTCACCTACCCCGGCTGGTACCTGGGTTACGTCCGCATCGGCGACTCCATCATTCCGGTCGAGCTGCAAAGCCTGACGGTGGAGTGAGCCCGGCCGTCGTCCGCGGCGCCACCAAGCCGGCCGCACGACCACGAACCGCAGTCGCCGATCCGAGGTCCAACTTCGGACGGTGACCGCATCGTGGGCACGGATCCCGAATTCGGGGCCGACGAGCTCTCTTCGCGACACGGCTTCACCCAGACGCCGGCACCGAGTAGACTTGGGGCGATCTGCGAAAGGAGCCTTCCGTGTACGAAAAAAGCATCGAACTGTTGAACACCGCCATCGCCGATGAGATCGCCGCCATCCACCAGTACATGTACTTCCACTTCCGCCTCGACGACCTGGGCTACGCCCCGTTGGCCGGCCTGCTCAAGATGACCGCCATCGAGGAAATGCAACACGCCGAGATGATCGCCGAGCGCATCCTCTTTCTCGGCGGCGAGGTCGAGATGGTGGCCGGCCGCGAGGTCGAGAAGATCCACGACGCCGAGGCCATGTTGAAAATGGCGCACCAGCTCGAGCAGGACGCGATTCAGATGTACAACCGGTTCGCCATGGAGTGCGCCCAGAACGCCGACTCGGGAACCAAGAAGCTCTTCGAGGACCTGGTCGCCGCCGAGGAGGGCCACTGGGACGCCTTCGACCGCCAGTCCGACCACGTGCAGCGCTTCGGCGAAAAGTACCTGGCTCTTCAGTCCTTCGGGAACGAGGACGCGGACGGCGAGGCACCGTAGGTCCGCCCTCCGAGAAAACGTCAATCAACGGCGGGCGCCGACGAGGCGCCCGCCTTTGTTGTGATCCGCCGGATATCAGTGCTTGCCGGGCTCCAAGGGCACACCCCGCCTCTCGTAGGTGGCGTAGGCCTGGAGGGCGATCATCTTCGGATCGTCCAGCGCGAGCCTCTCACCCTCGAGGGGGTTGATCAGGCACCAGTTGATCATCTCGCTGAAGGCCACGACCCGCCCGAGCTGTTTCTGGAACTTCGGGTAGGTCTCGGGGTGGGTGTTGGCGGCGTTGGGGTGGCACTGACCGCAGGCGACGCCGTTGGTCCCCAGATCGGGGCTCCCCCAGAGCGCTTGGCCGTCCTGAACCACCGACATGAACTCGCCCTGCCAGCGCTCGACGTCCTCGGCCGTGAACTCATCGGCGTGCAAGCCGTAACCGACCAGGCCCAGCGCGAGCCCGACTACGGCGCACGCGGCGACGACGTTTTTCTTGCTCATGGCTCCTCCTAGTAGTGGATCTGCGGCGAAATCCGAGACTCCGGGCTCTGGAACTCGGTGTCCTCGGGGCGCCCGGTGTCGGGGTTGTAGGCCACCGTCCGGTTGGTGTTGTTGTTGAGGTTGTAGCTCATGGCCACGCGCCCGGTATTCATGTCGATGAACTGCCAGCCGGTGGCGTCGCGCTCGTGGAAGGGATCGGCGCGGTTCATCGGAATCGTCAGCTTCGGCAGGTGGCTCTCGGCCTGGACATAGCTCTCCGGGTACGGCCACGGCCAGGCGGTTGCCATCACCGCGTGGAAGCTGATGTTGCCGATCTGGTTGTATTGGATCTGGTGGACGTGGCCGTAGATGACGGTGACGTCGTCGAAGGGCTGCAGCAACGCCTGCACCTGCTCGGCGTCCTCGGTCCAGAAGTTCCAGTTCTTGAAGATCTTCTGGATCGGCGAGTGCGAGAAGACAACCACCGGGGTGCCCTTGGAGACCCCCTCGAGGTCTTTGGCGAGCCAGCCGCGTTGTTGCTCGCCGACCATGAAGGGCGAGCCGTTGGGGTTGTCGAGCCCGGCCATCGTGAGCATCCGCTCCTCGGCCGTCGGCCAGCGCTCGAAGGTCCACTCGTCGTAGGTCAGGATGCTGTTGAGGACGACGAAGTGAACGCCCTTGTGGTCGAAGCTGTACCAGTGCGGGCCATACAGCTCGGACCAGTACTCGCCGAGATCGAGGTAGTAGTCGTGCTCGCCGAGCAGACAGTAGGTCTTGGAGTTCAGCTTGGCAAGCATTTCGGCGCCGTGGTCGAGCTCCGGTTTGGTTCCGAGCTGGGCGAGATCGCCGCCGAACATGACGAAATCGGGCTTCGGCTGCAGCATGTTCGTCTCGGCCACGGCACGGATCAGCCCGCGGTCCCAGTTGTTGACGAAACGGGTGCCGCCGATGTGTTGGATGTGCGAGTCGGAGATGTACGCGAAGCTGAAGTTCTTCGACGCGTCGGCGAAGGCGAGCTCGACGGTGCTCAATGGAAGCGTGCTGACCGCTGCCGCCGACGCCGCCCCCTTGAGGAAGTCGCGACGGTTGAGTTGGTTTCTCTTCATGGTTGCCTCCCTACTCGCTCTCGGCCGCTTCGAGCTGGGCCGCGATCTCAGGGCTGGTGAGGGCCTCCATGAACGCCACCAAGTCCTCGACATCCTCCATCTCGATGTTGAGCGGTCGGATGCCGCCCGACAAGAAGTCGTTGACCGGATCGCCCGCCTCGGTGACCCCGCCGTTGAGGTAGTGAATGACGACCTCCTCGAGGGTCTCGATGCTGCCGTCGTGCATGTAGGGGGCCGTCAGAGCGATGTTGCGCAGCGTCGGCGTCTTGAACGAGCCGAGGTCGTCGAATCCATGGGTGATCGCAAAGCGGCCGATTTCGGAGGTTCGCGGATCGGTGAGGACCTCGACGTCGACCTCGGACAGGGTGAGATCAGCCTCGAGGAAGCTCGCCACCAGCTCGGGCACGTCGTCCTGGATGTCGTTGATGCCGACGCCGATGTTGTGGAAGCGGTTGTCGGTGAATAGCGCCTGGGTCTGCTCGATCACGTGGCAGGAGACGCAGCGCCCCTCGTTGACGAAGAGGTCGTAGCCCCGCTTCTGCTGCTCGGTCAGCGCGTCGTCGTCGCCGGCGAAGAACCAGTGGTCGAACGGCGAGTTGCCGGAGATGATGGTGCGCTCGAAGGCAGCGATCGCCAGGGTCACCTCGCGCATGGTGATGTCCTCACCGGTCACGCCGAAGACCTCGTTGAAGGCCGTGGCGTACTCCGGATCCGTGCGGACGATGTCGAGGATCGGCTCGTGGCTCGCCAGGCCGTGCTCCACCGGGTTGATGAAGGGATGCAGCGCCTGGTCTTCGAGATCCGGCGACCGTCCGTCCCAGAACTGGGTCGAGAAGTAGGCCGAGTTGACCACCGTCGGTGCGTTCCGCGTCCCGGTCTTCTTCTCGATCCCCTCGGAGACCTTCAGCGGCGAGTCGGTGAACGCCTTGGCCGGATCGTGGCAGGTGACACAGCCGACCTGGCCGTCGGTGCTGAACCGCAGCTCGTTGTAGAGCTTGTCGCCCAACGCGATCTTGGCCGGCGTCTGCGGGTTGTCGTCGGGGATCGGCACCGGCGGCAGCCCGAGCGGAACCTCCGCCCCGACGCCACCGCCGGCAACCGCCAGCGCCGCCGCGAAGACGGCCGCCCCGGCAAGTACCATGAGTAACGTTCTCTTCATTTCGAACCCCCCTCTCTCGCTCGTGCTTGACAGCTTCGGCAGATGCCGCGGAGCTGAACGCGGAAATCCGTCACCTCGAACCCCATGTCCGAGGTATCCGGGATCGCGAGACCATCGAGCGTCTCGTTTTCGAAGTCGACAAACTGGTTGCAGTGGAGGCAGACCAGGTGGTGGTGCAGGTCGACTCGGGAGTCGTACCTGGCGACGTTCCCGGGGTGGCAGGCCTTGGTAATGACACCCACCCGGGCCAGGTGCTCGAGCGTGCGGTAGACCGTCGGCTTGGCCACCGTCGGGAGCCGTGTGCTGACAGCAGTGAAAACATCGTCCGCGGTCGGGTGATTGTCAAGCTCGAGAACCGCCTCGAGAATCACCAGCCGCTGCGCCGTGCACCGCTCGCCCAGCTCCCTGCACACCTGCCGATACCGTTGAACCCGGTCGCGCTTCGAGGAATCATCCACGGCGTTGTTGTCGCCTTTCTCGATCGTGCTACATGCAAATCTATATCATGAGCAAAAAATTTGCAACAAAATTAAACTCGGTCTCAATTCGGCCTTGGTTTCAAAGTTGTCGTCCGCATCCGTGCTCCGAGTTCTCTGACCCGAGAAAGCCCGTCTCGATCAAGAGAAACACCAGAAAACACTCCATTTCTTCAACTTCGCTCGATTCACAGCGAGGTCCGACGGCGGAGAATCTCAAATGTGAGAATCGCCGGGTCGTCGCCCGGAGCATGAAATCTCGCCTCAAACCATTGAAAATGAGGTAACTTGTGCAAAAATTACCCGGCCCACATCACCACATATGAACTGGCACCGAGATTGCTATTCCCCTGATCGAAACACCGACCGTCGGAGGGAGACCAAGCTCATGACCATCAACATCGCGCGCCTGCTGCTGACAGTCGTCATCATCGTGACCGCAACCGCATCCTCGGCCGACCCGGGAGACGAGCTCTGGGCTGACGAGTTCTACCTCAAGGGGCTCAACAACTCTGCGTCCGCGGTGGTCGTCGACAGCCACGGAGACATCTATGTCGGCGGCGGCTTCGAGACCGCCGATCAGCTGATCGTCCGATACGCCGCGGTGTGGTCCGGCGGTTCGTGGGACTATCTGAGGGAAGGACTCAACGGCACCGTCTACGCCCTGGCCATCAGCCCCGGCGGCCATCTCGTCGCCGGCGGAAATTTTGAGAACGCCGGCAATGACCGCCATGCCGACCATATCGCCATTTGGAACGGATCGGGCTGGTCATCCCTCGGTGGCCTGGGCAGCGACCTCAACGCCCTCGTCCGAGATCTGGCGTTCGACGCAACCGGCAACCTCTACGCCGTTGGGAATTTTTTGGATGCCGGTGGTGATCCAGACGCGGATCGCGTCGCGGTCTGGAACGGGTCGAGCTGGTCTTCCATGGGCGGTCCCGGGAGCGGCCTCGAGGGAGTCGCGTACACTGTCGCCGTCTCGACCGGCGGCGTTGTTGTCGTCGGCGGCTCCTTCACCGATGCCGGTGGCAACGCTGCCGCCGATTACATCGCCGGCTGGAACGGCAGCGGCTGGTCGGCCATCGGTGGCGGGCTCAACGACACGGTGTACGACTTGGTCTTCGACGACAATAACGATCTCTACGTCGGCGGCAGATTCACCGACGCCGGCGGCGTTGCCGAGGCCGACCGCATCGCCGTCTGGCGCAGCCCGTCATGGTGGTCCGTCGGCGGCCCCGGCAGCGGGATCGACAACCAGACCGTGTACTGCATCCTCATCGACGACAACGACGACCTCTTCATCGGCGGCAACTTCGTCAACGCCGGCGGCGACGACGACGCCGACTACATGGCCCGATGGACGGGGACCGCCTGGACCGCACCCGGCGCCGGCCACAGCGGGCTGAACAACAGGGTCTCGAGCCTCGCCCTCACCGGCGATGGCGACATCGTGGCCGTCGGGAATTTCACCCACGCCGGCAACTACTCCCACACCAACTACGCCGCCGTTTGGGACGGGAATCGATGGATGGCCATGACCAATCTCGCCGTTCCGACTCGCGGCGGCCTCGACGGCGATGTCTACGCCCTCGACATCGGTCCCGATGGCAAGCTCTATGCCGGCGGTGGTTTCAACGATGCCGGTGGCGACGACAACGCTGACCGGCTCGCGGTCTGGGACGGATCGAGCTGGGATCAGGTGGGCGATCCGATGCCGGCATTTGACAGCGATGTTCTCGCCGTCGCGGTGAGCGACGCCGGCCACGTCGCCGTCGGCGGCGAGTTCACCGATGCCGCGGGCATCGCCGACGCCGACTACTTTGCCTACTGGGACGGCGCCGCGTGGTCCGCTCTCGGAGGACCGGGCAACCCGTTCGAATCGACCGTCCGCGCGATGACGTGGGGCGACGACGGCCGGCTCTATGTCGGTGGTGATTTCTGGGAGGCCGCAGGAGTCACGGGCGCAAATTACGTCGCGATCTGGGACGGCGCCTCTTGGAGCGCCGCCGATGGGCCCGGCGGCGGACCCGACAGCTACGTGTTCGAGCTCGCAGTCGACGGATCGGGGGTGCTCTATGCCGGGGGCGAGTTCATCGAGGCCGGCGGCGATCCGGATGCCGAGTACATCGCCAAGTGGGACGGCGCCGCCTGGACATCCATCGGCGGCCCCGGCAGCGCCCTCCCGAGCTACGTCCACGCCATCGCGATCGACGAGCTGGGCAGAATCTACGCCGGCGGTGTGTTCAACGACGCCGGCGGCGACCCCAACGGCGATCACGTCGCCATGTGGGACGGGTCGAGCTGGACCGCCCTCGGCGAAGGTCTCAACGGCGATGTGATGGACCTGGCCTTCGACGGCGCCGGCAACCTCTACGCCGCAGGTTTCTTCTACCCGGTCACCACGGCGCCGAACATGCCCCTGCGGATTGCGTTCTGGGACGGGTCGAGCTGGAACCACCTGGGCAGCGGACTCGACAACGACAGCTACGCCCTCGCCTATGACGGCGGATTCAGCGTCTGCACCGGCGGACTCTTCGACATCGCCGGCAACGAAGCCTCCGCCAACATCGGCTGCTGGTCGGGAGCGACCCCGGCCGATCTCCTCTTCGCCGATGGCTTCGAAACCCGCAACACCACCAAATGGTCGTCGTCGTCGCTGAAGTGATCGAACGAATACCAGGCTTCAGAACCTTAGAAAGTTGGCAACTGCAGACATTCGAGCCCGAGGAATTCGTGAGGTTTCGTCACGAGGTCGGCGAGGCGCCGATGCCAGACGACTCGAGGTCTGCTTCGTTCAGTTAAAGGTCCCTGGTGCAGGCGTCATTCGCCTGACAGTCGCAAGGGAACGAATGAGGTCATACCACTAAGAGTTCAACGGAGATCGAAGAGCATCACCTCGGCGTCGCTCTTCGCTGTGATGTCGCACGCGGATTTCGCCTCGAACTGCAGTCCATCTCCGGCCGAGAGCCTGTGGCCTTCGATGTCGACGACGCCGTCGACGATGTGCAGAAACCCTGCCCGCCCAGGCCCGAACACGCGGCGAATCACCGTTCCTTCATCGAGGCGGGCCAGGAAGATCCGGGTATCGGAACGCAAACCGGCCTGTCCTGCGCGCGGTTCGGGGCCGGCCACCGGAATGAGTCCATTACGGTGAGCATCGAGATCAACATCGATCTGGAAGTAGGTCGGTGCACCACCGACACGCTCCGGAAGGATCCAGATCTGGAGAAAGTGGACCTCCTCGGTCTCCGAGGCGTTCATTTCGGAGTGCACCACCCCGGTTCCGGCATACATGTGCTGGAACTCGCCCGCCCTGATCACCGAAGTGTTGCCCATCGAGTCCTGGTGTCTCAAAGAGCCCGAAACGACGTAGGTCACGATGTCCATATCCCGGTGGGGATGCTGGCCGAAACCGGCGCCGGGGATGACCACGTCGTCGTTGAGCACGCGCAGCGCCCGGTGTCCCACACGGTTGGGGTCCCTGAAACCGCCGAAGGAAAACGTGTGGCGGCTGGTCAGCCAGCCTGTCCGCGTGGTGCCTCGCTGGGCCTTTTCGTGAATCAACGCCGTCATCGCTCCTCCGGAAGGGGAATGAACTCTTCGCTGTCGCCGGGAGGCAGATTGAACCGACCGTGCCTGAAATCGCCGGACGCCCACGATTCCTTGGCCGCCTCGATCTTTTCCTGAGAGGACGCCACGAAGTTCCACCAGATGTACCGGGGACCACTCAACGTCTCGCCGCCCAGGAGCATCAGTCTGGCGCCCCACTCTCCGGCGGTCACGGTGACGTCGTCACCAGGGTGGAAGACCATCATCCGACCGGCATCGAAGCTCTCCCCGGCGACGGTGATCGCCCCCTCGACGACAAAAGCGCCCCGGTCTTCGTGGTCCTTCGGCAGCGGCAGTTTCGCACCGGGCGCCAGCACCGCATCCGCGTAGAACATCTCCGAAAACGTCGTGACCGGTGCGCGTTCGCCCCACGCGCGTCCGAGGATCAGGCGGATCTCCTTGCCCTCTGCCTCGAGAAGGGGCAGCTCTCCCTTGTCGTGATGCTCGAACGCCGGGTTCATTTCTTCGGCCTCGTCGGGCAGTGCGACCCAGGTTTGGATGCCGTAGAGCTCGTTGCGGCCCTGCCGCGTGGCATCGCTCGTTCGCTCGGAGTGGGTGATGCCGTTGCCGGCGACCATCCAATTCACCTCACCCGGATAGATCATCTGGTTGCTGCCGAGGCTGTCGCGGTGCTGGAACTCCCCCCTGTACAGATAGGTCACCGTGGCGATCCCGATGTGGGGGTGTGGCCGGACATCGATCCCGCCCCCCTCGATGAACTCAGCCGGGCCCATCTGGTCGAAAAAGATGAACGGGCCCACCATCTGCCGACGCGGCGCCGGCAGCGCCCGGCGAACCTCGAAGCCGCCAAGGTCGCGGGCTCGCGGTACGATCAACGTTTCGACCGCATCAAGAGCCCCTGCATCGGGGCATTGGGGTTCCAGGCACGGATTCCAACTCATAAGTGTGTCCTCTCATCTTTCCCGCGAGCTTGACACTCGTAAAAACGCGCCCCCGGTGACGACCATTCCACACCCAGACAACCGAAGGACACCGTTGCAGTCCCGAGGACACCACTGTTAGTGCCAGTGGCGGGGATCGACCGCACCGTCAGCTGCGGCCAACGGTCGATGCCGGAGTGTCCGGCCAACTTTGGCGCCTCTGCAAGAAGGATGTACGGCACCCGACCATCCGCAGGTGACGGTGCGGGGACGCGGCTATCGGCCGCGGTCAACCCGCACGGGAGTACTCCCATGAGATTTTTAAATTCCTCTAAATCAAAAAATCGCACCAATCAACAACAGCTGACAACAACCCAGAACAATCAATCTACCGCGCCCGCGGCGGCTTCTATGCATCAATCACCTCAGCCCGAGCAACTGGCCGAGGCTCCTCCATCCGAGGACCCTCCCATGGGTGCGATGCTGATCCTCTCGACCGCCATAGACCAGGAACCCTGCGTCGTCCTCGTTTCCCGTCAGTTTTGACCAGTATTTCAGGCCATCGAACATCGATCGTCGAATGGTCTCTCCGGATTTAATTTCGACCGGCACGAGTCTACCGGGTTTTTCCAAGAGATAGTCCACTTCGTGTCCGTGACGGTCCCGCCAGAAGGTCCCATAGCCGCTGAGCCCGGCGGCCCATCTCGCCTTGACGAGCTCGGAGACGACGAATGACTCAAAGATGCCGCCCCGCAGATAGTGCTGACCGAGCTGGTCGGCTGTCTGAAGACCCAGGAGCGCGCAGACGAGGCCCGAGTCGTAGAAATACAGCTTCGGCTGTTTGACGATCCGTTTGTTGAAATTGACGTGATAGGGCTGCAGCCGAAACACGAGGTAGCTCGCCTCGAGAACAGACATCCAATCCCGCGCAGTGTTGTGGCTGACCCCACACTCGGTGGCCAACCCGTTCAGGTTCAGCAGTTGTCCGACCCGTCCTGCACAAAGACCCAGGAACTTCTGGAAGAGCGAAAGATCCGTCACCCGCCGGACGGTTCGGACATCTCGCTCGATGTATGTCTGAACGTAGTCCATGTACCAGGATCTTGGTTCGTAGCCGCGGTCGTAGACCGGAGGATATGTGCCCGAGAAGAGGTAGGCATCCAGATCCTCGTGTTCAAACCTCGAGGTCTGCAACTCCGCGAATGAGAAGGGGGGCAGACGGAAAATCGCGACGCGCCCCGCGAGTGACTGGCTGATTCTCTCCAGTAGAAGGAAGTTCTGTGAGCCCGTCAGCACGAAACGAGCCGGATGCGGTTGTTCATCGACGATGACCTGGATATAGGAAAAGAGATCCGGCGCCCGTTGCACTTCGTCCAGGATGACGCCATCGCCAAAGCTCCTGAGAAACCGGTTTGGGTCTTCCTCGGCCTGCTCCCGAAAATCCGGCCGTTCCAGCGAGATGTACTCGTGATCGGGGAAGAGCATCTTCGCAAGCGTCGTCTTGCCGGACTGCCGCGGCCCGGTGATGGACACCACCGGATACTTCCGGCTTCGCTTCAGCACCGACTCGCCGATTTCGCGTTGGATCAACATGTCTCGAGAGTAGGGCGAGAAGGACAATTTGTCAATCAAATTGCAATATTGTCCAATAGGAGGCATGAGTGATCACGTGGCTGGTACTCACCAGAAGTGGTGCGGGGCATTCATCTTTGATGTTGTGGTGCCGGAGGAGAGGATCGAACTCTCACGGGCTTACACCCAGGGGATTTTAAGACTAATTAAATACTATATTGACCAATAACTTAAACCAATATACAACTGAAGATACGTAACTTGGTGAAGGACGTGTTTGTTGAGGTCAGTGGCGAGAATTGAGGATTGTCGAGAAGTAGTGTGCCATGAGTGTGCCACGGAAGCCTGGAGGCACATCACCCCACCGTCTCCCCTCAGAGCCAGACCCCGTGATAGATACACTGCTTCTCGGATCGCGAACTGTTTTCCCGTAATTCTGCGATAACATCCTTGGCCAGGAAGCCACAGACAATGCACGACCTCATCGGTCGCACCGTGGGCCACTACCGCATCGTCGAGCACCTCGGCGGGGGTGGGATGGGAGTGGTCTACAAGGCCGAGGACACCAAGCTCGGACGGACGGTGGCGCTGAAGTTCCTGCCACCCGAGTGGAGCCGTGACCCGGATGCGAGGGAACGTTTCTTACGGGAGGCGCGAGCAGCCTCGGCCCTCGAAGACTCGCGCATCTGCACCATCTTCGACATCGACGAGACCGAGGACGGGCAGCTCTTCATCGCCATGGCCTACTACGAGGGCGAGACGCTCAAGAAGCGACTCGAACGGGGCCATCTTTCCATCGGACAGGCCGTGGATATCGCGATCCAAACCGCCGAGGGGCTCGAGAGCGCCCACTCGGCCGACATCATCCACCGCGACATCAAGCCAGCCAACCTCATGCTCACCGGGCGTGACGAGGTCGTCATCGTCGATTTCGGCCTCGCCAAGCTGGCCGGCGATCTGACGCTCACCAAGCCGGGCTCCTCGCTCGGCACGCCGCTCTATATGTCGCCGGAACAGTCACGAGGCGAACCAATCGACCGGAGGACGGACCTCTGGTCGCTGGGGGTGATTCTCCACGAAATACTGACCGGAAGGCCCCCGTTCGTTGGGGAGAACCACGCCGCGGTCGCCAGGGCAATTCTCGATGATGAGCCCACGTCGCTGAATGACGTGCGTCCGGAAGCGCCGGCCAAGCTCGGTGAGGTCGTCGCCAAAGCTCTTGCCAAGGACCCGAGCAGCCGCTACCAGAGTGCAGGCGAGCTTCTGACGGACCTCCGCAACCTCAGGAAGCAGATCGCCGATGGGGAGGACGTCACCCTGTCGACCCCATCGCAGCATTCGCTGCGTCGAAGATCCTGGCTGCCGGTCGTTCTTGCTGCGGGAGTTGTCATCATCGGTGTCATCGCGGTGCTCTGGATCGGGCGTTCAACCGGCTTGAATGAAGAAGCCTACGAACCTCCACCCCGAATCGTTGTTCTTC
>JAZBOQ010000114.1:0-80477 GCA_036351195.1 Thermoanaerobaculales bacterium | reverse complement strand
CGGCGGCGGCTGGGACAACCCCGAAGGCGACACCTTGGGTGCGCAGCAGACCAATGCCCTGTCGGGCGCCCTGCAGTGGGACATCTCCGACAGCGTCGGCCTCACCTTCCGCGCGTTTCTCTCGGCTGACGACGACGGGCCTGCGGCCTTCGCGTGGTTCGACTCGAGCATTCATAACTGCGGCCCCTTCGGTGACGGAGACCGCTCCTATTTCTGCGGTGAGCTGAGCCCGGACCTGATCACCGACTACGGCTACGACACCAGCACCGAACCGGCGGAAGGCGCCAACTGGCCCAAGGACAGTTTCGGGATGACCCGCGACTTCTTCATGGGTTCCCTCCACCTCGACGCCATGCTCGGTGAAAGCACCGAGTTGGTTGCCATCACCGGCTACGTCAACGAGGACGTCGAGCTGATGCAGGACTTCGGCGGCACCGACACCCTGATCCAATACGGCCACAGCATCGACACGCTGTGGTCGCAGGAACTGCGCGTCCAGGGCGCCACCGACAAGTTCGATTGGTTGATCGGCGGCTATTACCTGGACGCCGAGTACGAGAGCAGGCCCAACGGGTTCGGCTGCGCCGATCCGAGCTATACGTTCGCGCCGGTTCCGTTCCCGGGCTCCGGCTGCGTGATCATCGCCGGCGGCGCCGTACGAGGTTCCTTCGACCTCAGCGTGGCAACCCCGTTCCGGCTCGTGGAGAACACGGCGCTCTTCGGATCGTTCACCTGGCACGTCTCCGACAAGGTCACCCTCATCGCCGACGCCCGCGTGGCGTGGGAGACCCTCGATTACGGTTCGGTTATGGCGGTCGACGGCGTCGAGCGCGAGCTCAAGGACGACTTCGACAGCTTCCTGCCGCGGTTCGTCTTCGACTGGAAGCCCAACGACTACTCGACGGTCTACGCCAGCTTCTCCCAGGGCAACAAGCCCGGCAACTTCAACTCCGAGGTCGCCCGAATGTGCGAAAGCTGTATCGTGGCGTTCGAGGACGAGTTCGGCATCGGTGTGGCGGTTCCCGAGTCGGACGCCGACAACTACGAGGTCGGCTACAAATTCGTGACCCGCAACGGCAGGCATCGTTTCAACGCCGCCGCCTTCCTCTTCCAGTGGACCAACCAGGCCTTCACCCAGGCCACGCCTTTTGACACTAACGGCGACGGCGAAATCGACTCCGACCTCGTCGACTATCAGACCGTGGCCGGTGAGAGCGAAATCGCGGGGTTCGAGTTCTTCTACAGCGGCTGGCTCGGCCGGTTCTTCAATGTTTCGGCGTCCTACAACTACAACGACACCGAGTACAAGGTCTTCGAGGACAACGTCGCCGCCCATGTCTTCGGTGATCCGGACTCGTCGGGCAAAGAGATGCCGCGCAGCCCGAAGAACTCCGGAACCCTGGGGATCGGTTTCGTGCTTCCCGTGTTCGGCGACTGGGAGTTCAACGCCCGCGCCGACTATCTCTACCGCGGCTCCTCCTACACCTGGGCCGTCAACCTGGCCGAAACCGGGACAACGAACCGCATCAACCTGCGGACCGGTCTGCGCAACGACCGCTGGGACTTCTCGATCTGGATGAACAACGTCACCGACGACGACACCCTGATGGCGATCCGCCGGTTCACCGAGTTGGAGGATTTCTCCACCTATGCCTGGTGGGGCGGTCTCCCGGGCGTCCAGGAAGCCGGCGTGACCGTGCGGTTCCTGTTCTAGACCACCACCGACAACGATCGACGACAACCGCCGCCCTCACGGGCGGCGGTTTTTTTAACGCTGGTTCCTCGGAAGACAGATCATGGCTCCAAGGTCACCGAGTCGTCTCGGGCCCGATGGACGGGTGCCTGGCTCCAACATTGTTCGCCGCGAACAATGTTGCGTGCCTGGCTCCCATTCCATCGCGCTGCGGAGACGGGAGACCTACAGCTCCATGACGAGTTCGACGTCCTCGTCGATGTCGGGTTCCTGATTGCGGCCGCTGAACCAGGTGACGACGAAGAGCACAGTGAACGAGGCTGCCAGCGATACGGCAGTGGGGAGAACACCTGTCTGGAACGGCGGTTTGGGCAGCGTCTCGAACCAGGTCTGCTTGGCGAGGAACTCGAGGACGAGGTTGACGCCCATCCCGGTGGCGATGGAGGCCGTGGCCGCGGCGGCGGTGACCCGGCGCCAGTTGAGCCCGATGGCCAGTGCCGGTCCGAGGGCGGCGCCGAAGGTGCCGAAGGCGAAGGTGCCGAGCAGGGCGATGAGGTCGCCGTAGGCGTAGGCGAAGACGGCGGCCGCGCAGGCGATTCCCACCACCGCGACCCGGCCCCAGAAGAGCTGGTCCGAGACCTGCCGCCCGAAGGCGTGGGGGAGGTCTCGGATGAGCGCCGCCGAGCCGATGTTCACGAAGCTGTCGGCGGTGGACATGATGGCCGCCAGGATGCCCGCGAAAACCATGCCGGCGAGGATCTCGGGCGCGAAGTTCAGCAGAAACTGGGGCGATGCGTCGTCGGGGTTGACCAGCGGAGCCAGCTTCCCGGTGGCGACCAAAGCGGGAACCGCGAGCCCGATCCCGAGCCAGATCAGCACGCAGAGGGTCTGGGTGAGACCGACGATGAGCGGCATCCACTTGAGCTTGCGGGGGTCGTCGAGCATGAAGAACTTGTGCAGCATGTGCGGTTGGCCGAGGTTGCCGACGGCGAAGACGAGAAAGAAGCCCATGGCGGTGAAGATCGGAATCGCCCCGAGCGGATCGACGTGCCCCGGCCCGAAAGCGTCGGACTCGGCGATGGAGCGGGCCATGTTTTCGAGACCGCCGCCGGCGACGAGAGCGTAGTAGAAGACGGCGACCGCGGCGCCGACCATGAGCGCTCCCTGGAAGAGATCGGTGTAGACCCCCGCCACCATGCCGCCGGCGGTGGCGTAGAACACGACGATGACGAGGCCGATGAGCATGGCTGCGGCAAGGCTCCACTCTCCGAGAAGCTCGCGGGTGCCGAAGATCGCCTCGATGAGGATGCCGAGAGCCTTGAGTTGGGCGCCGAGGTAACCGATCGTACCGATGATGACGGCCGCTGCGGCAAGGCCCGAGGCGGCGCGGCTCTTGTACCGGCAGTAGATCACGTCGGGCACGGTGAAGACCTCGCGCACTTCGGCCAGGAGTCTCAGCCGCTTGGCCACCACCCAGCACAGCAGTCCGGCGGTGAAGCTCACCGGAATGCTGATGAAGAGCGAGGCCAGGCCCATGCGATAGGTCAATCCCGGCCCGCCGATGAAGACAAAGCCCGAGAAGGCCGCCGACATCGTGGCCAGCGCGGTCACCAGCAGGCCGATGCCCTGGCCGGCGATGAAGAAGTCCTTGGCGTTCTTCGTGCGACGCACCGCCCAGACGCCGATGATCACGACCAGCCCGAGGTAGACAACGGCGGTCCAGATGATGGCGGGCTTGGCGAGGATGGTCATTCGCTCTCATCCACGTGGCGCGAGTGGAGGTCCGCCAGCCGGTCGAGGTCCTCATGCCTCATCTCGAAACGATCGAAGGTGAGGGCGTAGGTCAACGCGACCAATAGGAGGGGAGTCAGGAAGACGCCGTAGAGCTGGATCGCCGCGGCCAGAGGCAGGCCTCCGAACCACGGGCCGTCGAGCACCCGACCGCGCAGGAGGAGCATCCCGACGGTGCAGGCCTCGAGGAAGAGCAAGAGGATCAGGAGCGGAATCGCCAGGGGCCCGAGCCCGCCCCGGCGCCCGACCGCCACCGCGATCAGCGCCACCGGGTAGCCCATGACGAGGAGTGCAAAGGCCGACTGCGCCCAGCCCCACGGCATGAAGAAAAGCGCCAGCATCACCGGCGATGCAACGGCGAGAAACACCAGTGAGATCCTGCGAGCCATGGTTCAGGATCTTATCAGCGGCCCGGCCTCTGAAGGGATTTCAGCGGCAAGAGTCAGCGACCGCGTCCGTGAGCGGCGACCGCGTCCGAATCGATCCCGTTCCCGATCCCGATCCCGATCCCGATATGGCGTTTCAGGAACGGGATCGGGATCGATGAATTGGCGACTCGTCCCCTCGTTGTGGTAGCTGAACCGATACGCGACACGTTTCCGGGGCATCACGGAAATGATACTATTGTCCTGACGTTAGGACATTACTTTCTCTCTTGCTCAAGCGATTGGAGGAACCATGCGTTCTCGCTCAGCGCTCTCGTTCTTCGTCGCGGCCGGACTGCTTGCGGCCCTGTCGTGTGCTCCCACCGATCCGCCTCCCGCTCCGGAGCCGGAACCGGCACCCGAGGTCTCGGACGCCCTCGCGCCGAAGACCACGGATGCGGATGCCGTCACCAAGCAGCTCCACACGACGACGCTGTGCACCGCCGATCTCGACCGCATCAAGGCCTTCTATGGAGATGGCTTCGGGCTGCAGATTTCCGGTCCGATCGAGCTGACGCCGGAGGTGCGGAAGACCCAGCGCGCGCTCTGGGGCATCCCCGAGGACATCGGTTGGGAGCTCTACATCATGGATCGGCCCGCGGTGCCGGGGACGATCCAGGTGAGGGTGCTGTTGCTCGATCGCGAGACCCCCAATATCCACACGACCTGGGACCCGCAGGAGCCCGGGCCGTTCTCCATGGGGTTCCCCACCGAGGATCTGGAGACCTGGGACCCCGAGCTGCGAGCCAAGGGTTGGGAGTCGTTGATGCCCATGTCCAGCTATCAGATTCCGCGGCCGGACGGAACCACCTATGGGATTCAAGAAACCATTTTCAACGCTCCCGACTTCATGCACGCGGTGACCATCTCGCGCCGCGACGGGATGCCGCAGCTCGGGCCGGTGGATCCGGCGACGGGCCGCGGCGGCCCCATCTACTCGGCGCACATCATCGAGAACTCCGACGCCGTCCTCGAGTTCTACGTCGGTGTCCTCGGGCTCGAGCTGCGCAGCGACCGCCAGTTCAAGTCCAGCGGCAGCAAGGGTGCGTTGGGCGTGCCCGACGGCACCGAGTTTCGTTTTTCCATCGTCTACGCCCACGGCGCTACCTTCGGCCACCTGCTCTTTCTCGACTACCAGGGACGTCTCGGCCTGCCGAGCCCCGGGGTCGAGTGGCGTCCGCCCAATCGCGGGATGGCCATGTGGAGCTTTCCGGTGCGTGACATGGACGAGACCCTCACCCGGCTGGAAGCCGCTGGTATCGAACCCTTCGCGCCGATGGTCGAGTACTCGAGCCCTTCGCTCGGCCACCACAAGAGCGTGACGGTGCTCGATCCCAGTGGGTTCATGGTCGAGCTATTCCAGACGGTCGATTAGCGACGGCGAATCGAGGTCCAGCATGGCAGAGCAGCAGAGTCACCCCGAGCTCGTCGGCGCCCTCGTCGGGATCGTCGGGACCGAGTACGTGCTCACCGACGACGAGGATCGCGAGTTCTACTCGCAAGACATCTACCGGACCGCTGACGACCATGTGTCGGTGGTGGTCCGACCGGGGACGCCGGACGAGGTCTCCAAGGTCGTCGCTGCGGCGACCCGGGCGAACTTCTCGGTCATCGCCCGCGGGGGAGGATCCTCCTACACCGGCGGTTTGCTCCCGGACCGGCCGAACTCGGTGTCCATCGACACCGGGAGGCTCGACAAGGTGGTGGAGATCAACACCGACGACATGTATGTCATCGTCGAGGTCGGGTGCACGTGGCAGGATCTGCACCAGGCGCTGAAGCCGCAGGGTGTCCGGTCGCCGTTCTGGGGGCCCGCGTCGGGGGGAACGGCCACGGTGGGCGGTAGCCTGTCCCAGAACGCGATCCTGCACGGTTCGGCACTCTACGGAGCCTCCGCCGAGAGCGTTGTCGGTGTCGAGGTTGTTGTAGCCGACGGCAGCATCGTTCGCACCGGTTCGTGGTCGACGGTGGGTGGAAAGCCCTTTTTCCGGCATTATGGCCCGGACCTCACGGGGCTCTTCCTGGGTGACACCGGGGCGCTGGGCGTCAAGACCCGGGTCGCGCTGCGGCTGATGCGGATTCCGCCGTCGGCGCGGTTCGTGTCATTCGAGTTCAAGGACCGCCAGCTCTTTGCCGAGGCAATGGGGGAAGTCGCGCGATCCCGACTGGTGAGCATGTGCTTCGGGATGGATCCCGTGCTCCAGCACCAGCGGATGAAACGGACCAGTCTGACGCAGGATGTGAAGGCTCTCAAGGGTGTGGTGACCTCGGCCAGGAACCTCGGGAAGGGACTCAAGGAGGCGGCGAAGGTGGCCCTGGCGGGGCGTTCGTTCCTCGAAGAGCACAGCTACTCCACCCACTACATCGTCGAGGGCCGGACCGAGGCCGAGGTCGACGAGAAGCTCGGGGCCCTGAAAGAGATCTGCCTGGCTCACGGCCACGAAGTGGAGAACACGCTGCCCAAGGTCCTCTATGGAGACAGCTTCTTTCCCATGACCACCGCCATCGGGCCCGAGGGCGAGCGCTGGGCGCCCGTGCACGGCCTGGTCCCGCTGGGGGATGCACCTGAAGCAATCGCCAAGATCGAGTCTGTTCGCGCATCCCACGCCGAAGCGATGGATCGCTGCGGTGTCGTGATCGGTCTGCTGCTGTCGACGGTGTCGACCAACGCCTTTGTCATCGAACCGGTCTTCTACTGGCCGGGCCCCCAAACGCTGTACTACAAACGAGTTCTCGACCCCGGGTACCTCGCCAAGCTCAAACAGTTCGACCAGAATCCGGAGACTGAGTCCTTGGTCACCACGCTGCGGCAGGAGATCATCGCGGTCTTTACGGAAATCGGCGGGACGCATCTCCAGATCGGCAAGGTCTACCCGTATCGCGAGGGCCGCGAGGCCGCCACCTGGAAGCTCCTCGAGGCGATCAAGGACGCGGTGGATCCGAACCGCCTGGTCAACCCCAAGAGCCTCGGGCTCGACTGAGACCGGGGGTTTCTCTCGTCAGAAGTCGACGTCCGAATCAGTTGGAGGGCACGTCTTTCGGCTGCTGCAACTCGCGGATCTCATCCATGTCCTCAGGCGGCTCGCGCCACAGTTTGGCGTCGGTCTCGATCCACTCTTTGATGGTGTCCGGCAGGGCGTCGAAGTTGTCGACCCGCCAGCCCACCAGGTGGATGACCGTCCGGCCGGGCCCCAGGAACGGCGGCAGGTCGCCGTAGCGCAGCCAGCTGAGCTGGTTTGGCATGCTGCCGTCGGGCTGAATGAAGAAATCGTAGTGCTCGAAGGCCTCGTACTTGCCGCGAGGAGTCTCGAAGTTGAGGAAGAGCGGCGCCGAGAACTGGGCGACATCACCAAGGCGCTGGGCAACCATGGTCTTCATCGGGCCCATCGTGCGGAGCCGGGCGCCGCTGCCCTGCTCGACGGAGGTCAGCAACAGGTCGCCGTCGAGCGTGTACGTGATGTACTGGTAGGGGTACTTGATGTGTGAGGCCTCCTTGCCGTCGACCTCGCGGAAGATCTCGTTGGTCTCCGGGTCGCGGTAGACGAAGGTCTTGCGCGAGAGCTGGTAGGCCGTATGCGGATCGGTTTCGTCGCGCACGAGCCGGGCGGTGTCGATGCCTTCCATCATCGCCAGGAGCTTGCCGTCGGGATAGGACCAGACCTCTCCGATGGAGTACCAGTACACCGGCTCACCGGTTCCCACCCGCGCCTCGAGGAAGATCTCGAAGAGCTCTTCATCGAACCCGCCGCCGTCCGCCAGCACGAGAACCGGGGCCACCAATAATCCGACCAACACCATCATCGTGGTTCGACGCATGTCACTCTCCCTTTTTGCCCGCGTCCGTTTCCGTTTCCGTGCCCGATGCTCCGGCCCCGAATCGCTGCTGCTGCGACCACAGCTCGTCGAGGCAGGACCGGAGGACCCGCAGTACGAGCTCGATCTCCTCGGCCTCGAACTCGGCGAGCAGGGCTTTGTTGGCGCGGCGCCGCGCCGGCTCGATCCGAGCCAGGACGGCCATTCCGGCCGGCGTCGCGCGCAGTGCCTTCTGGCGCCGGTCGCCGGGCTTCTCGGCCTGGGAGACCAGCCCCTTCTCCACGAGGGAGGCCACCAGCGCGCTGATGGTTGGCCGGGACACGCCGCGCGCAGTGGCGATGTTCGATGCGAGCACCGGGGTCCCCGCCTCGCACGTCTCTCCCAACATCGGGAAGTTCGGATCGCCGGCGATCTGCAGCAGCAGCAGCCATTGTTGAGCGGTGAGCCCCTCTTCCCGGGCGATGTGCCCACCGTTGCGAGTGAGGTGATTGGCGAGGTCGAGCAGAGTGAGAATCAGGCTCTCCTCGGTCGACCCGGTGAGCCTCGCGCTGGTGGACGAGTTCGCCATACCCGGTGCTACCCCGCCGAGAGCGTCATCACGCCGAGGTAGGGGCTCTCGTCACCCAGCTCGAACTCCGTCGAGAAGCTGCCCGACGGGCCGGTGACCTGGAGCCGGTAGCTGCCGCTGCGTGGCTCGAGCCGGTCAATGGTGAACTCACCGAAGAGATCCGTCGTCGCTTGCCCGACCTCCTGGCCGTTCTGGGTGAGCACGACCTGGGCGCCCGCTGCACATTCCTCGACACCGTCCACCTGCTCGACAACGGTTCCACCGACGAAGCACGCGGTGATCCGGTGCAGATTCTTGTAGTAGACCCGCGGATTGGTGCCGAGCTCGGGTCTGAGGACCTCGAGATTCTCCTCGGCCTGAATCCGCCGCATCTCCTCGTCGTTGACCTTGATCGTTCGGTAGACGTCCATCGGGCAGGCCTGCTCGGCCCGCGTCCGGGTCCATCCCTCATCGAGCAGGTGCGCGTCGAAGGGCCACGCCTGGGGGATGTCCTTTTCTTCGTTCCAGTAGATCGCGTGGTAGGGGCAGGCCTGCATGATCTTCTTCTGCCCCTTGGCCTTGTCCGGGTCGATGATGACGATGCCGTCGGCGCGTTTGCGCACGGCTCCGCCCTCGGCCGCCTTCATGCAGGGCGCGTCATCGCAGTGGTTGCACATCACGGGGATGAAGCGCGCCTCGAGGATGGGGTAGGCGCCGCGCTCCTTGCGTTGGATGTCGAGCCACGTGTGCTGTTGGTCGGCAGGTTGAGCGGCCGAGATGCCGGGAAAGTCGTTTCCCACGTACTCGTCCTTGACCGCGAGGAAGCAGAGGCGGCAGTTGTCACAGCGCGCAACATCGACGATGAGGTTCCATTTTTCGGCCATCAGACTGTCTCCGCCGTCGGCTGCCAATCATCGGCGCCGGTCCATTTCTCGACCTCGATGAGGACCGAGTTGGGTTTCATTCCGTGACCCTTCTTGGTGATCGGTTCCTTGGTGTTGAGCATGTTGACGCAGCCGCCGAGATCGGTGGAACGACCCGGTTCGCCGGTCGGCCGGTACTGGGCCGAACCCGAGTAGGCGGCAACGACTCCCGGCTGGAGCCTCCCCGTGACCTGGGCGGCGCAGACCACTGATCCCCGCTGATTCCACAGCCTGATCAGGTCGTCGTCCTCGATGCCGCGCGCCTGGGCGTCCTGCGGGTTCATTCTGGCCACGAGGTAGTAGTGGCCGTCCTTGAAGACGCGGTGCTCGCGGATGTCGGCGAGGCTGCCGTCGGTGTTGTCGCCCATGACGTGGTAGGCGTAGCGGGTGTGGCCTGTCTGCAGTTTCAGGGGATAGTCGGCGAGCTCCGGGTTGCGCGCCGGATCCTCGTACGTCGGCATGTATTCGCACAGAGGTGGTCGGTCGGGATCCTCGATCTTCTCGAGACCCGTCGCGATGAACTCGAACTTGCCCGACGGCGTCGGCAGACCTTCGAGGTAGTTTCCGGAGTAGTCCGACGGCAGCGGGTAGGGATCCGGGGTGTCCTTCTTCCTGCCCTCGTAGTACCAGTTGTTGGCGAGGGGGACGCGTGAGTTTTCGTTCTCGGCCGGCACGACCCAGTAGCCTTTCTTGAGGAACTGACGCCAGCTGATGTGGTCTGCCATGTCGGAGGAGTCGAAGACCCGCTTGACCCAGGCAAGCTCGGAGGTCCCGCCCTCGGTGTAGACGGCGCCGAGGCCGAGCTTCTCCGACACGGCGGCGAAGATGTCGTAGTCGGACTTGGATTCGCCGAGGGGTTCGATGCACTTGTGCTGCATGGTGATGATGCGGTGGTTGTTCATGGTGTAGAAGTGGTGGACGTAGCCGGGACCGCAGTTGAAGGTCTCACCGATGTCCCATTTCTCGAAGACCGTGCACGCCGGAAGGATGACGTCCGAGAAGGGGGTTTCGCCCTCGTTCCAGATCGACTGGTTGACGATGAACTTGAGGCTCGGGTGCTGGTAGGCCTTGGCCCACCGGTTCCCGCCCACCATGGTTCCGAAGAGCTGGCTGCCGTACTTGTAGAGCATCTCCACCGGAACGTGGCCGGGCGAAGGGTAGCCGAAGGGGAAGAACTGTCCGCCCGTCGTCGTGACGTCGGTGATGTAGCCGAAGCTCTTGCCCTGGGTGATCGCCTCGGGGAACCACATCCGCGGGATGCTCTGGCGAACGGTGCCCATGGTGACGATGTGCGGCATGCGCTGGTAGTTGTTCGCCGAGTTGGCGCTGAACGCCAGGTCGCCCGAAAACCCGCCTTCCGCGTACCCGGGGAAGTAGAAGTTGTGGTCCACCGGGGCGCCGAACTGGAGGTTGCCGAAGTTGTAGCCCGGGCGGCCGTGGCCCTGCATGGCGCCGAGGATGGCCATCATCCGGGCCCACTGCATGCCTGTCGGTCCGCGGCAGGCGCCACCGACTCCGGCGCCCCAGCTGCCCGCGCCGAGGTAGGTTTTCCTGGTGCCCCACTCGCGCGCCAGGGCGCGGACGTCCCGGGCCGGCACGCCGGTCTCGGGCTCCTGCCACTCGGGTGTTTTCGCATCGCCGTCGGACTCGCCCAGGATGTAGGCCTTCCACTCGTCGAAGCCTGTGGTCCTGTCGGCCACGAAGCTCGTGTCGTAGAGATCCTCGGTGATCCAGACGTGGCAGATGGCCATGGCGAGGGCGGCGTCGGTCTGGGGTTTCGGGGCGATCCACTTGCCGCCGAGGTGGGCGGCGGTGTGGTTGAGATACGGGTCGATGTGGACCATCTTGATCCCAAGCTCGCGGGCCCACTCGCGTCGTTGCGCGCCCTCGAAGCCGTAGGTCGTGTCCGGATCCGACGACCAGAAGACGATCATTTCGGCTTCCTTGAGGCAGTCCTCGACCGTGCCGTAGAACTCCGGGCAGCCGAGACGCGCGCTGTTGCCCCAGTGGTGCATGGCCCCCCAGAACCAGCCCTCCCAGCTGTCCGGGCTGTGCATCAGCTTGGTGACGCCGATCAGGTTCCAGAAGCGGTTGAAGGCGCACAGATAGTGGCCGAGGTTGCCCCACTGGTGGTGCGAGCCGTGGTCCACAGCCACAGCGCCCGGTCCGACGGCCCTGGCCCGCTTGATCTCCGACGCGACGATGTCGGTGGCTTCCTCCCAGCTGATGCGCTCGAACTCGGAGATGCCGCGGTTCTGCGGATTGCGGTCGCCGTCGGGGTCGAAGTCGACGCGCTTCATCGGGTAGAGCAGGCGGTCCTTGGAGTACACCATGGATTTCTGACACGCACCGTGAGCGGCGAGTGTCATCCGCCGCGGGGGCGAGAATTTCTTGCCCCGGGCCTCGATCGTCCATTGCCCACCGTCCTCGTCCTCCAGATCCACCGGCGTCGTACGGAGGATCTTGCCGTCCTTGACGTAGACGAAGAGGGGGCCGCCGTTGGTACCGTTGGTGTAGCGCGTGACACCGTTGCCCATGTCGGTTCCGCTCTTCCAATAGACCGATTCGAGCTGACCGAGCGTCTGCAGGAACCAGACCGAAAGGTCGTCGGGGCCCTCGAGGAGGAGTTTGAAGTTCTTGGCCGCGTCGATGCGCTCGAGTTGGTCGAACGGCGGCGTGAGGAAGCTCTTGGCGAGCGCTCGGTTCTTGAAGGCGATGGTGACGTCGGGATTGCTGTGGATCCCTCCACCGGTGGTGATTTTCCCCTTGTCGAGCTGGATCCACCGGCCTACATCGGGCTCGTCCCGCATCTTGATCTGTGCAACGAGGTCCCGTTCCTTCAATCGAGCCGCGTACTCCGGATAGATGCGCGCAGCGACGCGCATCGCCTGCGGGATGCCCCAAAGCAGGATCGAAAGACTCATGTCAGCTCCTCCCCGAATCTGGTGAGAATCGGCACTACGAATAATAGTTAGGACAATTCACTATTAGTAAATCTAATCTTCTGACACTGGGTTGTCAAGGCGTTAGCCTGTCGGTGTCACGGATACGGGCGGTACCCGGTACTCCGGCCTCCTGGGTTGCCGCCGCCTGCACGGCGGCGGCAACCCGGCGTCGCCCGATCAGGGCGGTCAGCGATGGCGGCCGGAAGAGCAATGACCGCCCTGATCGGGCGAGCGACGGCCTGCCTGCAGGCTTCAGCCCACCTTTCAGCGGCTGAGCTCGGCGATTGCCACGTCCCCACTTTTCGATGCGCGCTGAGAGCTTGAAGAGGCAGGAGGCGAAAAGTGTGAACATGGCACGTCCGCCGGCAGCACGCTGGGGCGGTCGCGTTGCATCCAGGATCGAGTATCCAGCATCGGACCTGGGGACGGACGCGAAGAAAACAGCGCCGCCCGGATGGGCGGCGCACCAAAAGGGAAAAAAAGACGATCAGAAGCGAAGCTTCGCGGTGAAGGTGTAGGTCATGGGCGGGGCGATGTAACCGCTGACGATCCTCAGGCCGGGGATGGCGAAGACGCCGATCATGTACTCCTCGTCGGTGATGTTCTTGCCGGCGAGTTCGAAGCGCCAATGGCCGTTGGCGGTGTCGTAGGCGATGATGCCGTCGACGACGTCGTAGGCCGGCTGCGTCTGCGCCCCGGCGTTGCAGAATCCGAGGAAGTGCTTGGCCTTGTAGCTGTAGTTGGCGCCGATGGAGAAGTAACCGCCGGCGACCTTGTTCGGGGTGGTGTAGAGCGCCCCGATGCGGTAGGACGTCTTGGGCGAGTACTTGAGCTCGAGGTCGATGTCGCCGGTCCCATACGGCGCGCAGTCGACGGCTTGGTTGAAGTTCTGCTCGGTGAACTTGGTGTCGAGGAGGGCGAGATTACCGGTGAGCTGAAGACCGTCGATGGGCACCACGATGGTCTCGATCTCGGCGCCCGAGGTTTCCACATCACCCAGGGAGAAGCGCAGGAAGTTGCCGTCGGGGTCGGTGCCGGTGCCCTGGAGGTCGTCGTACTGATTGAGGAAGGCCGCGATGTTGAGCCGCCAGGTGTTGTGAAAGAAGTCGCCCTTCATGCCGATCTCGAAGGAGCTGATGTCTTCGGGCGGAATGGGCTCGAGGGGGAGGACGGTGGAGCCTTCGTTGGCCCGGCCGTCAAAGGCGCCGGACTTGAAGCCGGTGCTCAGATCGACGTAGGCGAGGATGTTGTCGGCGGCGTTCCAGGCCAGGGCGAGCCGCGGTGTGAACCGGCTCCACGAGTCGTCGAGGTGTTTTTCCACCGGCGTGTCGACGGAGCCCGGGGGGGCGTCCGGTCCGCACGGCGCCTGGGAGTCGATGATCTCACCGCCGGGCCCGACGCAGGCAATCATCTGGCTGCCGTCGGGGTTGAAGACCGTGATGTCGAAGTCCTTGGTGTCTTCCGTCCAGCGGCCGCCGGCGGTGAGGGTCAGGTTGTCCAGGAGGTGGAAGTCGAAGCTGGCGAACCCGGCGTAGCTGTCGGTGTCGAGGCTCGAGTCGGTGTAACGATTCAGCCCGGGAAGCGACAAGACGACATTCTCCGTGATCTGCTGGTTCGACTCGGTGAAGTAGTAGAGCCCGCCGACGTAGTCGATCTTGGTGCCGATGGTGCCGAGCAGTTGCAGCTCCTGGCTGATCTGATCCTGTGTCTGGTCCTGGAAAATGTGGAAGAGCGGTAGGAACTCCGGGATGATGCCGGGCAGGAACTGGTTGCCCACCTGGCCGTCGCCGTCGACGAAGAACTCGCTGGAGAGCTCTCGCCACGCCGACACCGACTTGAAGGACATCTCCTCGGAGACCTGCCAGTCGATGGTGGCGTAGATGCCGCTCTGGTCGAGATCGTTGAGGTACGGCGGTTCCAGATCGGACAGCAGGGTGTGGGGGTCGGTGTCGCCGTCGAGCTGGTGCTCGAAGCTCCACTGGCCGACGCCGAAACCGTTGATGAAGGGCGCCTGGGGCACGAAACCGAGAGGGAAGCCGGGAGTGGACGATTCCTTCAGCACGTCACCGACCACCAGGATGTCCACGGAATCCGACGGCATGAAGCGCAACGAGAGGCGGGTGCCCCAGATGTCCTGGTCGTTGACGTCGTTGCCGTCGTAGAGATTTTCGTCGAATCCGTCGTGGCTGCGGGTCATGGCCGCGAGCTGGAAGGAGAACCAGTCGGCCACGGGCACGTTGACCATGCCTCGGAAGTCCATCCGGTCGAAGTTGCCGAGCGCGGCTTCCAGGTTGAGCGCGAACTCGCTGTGCGGCTGCTTGGAAATGAGCTTGATGGCGCCGGCAGAGGTGTTGCGGCCGTAGAGGGTGCCCTGGGGACCTCGAAGCACCTCGAGGCGCTCGGTTTCGTAGAGGTCGAACTGGGCGCCGAGCTGGCGCGGAATGTAGACGTCGTCGATGTAGATCCCCACCGGTGTGTCGGAGGTGAACATGGACTCGTCCTCGCCGATGCCTCGGATGGCCGCCCGGGCGCCGCTGGACGAGCTGGTGTTCTTCTCCATCCAGAGGTTCGGTGTCGCCAGAGCGAGCTCCTGGATGTTGGTGATGTGCTGGTCCTCGAGCTGGCTGGTGGTGAGGGCGGTGATCGCCACCGGGGACTGTTGCAGAGGCTCCTCGACCCGTCGCGCCGTGACCATGATGTTCTCGATGGGCCCGGGCTCGTCGATGGTGATCTTCTGCTGGAGCTCGTCGGGCCGGAACGTGACGATGACCTGGCCGTGAGCCGGGACAGGGACGTCGGCTGAGGCGGTCTCACCGCCCGTGGAGAAGGTCACCCGATAGGTTCCCGGCTGGCCATCGGGCTGGACCACCAGGGAGCCACCGGGGACCTGGAAGGATTCGACGGATCCGTCCGGAGCCTGAACCTCGACGGAGACGGCCTGGCTCGGATCTCCGCCTTGGACCTTGAAGCTCAGCTCGGCAGTGGCCTCGGCCGTGGAGCACAGTAGGAGCGCTCCCGGCAGCAGGACGGCGAGGATAATGAGGTGGTGGTAACGTCCGATCATGGTCTTCCCTCCCCGGGACCGAAGTCCCCGTTTCGTTCATATGACAGCCCTGCCGAATGTGCCGCTTCTCCGAGCGGACGCGGCAACGCGGGCGTGAACCGACGGTGCGAGAAACCACTGGCGATCTATGTGTTGGACTGATCATACTGTCATTCGATTATTCGTACAATAGTCAACACGGCATTTGTCCGAACGAGTTGGAGTTTGTGAGATCGCGTCGCGAGAATATTCGGCGTTGCGATCCGGAAACGGTGATCGACTTCCCCGTGGCGGTCTGTCAGGGTGGGTGGCCCTGGCCCACCGCGGGTGCCCGGTGGCGTGGTCGCTGTCACTGCCACGGATACTGTCCCTGCTGCGGTCGGTGTTGTGGCGACAGGCATCTCTGCCTGTCGTCGGGGCGCCTTACGTTGCCGCCGCTGTCTCACGCGGAGGGCGGAGCCGAAGGGTGAGCAGGGCGCCGAGGAACATCACCGCGCAGACGATGCCGAAGGCCTCCGGGTAGCCGCCGAGAGCATCGTGTGCGAGGCCGGTGAGGAGGATGCCGAGGCCGCCGCCAGCGGCGTTGACGATGCTCACCGTGCCGTTGATCTTGCCGGCGTCGCGGAGACCGAAGAGGGTGATGAGAATGTAATTGAAGAGGGTGTGGAGGCTGCCCCAGCCGAGGCCGGTGACGATCAGGAAGATCCAGATGAAGGACGGGACGAGCGTGATGCCGACGAGGCCGGCGAGCATGGTGAACATCTGCACCCGCAGCAGCCGATAGGCGTCGACCCGGTCCGAGATCCAACCCGAGCCGAGCTTCCCGGCGAGCCCCGCCAGCGAGAAGAGGCTCAGACCCAGGCTGGCGGTGGCGGGGTCGAATCCGTGGCTCCGCATGAAGAGAAAGAGGTGGGAAAACAGCGAGAGCACGGCAAAGAACGTCAGCGACCCCGCGAACGCCACCTGGAAGAACTGGCGACGACGCAGAACATCGGAGAAGGTCATTCCCTCGCCGGCCTTGGTGGCGGCGGCTGCGGCGTCGGTCTCGCTGCCGTCCCGCTTCGGGCGGTTGCGCAGCGCCACCATCAGCACGACCACCAGCAACAGCGGCCAGACGGCCTCCATCCGCATGGCGGACCGCCACCCGAAGCGGGTGTTGAGGGCGTTTGCCAACGGTGGGATGAGGATCCCACCGATGCTCGTCCCGGCGACCGTCAGTCCGATGGCGAGCCCCCGTCGCCTGGGCATCCACGTGGCCGCGGTGATGACCGAGACGGTGATGCCGGCAAGGGCGAGCACCACCGCGAAGAGAAGGTGGAGCAGATAGAGCTGAGCCAGGCTCTGGGCCTGGCTGTAGAGGAGGTAGCTGACACCGAGGAGCGTCAGCCCGATGAGCAGGAAGGGCTTGAAACCGTAGCGGTCGACCAGCCATCCGGCGAGGAGGACGAGCAGCGACGTGGCGAGGAAGGTGATCGAATCTCGAACCTTGAGCTGCGCGACGCTGCAGCCGAGCTCGTTGAGCAGCGACTCGTCGAAGACCGTCAGCCCGGCGTTGGTCATCGCGTTGGAGGTGAGGACCACCAGCATCGCGAGAGCAGCGACCAGCCATGAGTAACCGCTCCAGCGGCTGAGCGCGATGGCGATGGAACGGCTCATGGGCTCATCCCACAAACGGCGGGATGAACCACTCGACTTTCTGCTCATTCGAGCTTGTAGATCACGACGGTGTTCCCATCGTGATCGTAGAACCCGGACTCGGTGCGCGGCGGACCCTTCGAGGGGTCGAGCTCGGTCCGCGGCTCGTGCGCCTCCAAACCCAGGGCCTCGACCTGGGCCAGGATTTCGGTCACCGACACCACCTGGATCACCGCCGCGGCCCGGCGTTCGCTCAACTTCGCGGCGTGGCCGGGCGCCTCGATGAGGGCCATGGTGCGCTGCTGGGTCTCGCTGGAGAGGGCGGCGAAGCGGATGGGAACCGACTCGGGAATGCCGAAGATCTCGTAGGCGAAGGAATCCGAACCGTGGGGGCCGACGAAGTCGACGGTGAAACCGAGGAGGTCTCGGTAGACCTGGAAGGCCCTGTCGAGATCCTCGACGATGAGAGCGATGCGCTGGAAGTAGGGCAGCGGCCGCTCGGCGGCTGGAATCATGGTTTCCTCCATCGCGGCCGCCGTTTGCGGCGGTCGAAGCTCAGCTCCGGTTCTGCTCGGCCACCGTCACCATCGATGCGTCCCGGAAGAAGTACTCCTGGTCCTCAGGCTGCTTGAGATTGAGGAGGGTGAGAATGCTGATGGCGATCACCAGGGCCCAGACCACGAAGACTGCGGGCATGGCGATGTTCATGTGGTGCTTGATCTGATGGTTGAGCTCGTCGACGTTCTCGGCGCCGTTCTTGATGGCCTTCAGGTTGCGGACGGCAGTGCCCGAGATCGGAATCAGACAGAGCCCGTCGATGACGATCACGGCGTAGAGGAAGTGCTTCCAGGTCAGCCAGGCCGAGCTGAACAGCAGGTTGTCGGTGTAGTAGCACAGGATGATGCCCACCGGTAGCGTCAGGATGAAGATGTAGGCGACGATGCGGTCGATGCCGTGCATGATCTTGGCGCGCTCGAGCCGCGCTTCCAGGGGCACCTTGGGGTTCTTGACGTCGAAGTGCAGCCAGTAGACGAGGAAATCGAAGAGCAGCCAGCCCGCGACCATCATCGCGTGCAGCCATCTGAAAGAAGTCTCGATGACGTTGATGCCCCAGATCGTGATGTCAGGCATGGCTCACCCCCTCTTGAAGACGAACTTGTAGAGCTTGGGCAGGCCGTAGAGCGCGATGCCCAGGTAGCACAGCGCGTTCAGGGCGACGGCGATGCTGAACCCGTTGTCCTGCATGAAGAGGATCGCGGCGATCCCGACGAAGAGGCCCCCCGCGACGAAGGTGACCCACAACAGATAGACGACAAACATCTGAACCCCCTTCTCAGGTTCTTTCGGGAACGTGCCGGCGGACCTGGGTGGCCGCCGCCATGGCGAGCATGATCAGAACGACGAGAACGCTGAACGGCACCTGGTAGCTGCCGGTGGTGTCGTAGAGTAGGCCGGTGAGCCAGATCCCGAGGCCTCCGCCGATGGCGTCGAGCACCGTGATGGTGCCGAGGATCTTGCCGGTGGCGCGGAGGCCGAAGCACTCCACGGTGAGCAGTTGCAGCATGGTGTAGAGGCCGCCCCAGCCGAGACCGAAGAGGATCACCGAGACCCAAAAGAGCTCGACCTTGACGGTGGCCAGCAGGATGGCGCCGATCAGCATCACCGCGAGATTGCCGTAGAAGACCTTTTTGTGTTGGACCTTGTCGGCGAGGAAGCCGAAGCCGAACTTGCCGAAGAGCGCCATTCCGAAGAGCAGGCTGATTCCGGTGCTCGCAACCTGAGGCGAGAAGCCCAGGTCGCGGAGGTGGAGGAAGAGGTGGGCCTGGGCGCCGAGAATCGAGTAGAAGGTGGTCATGGCGGCAAAGGCAATAGCCCAGAACGTCCCCGTCCTCAGGGCCTCGGAGTAGCTCAATCCGGCCGCTTCGACGTCGGGTTTGCCTTCGGCGATCTCCGCCGCTGTCTGCGGTTCGACGCCCAGGGGCATGAGGCCCTTGTCCTTGGGAGAGTTGCGGATCACGAAGATGACGAGGATGAGCAGGAGGACGGGGAAGGCCGCCTCCACCATCATGGCTTTGCGCCAGCCGAAGTGGGTGATCAACCAGGTGCCGACCTGGGGAAAGAAGATCCCGCCGAGACTGGTGCCCACCAGGGCGATGCCGATGGCGGTGCCGCGTTTCTCGACGAACCAGTGCCCGACCAGCATCACCGCGACGATGAGTCCGCTCGACACGAGCACCAGTGAAAAGAGGCAGTGGATGGCGTACATGTGAGTGATCGACTGGATCTGCGAGTAGAGCAGAAACCCGACGGTGAGCAGGGTCGCGCCGAAGGCCAGCATGCGGCGGACGCCGAACTTGTCGGCCATGGCGCCGGCGAGAGGCCCGAGAAGACCCGTCAGGGCGAAGGTGAGCAGATCGCGAAACTTCAGACTCGACCGGCTCCAATCGAACTCTTCGATCAGTGACTCGTCAAACACGTTGATCCCGCCGATGAGCATCCCGTTCGAGATCATCAGCGCCGACATGGCGCAGAGCGCGATGGCCCAGCCGTAGAAAAAGCGGGAGCTCACACCCAGTCCTCCAGCCCATAGACCCGAATGGCGTTCTCCCAGAACAGCTTCTTCATGACGTCTTCTTTGAGGCCGAGCTCACCGATCTCGTTGACCGCGCGTTCGAAGTCGATGACCGGCCAGTCGGTGCCGAAGAGGACCTTGTCCTGGCCTCGACGCGAGTTGATGAAGCGGACGAAGGACGGATCCCAGTACTTGGGTGAGTGGGCGTCGCAGCCGACGAAGACGTTGGGGTGCTTCCAGGTCACCGAGATCATCTCCTCCACCCACGGATAGCCGATGTGGATGCCGACGATGGTGAGCTCGGGGAAGTCGATGGCGACACGATCCAGGGTCATGGGGTTGGCCACAGTGGGCAGGAAGTGTTGCGCCGAGTGGCCGATCTGGATCTGCAGTGGGATCCCGAGCTCGGCGCACTTGGCGTAGAAGGGGTAGTACATGCGGTGGCCGGGCTCTTTGCCGAACCAGTGGGGGTAGAGGTGGGCGCCGACGAACCCGTACTCCTTGACCGCCTTCTCCACGTGCGCCACCCAGGGCACGATGTTGGTGGGGTTGATGCCGACCACGCCCTTGAAGCGGTCAGGGTGCTCCTCGACCACCTTGGCGATGCGCTCCACCGGCTTTTCGAAAAAGATGTCCGACCCGAGCCAGCCGCCGGTGGTGGCGATCATCAGGCCTTTCTCGACGCCGGCGGCGTCCATCTTGGCGATCTCGTCCTCAAGGGGAATGCCCTCGCCGGTTTCGCCGAGAATGTGGATCTGTTTCCAGAAGTGGTTGAGCTTGGGGGTGTAGTTCTTGGTGAGATCGGGGGTCCAGAGGTTGACGACGATGTCGATTTTTCGCATGGATCTCTCCCTATGATGTGATGGTATGACGGCCGCGGGCACGGTTGGAGCTCCGCCGCCGATGTCGAATCGGCGTCGGACGAGCGTCGGCCGCTTGATCTCGTGGCATGCCTGAGTATAATGTCGGAACAATAGGACAAAGTCAAGCGCCTTTGTCTCGCGATTCGGGCTTGCGATCAACGGTCGCGAGAACCGGTTTCGCACCACTCAAGGAGGCCAAATGTCCGGTCCACTGGAAGGCGTTCGCATCATCGAAATGACCAGTGTGGTCCTCGGTCCATGGGCCTGCCAGATCCTCGGTGATCTCGGGGCCGATGTCATCAAGGTCGAACCGCCGTTCGGCGACAGCAATCGCCAACTCGGCCCCAAGCGCAACCAGGGAATGTGTGCGCTGTTTCTCACTTGCAACCGCAACAAGCGGAGCATCGTGTTGGATCTCAAGCAGGAGTCGGGTCGCTCGGCGCTGCTCAAGATGGCCGAAACCGCCGACGTGGTCGTCCACAACCTGCGGCCGCCGGCCATCAAGCGTCTCGGCCTCGAATACGACGTGGTCCGCGAGGTCAACCCGAAGATCATCTATTGCGCCACCTACGGCTACCGCGCCGACGGCCCATACAGCGACCGCTCCGCCTACGACGACTCGATCCAGTCGGCGAGCGGCATTGCCATGCTCAAGGCACGGGCCGGCGCCGACCCAAGCTATCTGCCGGTGATCGTCGCCGATAAGACCACCGCCATGGCCGTGGTCTACTCCATCACCTCTGCGCTGTATCACCGCGAAAAGACAGGGATCGGGCAGGAGATCGAAGTGCCCATGTTCGAGACCATGGTCAACTACGTCATGGCCGAGCACCTTTATGGTGGAACCTTTGAACCCGCCGAAGGTGAAATGGGTTACGCACGGCTGCTCAGCCCGGACCGCCGTCCCTACCAGACCAAGGACGGTTACATCGCCATCCTGCCGTACCTCAACAAGCACTGGGAGATCTTCTGCAGGGCTGCGGGTCGACCCGAGTTCATCGAGGACGAACGATTCTCGAGCCTGGTGTCGCGGCTCAAGAACATCGACGAGGTCTACCGCGAGGTCTCGAACATGGTCGCGACCAAGACCACGAGCGAGTGGCTCGAAATCCTCGGCGACACTCCGGTGCCGACCATGATCGTCAACACCCTCGAAGATCTCCTCGAAGACCCCCATCTCACGGCGACGGGATTCTGGAAGGAGTTCGACCACCCCACGGAAGGAAAGATCCGCCTGCCGGATCTGCCGACCAGGTTCTCAGAGACCCCGGGCTCGGTGCGTCTCATGCCGCCGAGGCTGGGGGAGCACAGCGTCGAGGTGCTGAGGGCGACCGGGCTGAGCGATGCAGAAATCGAAGCGATGATCGAAAGTGGGGCGACGAAGGCGCCGCGCTCGGACTGACACAGGACGTAAGGATGCCCTCGTTCCCGCTCCCGCTCCCGTTCCCGTTCCCGAAACGCCATCTCGGGTACGGGATCGGGATTGGGATCGGGATCGATTCGGACAACTTCGGATACCGATGCGCCTACGGAGGAAACCAATGAAACGACTGATCTTGCTCGTAGTGTGTGCGACATTCGTCGCAACTCCGGCCCTCGCCGGGGAAACGCTCGACCTTTCCATCCCCAAGGACGCGGTCAAGGCGATGCAGAAGATCGTCTGTGATCTCGAGGAGGGCAAACAGGCGACCTACTGGTGGTCGGGCAAGGTTTTCAGCCGCGTGCCTGGTGAGAAGGACAGGCTCCTGTTCAAGTACCAGGCCATGAACACCCGAGCCTGTCAGGTGCTCTCGGATCCCGAGAAGGGCTATGGATTCCGGATGGTCTCCAAGGAGGCCCTCATCTATCAGGATCCCAAGACCGGCGAGATCATCCACACCTGGACCAACCCCTGGACCGGTGAAGAGCTCGACATCGTCCACATCTTCAACGACCCGGTGAACTCCAAGTACCCCAACTTCGAGAAGAGCGCGTGGGGGCCGTTCCGTTTTCCGGCGACCTTCAAGGACGGCAAGGGCTGGTTCAGTTTCGAGGTTCCGCTCTTCTACACCAATCCGCTGGGCGGTGACTACCAGGAGTATGTCGGGGGCACCTACCAGGCCATCGAGATGTTCAACTTCTTCTTCGACGAAGATGAACTGCTCGACGCCTCCGTGGGCGGCTGCCTGAGCACCAACGTCGCCTGGGCCAGGGTGTCCAAGTGGTTGCCGTGGATGAAGATGGGCGACCGCGCCGGACAGATGGTCTACAACGGCGCCGGCAAGAGAGTATCGAGCTGGGACGAGCTTCCCGACGTGCTCAAAGACGAGCTCATGCGGGTCAAGCCGGGCTACAACACTCCACCGCCGGTGGATGACACGCGGCCCAACGAGACGAGCTGGACGTATTTCAAGAAGGTGATCGACGCCGAGCGAGCTGAGAAGGAGTGACGGCGAGCCTTCGATCGGATGTTGGTTTGCCGATTCGAGCACGATCCCGTTCCCGCTCCCGATCCCGAAACGCCATATCGGGAACGGGATCGTGATCCGGACCGGGATCGATCAGAACGGGCATGCATAGGAATACACAGGAGGCCCCAGTGACAACCAAAGCCAAAGCCTGGCAGTTCCGAGAAACCGGCGGCCCCGAAAAGCTCGAGGTCATCGAGCACGAGCTGCCCGATCCCGGGCCGGGTGAGGCGCTCGTTCGCTTCGAGGCCATCGGCCCCATCCGCGCCGACCTCCTCGAGCTCGCCGGCGTCTACTTCGGGCCACCACCCAGCCCGTCGTTTCTCGGACAGGAAGCGGTGGGAGTGATCGAGAGTCTCGGGCCTGAAGTCGTAGGATCCGAACCCGTCGTGGGACCCCTCGCGGTCGGCGATCGTGTCGGTCTCATGGTCGGGCGCATCGACCACCGCGGCATGGGGACCTACCGCACGGCGGGGATCTACCCCCGGTCGACGCTCCTTCCGTTGCCCGAGAATCTGTCCTTCGCCGAAGGGGCGGGGCTCTGGCTCAACACGCTCACCGCGCTCACCGGTTTGGATGCGGGCCATGTCACTCCCGAGACCGGCGACGGCAAGACGGTGCTCATTACCGCCGCGTCGAGCGGGGTGGGGGTGGTGGCGCTGCAGGCAGCCCGCGCCCTCGGTGCGACGACCGTCGCGTCGACCACCTCGCAAGCCAAGGCCGAACGTCTGGGTGAGCTGGCGGATCACGTTGTCGTCGCCCCCGACCCCGATGCGCTCGTGGAAGGGGTGAGCGCGGTCACCGACGGACGCGGAGTCGACCTCGCCTTCGACCCCGTGGGCTATGACTACGCGCCGGCGCTCATGAAGATCGCCGCCCAGGACGGCCACGTGGTGGTCTACGGGCTGCTCTCGGGAACCGCGGCGCCCCTCGATCTCCACACCATGATCTTCAAGGACGTGGGCCTTCACGGATTCACCGTCCACCGTATCCAGCGCGACCCGGAGCTTCTCGAACGGATGATCGGCGTGACCCTCGATCTGGTGGAAAGCCACAAGCTGAAGCCCGTCGTGGCGGCGACCTACGGTTTCGACGAAGCCCCCGCGGCCCTCGTTGCACTGAGTCGCAACGAGCATTTCGGCAAGATCGTGGTCGCCATCGAGTGACGCAGAGGCCAACGGCATCGTCGACGCCTGGGGAGCAAACCCGAGGGGAAGCCCGACGGCCGGAAGCCTGTGCCGGGCCGGGAGTGTCACAATGAGTTTGGTGGACACGCTCGTCGGAACAAGTATCCGCAACATTCGGATCACCGAGCTCGTCGGCGCCGGGGGAATGGGCGAGGTCTACCTCGGAATCGACGAGGTGCTGGGCCGGCAGGTGGCGGTCAAGGTGATTCGAGCGGCCATGCGGCCCGATGCCAAGGTCAAGAGTCGCTTCGTCCGTGAAGCGAGGCTGCTTTCCCAGCTCGACCACCCCAACATCTGCCGGATCTACGAGTTCATCGAGGGCCAGGACTGCGACTTCATCGTGCTCGAGCTGGTTCAGGGAGAGACCCTCAAGGACGCCATCGACAGGGGCCAGGACGACGCTCGGAAGTTTGAGATCGCCGGCCAGGTGGCGGAGGCTCTCCGGGCGGCGCACTCCATGAGCGTGGTTCACCGCGACCTCAAGCCGGACAACATCATGGTCGGGCCCGACGGCGGCGTGAAGGTGCTCGATTTCGGGCTCGCGCGATCGTTGCCGCGTGAAGACCCGGAGATCGAGGCCAGCGGATCCCACACATTCGACGCAGAGGATCCGGTGGACACCCCGGACGGAACCATGGTCACTGAGCTCGGCCGGGCCCTCGGCACCCCGAGGTACATGAGTCCGGAGCAGGCTCGGGGGCAGGCGATAACCGCCGCCAGCGACGTCTACTCCCTCGGCCTGATCTTCCAGGAGCTCTTCACCGGCAGGCCGCCGTACGAGGACGGTCTGGCGATGGAAAAGCTCGTTGCCAAGGCCATGTGGGGCGAGACCGAAACGGTGCGGGGGCTCGACGCCGAGCTGACCCGCCTCATCGAGGATATGAAGTCCCTCGTCCCGGGCCGGCGCCCCAGCGTCGAGGCGGTGGCGGAGCGGCTGCGGCGGATCCGGGATCGACCCCGCAGGCTCAGGCGCCGGCTGGCGGCCGGGACGGTGGCAGCGGTCCTCGCGCTGGCCGCCGTGGTCTCCACCTTCGGTTTTGTGCACGCCCGGCGATCTCAGCGTGCCGCCGAGGATGCCCGGTCCCAGGCCGAAGCGGTCAACGCCTTCCTGAGAACCATGCTCGAAAGCGCCTCGCCCACCGTCGAGGGAGTGGATGTCAAGGTGGTGGAGGTCCTCGACGAAGCAGCGTTGAATCTCGGCCGCGGGTTCTCGGGCCGGCCCCTCGACCGGGCCGCGGTGTTGCACACGCTCGGGGCGACCTATCTCGCCCTCGGTGAGTACGAAACCTCCATCGAGCACCTCACGGCGGCGGCCGAGCTGCGGCGGAGGCGCCTGGGTCCGGACGCTGAGGACACCCTGGCAACGGAACTGCAGATCGGCAGAGCTCGATTCGACATGGGGGAGATCGACGACGGAGAGCAGATTCTGCGCGAGGTTCTCCAACGATGCTCGCGTTCTCTGGGGCCCGACGAACTCCTCTGTCTCGCCGCCGCCCAGGAGGTGGCGGGTGTTCTCGTCAGCCGGGGTGACTACGACGAAGCCGAGCCCATGTTGGAACGGGTGGTCGCGGGTCGGCGCGGGATTCTCGGTGAGGACGATCCCTTGAGCATCTCCTCCCGCGAGGCTCTCGGTGTTCTGTACCGCCGCCAGGGCCGCTACGACGAGGCGGTGCAGATCCACCGGGAGAATCTCGCGACGAAAGAGGAGCTGTTCGGTGAGGCCCACCCTCTCACCGCCAACACGATCTCCAATCTGGCGACGGCCCTCATGCGGGCCGGAGACGATTGGGCGGCGGAGGAGATGTACCGCCGGGTGGTCGAGATCCGGGAAGAGCACTATGGGACCGATCATCCCGCTCATCTCAAGGCGATGGGCAACCTGGCGATGATCCTGGCCCGGCAGAAGCGATACGAGGAGGCCGAGGCGGCCGGACTGGCGCACGTGGCCGCGCTGCGACGAGTGCTCGGTGAGGAGCATCCCCACACCCTCATCGGCGAGAACAACCTGGCCAACACGTACCGCCGGTGGGGCCGGCCGGAGACGGCTGAGGAGATCTACCGATCCGTGCTGGAACGACAATTGCGGGTTCTCGGACCGGACCATCTCCAGACCGTTCGCAGCCTCAGCAACCTCGCCAAGAACGCCTATGAAATGGGGAGGTTCGACGAGGCGGTGGAACTCAGCCGGGAGGTGGCGGAGACCCGCCGCCGGACGTTGGGCGAGGCGCATCCCTTCTTCCTCGACAGCCTCTTCAACGTCGGGTTCTTCCTCTCCAAGGCGGAGCGGTGGGAGGAGGCCGAGCCCTGGCTGAGGGAGGCCCTCGAACGCAACGTTCGGGTGCGTGGAAACGAAAACTACATGACCCCGATGATTGCGGACCGACTGATCATGACTCTCTGGACGTTGGATCGGCGGGACGAGGCCGAGGAGTTGCTGCGGGAACGTCTGCCGATCCGGCGCGAGGTCTTCGGCGCCGATCACGAGGCCACTCGACGGGCGGCCGGCAACCTGGTCTTCATGGTGCGCGAAACCGGCCGCGACGACGAGGCCGATCAACTCGAGCAGGAGCTCGCCGACGCATCCTCGTCGTGAGGGTCGGAGACATGGGGCAGTTCGATGGACAACTCGGAGTGAGCACGTTCGACGATCCCGACGAGGATCGGACGCGGCAAGGGATCCGGAGTGCGCGGGCCGCCCTTGCCGATCCCGGACGGTTCGAGAAGCTCACGGCGTGGCACGGGGACACGGCGCGGTGGGTGCTCGACGCCTGGACCGCGGTGTGGCTGTCGCCGGAGTTCGCGGGCTGGAGCCTGGACGAGCATCTCGGCAACGTCTGCTGTCCAGTGCTAGCGATCCACGGAGATCAGGACGAGTACGGTTCGCTCGAGTTTCCCCGCCGGATCGTCGGCGGGGCCCGCCGAGATGGCGATCCTCGAAGGAGTGGGGCACGTGCCCCATCGAGAGCGTCCGGACGACGTCCTCGAGCTGATGACCCGGTTCCCCGGTTGAGCGTTGCCGCGGGCGCTGGCTCCTGCAATGATCGCTGGCCGTTGCCTCTGCCGCTGCCGCTGCCACGGTCATCGGTCATCGGCCTCGGATACGGCCGGCTCCCGGTACGGCGGACTGCGATGTGGACCGCCGAGCTCCAGCTCGGCATTGAGTCGTGGTGGGGATCTCGTGCGTTGTCGCGGTCCGAAGCGTACCCACAACCGGGGGGGTTCTGCCGGGGCCGCCTTTGTAGCGGCAGGCATCTCTGCCTGCCGTCGGAAGCGCCTCGAAGTTCCGAGCGCAAAGGGGTTGTGACCCGGTACGCCGGCCTTCTGGGTTGCGGCCGCCTGGACGGCGGCGGCAACCCAGCGTCGCCCGATCAGCGTGGTCATGTGTGAAACGAGAACGAGGTGACCGCGCTGATCGGGCGAGCGGCGGCCTGCCTCCGTGCGTCAGCAGCGCACCCTGGGTGCGTTCCCCGTGGATTGCCAAGCACGCGCATTGTGCACAGTGCGCTTCGGGCCGGGAGGTCGATGGAGAGCACAATGGCGTGCATGGCACGTCCCGCCCAACGCGCTGGGGCGCTCGGGTTGGGGAAGCGCTTGCGAGTGGTACCTGGAGCGCGCTCGGCAACCGCGACGGCTGGTGGCGGGCGGGACGCCCGCCACCACAACCATCGCATTCACCGATGGAGGAGTTTCCAGATGAGGGCTCTGACATCGTCGAAGAGCTGGAGGGCGTTGTCGGCACGTTCGGCATTGATGGCACCGGCACCGAGGAGGAGCTGGAGGTGGGTGTCGACCTCTTTGGCCGATGCGAGGAAACCCGGTACGCGGGTAGCCGAGTAAACGTACCACCCGTAACAATGTTGACCGGATGCGCTCGAGGTCGTCGATGGTTCGCAGAACATTGTTACAAATGGTACGCGCGCTACCGGCCTGCAATCACCTGATCGGCGATGCTCTTGAGGGGAGCTGGGACCTTCAAGACTAACGAGATTGCGATTCCCGCGGCCTCGACAACACACAGGATTGACCATGCCGCCACGGTCATCGGCCACGGTTATCGGCTCAGCTGCCGTCGCTCTCGCCCGGCGGCGGACCGACGAGACCGAAGTACTCGCGGTAGCCGCAGATCTGCTCGCCGCAGACGTCGAGCGAAATGGCGACCACGTTGGTGTAGGGATGACCGAACATCAGGCCGTGGTCTTTGAACTCGAAGACGACCCGGGTGCCCTCGGCCGTCACTCCCGTGACCTCGTCGACGAAGAGGCCCTCTGCGTAGACCTGGGAGACGAAGGCGAAGAACTCTGCAGCGGTCTCCTTGCCTTCGTTGAGGCCCTGGTAGCGGCCCATGGGGAAGTGGAAGGTGAAGTCGTCGGAAAGCCGGGCGAGAAAAGGCTCCCACTCACCGGTGGCGAGGCCGTGCGTCAGGTCGGCGAAGGCCTCTTCGGCCACTTCCTTGGGGGTTCTCACCTTGGGAGCCCGGGTTTGGACGAGGCTCAGGTGGAGTTCCTCGTAGGCCTCGTCCCGGTACGCGGTCTTGATCTCGAGGTACCGCGGGTCGGCGAGGAAGGCCTCGGCCGTCTCCAGATCGGGGAATCGGAGGATGGCGTTGACCGGCCAGGCCTCGGTGGTGTGCTCGCCGGCGACGCCCTCGCCCACCGCGTCGACGGTGACGCCGTACTCGGCCATGAGCGGGCCCGTGCCCTTGATGTACTTGCCGTAGGTGGCCTCGCCACCTTCCTTGAGCTTGCCCTGGATGAAGAGGAGCACCGGTTCCGGTGCGGCTTCGGTCGTTTCTCTCACGGCGTCCTCCGTTGGTGAGGCCGTTTCTTCGGCCGCGGCGGGGGCGGCGACGGCAATTGTCAGCGCGATCACGGTGATGGTCTTCAGAATTCGCATCATTCCTCCTCGACGCTGGGGGCTCCGGCATCGATCTGTTGGTAGAACTCGAGCCAGGCGCCTTCGGGCGAGCGAATGGTCATGATCTCGAACTCGCCGTAGGGCGCCATGGTGATGGTGGACGGCCCATTGACCGGCATTACGGAGTCGTCGGCGACGGCACTTCCAAAGCCCAGATGGAGAACCGTTAGGATCAAACCACCGCAACCACGAAGACACAAAGACACCAAGGAGGTCACAAAGGAAATCTCCTTGTGTTTTTCTTCGTGTCTTTGTGCCTTGGTGGTTGCGACGTATGCCTGGCGCATCGATGAAACCCTATTTCTTTGTGCACCCCGCCTGGAACCAGCGCAGGTTCATCCCGATGTTCGTCGAGTCCGGCTCGCTCCAGGTGTAGGCGAGGCTCTTTTCGTCATCCTCCTCGCCGTAGACTGCGAGCTTGAGGACCTCGACCCGGTTCTCCCCGGAGTACACGCGCTGCTCGAGCTCGAGGCGGAAGGTGCGGGGCTCGGCGTCATCGGTGACGATCTCGAAGTGGCCGCCCTGGTCGTGCAGGGTGAGCCCGCGGGCCACGGTGCCGCCCTCGAACTCCGCCGACCCCTGGGGCGCTACCACCGCCCAGCAGGCGAAGTCGTGGCTGCGGTGGAGCTTGTGCGGAATCCCGAGCTTGTTGCCGAAGATGTAATTGCCGTCTTCGTCCTCGGCGCGGTCGCCGATCCAGATTTCGTTCTTCGTCAGCACCAGGTCGTCGTCGATGACGATGATCTTGCCGGTGCGGCGCGACGGCACCCGGCAGGCGCCGTCGGGCATCCAGCCGATGAAGTTGTCGGCCTGTTTCTTCCAGTAGACCTCGCACCCGGGCAGGGTAAGGACATCCTCCATGGTCAGGCCCTCGAGCTTGGACTCGTCCAGGTGAGCGCCGATCACCGCCTCGTGGTCCTTGAACGAGTAGATGGTGAGCTGAATCGCTTCGACCTCCTCGTTGACCGAGAAGGAGTAGATCCGATTGCGGTAGATATTGGTCGAATCTCCGTGCATGTACTGCTCGACGTAGAAGACATTGTCGCCGAACTCGGGGAGTTCCACGCGGTGGAAGATCGAGTGGATCCAATCGTGGGGCTGCTCGGGAGGGTTCTCGGCCTCCTTCTCCTCGACGTACTGGAGGTGGTTGTCGAACTCGCCTTCGAACCACTCCATCATCAGCTTCAGGTCGTACTCGAGATCGCCGGCGGCGGCCGGCGCGGCGATGAGCAGAGCGAATCCGATAAGGGCGAAGAGGGTTCCCAGCTTCCGCATTGTGATCATCCTTTCATCCTCTCCCGTGTGGGGTTTTCGTGACGGTCGGTGGCACTATTGTAAGATTGTCATATCATTAGGATGACTCTAGTCCCGCCCCCAGAGGCTGTCAAGCAGCGCCGGGGGTCCAATGAACCCACAGGAAAGGGTTGCCCACGGCGGCATCTCCACTACAATCTGCGAGCGAATGACGCGAGCGATCGCGATGGGAGAATCCAGCAGACATGAGCGACAGACCGACCCGAATCATCATCGAGGAGCAGGGGGTCCGCGACGGTTTCCAGAGCGAGAAGGCCGTGGTGCCCACCGAGCGCAAGCTCGAGATCATCGACACCCTGGTCGAGGCCGGGGTCTCGAGGATCCAGATCTGTTCCTTCGTCCACCCCAAGTACGTGCCCCAGATGGCCGACGCCGAGGCCCTCTGCAAGGCGGTGAAACCTCGTCCCGGTGTGATCTACAGCGGGCTCGTGCTCAATCAGAAGGGGGTCGAGCGCGCCGTCGACGCCGGCCTGCAGCACGTCGCCGCGTCGATCTCGGCCAGCGACACCCACAGCCGTAAGAACACCGGGAAGTCCCTCGACGAGGCCCAGGCCGGCTACGCGGCAATGGTGCGCACGGCGAAGGAAGCAGGGCTGACCGTTCGCGGCGGTCTCCAGTGTGCCTTCGGATGCCGTTTCGAGGGGGCCGTCGACCCGAACCTCGTTCTCGACCTGGTGAAACGTCACCTGGATCTCGACATCGACGAGCTCGCCCTCGCCGACTCCACCGGCATGGCGGACCCGCGGTCCATGAGCGAGCTCATGGGCGAGGTCGTCGAGCTGGCGGGGGACACGCCGGTGATTCTCCACCTGCACGACACCGAGGGCCGCGGCCTCGCCAATGCGCTCGCCGCCATCCAATCGGGAGTGCGGGTCTTCGACACCGCCTTCGGCGGCATGGGCGGCTGCCCGTTCATCAAGGGGGCCACCGGAAACATCGCCACCGAGGATCTGGTTGCAATGGTCGAGCGGATGGGGATGACCACAGGCATCGATATCCGGGCGGTGGCAGAGATCAGCCGATCCATGGAAGCGTTCTTCGACAAACGATTCCCGGGGAGCATGCACCGCGTCCTCGGGAATGATCAGATCAAGGTGGTGCTGTGATGCCAGGACAGACCGTTATCGAGAAAATCATCTCCCGCCACGCGGGGAAGTCCGTCGCCGCCGGCGACCTCACGATCATCGACGTGGACGCGGTGATGATGACCGACACCACGGCGCCGCTCGCGATCAAGGCGTTTCGCGGGATGAACGGCGACAAGCCGTGGAATCCCGAGCGGACCCACCTCGTCATCGACCACGCCTCGCCGGCGCCCAACGAAAGAATCGCGCGGCTGCACGACCTCATGCGCGAGTTCGCCGCCGACACCGGCGCCGTGCTCTACGACGTGGGCCGGGGGATCTGTCACCAGCTCATGATCGAAGAGGACCGGGTCCGGCCGGGAGAGGCGTTCTTCGGGGCCGACTCCCACACCTGCACCTACGGCGCCCTGGGCGCCTTCGCCACCGGGGTCGGCTCCACCGATCTCGCGGCGATCATGCTCACCGGCAAGACCTGGCTCAAGGTGCCCAAGACCATTCGGCTCGAGGTCACCGGCCGGATCAACCCCGGGGTCGAGGCCAAGGACCTGGCCCTCGGTATGGTCGGCACCCTCGGCTTCGCCGGCGCCACCTACCAGGCGGTGGAGGTCTGCGGTGAAGCCATCGTGCCCATGAGCCTCGACGAGCGCATGACCATCGCCAACCTGGGCATCGAGATGGGCGCGAAGGCGCTGCTGATCCATCCGGACGGGCTCGAGCTTCCGTATGAGTTCGATGCCGCGGCCATCTCGCCCGATCCCGATGCCGCCTATGTGCGCGAGCTCACCATGGACGGGAGCGCCCTTCGACCGCAGATCAGCTGTCCCCCGCGGCCCGACGCCACGGTGGACATCGACGAGCTCGTCGGCACCGAGATCGACGTCGCCTTCATCGGCACCTGCGTCAACGGCCGGCTGCGCGACCTGCACGCGGCGGCCGAAATCCTCAAGGGAAAACGGGTGGCGCCGGGCGTCCGGCTGATGGTGTCGGCGGCGTCGCAGAAGGTCTTTCTCGACGCCACCAACGACGGCACCATCGCCACCCTGATCGAGGCCGGCGCCACCTTCCTGCCAAGCGGCTGCGGCCCCTGCGTCGGCACCCACCTCGGCGTTCCCGGCGACGGCGAGGTGGTGGTCTCCACCGCCAACCGCAACTTCCGGGGGCGCATGGGCAACCCCGAAGCCAACGTCTATCTCGCGTCACCGACGGTGGTGGCGTCGGCGGCGGTTGCGGGCAAGATCGTCGATCCCATCGAAGTCGTAGAGGAGTAGGCCATGGAAAGCAGATTCAGCGGCAACGCACACGTCTACGGCGACGACATCGACACCGACCGCATCATCGCCGGTAAGTACACCAAGACGCTCAACCTCCAGGATTTGGCCGATCACGTGCTCGAGGATCTCGACGTTGATTTCCGGTCGAAGCTCCAAAAGGGCGACATCCTGGTTGCGGGCACCAACTTCGGCTGCGGCTCGTCGCGCGAGCAGGCGCCCCTGGCGCTCAAGGTGGCGGGGGTCTCGGCGGTGGTGGCGACGTACTTCGCCCGAATCTTCTTCAGAAACGCCATCAACATCGGGATGCCGGTGCTCGAGGTTCCGGACCTCGAAGCCGAGACCGGCGACGAGATCGAGATCGACCTCAAGGCGGGGTCGGTGAAGAACCTCACGAGGGGATCCGAGTACAAGGCCGCGGCCATGCCCCAGGTGATGATCGACATCCTCGACCAGGGCGGCCTGGTTTCGTACCTGAAGAAGAACGGCACCTACGACGCCTCCGCACTGTGATCAACGGAGAGAAGACATGACCGACACCACGCTTCCCCTCGACGGCATCCGCGTCCTCGACTTCACCCACAACGTCATGGGCCCCACGGCGGGCATGCTCCTGGGAGACCTCGGCGCCGAGGTCATCCACATCGAGCCGCCGGCGGGTGACGCGACCCGGCGTCTGCGCGGCTTCGGCAGCGGCTACTTCGCTTTCTACAGCCGCAACAAGAAGAGCCTCGCGGTCAACCTCAAGGCTGACGAAGGTCGGAAGATCGTCATGGGCCTGGTCCGTGACGCCGACGTGGTGGTCGAGAACTTCGGCCCGGGCACCATGGACCGCCTCGGCTACGGCTACGACGACCTCAAGGAGGTCACACCGGACATCATCTACTGCAGCATGAAGGGATTCCTGAGCGGGCCCTACGAGAAGCGTGCCGCCATGGACGAGGTGGTGCAGATGATGTCGGGGCTCGCCTACATGACCGGCAAGCCCGGCGAGCCAACCAGGGCCGGTACGTCGATCATCGACATGGGCGGCGGCATGTTCGGCCTCATCGGTATTCTCACCGCGCTGTACGACCGCGAGAAGACCGGGAAAGGAACATTCCTGAAGACCGCCCTTTTCGAGACCGCGGCCTACTTCATGGGCCAACACATGGCCTACGGCGCTCTCACCGACGAGCCGATCCCGCCCATGCCGGCGCGGGTCAGCGCCTGGTCGATCTACCGCGTCTTCGAGTGTACCGACGGCCCGATCTTCATCGGCATCATCTCCGAGAAGCACTGGAAGGCATTCTGCTCAGCCTTCGGTCGTGATGACTGGCTCGCTGACGAACGCCTCGGCAGCAACAACGACCGGATCTCCGAGCGCCACTGGCTCCACCAGGCGGTCGCCGACATGATCGCGGAGTTCCCGCGTGCCGAGGTCACGGCCCGGCTCGACAAGGCGGGCGTGCCGTTCTCGCCAATTGCCCGGCCCGAAGACCTCTACGACGATCCCCAGCTCAACGAAGGGCTCGGCCTCCTCGAGACGACCCTGCCGGCCGGTGTCACCACCAAGCTGCCGCGCATCCCGCTGGAGATGGGCGATCACGACTTCGGCCTCCACCGCAATCCGCCGCAGATCGGCGAGGACACCGCGGCGCTGCTCGCCGAGCTCGGCTACAACGAGGACGAGATCGCCGCGCTGGTGGAGGAGGGGGTCGTCGCCGTCGAGGCGCCCTCCTCTACTGTTTGACGCAGATCAACAACTGGATGAACGGGAGCGTGTGGGTCGTCATCGAGGTGTCGGCTGCGATGGTCAGCCCGTGGGTATGCGAAGGAGTGCTTCCGCTGGTGTACCACTCGGTCCCGAGTTGAGCTGCCAGCGGGTAGTTTCCCTCACCGGAGTTGTCGATCCCGTTGGTCCACTCGTAGAGCGTGGCCGGGACGTTTGCTCCCGACCAGGACCACCACTTTTCGTTCATGGCGAGAATCGACCACCGATGAGTGTGGGCGGGGTCCGGCCCGGATACTAGCGAGCGAGAGAGCGGGTGAAAGTGGGCCGGTGCCGTCAGGTCCGAAAGACCGGTGCCGACGATGGCCCCGGTCGAGCCGCCGCTCGGGGTCCCGACGACGACACGGCCCCGGCTCGAAAGCGCCCCCCAACCCTCGGGGCACGACGTTTCCGCAAAGAACGCCACTGCTCCGGTCGGCATCGCCGTTTCGGTGTGATCCCATGCCGTGGTGTTTCCGGACTCGAAGTCGTCGGCGAAGATGAGGTCGTCGCGCGGATCTGCCACCCCACGTCCAACCCTGAGAAGGTACGGGCCCCCGGCACTCGAGGACACCGCTTGCCTGGCGGTCAAGTGTACGGAGTACTGCGAGGTCGAGGGTATCGGACGGTGTGTCTCCTGGGCTCCCGAAGAGTGGATCGTCGGGGCGGCCAGCACCAAGGATGCCAATGTCAGAAGGTATCGCATCGGGTGTGATGTGTGCGCAGCCATGGCGTCAGTTTTTCCTGCAGGCAAGCAGTTGGATGTAGGGGAAGAGGTCCGGTGCGAAGACGGTGCTCTGGTTTCCGGTTGCAAACGAGTGCTGATGAACTCCGCTCTCTTCGGTGTAATAGGTCGCGTTCGGAGATGCCGAAAGTGGATAGATGCCGCTGCCATCGGTGCCGATCCCGTTCTGCCAGGAGAAGACGAGTTCAGGGCTTCCGGTTGCGTCGTAGCTCGACCACTGGACATCGCTGCCGGCCGTCTGGATCGTCGCCCAACTGTGCTGGTGGACGCCCCCGGCGTCCGTGAAGCCCGAGTCGGAGTAGACGTGTTGGTGTTGGCGCTCCTCAAGGTTCGACAGCGGCACTCCCAGGGTTCCCTCCACCGTGCCGCCGGAGGGCACACCGACCACAGCACGGCCACGAGCGCCGATGTACTCGGTCCAACCGGGGGGACACTGCGGCAACGCGAAGAAGGTGATCGCGCCCGGAGGCATCGACTCGGCCGACTTGGGTTTCGGAGACCGCGGCACCGGGTGGGGCGGCTCCAAAGACGTGAATCCGCCGAGACGGTCGCCACGGGCGACGGACGTCTGGATCCAACCGGAGTCGGAACAGACCTCATCGGTGCCGAAGTCGAGCTCGACGCTGAACCTCCCGTTCGACACGAGAATGTCTTCTTTCTCGACTGTGGGCCCGACCTCGACAAGAGCGTCGGGGTCAGCGCCCTCGAGGCATCGGAATCTGAAGTCGAAAACGCCGTTCGCCGGCGTTCCCGCTTCCAAAAGCTCACCGTCGAAGTCGAGCGTTGTCGCCGCGGCGGGGCCCGCGGCAATTGCGACGGCAGTGATGACGAGTGGGGTGAGGGATCTGGGCATCATGCATCCTCCTTCGAATCCGAGTCGAGGAATCGAACGCACTCGTGGGCGGCGTGGTCCGAGCGGAACGACCACTCAGCTTTGAGGCCGAAGTCCTCCTGCTTCGATTGAATGTCACTCGCAACGACTTTCGACCAGTATAGGTGCAACGCGAAGGTGGGGCAACGCAGCTCGGGCAGAACGTCACCGCTACGTGCACACTTCCACATGTCGGTGACCGATTTGGCAGAGGCGATGCCGATGTCGAGCCTATAGCAGTCTCCGCTAGAGCACGGCGATGCCCTTGGCCAGCACCAGAAGCACGAACAGCGCGATGCCAGCTCCGTTGAGTGTTGGGGAGGGTGCCAGAAAAGGTGCCGAAGAAAGGCGCCGGGTGCGGCTTTCTGGTTCAGTCGGCGGTGAGTCTGGCGCTGTGCCTGAAGTAGGGGAGGGGAGAACTCATCGGTGGACAGAGGTACACCTTAATAACTTTCCCGGCACCTTTCCGGCACCTCTCCCAAGGGAGTTCCTGGCCCGATACCCCCGTGTAGATCCCTGCTATGGACCCCAGGCACCCGTGTGACCGCTCTCGAAGCCGTCCGAGAAGATCTGGAGGCTCGGCGCGGCGTCGATCTCAAGGTCGTAGGTTGTGATGTAGTCGTTGCTGCCGTACTCCCAGATCTGAACGTAATACGTGCCGGCATCGATACTGTCGATGATGAGCGAAAACAGGCCTGGCCCGCCGTCGTCGTCGAAGGCGATGGGGGTCAGCGAGGCGTCGAAGAGCTGCATCACGGTGTCGCCCGACGGTCCGTTGGTCGAGATGGTGACGTTCGAGTCCACGTTCAGGTAGAAGGTGACCCAGTCGGTGTCGCCCTCGAGGCAGAGGCTGTGAGTCTGGATCGTGCTCAGCGTGAACGCACTCGCGGTTCCGCTGGTGTTGTCGGGCTCGTAGACGTCAAGGGCGCACGGATCCAGCACCGTGATCATCGTGTCGTCGTAGGCCGTGTTGTTGGATTCGTCGAACTCGCTGATGACTCCGGGGCCGTCGAGCATCCAGCCGATGTAGTAACTGCCGGATGGGATGCTCTGGGGAAAGGTCCCGCCCCACGACACATCGCCGTAGTTGAAGGGGTCGATGCTCGGCACGAATGTCGAACCGATGAAGTAATCGGACTCCGAGATGATAGTGTCGGTCGACGCATAGAAGTAGACGTGGAAGCTGCCGGAGGATGCGGTTCCCACGTTGCGGGCGTCGTTCCATGCCGAGAACGACGTGATGTCCCGGGTGACCGTCGACGGTGAGAAGCCGGACCACGCCTGACCGTCGTCCACCAGATCCGGCCGGTCGGTCGGCGGCGTGTCGGCGTCGAGCCAATAAAAGATCCGGTCGTACTTTTCCTGGTTGAGCCTGGTGCCGTGGTTGCTGCCGGATCCGTCGTCGCCGTAGGCGTGGATCGTTACGATGTACCGGTTGCCGCCGCTGTAGATCCACACCGGACCACCACTCATGCCGCCGGCCGTGTCCATGTAGTACCAGTGGTTGTAATCATCGGCGGTGCGGCCGTAGTCGGCGTCGAAGTACATCCGCGCGCCGCCGTCGAGATCGCTGGGATAGCCGGCGACGTTCGCGATGCTGGTATACCACGAGTGGCTCGGGTCCTCGGTCCAGCGTCCCATCCAGCCGGTGAAGGATCCGACGTTTCGGTCGATGGTTACCACCGCCCAGTCGTGGTGGTGATTCTCGTCCGAGGTCCACCCGGTGTAGCTCCGGATGAAGGTGCCCCACGCGTAGTTGTAGGGCCAGTAGTCCTGGTCCATGCCGGGAACGAATCGGACGCTGGTCGCCCATCCACCGTGGTCGTGGAGATAAATGCAGTGTCCTGCGGTCATCACGTGGAATGAATCGATCATCTCGCCGGAGCAGATCCAGTTGGTGCCGTCGGGAGCTTCGATATAGAGCTTGACGACCGTATTCCACGGAAAGGTCGTTACCGAGGTGATGAGCTGGCGGTCGTCGGCGCCGATGACCGACTCGGCGGGGATGCCGCTGGGCTCGATCCCCGGGAATCCCTCGGTCTTCTGCTCGGTGGCGGGGCCGGTGAAGGGTTCGTAATCCAGTAGGGTCTCTTGTCGGCTGATGAGGTCGAAGACGACGGTCTGCAGAGGTTGGGTTGCCAGATTTCTCGGGGCGCCCCGGGCCCCCGGCGGTTCCAGACTCGGCCAGTTGCGAATCTCCTCGGGGGCCGTGAGCGCCGATGGCCGTTTGACGTCGATGAGGCTGTGGTGAACGACGGCGGGGTCCTCCCGTTCCGGCTCTTCCGCTACCGTGGCGGCGGGCATGCACACCATGCCGATCACCACCGAGGTCAGCAGGTATCTGTCGATTCGTCTCGTCGCGGTTTCTCGGGCCATGACAACCTCCCGTTTGCTGTAAGGGGGCCCGTCGACCGCGCGACGGGAGGGGATCCCCCGTCCACGCAGGCTCGGGACAACGCTCCGGCGGCGCCAACATGGCGCCGCGCGATCCGCACGAGTTGACCTGTCGGTGAACTTGAGATGAAGGTAGGTCTCAGTTGCGATCTCGTCAAGGTATCGACGGAATTATCCGCAGAAACCGCTCGTCCTTCGCACGATGGCGTCGAAACAGGGTCGGAGAAGGCGGCGGTGTGCGACAGAATGCCGAAACAGATGCAGCAATGGAACTCGAGCGGTGCCCTCGGAGCGCTCGAGAAACGGATTCCTCGGTGATGGAGTGAAATGAGAACCGCGCCCCGTCGCCGGGGCGCGTTCGATTCCGTGACTCGGTAGAGGATCGGTGTCGGTCAGGGCCAGTTCGGTCGGTTGTGTCCGCCTCCGTTGGTCATCGGGAAGCCGGTCTCAGGGTCGCGGAGCTGGATCAGGACGCCGGTAGCGTCGTCGATGATCGAGATGGCCACGAGGTGCGGTTCGTCATCGCACAACGTCGGAGCGAAAGTGACGGTCAGCGACGTCCCTTCCTCGATCAGCAGCCCGGCGGCGGCGATCGGTTGATAGGGCGAGACGGTGATCTCCACGCTCTCGCCATCGACGTCGAGGACGAGCAGGGGCTCCCCAGATCCGGCGTGGCCCGTGAACGACGCCACGATTCCGGACCCGGTCTCGACCTGCGACATGTCGAGGCCGCTGCCGTTGGCCGGCCCGCTGCCCGTGCCGTTACCGGAGCCACCGGGCGTGCCGCTGCCTCCGGCCGAGCCCGAACCGCCGCCGGTGCCGGATCCTCCAGGCTCGCCGGGAGGTTCACCGTTGCCGCTGCCGAGCGAGCCGCCCGCCTGGCCGGGGCGTGCGGAGCCGCCTCGCTGATACTGTCGCGTCACCCACAACGGTCGCCCGTCGTCGTCGCGCAGATCGACCGCCGTGGTGTTGGTCAAGTTGTCAACCCACGCGGCGACAGCCGCCGCGGCGCAGGTCGAGCACTGGTAGGCGAGAAGATTGACCGAGTCACCCTCGGACACCGAGAAACCCGACGTTTGAAGGTACCAGACCGGTCCCAGCGCGACATCGATCTGGCCCACGCCGGCATCATCGACAGTGATCATGGGCATTCCAGAACCGGAACCGCCGGTGAAAGCGAGCACGATTCCGCTGACCTCGAAGGCTTGGTTCGGATCGGCGCCGGGTTCGGCCGCGGCCATCGTCGTTACGACGGCACAGGCCACCAGAGTGAGCGTGACAGTTGAACGTTTCATCGTTACGTCCTCCTTTGTCGTGATCCGGTGCGCGATCGACCACGGACCGGTGAACCTCCACAGCGCAAGCTCCATGCCAGCCGACCGCCAATGGTGCTCGCCGGAGGAACCGCGGTCCGGGTCGTTCGGACTCACCCGCCGCGGCGTTTGGACCCGCTGCCGCTGCTGCCGGGACCACTGCCGGATTGGGATCCGGGCGACATGCCTCGTCCACCAGGCGACATCGACCCGTCACGTCCGCGTCCCGGTGGTTGGTCGAAACCGCGATCCCAATCCAGCGGCGTCAGCCGGTGGGGCGACGGCGCCTGAGGCGATTGATCGGGCTTGACCCGCGTCTGCTCACCGGCCTCGACGATCACCGGGGTCCACACTCCCGCGGGATCGGAGACCTCGACGATGCCCTCAAAAACGACGATCTGGGTGGCGCCCTTCCTTTTGACCTTGACGCCGTACTCGGTGCCGCGAACCGCGAGCACCGCCGACGGGGTGGTCACCAACCTGGGTTCGGCGCCGGTAAAGCTGCCGAACAAGGCACGGACCCGGCCCCGTTCGACGTGCAGAATCAACCCCGGTCGGTGGTGGGCGAGGGTGCAGCTGGTCTTCGAGTCGATGCGGAAGACGGCGGTGTGGGTCGGCACGCCGATGGTTGCGACAGTGGAAGATCCCGTACGGAGCCGATCGCCCGAGACCGGCCGGTCGCCCGGGTTCAGGCGGCTCGGCTCCGGCTCGTTCTCGAGAAACAGCTTGCCGTCGATCGAAAGCACCTCGTAGGTGATCGGAACGGCGTCGGGTTCAACCGCCGCGACCGCGGCAACCGACGCGACCAGGAGCGCGACGAGGGTGGTTCGGTTCACGGTGCCTCCTCAGGGTCGAGACGGATTCCCAACCGTTTCGCCTTGCGGTAAAGCGTCTTGCGTTCAATCCCGAGAATCCGTGCGGCGAGGGTCCTGTTGCCTGAGCAGCGTCGGAGAACTCCCTCGATGTGCCGGGCCTCGAGATCCTTGAGAGTGACCTCGTCGCCTGCCTTCAGCGTGTCTTCTACCGGGTCGTTGCGGTCGCTCAGGGACTCGAGAATCTGTCCGACAACTTCGTCGTCGGTGAGCCCGCCGCTATCGATGATGGTCCGCTGCACGACGTGCTCGAGCTGGCGGACGTTGCCGGGCCACGGGTGGCGAGCGAGCAAACGTAGGACTTCTTCTCCCGCGGGACTGGCCTCGGCTCCGCCGTGGCGGCGGCGGAAGTGCTCGACCAGCATCGGGATGTCAGAGGGTCGATCGCGCAACGGCGGCAGCTCGATCTCGTAGGCGGCAATTCGGTAGTAGACATCCTCCCTGAACAGTCCAGCGCTCGCCTCGGCCCGAAGATCGCGGTGGGTCGCCGCGACGACCCGGACCGGAACCTCGACACGCTGCTTCGAGCCCACGGCCTGGATCTCCCCGGACTGGAGGAAGCGGAGCAGCTTGACCTGAAGCGCCGCCGGAAGCTCGCCGACCTCGTCGAGGAAGAGGGTGCCGTCGCGAGCCGCCTCGACCGCACCGGGGTGGTCGGTATGTGCGCCGGTGAATGACCCCCTGCGGTGACCGAAGAGCTCGCTCTCGAGCAGGTTCTCCGGGATCGCTCCGCAGTTGATCGGAACGAAGGGGCCCTGTGGGTTGGATCCGAAACGGTGGAGCGCCGTGGCGACGAGCTCCTTGCCGGTTCCTGTCTCACCTCGGATCAGGACCGGGATTGGCAGCGGCGCCACCCGAGCCACCGCCTTGTAGACCTCGACGATGGACGGATCACTGCCGACGATCATCGACCGCGGACCGTCATCCGGTGGGCTCGGAGCTGGAACGGACGGGCCGAGGGCCGCGCTGACCCGATCGACCAGGCGCTCGATCTTGAACGGTTTCGCGAGGTAGTCGAAGACCCCGTGGTCGTGGGCAACGGCGGCGGTCTCGACGCTCCCGCGGGCGGTGACCAGGATGAACCGGGGGTTCGAGGACCGAATCTCAACGGCGTCGACGAGGTCGAGCCCGGTCCCATCTCCGAGGTAAATGTCCGCCACTACCAGGTCGATGTCCTGCTCCCGAATCACCGTGATGGCCTCGGAGACGGTGCCTGCCCGCTGGACTTCGTACCCTTCCTTGGACAGGGCCAGGGCCATCATCTCGCACATGGCCGGGTCGTCATCGACAACCAGAATCCGCTGTCCCATCGCCTCATTCCTCCGCCGGCAGGCGCACGGTGAAAGTGCTCCCCCGTCCGACCGTACTGTCCAATTCTATGCACCCTCCGTGCCAGGCCACAACCTCGTCGACCACTGCGAGGCCGAGGCCCGAGCCGGCACCCTCGACACCCGGAACACGGTAGAAACGCTCGAAGATCCGGCGCCGGGCATCATCGGGGATCCCCGGCCCGCGGTCGGTGACGACCATGGTCGCATCGCCGCCGCGGCGGTGGACACCGACCGTCACCGTCGATCCTTCCTCGGAGTATTTGAGAGCGTTGCCGATAAGGTTATCGGCGACCCGCGAGACCAGCTCGACCGAAGCCCGGACCACGACGCCGGTCTCGAGCTCGGAGGCGATGGTCTGACCTCGGGCGCGCGCCGTCTCGGCGAGGACCGCGAGCCGTTGTCCGACGAGCTCACCGAGGTCGACTGCTTCGCGTGCAAGCGCCGAGGAATCGGAGCCGAGCCGTTCGAGATCGAGGAAGGTCGCCACCATCTCGCCGAGTCGCACTGACTCACGGCGGATGAGGGCCGCCACCCGGCGCTGTTCCTCAGGGTCGAGCTCGTAGCGCTCGAGGGTCTCGCCGAAACCGGCGATGGATGACAGCGGCGTCTTCAACTCGTGCGACACCAACCGCTGCATGTCTCGCCGTCGGCGCTCGATCTCCCGTTCGGCGGTGACATCACGCAGCAGCGCCATCCTGTCGTTACCGACGGGAAAGACTGAGATTTCAACCTCTCTGCCGTGACGATCGACGACGGCGGTGCTCTCCGCATCAAGGCGCAACGTGTCGATGTCACTACGTCCCGGCTCGCCGCCCCAGAGCTCGATTGCTGCCGGGTTGATCACTCGGGTGGCACCGTGGCGATCCCACATCAGGACTCCGTCTCGCATGCCGTCGAGCAGGGTCCGACGGGCGGCATCCCGCTCGAGAACGACCGCCTGGAGCTGCCGGAGTGCCGTCAATCTGGCGCCCGCGGAGCGCGGGACGCCGACGCGCGAGGCGGGTCGGTGATGCCGGATCAGCGACTGCAGCAACAGACCGCTCTCCCGTTGCGCCTGCTTCGACTCGAAGCCCTCGCGAAGCGCGGCGGACAGCATCATCGTGACCACCAGGGCCGGCGCAGAGACCAGGACGTGCCGCCACTCCATGGCGGCGATGACAACGGCCCCGATGACGACGGTCATCGCCACGAGCGACCACGGCCGAAGCGACCCGGTTCGGCTTCGAATAAGTTGGGGTGCCAGGGCCGCCGCCACCATGCAGAGCAAAGCCCACCAGAGGCTCTGCCGTTGGACCAGACCGCTGCGGAGAATCGAGGCCGCCGCCGAGGCGTGGACCAGAACCCCGGGAGACGGCGCCGTTCCTGGACCGGTTGGCACGATCAGCCGGTCGCCGGCTCCAGTGGCGGTGACGCCGATCAGTACCGCTCTGCCGGCCAAGCAAGCTGCGGCCTCCGGAGCGGCCAACAGCTCGACGGCAGGGATCCGGGTGATTCGGTCCGGCGCCGGCCGGAAATCGGGCCGCAGCGAAACACCAGGTCGGATGGCGATCTCCGGATCGATCAGGCGGGCGATGGAGAGCGAGAACGCGGGAAGCGAGAGCCCTTCCGCCTGTTTTGTCGCCGCGATGGTTCGGGCGACCCCGTCGGCGCCGATCTCGGCGTGGACGTGGGCTGCGCGGTCGACTCCGCCGAACTGCGGATGCGGCAGGAGCCAACGGCCGACGGGATCGAGCGCCGCAGCCAGTACCGAGGGTCCCGCCTCGAGGCTCGTCTCGAGCTCGGTATCGCCCAGAGTATCGGAGGAGTCGATGAGCAACAGATCGACCGCCACCGCTCCCGCACCGGCCTCGCGGGTGGCGGTGACGAGCCGGGCGATGATAGGACGTGGCCACGGCAGTGGCCCGATTGCGGCAACCGATGCGTCGTCGATCGCCACCACCGCGACCGGCACGTCGGTAGGGTTCAGGTGGGTCCATCTCAAGGCGGTGTCGCCAACGATCCGATCGAGAGGATCCATCCACCCGGCAAGCCACATCGCCACGATCAGAAACGCGGCGACCGCTGCCGGAACGACATCGCGTCTACCGAAGGCCGCGGCGGACGGAATTTGCTCGGGCGTGGCCTGCTGGTTCATTCGCCCATCGTAGCCGACGCGATGCGAAGCGGAGTAGGCGCCCACGGGGTGTTGTGTCGCGATGTCCCGCGCCCCGGGGCGATTCGACCCGGTTCGGCGCTGTCGAGGAGGGCAGGGCCGGCTTCTGCAGAAGCCTCAAATCTACATGAGCGCGTCACTTGACGGGAGGGAAAGCGACGTGGCATCGGACGTGCAGACGATTGGCCGATTGCGAGCTGGACGTCGGATCGGCCGGCGATATCAGCAGCGCGGTCCACGCGGGACCGTTGCAACGTCAACCGGTCTTCGAGACCACGACCTTGGAGGGTATATGAACCGTCACACAGCTCCATCGACCGCCATCACGACCATCGCCACCGTCGGCTTGACCGTTGGGCTCGCCATCTCGCTCTTCCTGGCGCCGACCGACGCACGGGCCTGCGACAACGAGATCCGTATCGCTCCCGAGACCCTCAACATGCGAAGCTCCGGCACGGTCGTGACCGTCCACACCGACGTCTCCTACTCCGATGTCGACGTCTATACGGTGTACCTCAGCGGTGTCGCGATCGACGCCTGGAAGGCCGACGACCGGGGCTATTTCGTCGCCAAGTTCCTGATGGACGACATCAAGTCCATCGACGGCCTGGCGCTGAACGCCTTCAATACGTTCACCCTGGTCGCGATGACCATCGACGGCGACCCGATCTGTGGCCAGGCAGAGGTGCTCATCATCGATCGCGGATCGCAGCCGGTAGGTGCTGACCAGTCGGCATCGAACCGCTGATCCGGTCACGACTCTGAAGATCGTCGCTGCGATGGTGGCCACGTGCACACTTCCACATGTCTGTGACCGGGTTTGGCAGAGTCGATGCCGATGTCGAGCCTATTACAGCCTCCGCCAGAGCACGACGATGCCCGTAGCCAGCATCAGAAGCACGAACAGTGCGATGCCGGTGGCGTTGAGTGTCGGGATCGGTTCGGCGGACGGCTGGAGGGGTGCAAAGCCCTCGACGACCATGACAACGTCGGTCCCCGTGCCCCAGGTGGAGAAGAGGAAGTCTCCCGTCAACGGATCGATGACCGCGCCCTCGGCTCCGTTGAGACCGGTGATGAAGTCTCGACGGGTCCCCGGCAACGGGTCGCCATTGCTGTCGACCTCGTAGGCGCCGACCGTGTTGGCCGAGAACTCGGACACCAGAATACTGGGACTCGGGAATCCGGGTGAACCGGTAGGGATGTAGATGAAACCTTCCGGGCCTCCGCTGATGGTGGTCTGATAATCGGAGGCGTCGATGTCGAAGGTCCCGGTTCCGTCGGGAGAGTAAGCCAGGTCGTACCAGTCGCCCCCCGGCCAGCTGCAGAGCTTGAGGCTGCCCGCTCCGGGGTGCCCGGGCGGGACGAACAGCAGCGCTCCGGGAGTCTGGCTGACCCCCACGGCAGCGAGATCGACAACCCGGTCCGTCACGGCGCTGCCCCACACCACCTGGCCGAGCTCGTTGGTCGGGTACCGGCTGTAGAACAGGACGTTGCCGGGGCCCCAATCGAGTCCGCCGTCGTTGTAGGCCCCGTCGCAGTAGAATCTCGCCGTTCCCGAAAAACCGATCACGTGGTTGGCTGTGTCCCGCACCACCGAGATCGCGTAAATCTCTCCGTCCGAGTAGTTGGCTTCTCCGCCGATCAACAGGGTGTTGGGATCACCCTGCAGGAAGGTCAACCCACCGTAGGGAAGGGGCAGGCCGGGCACGGGTCCGAGGTTGTTCAGAGAGTAATCGGCGTCGAACGGTGGTTGGATGCTCTGCGCGTTCGATGAAACGGCTGTGGCCGCGGCGATGACGACGAACAAGAAAATCGGTATCGGCTTCGACCTTCGAGACATGATGAATCCTCCTAGAATTCCCGGTTTGTTGCGAGGTCTTTCCTCCGTGGGTATTCAACGGACCGCCGGCAGCGGACCACGTCGGATCAGTTTTCTCGACGAGCTTGTTGAATAAGGTGGGTCACGGATGGGCGAACGTCAACACGTCGGCGGACGATCTGCTCCGAGGGTCGGCGCCGCAGCCTTAGATCGCGTCTCCGGCGGACCATTCCTGATCGCACGGTTGTGAGAGGATCGCGGCATGAAAATCGTCATCTGCTCTGGAGTCGGTGTCGCAATGGTGGCCGTGCTGGTGGTGGGGTGCGGGATGCGCCCCGCTGACGATCTCCGGTCGGTCGCCGACGACTACGTCGCCGCGTGGGCGGCGTTCTTTCCGTCCCTGGCTCTGTCGGCCGGGAAGGTCGATGCCGCCACGGCATTCGAGACCTTCGATCAGCCGACGGTCGATGCCTGGCTCGAGGTCAACCACAGATGTCGACAGCGCCTCGAGGGCCTTCCGGACCCGATCGGGCTCGACGATCGAGTGGACCGAACGCTGCTGCTGCAGCAGATCGCCGGCGAGATCCACCGCTGGTCGGACCGGCAGGCGCACCGCACCGATCCCCGAACCTACTCGACTGTCGCCAACCACGCGCTGACGCCGATTCTCGTGCGCCGGAACCTGGCGCCGGCCGATAGGCTCGACGCGGTCCTTCGGCGTCTGGAGGGGCTGCGTCGGCTCGCCGATGAAGCGAAGGCGAACCTTCGAAGCGGCCGACCCGCGGCCACGGCGGCGGCCGTCCGCGACCTCCGGGCCACGGCCGGCTTTCTCGAGGACGGACTGGCGTCGGCGCTGGAGCTCGAACCGGGTGCGCCCGCCGCCGATAGGATCGAGTCTGCCGCGGTGCCGGCTGCGGCAGCCCTGGACGACCTGGCCGCCTGGCTCGAAGCCGAGCTCGAGATCGCGGCCGAGGACGCATGGGGGCGGGAGCTGCTGGCCCGTGAGCTGGTGCTGGCCTACGGCGACGAGACGACCCCCGAAGTGCTGGAAGGTCGGGCTCTCGCGGAGATCGAAACCGTTCGCGGGCTGATGGAAGATCTGGCACGGTCGGCGTGGGTGGGCGACGCCGCCGCCGGCGCGCCCGAAGCTTTCGACGAGCTGGTGCGGCCGCTGCTGGCCGACATGGAGGCCGAGAACGCCGGTGGCCAGGCCGCCTTCCTGCAGGAGTTTCTGACGCTCATCGATCGCTCTGAGGACTTCCTGCGGCAGCGAGACCTGGTGGACCTGCCGGCCCAGCGGACGCTCTACACCGCCCTGTCGCCGAGCCACTTCGCCGGCGCTGCGGTGGGGGGCGTCTACCCGGCCGGTCCCTTCGACCCCGAGGCCGAGACCCTGTTCTACCTGCCGACAGTGCCGGATACCGCTCCTGACGCGGTCCGTGCCGGTTTCTACCGGTCATTCAACCACTCCTTCAACACCATGATCATCACCCACGAGATCTATCCCGGCCACTACCTCCAGCTCAAGGCCGCTGCCAGCCACCCGAGCCGCATCCGGCCGCTCTTCGCCGGCGACGGCTTCACCGAGGGCTGGGCCTCCTTCTGCGAGCAGATGGCGCTGGACGCCGGATGGGACGACGACCGGCTGCTGACCCGGATGGCCCACCTGCGGAAGCGGCTCGAGAACGCGGTGCGCGCCTACGTCAGCGTCCAGGTCCACTGCCGGGGGTGGGGGCGGGAGGCGCTGCACGATTTCGCGGTGGAAACCGGGCTGCTGCCGCCCCAGTTCGCCGAAAACCTGTGGCACCGGGCGGTGCTGACGCCGATCCAGCTTCCGTCGTACTTCATCGGCTTCCGGGCCTTCGACCGGACCTGGCGAACGCAGCGGGACCTTCTCGGCGACGACTTCGATGCCAAGGTCTTCAACAACGCGGTGTTGGCTTCGGGCGGTGTTCCCCTGGAGATGCTGGACGAGGTCCTCTCGGCGCCGTGACCGCGCCGACGAAGCCGCTTCGCGGCATCCGGTGATCATCAAGATCGACAATGCCCGGTCGACGTCTTCCCGGCGCCGGTTCCGGCCCTGCGGATTGACCGGTGCGTCGAAGGTGTGGAGAATCCTCGGATGAACACCGCGAACAGGATTCCCACCACCGCCGAGTTCCCGTTGTCGACCGAGGTTGAGGTTTGTTTCGTCGACGTCGACGCCATGGGGCATGTCAACAACGCGCACTACGCCACCTTCTTCGAAGAGGCGAGGGTCGCCTACTTCCGGGAGGTCATTCCTGAGGAGTTCTCCGATCGCGAGCTCGAGACGACCTTTCCGTTCATTCTGCTCGACCTCTACTGTCGATATCTGTCGCCGGTCCGGATGGGCGAGCGGCTCCAGGTGAGCATCCGGCTGTCGCGCATGGGCGGCAAGAGCTTCGACTTCGAGTACCTCGTCACCTCGCGAAACGATGGACGGGCGGTGGCCACCGGCCGGACGACGCAGGTCTACTTCGACTATGCCAACGATCGGACCGAACCGGTACCCGACGGGCTTCGCGAGGCCTTCGCCCGCATCGAGGGCGGGGCCGTCGCCGGGGTCGAATCGTCGTCCCGGTAGCCGAGCCGCTGCTGCTCAGAGACCCGGTAGCCGTCAGAAGCGCAGCAGTCCACCCACCGACGGACGCCACTCTCCCATGGAGCTGCTGGCGCCCACGAAACGGGTCGGTCGGTAGAGGAAGATCCAGGGCGCGTCGTTGCGAATAATGGAGTAGATCTCCCGATAAATCCTCTGGCGCTCGGTATCGTCGAAGGTGGCCTCCGCCTGCTCGATCAGCGCGTTGACGGTGGTATTTTCGTAGCCCTGCCACCACGGCCCCGCCAGTGAGGAGTGCAGCTTCTCACGCAGCACACGGTAGGTGCTCGCCGGGCTCGAATCGAAGCAGCAGCCGTCGTGGATTCGCTTCTCGCGCACCGTTTCCGAGTACGCGGCCCGGTCATGGTGCTCGACGATCTCGAGCGAGACTCCCACCTGGTCGAGCTGCTCGGCCATCATCCCGGCAAGCCGCGGCGCTTCATCCGGCATCGCCATGGGGATATCGAAAACCAGCTTCAGTCCACCGCCGTAACCCGCCGCACGCAGCAGGCTCCGGGCCTTCTCCGGGTCGTAGGGATAGGCCGGAGTCTCCGGGTTGAAACCGAAATGGTGCGGGGTCAGATAGCCGTTCAACGGTTTCGCCGCTCCGCCCTTGATCTCGTCGATGATGCGCCCCACATCCACGGCGTAGTTCAAGGCCTGCCGGACCCGGGGGTCCCGACACGCGCCCTTGCCGGAGTTCAACATGAAGATGATGCACAGGCCGGTCTCGGACTCGTGCGCGATGACATCCGGGTTCCCCGCGATTCGCTCCTTGCCCTCGAGGCCGATGCGGAACGCTACCTGGGCCCGACCATCGAGCAGGGCGTCGACCCGCCGGGCGGGATCGGGCTCCGGGATCCAGCGAATCTCATCGAATCGAGCGGGCTGGCCCCAGTAGTCGTCGAATCTCTCGACAATCACTCGGGTTTCGTTCTGTTCCCGGATTCGGTACGGCCCGCTTCCGACGTACCGATGGGGCAGGCTTGCGAGCTCGCTGGCGATGTGCGGATCACCAACCGTCACCGACGATTGCACGACGGTGATCTCCTGGCGTCCCGTGTCCTGTTGAGCCTGGCGTACACAGCCAGCCAGTGACAGGGAGCAGATCACAAGCCAACATGGCAACGCGACGCGAGAGGATCCGGGTCGTGACATGAGCGACCTTTCCGCGAGCCCGTTTACGGGCGAGTGAGGAAGTCGATGATGGCCCCGGCGTAGGCATCGGGTTGCTCGAGTCCGATGAAGGCGCCGGCGTTCTCGATCAGGGGGTGGACCTCGCAGTTCGGAAACAGGGCGCAGGTGTAGTCGAGCCGCTCGGAGTTGACGAAGATGTCGCCGTCGCCGCAGAGCAGCATGGTCGGAGTCTCGATGGTGCGATACTCGACCCAGTCCTCGTAACCGAAGATCGCCAGGTGCATGTCGTAGGGTTTGGTGCGGGCGTCGAGGCCGATGATGAACGCGGCGAGCACGTCATCGAGGTCGGCTTCGGGCGCTGCGAGAGTGACGTATCGCTGCCAGGTCGTCGGTAAGAACTCGCCTCGGGGATCCAGGGACAGCTCACGCGAGTAGGGTTGGCTGAGAAACTCATCGGCCTTGTGGAGAGTGGTCTTCGGCTCGGGCGGTGTACGGGCCGAGCCGCTGAGGATCATCTTCTCGACTCGCTCCGGGTGGGCGGCGGCGTACTCGCGAGTGAAGGCCGCGCCGGAGTGGTTGCCGACAATGGAGAGTCGTTCGATCCCGAGGGCGTCGACGAACTGCTCGAGAGCCCGAAAATACTCGGGAAAGTCGTACTCGTGATCGGGGATGTAGGAGTTGCCGTGACCCGGCGCGTCCCAGGCGACGACCTTGAAATGCCGCGCCAGCAGCGGAATGGTCGCGAGGAACTCGGCGTGGGAAAGCGGCGCCTGGTGCAGCAGGAGGACCACGTCGCCCGCACCGGCGGTGGCGTAGTGGATCTGGCCGCCGCCGACGCTGACGTAGTGCTTGGTGATCGCGGGCTCGGAGTCGTCCGTGGCGACCGCTCCGGACGCGGTCACGATCATCATGAGCGTGAGAACGACGATGAAAGGCTTGCGGGTGCGCATCGCTCACTCCCCTTCGGCGGCTGGGTCGAGCCATCGGCTGAGTGCGTCCAGGTGCTCGCCCATCGCCTCCCGCGTCGGGGGGAGCTGCTCGGCCGGCAGGTCCATGTGGTTGAGCGGGATCTCCTGTCGGTACTGTTCGAAGACCGGGGCGACGACCTCGACGGGGAACCGGGGGATGGTGCGGCCGGTGCGGAGCTCGGCGATGGGAATCTCGGCCTCGATGATGGCCTGGACGTTGCCGGGTGCTTCGGCCAGGACTTCGCCGTCGGGGCTGACGATCAGGGAGTTGCCGCCGTACGGAGCACCGCGGCTGTCGGGCGGGAAGATGATGTTGGACATGGCGGAGTAGAAGTTGTTGAACCGCGCCATGGCCTTGACGTCCTCGGTGGAGAAGAGGGTCGCGGTGCGGAACATGATCTCGACGCCGCGCATGGCGAAGGCGGCGTAGACGAAGGCGTCGAGCTGGACAGTGCTGACGGCGATGTTGCCGTACTCGGTCTGCAGCACCGGGAACTCCTGCTCGATGCCGTAGCGTTCGCGGAAGCGGTCGCGGACGCTCTCCACGGTGGTCGTCGGGATCTCGCCGCCGGGGAAGATCCGTTTGACGTTGCGGGTCTTCCAGAACTCCTGGGCGATCTCGCCCTGCCGGTTGATGACCGTGTTGATGCTGAGAATGTGGCCCGGCCACTCGTCGTCCCGAGCGTAGCTCCCGAAGATGATGTAGCTGTCGCACGCCCGGGCGGCCTCGCAGAGGGCGTCGGTCTCCGGTCCGGGGACCGTGATCGTGAACTCGAGCTTTTCCGAGCGGCTGCCGTAGGAGTAGCCGGTGAGCGGGAATTCGTTGAAGAGGATGAAGTCCGGGTGGCTGCCCTCGGTGCAGGCGCGCTCAACGTCCCCCAGCATCGCCTGGAGATTGGCGGCGAGCCCGTCGGCCACATTGTCGAAGTCCTGAAGATTCTTGACGCCGTTCTGGACCACCTTGACCACCACCGTGTCCTTCTCCAAGGGTCGGGTAGGGTAGCTGCCGTCGGGCCGGACGAGCTCGGGCGCCGCGTGGGTTTCGGAAGCAGTGGCACGAGCTGGCTGGTCTCCGGCGGGAGCGCAGGCGACGGCCAGGGCCACCGCGCCCGTCATCAAGATCGCGATCGTGAGTCGATGCATGGCGGGCTCCTCGTTGTTCGGTCGTTCAGATAACGCCCTTTTTGGCGAGCCTTTCGATCACCTTGGCCTGCGTCCGGACGAAGTGGGCGCGGCCGTCGAATCCGTTGGCCATGGTGTTGGCCGGGTAATGGCGGTGCTCGGCGTAGCTCGTCGCGTAAGCTTCGAAGCGTTGGCGTGAGAGCAGGTTCTCCATTCCCGGCCGGCGGCGGAAGCGGCGAAGCGCGTCGAGATCGATGTCGGCGGCGGCGACGCAGGACTCGCCGGTGCCGGCCTCGGCCATGACCTTGCCCTTGAAGTCGATGACGCAGGACATGCCGTCGGCGGAGGCCGAGGGGAGGTCGAGGCCGTCCATTCCAGCGGTGTTGGCCGAGACGACATAGGCGAGGTTTTCGATGGCGCGTGCCCGTTTCGCAATGCCCTTGGGTGTCGCCCGCGGGCTGCCCACCTCGCAGGTGGAGTGGACGAAGATCTCGGTGCCGCGCATGGCGAGGCAGCGGCTGAGCTCGGGGTAGAGAATCTCTTCCGAGGCCACCGCTCCGATCCGTCCGATCTCGGTCCTCGCCACCGGAAAGACGCCGTCGAGGCCGTAGCGGTCGACGTAGGCGTCCCAGACGTCGTGGGGGGTGGGGGAGTACATGGAGTTCAGCCGGCGATAGCGGAGGACCACGTCGCCCGAGGGGTCGATGACGAAGCTCGTCTGAAAGAAGATCTTCGGAAAGTGGCGGTCGTGCTCGTAGGCGTTGCCGGCGAGGAAGATTCGGCTCTTCTCGGCGATAGCGCCCAGCGCCTCGAGCTCGGCGCAGCCCTCGCTGAGGCACGCCTTGGCGATCCACTCTTCGGCTGTCTCGCGGGTGGGAAATCCGGTGAGCAGGTACTCGGGAAGGACGATGAGCCGGGTGTCCGGGCCGGTCCAGGCGATGGTGGAGGGGATCTGGCGGCCGACGCGTTCGATGTTCTTGACGATCTGTTCGCGAGCCTCGTCGACGGACCGGCACGGCGTGATGGCGCGGCAGGTCGTCTGCAGCGCGACGGCTCTGAAGGCGGTGGTTTCAGTCATCGTGTCCTCCACGGTTCGTCGATCTTATCCGAACAGCGCGCTTCAGGCGGACGTGCCATGCACGACATTGTGCCTGCAACACCTATCGGTCAAGAGCGCCTGTGCACAATGCGTGCTTGGCAATCCCGTGCCCAGCCGCTCAAAGCTGGTGCTCCGGATTGGAGGCAGGCCGTCGCTCGATCGACCAATGCGGTCACTGCCGTCCTCGTTCTCTCAGATGACCGCGTTGATCGATCGACGCTGGTGCGGCGCCGCCGTGAGGCGGCGACGGGCCAGAAGGCCGGCGCCACTGGACAACGACCTCACGCCCGTCCCCACACCTCGAACCGGTGCCCCCCCGGCGTCACCGCGGTGGCGGCCCGCATCCCCGGGTGGACCGGCGTGTCGACGGCGACGATCTCCCCGACCTCTGCCGGGGCGAGGCCCGGGATGACCGCATCCAGTTCGTCGACCTCGAAGGACGGGGCATGGAGGCCGGCCGCCAGGGGGAGGGTCGGCTGCGGCGTCGACGGCATGCCGAGAAACTCGACGAACTCGACCCGGATGGGCCGCGCGTCGGGCTCGTCGGCGAACACGGTAAGGCGGAGCTTGACGTCCTCGTCGGGCGCGCCGACCAAAGCGCCGAGCCCGGGCGTGTCCATGACGACATCCATCAACGACTGCATGCCGCGATCGGTCCAGTATCCGATGTGCTCGTCCAGGTTGGTGTCGCTCCAGACGAAGGCGTGGACCTCCGAGTGCAGCCGGTCGGGGTCGTCGTCGAGGACGCACGGGCGGCGCCCGGAGGACGGCTCGAGCAGGGTGACCACGAGGGTGTCCGGGCCGGTGATCTCCACCTCGCGAATGGTGAGCGGGCCGAAGTGGTGGTCGGTGATCGGGCTCGTGTGGCAGCCCGCCGCCGCCGCCATGGCGACGCTTCGCTCCATGTCGTTGGTGAAGAGATCGATGGCGAATGGCCGGGCGTCGAAGGGCGCATATCGGCGCGCGGCGTTGGGGCTGGCGACGAGGCGGACCCGTCCGCGGGGCGCACCGGGCACGACCATCACCAGCTCCTCCGCCGGGCCGTCGATCTCGTAGAGGGCCTTTGAGGCTTCGGCGGGAAGCGAGCCCGAAGGGCCCTTCTCGAAACCGAAGAGGATCAGAAACTTGGCGGCGGCCTCCATGTCGCGGGCGCCGACGACGACGTCAATTGGGCTGGGAAGCATCACTCACCTCACGAAACGCGGTCGATGATCTCGTTGGCGGCACGCTGGGCGGTCTCGATGGCGCACTCCATTCCGGGAGTGGTCACGGCGGTGTGCTCGCCGGCGAAGTGGAGTCGGTGCCAGGGATCGGCCATGACCGGCTTGAGCCGCGAGACCTGGCCGGGGAGGTAGTTGGCGTAGGCGCCCTTGGCGTAGGGATCGGCGCCCCAGGACACCGTTGTGGCGTTGGTGATCTTCTCCGCCGTTGCCGGTCGGATTCGGGCGAGTTCGGCGAGGACGGTGGCCACCTGCTCCTCCTCGGGCATGGCGTCGAGCAGATCGGCGTTGGAGCCGTCGATCCAGCAGGTGATTGACTGAATCTGACCGGTGGCGTCGCGGTTCGGAAAGAGGCGCTCGATGACGGTGTCGGTCCACATGGTGGGCGGCAGACCATCGGTCTCCCAGTACGGCTCCGACGGGACGAGGTAGTACTTGGTGATGGCGGTGTAGGGCAGCTCCTCCACCGCTTCCTTCTGCAAGCCCTCAAAGCCGGGGGAGACCTCGATGCCGCGCAGCACCGAAAACGGCACGGTGACGAGGCAGAACTCCGCGCCGTGAACGGATCCGTCGGCGCACTCCACGTCGACCCGGTCGTCGATGGAGCGGATGGCGGTTACCGGCATTCCCGTGAGCACCGGACCCTGGACGAACTCCGCCATTTTCTCGACGAGCCGCGAGTTGCCGCCGACCATGCCGATGAGAGCGCCCTTCCTGCTGTCGCGTCGGCGTTGGGCGTTGCGCAGCGCCCACAGCGCCGACGAGGTCGAGAGGTCGGTGCAGTTGGAGGCGACGTTCATGAGGCGAATGGCCTCGTCCGAGGCCCCCTGTTGAGTGAGGTAGTGATCCAAGGGAATGTCGAGGTTCGCGAACTCGGGTGAAACCCAATCGTCGAAGTCCTTCAGCGGCAGGTCCTTGGTGGTGTAGTAGCCGAGCAGGGCGAGAGGAGGCATCTGCTTTTCGGGTCCGACGGTCCGGTTGCCCGGAGACGTGGCCCATTGATCCAGGGTGGCGCCGGTCCCGTTGACGTGCAGCAGAAGCTCGGGCTCGAACCCGGGGCCGGGCCCCATGGGAACGCCCACGGCCTCGGCGAGCTTGACCAGGCGGTCGTAGGTGTCGCTGATCACCGGTCCGCCGCCTTCGGGTTTGCCGGGAACATCGTCGAGAGTGTGAACGCGGCCCCCGACCCGATCGCGGGCTTCGAGCAGGGTGACCTTGAGACCGCGTTCTTCGAGCAGCATGGCGGCACCGAGACCGGACAGGCCGGCGCCCACGATCACCACGCTCCCCGAGAGGTCGGAGGAGGTCGGTTTGCACCCGAGGAAGGGCGTTGCGAGGGCAGCGGCGCCGGCGGCCTTGACGAACGACCTGCGGTCGAGGCTCATGGCCTTTTCGGCGGCGATGCGCCGCAATGCGTCGGCGATGGGGGTCGGGCTCTCGGGGTTGAACACTATGGGCTCCTTTTGACGTCGATGGAGCACGGCCTTCGAGCCGTGTCCAAGAGGGCGTTCGGATGTGGGAACGATCTCATCTGCGGTAGTAATTGTACTAACGTTATGATAAAAGTACAACAAGGAGATCTCGAGTGTTCCACGCGGCAACCGACCACACCATCCGGACCACGCGGGCGTCGCGGCGGAGCGTGTCCGGCGCCGTCGCCATGGTGCTCGTCGCGGCGGTGGGCGCTTGTTCGGACGGTCGGTGCGTGACGGAGCCGGAGGCCGGCGGGAGGACCCGGGTGGCTGCCGAGCGGGAGCTCATGGCAACCCGCTTTCGGGTCGACGTCAGGGTCGATGACGCCATGACCGGAGAACGGGCAATCGAGGCCGCCTTCATCGAGATCGAGCGCGCCGAAGGGTTGTTGAGCAACTGGGACGACGCGAGCCAGATCAGCGCCGTCAACCGCTCGGCCGGTGTCCAGCCCGTGGCGGTGAGCAACGAGCTGATGACTGTGTTGCAACGGGCGTTGGCGATGTCGGATCTCACCGGTGGCGCCTTCGACATCAGCTTCGCCTCGTGCGGCCACCTGTGGTCGATCCGCGACCGCAGGATTCCGACGGATGCGGAGATCGCGGCGTGCCTGCCCCATGTCGACTACCGCAAGGTCGCACTGGATTTCGAGCGTTCCGCCGTCTACCTCTCGGACCCCGACATGCGCCTGGGAATCGCCGGTTTGGCCAAGGGCTACCGGGTGGACCGCGCGGCGGAGGTCCTGGAAAGCATGGGCATCACCGACTACGTGGTGGACGGCGGGGGGGACATGCGAATCGCCACCGGTTCGCTGGACGGCCACTGGCCCATCCGGGTGGCGCACCCGCGCCTCGACGACCCTCTCGGTACGGTCGAGATCAGCTCCGGGGCCATCGCCACCTCCGGGGACTACGAGTGGTTCTTCGAGGCTGACGGCATCCGCTACCACCACATCCTCGATCCGTCCACCGGCCGTCCGTCTCGGCGCTGCATCTCGGCGACCGTGATCGCCGCCAACGCCGTCGACGCCGACGCCCTGGCCACCGGGCTCTTCGTCATGGGGCCGGAGGAAGGGCTGGCCCTCGCCGAACGCCTCCCGGGGGTCGAGGCCCTGCTGATCGCCCCCGACCTTGCGGTCCGAACCACCTCGGGCTTTCCACCGTTGATCGTGCTCGGGGAGGTTGAGTCATGAGGGCTCGCCGCGGTGCACGATTCACCCACGAACCGACGGACGTCAAAGGAATGCAGACATGATGACAGGCGCCTCGCCCGTGCTCGTCCCGCGGGAAGACCCCGTGGGCAAGATTCTCTTCGCGGTGGTGATCCTGGTCTTCGGTCTGACCTTCTTCGTCGCCCTGATGACCCTCTTGGCGGCGGTCTTCCGAGGCCAGACCGAGCGCTGCCGGATCATTCTCGCGGAGACGCCCTATCGGGCCTTGGCGGTGGGCATCGTCGGCTTCGGCGTGCTCGGTGGGATGGGGTGGTTCTTCTACTCCAGGGCCTTCATCCGGCGGCTGCTCGAGACCGAGATCATTCCCGGCATGTTCGGGGCGATGATCGCCATGGGGGTCCTGTTCGCCATCGGCGTCCTCGCCGGAGCTCCGGGCACGTTCAGCGCCGTGGGCGACCGGCTCGAGGCGCTGCACGGTCGGGATCTCGGCGGGATGACGAAGACGGCCCTAGGAACCGCGGTGTCGGTGATGTCGGCGTGGTTCCCCGTCATCGGCTGGTGCTTCATCCTGCCGATGCTCAAGCTCTTCGCCTTCGGCGCCGGCGTCCTCGCCCTGCCGGGTGCATTCAAGCGCTCGTAGACGGCGGCAGCGTCAGCGAGAGCGGACAGGGCTGGGTGAAATGCGTCTTCACCGGCGCTTCCGGACAACCCTGAAGCGGTGCCCGGCACGCGATGAAGAGGTGCCGGCCTCGACCCGCGGCGAAGGGAAAAAAGCGGCGCACCGGTCCGGGGACCGGTGCGCCATGGTTTCAGTCCCACGCAGACAGGTCGCCGTTCTCCCAGCCGTCGACGAAGAGGGCGATGCGGGTGTCGACGGTGGCGGCGTTGTTGGCCGAGATCGGATCGAGCTCGGCCGCCGCGACCGAGGCGGTGTTGCTGAACGATCCCCAGGATGGGTGGACGACGACGGTCTCGATGGTGACCTGGGCGCTGTCGAGAGCCGCCATGGTGCCGAGGTCGCAGGTTAGGGTGTCGCCGGCGAAGGTGCAGTCGGGCGAGCCCGGCGTCGAGGACACGAAGTTCAGCTCGGCGGGCAGCACGTCGGTCAGCGTCACCGACGTCGCGGTGAGCGGCCCGTTGTTGGTGACGGTGACGGTGTAGCTCAGGGCGTCGCCCGAGGGCACCCACGGCGCCGAGGGCGCCATCCCGATCTCGAGGTCCGGGCCCTCGACGATCTCGATGGCGTAGTCCTCGACCTCGCCGTCGGGGGCCAGCCCGGTCGGCGAGAGACCGCCCGTGCTGCTGATCCGGACGCGGGCTACGGTGTGTCCCGCAACGGCGGTGGCGGGGACCGGGATCGAGAAGGAGTTGCTGCCGGCGGTCACGGCGTAGCTCGCGAAGATCTGCTCGCCGGCGTCGTCCCAGTCGCCGTCGAGGTTGAAGTCGATCCAGCCGTCGACGAGCCCGGCTTCGGTGGCGGTGATGGTGCCGGAGGCCGGTCCGCCGATGGGCAGCATGCCGAGGGTGAAGCCGTCCTCGTCGTCCAGGTTGTCGAGGTCGTCGCCGTTGGAGCCCGAGCTCGGCAGGCCGTCGGGCTCCGCGTCGACCAGCGAGCCGAGGTAGAGCGAGCCGCCCAGCAGGTGGCGGGCGCCGTCGGAGGCGAGCAGGGTCGGGTAGGTCGGATCCGGCGCGTCGCCGAAGTCGACCGCCTCGATGTGGACCACATGGTCCTCGACCTCGCCGTCGGCCGCCTCGCCTCCGGGACCGACTCCGCCGGCGGAGCTGACTCGGAACCGAGCCACCACATCCGCGCCGGGTAGGTGATCGGGAGGAACCGAGAAGGTGAGCGGGTTGGTGCCGGTGACCAGGGCCTCGTCGCTGAAGATCTGCTCGCCCGCGTCGTCCCAATCACCGTCGTCATTGAAGTCGACCCACGCGTTCAGCAGACAGGCGTCCGACGCGACGACCTCGACATCGGCCGAGGCACCGGTCATCACCAGCGACGAGAAGGTGACGCCGTCGTCGTCGTCGCCGCCGGCATCGGTGTCGTCGCCGTCGGCGTTCGCGGTCGGTTGGCCGTCGAGATCCATGTCGACGGTCGCTCCGAGATAGACGTTCCCACCGAGCTTGTGTCGGGCGCCACCGGAGACCGCGAGCGTAGGGAAGTCCGGGTCGGGGGCGTCGCCGTAGTCGAACTCGGGGCAGCCGGCGTTGAAGAAGTAGACCGAACCCATGGTCGCGTCGTAGACCGCGCCAACCATGACGGTGCCGTCAACCAGGTCCACCGCGTTGCCGAAGTTCTGTGCGTAGGACTGGTCCGACGGGACGATGACGGCAGTTTCTCCCCATGCGTCCGCTCCGCCGTTGTTGCGTTCGTAGACGTAGAAGGAGCCGGAGGCGATCCCGAAGAGCTCGTGCTTGTAGCAGCCGATCACAATGACATCGCCGTCGATGGCCACCGCGTCGGCCGAGGCGAACAGATCGTAGGCGGCGGCGTCCGAGGCCGTGAGCTTGGCGACCTCTCCCCAGGAGTCCTGGCCCCCGTGATTCCGCTCGAAAACGTAGGCGGATCCGGAGCTGAAGCCCGCGTCGTCGTCGCTGCTCGAGCCGACCAGCAGCGTGTCGTTGGAGAGATCGAGCGCCGTGCCGAAATAATCGTTGGTCGCCGCATCGGAGGCCTTGAGCTTGGCGATCTCGCCCCAGTTGTCGGCGCCACCCTGATTGCGGGCGAAGACGTAGGCGGCTCCCGACTCGATCGCCGACCCGGTGGTCTCCCGCCCCGCGCCCACGGCAATCGTGTCACCGCTGATCGCCACCGCGAACCCGAACATGTCCCAACTCCACCCATCTGAGGCGGTCAGCTTCGTGACCTCACCCCAGGTGTTCGCGCCGCCGTGGTTTCGGGCGAAGACGTAGGCGGCGCCGGCGTTGGTTCCGATCCCGCCGGTGTCGTAGACGGCGCCGACCACGATGGTGTCGCCGTCGAAGGCGACCGAGTACCCGAACCAGGCGCCGGCCACGCCGTCCGAGGCGGTCAGCTTGGCGACCTGGCCCCAGTTGTCGGCTCCTCCGTGGTTTCGTTCATACACGTAAACTGCTCCGGAGTTGTCGCCAATCTCGTCGTCTTGGTAGGTCCCGATGACGACGACGTCGCGGCTCATGGCAACTCGTTGGCCGAAGTACTGGTCTGGGTAGCCGTCGGATGCGTAGATCTTCTTGAGCTCGCCCCAGTTGTCCGGGCCGCCGAGGTTCCGCATCAAAACGTAGGCGGCGCCGGCCGCGCTGCCGAGGTCGTCGTCGTACTTGGCGCCGACGACGGCGATGTCGCCGTCGAACGCGACGTCTTTGGCGTACTGATGGTCGGCGAAGCCGTCTGACGCGACGGTCTTCGCCGTTTCGGTCCACTCGACCGACGAACCACCGCATCCGGCAAAGACGTAAACCGACCCGGAGTACGAACCGAAGTCGTCATCCTGTGTGGCGCCAATCACTGCGGTCAAGCGATCGAGGGCAACTGCGTAGCCGAAGAAGTCGCTGTCGGCGATGTCGGATGCTTCGATCCTTTGCACGTGCCCCCAGCTGTCGGCGCCGCCCGCGTTGCGCGCGAAAAGGTATGCGGCACCGGCATCTGTCGCGGTTGTGTCGTTTCTCGATGCTCCGACAAGGAGCCGATCGTGCGAGATGGACACGGAAATGCCGAAGGTATCGGCCGGACTGCCGTCGGAGGCGGCGACACGCGCAACCTCGCCCCAGTTGTCGGGACCGCCGAGGTTGCGCTCGAAGACCCATGTCGCTCCGATGTCGGAGCCGTTGTACCCCCCGACCGCGATCAGGTCGCCGGAGAGGTCGACCGAGACCCCGAACGACAGCCCGCCCACAGATGAGCCGGACAGGATCTTCACCTCGCCCCAGCTGTCGGCGCCGCCCCGGTTGCGATCGAAGACGTAGACCGACTTGTCTTGGTTGGCGCCGATCACCACGGTGTCGCCGTCGATGGCCACCGCATGGCCGAACGCATTCTGCGAGGCGGCATCGGACGCGGTGAGCTTGGCGCGCTCACCCCAGCTGTCGGCCCCGCCGAGGTTGCGCTCGAAGACATACGCTGCGCCCGACTGGGAAGCTGCGGCGGTGTGGTACCTCGCCCCCACAACGACAATGCCGTCCGAGATCGCGACCGAGTGGCCGAAGTAGTCGGAGGCGACGCCGTCCGAGGCCACGATCTTGGCCACCTCGCCCCAGTTGTCCGGGCCGCCGTGGTTTCGCTGAAAGACGTACGCCGCGCCCGCGTTGGCGACGATGCCGGGAGCACTGACCGCACCGACCACGATGGTGTCGCCGTCGATGGCGACCGAGTGGCCGAAGTAATGGTAGACATCCGCGTCCGAGGCTGTGAGCTTGACGACTTCATCCCAGTTGTCGGCGCCGCCCTGATTGCGAGAGAACACGTAGGCGGCGCCGGTGAGGGCTGCGGACCCCTCGCCGGTGAACGCTCCGACGACCATGGTGTCGCCGTCGATGGCGACCGCATTGCCGAACTTGTGGTTTGTACCGGCATTCGAGGGGTTCAGCTTGGCGACCTCTCCGAAGCTGACCCCGGCGACCGCCGGAGCCGCGGCTCGAATCACGACGAAGAAAAACACGAGCGCTCCGGCGAACAATGGTGATCGACGCATGATCAAGCTCCTTCCAGCGATGACGGGGACGCGGCATCCACTCGTCGAGCAAAACCGCCCATTTTCTAATCAGACGACATCGCGGCGGAATACGGATCAACGCCGGCCGTCTGGTACCATTTTGTTGGGGATAGACGAGACATCGACGGGGCGAGAGGTGTCGCTGTCGGCGTCCGAGATGAACATGGGGAGCTCGACGGTGGAGATTTTCAAAGCCCTCCCGACGCGGTGGGCGGCGTGACGGATCTCGGTGAGATCACCCGCCTGCTCGGCCGGCTCGACGACGAGCGCGGCGAGGGCCGCGCCGCGGTGCTGTCCGAGCTCATGCCGCTGGTCTACGGCGAGCTCAAGGCGCTCGCGCGGTCCAACAGGTTCCGCTGGAGCGGCGTCGAAGCGCCGGGCACCACCAGCCTGGTGCATGAGGCATATCTGAAGCTCGCGGACTCGACGCCGGCGGACCTCGCCAACCGTCGTCAGTTCTACGCCCTGGCGTCGAAGGCCATGCGATCGATCCTCATCGACAACGCACGCTGGCACCATCGGCAGAAGCGGGGCGGCGGCCGGCGCCGAACCGAGTTCGAGGAGACCATGCTGGTGTCGGCCGAACGCTCGGAGGAGCTGCTCGCCCTCGACGAGGCACTCGCCGAGCTCGAGGACCGCGAGCCGAGGCTCGCCCGGATCGTCGAGTGCCGCTGCTTCGGCGGGCTGACGGTGGACGAGACCGCCGAGGCGCTCGACGTCTCCTCGGCAACGGTGAAGCGCGGGTGGAGCCTGGCCCGGACGTGGCTCTACCGGGCGCTCCGCTCGGCGGCCTTGTGAGATGCCGGTCGCCTGCAATTTCTTTGTCGCGCCGAGCTCCAGCTCGGCGTCCGACAACGATGACGGAGCCCGTCGCCGAGCTGGAGCTCGGCGCTACAAAGCCCCAGGCAACAATGTTGTGAGATATGGGAATCGCTGATTTTCCGCTGAGCCGGCTCGAGGAGCTGCTCGCCGAGACGCTCGGCCGCCGGCCGGAGGAGCGGGCGGCGTTCCTCGACGAGGCGTGCGCCGGCGACCACGAGCTTCGCAGCGAGCTCGACGAACTGCTCGAGCTGAACGACGACGCGGCGCGGTTCTTCGAGGAGCTGTCGGGCGACATCGCCGGCTCGGCGCCGCTCGAGGTCGAGAGCGCGGCCCGGCCGAGGATGGCCATCGGACCCTATCGGACTCTCGAAGCCATCGGCCAGGGCGGCATGGGGGCGGTCTACCGAGCCGAGCGGATCGACGGCGAGTTCGACCAGGAGGTGGCGCTCAAGCTGCTGCACCAGGACATGGACACCCCCGGGTTGCGGGCGAGATTCCTGCACGAGCGGCAGCTGCTCGCCGGGCTCGCCCACCCGAACATCGCCCGGCTGCTCGACGGCGGTGTCACCGACGAGGGCCGGCCGTACTTCGTCATGGAGCTCGTCGAGGGCACGCCGATCACCCGGTACTGCCGCGATCGGGGGCTCTCCGGCGACCGGGTGCTGCGGCTGTTCCTCGAGATCGTCGACGCAGTGAGCTATCTGCACCGCAATCTGGTGGTCCACCGCGACCTCAAGCCGAGCAACATCTTCGTCGACCGGGACGGCCGGGTGAAGCTGCTCGACTTCGGCATCGCCAAGCTGCTCGCCGAGGTGCCGGGCTCGGAGCCGGCGACCCGCACCGGCCAGCTGCTCATGACCCCCGAGTACGCCGCCCCCGAGCAGCTGCGCGGCGAGCCGGTGACCACGGCGACCGACGTCTACGCCCTCGGCGTGCTGTTGTACGAGCTCCTCACGGGGCGGCGGCCCTACGACCCGACGTCGCCGCGGGACGAGCTGCCGGCCACCCCGAGCTCGACCCTGCGGACTCGGAATCGGCGGGTTTCGGACCACGGCGGCAGGGCGGCGGTTTTGGCGGCGCCCGAGCGTCGGGTCTCGCGCGATCTCGACGCGATCTGCCTCAAGGCGCTGCGGCCCGACGCCGATGCCCGCTACCGGTCGGCCGAGCAGCTCGGCCAGGACATCGAGCGCCACCTCGAGGGGCTTCCGGTTCGGGCTCGGCCGGCGACCGCCGGCTATCGCATCGCGAGCTTCGTCCGACGCCACCGGGCCGGGGTCGCGGTGGCCGCGGTTGTCGCCGCGCTGCTGGTGACCGGGCTGGTACGGGAGATCGGCCTCCGGGGCCGGGCGGAACGGGCGCAGCGGGCGGCCGAGGTCGAGGCCGCGAAGGCGGTGGCGGCGTCGGAGTTTCTCGCCGAGCTGCTGTCGTCGGTCGATCCGTCGAAGGCTCAGGGCGAGGACGTGCTGGTCACCGATGTCCTCGAGCAGGCGTCGGAGCGGATCGACGAGTCGGATGAGCTTTCCGGGCAGCCGGAGGTCGAAGCTGCTGTCCGCCGGACCATCGGCAACACCCACGTCTCGCTCGGCCGGTACGAGGACGCGCTCGAGCACCACGAGCGCGCCGCGGCCCTCCTCGGATGGCCGGATTCCCGCGATCCCCCTGCCATGTCGGCGGCCGCCGAGCTGGGCGTGCTCTACCACAGGCTCGGATGGTACGGCGAGGCGGAGGAGCTGCTGAAGGCGGTGCTCGACGCGCGGGTCGCGACGCTCGGCGAGGAGCACCCCGCGTCGCTGAGCTCCCTGAACCACCTGGCCGATCTGTACTTCGGCATGGGGCGGATCGACGAGGTCGAGCCCCTCGACCGCCGGACACTGGAAATCCGGCGTCGGGTGCTCGGCCCCGACCACCCGGACACGCTCCGCTCGATCAACGCCCTGGCCGCGACGCTCCACAGTCGAGGTCGCTACGCCGAGGCGGCGCCGCTGTTCGCCGAGGGGCTCGAGATCCGCCGGCGAACCCTCGGCGACCGCCACCCCGACACCTTGATGCTGGCGAACAACCTGGCGGCCGCCTACCTGGAGCTCGGCCGCTACGCCCAGGCCGAGGCCCTGCTGCGGGAGGTGGTCGAGGGGCGGATGGCGGTGCTCGGCGCCGATCACGACCAGACCGCCATGTCGATTCACAACCTGGGAGTGACGTTGGCCCAGCTCGGACGGTACGACGAGGCGGAAACCGAGCTGCGCCGCGCCATCGAGATCCGCGGCCGGCTTTCCGGTGTCGGCCGTTCGGTGTTGTTCTCCCAAAGCTACCTGGCGGACGTGCTCCGCGCCCAGCGGCGCTTCGACGAGGCGGCGGCGCTGTACCTCGAGGTCTGGGCCGTGCAACGCGAGCGCCACGGCGCCGACGACGGAGACACCCTCAAGACTGCGAGCGGGCTCGCGGAGCTGCGGTCACTCGAGGGCGATCTCGACGCCGCCGAGGCGCTGCTCGACGAGATCATCGAGAGACAGATCGAAGTGCGGGGCGACGAGCATCCCGACACGCTGCAGAGCCTCACGACGCTCGCTCACGTCCGATGCGAGCAGGAACGGTTCGACGAGGCCCTCGAGCTGTGCGACCGCGTCATCTCCGCCGGCAGCCGCTCGCTCGGACCGGAGCACACGGCCGTGCTGCAGGCGCAGACCGAGAAGGTGGCGGCGCTCGACGGGCTCGGGCGCCGCGACGAGGCGGACGAGCTCGCCGCGTGGATTGTCGACGGCTATCGGACGTCGCTGGGCGAAGACCATCCGTCGACCATCGAGGCGCAGCGTCGATTCGGCGAACGGACAGCATCGCAGTGATGTCGGCTCGCGGCGTCGGTACGCTGAGCTGTCGGTGGACATGGTGCCGCGATGGGCAGTGGTCTCCCCCACCATCGCAGGCGGGGACGCCTGTGCTACAAGGAGTCCGGTTTCTTCAAGCGGCCGCGTTCACGTGGGCGGCGATGGAACAGGTTGTTGACGGGGTCGGGTCATCCGGGGCGGGCAGGCCTCTTTGTCGATGTCCGGGGCCGAGGGACGCTTGGGCTTCAATGAGATCGGGTGTCTTGTAGCGCCCGCGTCCCGCGGGCGACGGCGGCGACGCTCACGAGTACAGCAGCGTGCCCGGATCGTCCGGCGTCATCTTGACGGTGCGTTCGTAGGACATGCCGAGCTTGGCGAGGATCCCGAGCGACGCCGAGTTGTGCGGCGCGGTCAGCCCGACGATCCGCTCGAGGCCGAGTCTCGACCGCCCGTACTCAATGACCGCCGCGATGGTCTCGGTGGCGAAGCCCTGCCGCCAGTAGGCGGGGAGGAAGGCGCAGCCGAAGTCGGTGACGTCGAGGGCCGGGCGGTACAGGATGCCGCACACGCCGATAGGCGTGCGGTCGGGCTCGAGCTCGACCAAGAACTGCCCGTGGCCCTCGGGCTGACCGCGCCGCCACGGTCCGTCGGCGATGAACTCGCGCGCGTCTTCGAGGGTGCGCACCCCCTTGTCGCCGATGTTGGCGAGAAACGAAGGCTCGTTGACCAGACCGAGCACGAACTCGGCATCGGCGTCGGTCAGCTCGCGCAGGCGGGTCCGCGGGGTCGTGATGATCACGGCCATGATCCGATCATGGCACACCCGCCCGGGTCGGACCAGCCGGCCGGTCTCAGCGGCCGCCGGCCCCTCGAGATCGACCTGGAACCACGCGGTCACCGGGTCACGGGCGATCTCGTACCGTCCCAGCTGTGCCGGGTTGGTCGAGCCGCCGCCGTTGGGCGCCGACGAGCCGTACGAGTACAGTTCGGCCTTGAACCACAGCTCGCTGCCGCCGAGCAGGCTCTCGGGAACCTCGAAGCTGTTGCCGTTGCGGTTCCAGCCGCCGTACTCGGGCGGCTCGGTCTCGGCGATGAGCTCCCACGAGGCACCGTCCGTTGAACCGTAGAGAAGGCCGTGGTCCCGGCTGTAGCTCCAGTGGAAGGTGAAGATCCCGAACCCGCCGCGCGCCGCCGGTGGGGAAGTAGCGGCACAAAATGGTGTCGATGACGATGTTGCCGGCGATCGTCGCGCCGGACAGCACCTTGCCGTGGACCGCGGGCGGGCCTCCAGCAACGTCGATGGTGCCCTGGACCTCGCCCTACGGGTCGACAGCCAGATCGAGATCGGCCTCGAGCCAGCCGATCTCGGGAGCCTCGCCGTCGATGAGGTGGTCCATGTGGTTTTCGGAGATCGTCCCCGAGATCGACGAGGCCGCCACCACGAGACCGGACAGGTCGAAGATCATGGTGCCGGTGTGGGCGGAGCCGCTCTCGTCGGTCCACCCGGATCCGAAGTCCGCGGTGAGCACGCCGCCCGACGCCGACGCATTGGGCAGGCCGCCGCTCGCCCGAGTAGCGTGGTCACCTCGTCCTCGTACCTCACATGACCACGCTGATCGGGCGACGCTGGACAACGACGCCGGCAAGCGGCGGATGACCAGAAGGCCGGCGTTCAGGGCACGCCCGGGAAAGCGACCACGCACCGGGTCCCCACCACGACGCAATGCCGAGCTGGAGCTCGGCGGTCCAATGACCGGCCGAAGCTGAGGACAGGTCACGGATCACGACAACGTCGCGGCGCACCCTTTCTGGCGAAGCCGGTTGATTGCGGTTCGGGCCTCTACTCCACCGAGAAGCTCTGCAAATTCACAGGATACTCGGTGTTGATGTAGAGGTCGTCGAACAAGCCGTAATCATCGACATTCCAGTTGTCGTGCAGCAGAACAACCTGCTCGACCGCGGTCCCTCCCGGCACGACTCCCGAATACAACGGTGAACCGTCAATGAAGTAGTCGATGGTGTTCGCGACCGGATCGATAACGACCCGCAGGGCGTGATACACGCCCGGCACCCACGGGACCCCCGTATCCACCATCTCGAAACCGGAACCGACGTCGTCCGAAATGAAGATGTTTCCATTCCAATCGTACTCGACGCGCCACGTCGTCAGACTCTGCGAAGGCGATTGGGCGTTGACGAGATAGTTGGCGCCGCCGGCAGCGCTGATGAACACGTTGATCGTCACCTCGCCGACGTCGACCGGCACAGCGCCGAGATCCGGACTGAACCCCCCGAGGTAATTCCCCGATCCGACCGCGGGATCCCCGGAAAGGACGATGTGCTGTGCGCCTGTGGCCGGGTTGGTATTCCAGACAATCGGGATATCCGGGTTCGCGGCAAACGTCGTCCAACCCACTTGGCCGTTCAGCGGCCCCAGAGTGAAGCCCTCGGCAGCTTCGAAACCGTGGGAGTCGATGACTCGGACGGCCTCGCCGACGCTCCCCGCTCCCGGGAACGGGACCAGCGCCTCGCTGCCAAGCTCGACCCGTGGTTTTTCCGCAGCAGACACCACGCCAACCAAACCGAACACCAAGCATAAGACAACTATGCAACGCACCGCTTCCCCTCTCATACATTCCTCCTCAAGCTCGCGTTCGGCGTGCTGCAGGCATGCCTACGCTCCAATTGATCTACCCAATGCGAGACTCTTCGATCTCGACCTTACCAAACGCGGCCCGCCGGATCAATGACCGATGAACCTGCACCTGCGAGGCTGAGATGTCGGCTGTGCCCTCCGCAACAATCGATTTCCGATGAAGGTTAAATCGTCGTCACCTTGAAATTCTTCGACGAGGTTGACGGCGCGCCGGACGCGCCGCCTGCGGCCACGCGAGATGCCATGAAGGCTCCTCTGCCCGAAATCGAGCCCTCGAGCCAAAAGGAACCGGCGGCCCGAAGGCCGCCGGCAGTGTTCTGACGCGGACGCCTGCTACCTGTCGTCCTGATCCCGGACCCGCTTGAGGGCGTCCTCGTTGCTCTCCATCTTGGCCCAGGGCAGGGGCTCCTGGTAGACGGGGGCGGGAAGGCCGGTCTCCTCTTCGCACCTGGCGAGGATCTCGTCGAGGGACGGGCCCATGTCGAAGTCTTTGACCTCGCCGCGCTCGGCGCGCATCTTCTCGCGCAGCGCCTCGGTGGCTGCCGCGTCGCCGACGATGACGCCGTACTCGTTCTTCGCCTTGTCGGCGGAGATCAGGTCCTTGGCCACGTCGGACTCGACGAGCGCTGGGTCGCGATCCAGCGGGTCCTTCCAACCGCCGCCGCCGGCGGTGCGGTAGATCAGCACGTCGCCGGGCTTGACCTCGATCTCGTCGCACTTTGAGGGCAGCCGCTGCTCGGTGCCGTCGGCGCGCTTGAGGATCTTCTCCGAGCGATGGCCCGGGGTGCCGCCGAGGATGCCCCACGGGTAGGTGAGCCAGCGGTCGTCGTGGATCGAGACTTCGCCCGGCTCGAGGTAGACATAGCGTTTCTCGATGCCGTTGCCGCCGCGGTGGAGGCCTGCGCCGCCGGAGTCCCGAACCGTGGTGTAGCCGTCCACCCGGATCGGATAGTACGACTCGAGATATTCGGTGGGGATGTTCTCGAACAGCGGCCACCACGAGTGGCCGTCCATCCCGTCGCCGATGGGCCGGCCGGGGATGCCGCCGTAGGCGATCTCCATGAGGTAGAAGAACTCCCCGTCGCCGTCGTAGCCGGAGTAGAGCATGTAGGGCGAGGTTCCGTACCCCGCCGCGGTGGTGTACTCCGGAGCCTTGCGGGCCAGGGCGCCGCCGAGGACGTCGAACAGGCGGGTCAGGGCGTGCGTCCGGCAGCCCAGGGCCGACGGGAACTTGGGGTGGAGCAGCGAGCCGTCCGGGATGACCACGTGCAGCAACGGGTAGAAGCCGTCGTTGAACAGGATCTGCGGGTCGAAGACCATGATCAGGTAGACCCCGATGAACATCTTGAACATCTCCTCGTTGAGGAAGAAGTTCACCGGTCCCATGGCCTGGTGGTCGGTGCCGCTCCAGTCGAAGTAGGCGTGCTCACCCTCGCGCCAGATGGTGAGCTTCATCTTGAACGGACCGTGGCCGAGGCCGTCGTCGTCGATCCAGTCTTCGAAGGACTGCGGCTCTTCGGGGATGTTCTGGACAATGAGCTGGGCCATGGCCTTGTAGGTGCGCTGGAGCATGGCCTCGCAGGCTGCGAGATAGGTCTCTTTGCCGAAGCGCTCGCAGATCGCCTTGACCCGGCTCTCGGCGGTCTTGCACCCGGCGATGATGCCCATGAGATCGGCGTGGCTCATGTCCGGCATGCGGACGTTGTTGAGGATGAGGCCGATGATGTCATCGACGGGTTTGCCCTTGCGGTAGACCTTGACCGGAGGGATCCGAATGCCTTCGCCGAAGACGGTCTTGGCGCCCGTCGGCAGGGATCCGGCCAGCGGTCCGCCGGCGTCCATCTGGTGGCCGAACATGCTCGCCCAACCGATGAGCTCGCCGTCGAAGAAGATCGGGACCAGCACCATCCAGTCGTTGACGTGGGAGATCGCCCCGCCGCACTTGTAGGGGTCGCTGGTGAGAACGACGTCGCCCTCTTCGATGGTGTCGTCCCAGGTGTCCATCATCTCGTTGATGTAGGAGCCGAACTGCCCGACGACCATCCGCCCCTTGGGGTCGGTGATCATGGGGAACTCGTCGTGCTGCTCCCGGATGACCGGGCTCATGGCGGTGCGGAAGAGAACCGCGTCCATCTCGTGGCGGGCGTTCTTGAGCGCTCCCTCGATGATGTCGAGCGTGATGGGGTCGATCTCGATGTCGGGAATCTGGGCAATCTTGACGTCTTTCATTGCCTCACTCCTCACTCGAGTTGGGGTTGATCAGAATATTGGCGTAGCGGTCGATCTCGGCGGTGAAGCCGGAGAGCACGACTGTCGTCGAGTCGTACTCGCTGATGATCGCGGGCCCCGGAACCTTGTTGCCGGTCTTGAGTTTGGCGCGGTCGTAGATCTTTGTCGGGATCCACGTGCCATGCTCGTAGACCTTGTGCTCATCGACCACCGCCGCGCTCGCGTCGGCGCTTTCGGCCGCACTCGCCTCTCGAACCGGCGGATCCGGCACCTTGCCGACACCCACGGCGCGGAGATTCACGATCTCGCACGCGGTGCCTTCCATCCGATAGCCGTAGAACTGTTCGTGCAGCTCGTTGAAACGCTCGACGAAGAGCTCCTTGCTGCCCTCGGTGAGCTCGGCGAGATCGACCTCGACCGGAATCTCGTAGCCCTGGCGGTAGTAGCGCAGATCGACGTTGTAGGTGATTTCGCGGCGATCCTCTTCCATGCCCTCGCGCTCGAGCCACGCGGTGGCTTCTTGACCGAGACCCTCGAGGATATCGACGACTTCGGAGGTCTCGACCGACTCGACGGTGCGGATGAAGGTGCGGGAGAACTCCTCGCGGAAGTCGGCGACGAGATCGCCCTCGGCGCACAGGACGCCGGGCGCCGGTGGGATGATCACCGGGTAGGAGCCCATGAGGGCCGCGACGGCGTTGGCGTGCATGGGTCCGGCGCCGCCGAAGGCGACCAGCGCGAAGTCGCGGGGGTCGTAGCCGCGCTGCACCGAGACCAGGCGCAGGGCGCCGGCCATGTTCTCGTTGACGATGTCGAGGATGCCGGCTGCCGCCTGATAGACGTCGAGCCCCAGGGCGTCGCCGACGGTGCTGACCGCGGTCTTGGCCGCCTCGACGTCGAGCTGCATCTCGCCACCGAGGATCTTCGGCGGCAGGTGGCCGACGACCACGTTGGCGTCGCTGACCGCCGGTTGGTCGCCGCCCTTGCTGTAGCACGCCGGACCGGGGTCGGCGCCGGCCGACTCGGGACCGACGCGCAGGGCGCCGGTGATCTCCGGCACGTGGGCGATGGAGCCGCCGCCGGCGCCCACCGAGTGGACGTTGACGCTGGGGACCTTGACCCGGAAGTGGCCGAGCTCGGTCTCGCGGGCGAGCCCCGGTTGGCCGTGCTCGCAGAGGGCGACATCGGTGGAGGTTCCGCCCATGTCGAAGACCAGGATGTCGGGATACCCGGCGCGCTTGGCGACCTCGAGGGCGCCGGCGACGCCGCCCGCGGGGCCCGAGAGGATGCCGTAGACGGGCTTCTCCTGGGTGACCTCCGAGGTCATGAGCCCGGCGTCCGAGCGCAGGATGTTGAGGGCGCCCGCCACCCCCTGGTCGGCCAGAGAGGCGCTGAGGTTTCTCAGGTAGCCGCCCACCTTGGGGCGGACGTAGGAGTTCATGCACGCGGTGACGGTCCGCTCGTACTCGCGGAACTCGGGCAGGACTTCGGACGACAGGGTGCACGGGAAGCCCGGGTAGAGCTCCTGGATGATCGCCCCGATCTGTTTCTCGTGGGCGTCGTTGGCGTAGGAGTTGATGAGCGAGACGGTGAGCGACTCGACGCCGGACTCAACGAGATCGGTGACGATCTTCGTGATCTGCGCCGGGTCGACGGGCTTGACGACCTCGCCCCGGGCGCTCATCCGTTCGTGCGCCTCGCGGGTGTCTTCCAGCGCCGCCGGTGGGTCCGGCTTGATCATGATCATCCAGCCGGCCAGGGGGCCCGGGGTCTGTGACCGCGCCAGGTGGAGGATCTGGCCGAAGCCCTCGGTGGTGATCAGCCCGACGCGGGCGCCCTTGCCTTCGAGCACCGCGTTGGTGGCCACCGTGGTGCCATGCATGATGCTCGTGACCTCGGCGGGTGAGGCACCGCTTTCATCGAGGATTCGTTTGACACCGACCAGGACTCCCTGCGAAGGGTCGGCCGGGGTCGACGGGGTCTTGACTCGATTCGAGGCACCGTCTTCGTCGCGGACCAGCATGAGGTCCGTGAAGGTGCCGCCGACGTCCACTCCCAAGCGATAGGACATCACGCCTCCTTTCGGTACGTCGCGTTTGTGGGACACACCGGTTGAAATTCTTTATCGATGACTGTGATGACGAACATTGTGCGCGCAGCGCGCGCGATGCTGCGGTCGGGCGCCGTCGGGCTCATTCCGACTCCTTTGCGATTTTGGCGTAGAGCTGGCCGGGGGTGCCGGCCAGCAGCACGCGGCTGGGGAGCCGCCTGCCGAGCAGTTTCTGCATCCTGCGGGACACCGCCTGCACCGCTGCAATGTCGATGCCGGTGGAGATCCCCATCTCGGCGCACAGGTTGGCCAGGTCCTCGGTGGCGATGTTGCCGGCGCCGTCGGGGAAGATCGGGCAGCCGCCGAGCCCGCCGATGGAGGCGTCAAAGGTGTCGACGCCCACTCCGAGAGCGGCCACCACGTTGGCCAGGCCGAGGCCCCTGGTGTCGTGGAGGTGGAGGGAGAACGCGATGCCGGGCAGCTCCTGCTGCAGCCGGGCCATCGTCGCCCCCACGGTCTTCGGGTTGCCGAGGCCCACGGAGTCGGCGACGGAGAGCTCGCGCACCCCCATGTCGACAAATCGGTGGGCGAGCTCCGAAACCCGGTCCGGGCTGACCGGGCCTTCGAAGGGACAGCCGAAGGCGAGGGCGATGACCGCCTCGACGGTGATGGGTTCGCCGTCGACTCTACTCAGGATCTGCCGGCAGACCGCGAGGGACTCGTCGACGCTCATCCCGACGTTCTTCCGGTTGTAGGTCTCGGTGCTGGTGACCACCAGCCGCACCGCGTCGGCGCCGACCTCAAGGGCGCGTTCGACGCCGCGGAGGTTGGGCACCAGGGCCGAGTAGCGGGTCCCGGGCTGACGGTCGATGCCGGCGAAGACCTCGGCGGCGTCGGCGAGCTGGGGAACCGCCTTGGGGTGGACGAAGGACGAGGTCTCGATCTTGGGCACTCCCGCCCTGGCGATGGCGTTCACAACCTCGATCTTGATCTCGGTGGGGATGAACTCCGGCTCGACCTGGAACCCGTCCCGCGGTCCGACCTCGACGATGGTGACCCGGTCCTGCGTGTTCATGACGCCGCCGGGTCTTCGACGAGCTGGATCATGGCGCCGAAGGTCTCGTCGATCTCCACATCGACGAGCTTCCAGCCGTCGACGCCGGTGCGGAGTTCGGTGGTGGCGAGCCGGATGCCGAGCCCGGCGAGGTCGCGTGCGCGGGATGCGGCGTCGTCCACCTGGACGGCCATGTGGAAGAAGCCCTCGCCGTGTTCGGCGAGGAAACCCGCCACGGGCCCGGTCTCGTCGGTCGGTTGGACGAGGATCAGCCAGGTTTCTCCGACGCGGAAGCGGACGAGGTCGATGCCTCGTTCGGGGAAGGCCTCCCGGGGCAGCGGCTCGACGCCGAGGATCTGTCGATAGCGCGCCGAGGCTCGGTCGAGATCGCGGACGACGACGTCGAGGTGGTGGAGCCGGCGGGCGGGTGCGGTGCTCATTCAGCGGGCTCCCTCGGATTCGGCGAGATGGCCGAGCACCTCGGCGAGATCGACGACGTCGCCGTACTTGCCGTCGATGTCGATGAGATTCGCCGCGTGCTGCTGGGAGGAACGGTCGCCGACACACTGGCGCGGGACGATGGCTCGGAACCCGTTCTGCAGGGCGTCGACCACGCTGGCGCGAACGCAACCGCTGGTGGTGCAGCCGGTGATGATCAGGGTGTCGACGCCCAAGGCCCCGAGATCCGAGGCGAGTGTGGTGCCGAAGAAGGCGCTCGCGTATTTCTTCTCGATCACCGATTCCGAGGGCCTGCGCTGAAGACGCGGGTCGATCTCGACCCAGCGGCTGCCTCGCTTCAGCTGGGCGAGAGACGGCACCTTCAAGGGGAAGATGCCGGCGTCGGACATGTCCTCGTCGTACGCGGTGGTGGTGAAGAAGACCGGTGCCGCCTTTTCCCTGGCCGCGTCGAGAACACCGAGGGTCGCTTCGAGTTCGGCGCCGAGGTCGGCGGCGAGGGGCGATGCCGGATCGGTGAAGCCGATGATGAAGTCGATGACCAGGACCGCCGGGTGGCCGCCGAAGCCGACCCGGCCGGCAAGACCCTTGCTGCGGTAGGCGTCGAGCACCGAACCGCCGTCACCGCCGTTGCCCCGGCTCGTTGTCATGGCTCAGATGACTCCTTCTTCGGAAAGCGTGTCCAGCTCATCATCGCTCAGCCCGAGAACCTCGCCAAGCACCTGGCGCGTGTGCTCGCCCACCGTCGGGCCGGCCCACTCGGTCTTTCCCGGGGTTTTGCTGAGCTTGGGGATGATCGCCGGCAGCGTCAGGGGTTCGCCGCCGGCCTCCACCACCTCGAAGAGGCCACGGGCCTGGAAGTGGGGGTCGTTGACCATGTCGACGACGCTGTAGATCAGGCCCGCGGGAACCCGCGCCATTTCGAGGACCTCAAGGACCTCAGCCGCGGTGAGGGTTCGGGTCCAGTCGGAGATGGCTCCGTCGACGCGTTCCTGGTGGTTCAGGCGTCCGGCGTTATCGACAAGCTCGGGGTCGTCGGCCATGTCCGGGCGTCCGGCCGCGGTCATCAGTCGCTTGAAGATGGAGTCGCCGTTGCCGCCGATGATGACGTACTTGTCGTCCCGACAGGGGTAGGTGTTGGTGGGGACGACGCCGGTGATGGTGGTTCCGGAGGGCTCGCGGATCATGCCCATGCGGTCGTACTCGGGGACCACCGCCTCCATCATGTTGTAGACGGCCTCGTAGATCCCGACATCGACGACCTGGCCGGTCTTGACCGTTTGCTGGTTGCGGTGGAAGAGGGACAGCAGGATGCCGAAGGCCGTGTGCAGACCGGTGAGGCTGTCGCCGAGGCTGAGATTCTGCCGCACCGGCGGCTGACCCGGGAATCCGTTGACATAGCGAAGGCCGCCGACGCCCTCGCAGACCGAGGCGTAGCCGGGGCGGGACGAATAGGGGCCGTCCTGACCGTAACCCGAGACCCGGGCAATGATGAGCCCCGGGTTGATGGCCTGCAGGTCGTCCGGCCCCAGACCCCAGTTTTCCAGCGTTCCGGGGCGGAAGTTCTCGATGAGGACGTCCACCTCGCCGGCGAGGCGCCGGATGATCCGGCGGCCCTCGTCGCTCTTGAGGTTGACGGTGACCGACCGCTTGTTGCGGCCGAGGCTGTACCACCACAGGGAGGTGTCGCCGGTCATCGCTCTCCAACCGCGGACGGCGTCGCCCCGGCCCGGTGGCTCGACCTTGATCACATCGGCGCCGAAGTAGGCGAGGAGAGTTCCGGCGAACGGGCCCGCCATGAGCTGCCCGAGCTCGAGAACCTTGACTCCCGACAGTGGCTTTTCCGTCATGTCAACGACCGCCCCTTCCCCGAGGATCGGTCGACCGGAGGGCTGAAACGCCCCCTCAGGCCGACGCGTTCACTCTGTCTACGGTTGGCGGCGGGCCAACCTTTTCAAACACGCTTCGGGCGAGTATCATGGTGCTAATGTTATATTGTTCGTGCAATCTGTCAATATCGGATTTGTACTCATCATGGTACGATTACCGCGGTATCCCCGGATCGGTGATCATGTGGTTCGAATCAAGGTCGCCGGGACGGGTGAGCACCACCGACAGGGGAAACCACCACGAGCACGATTCATGGGTCGTTCGGCGTCGTCGTCGGGCGGGTACATCACCATGAGACAAGGGTGAAGCAGCATGGCTCCACGTAGCTTGAACACCACACCTGACGACGAGCAGGCCTCGGCGGCGTTCGTCGACAGCAGCGTCCCGCTGTATTATCAGCTCGCCACGATTCTCCGGGAGAACATCATCTCCGGGCGTTTCGCGGTCGGCGACAAGTTCCCCACCGAGGCGGACCTGGTCAAGTTGTACTCGGTGAGCCGGGCGACGGTTCGGGGCGCCCTTCAGAGCCTCAAGGACGAGGGATTGATCCGCCGCGAGGCGGGGCGTGGAACCTTCGTGTCTGGAATGCCGGAGTTCGTCGGGACGCTCAAGATGGACGGCACCCTCAACGGCCTCATCGCCATGGGCCTCGCGACCTCACCCCGCCTGGTGGACCTTCAAGAGGTGACCGTCACTCCGCAGCAGGCCGAGAGCCTGGGGATGGAGACCGGCACCCCCGCCATCCGCGCCTGCCGCGTCCGGTACTACAAGGGCCACCCCTACTGCTACATCATCAACACCCTCCCGCTCGCGGTGGGCAGGATGATCAGCGACGCCGACTGGGAGAGTGGGTCGATCCTCCGGCACCTGCAGACCGACCACGACCTCGAGCTCGGAGATGCCGACGAGTACGTCCGGGCGACGGTGGCCGACGCCACCCTCGCTCGTTGGTTGCAGGTCCGCATCGGTGCGCCTTTGCTGCAGGTGGAGTACCTGATCCGCGACGCCGCCGGCAACCCGGTGGAGACACCGGTCATCTTCTACCGCAGCGACATGCACGCCTTCACTCTCCGCCTCACGTGGTCGTCGGGAGGTCCGAAGGAGACCAAGGGGTGGTCGCTGCGGGCCGAGGAGTAACGGCGGAGCGTCGGGGGACGGCGCCCTAAGAATTTCGGATGATCCTGCAAATGGAGGGATGATCCACAGTTATGAGTTATGAGTTATGAGTTTCGTCGCAGTCATCGCAGGTGTCATGCCGCTGGCGCTCCTGGTTGAATCAACTCCGCCTCAAACGCCGCACCGTCCCTTGCGATGAAAACTAAGAACTAAAAACTGAGAACTAGGAACTTGGGTTCATCCCGCCAGTTGCGGGATGAACCAGAAATTCAAGGGAGCTGACCCATGGGCCACACCCTGGTCGAGAAGATCCTCGCGGCCCACTCGGAGAGTGACGACCTCGCTCCCGGCGACATCGTCTCCGTCCGCTGTGATCTGGTGCTCGCCAACGACGTCTCCGGCCCGGTGGCGTTCACCGCCATGGAGAGGATGGGCGCCGAGACGGTCTTCGACCCGAGCCGCGTCGTCATGGTGGCCGATCACTTCATGCCGGCCAAGGACGTGCGCTCGGCCGAGCTGCAGCAGCGCCTCCGGGAGTGGTCCCACGAGCACGGCGTCCGCTTCTTCGACCAGGGCCGCGGCGGGATCGAGCACGCGGTGCTCATCGAAGAGGGCCTGGTGGCGCCGGGCATGGTGATCCCCGGGGGCGACTCCCACACCTGCACCTACGGCGCCCTGGGTGCCTTCGGCACCGGGCTGGGCTCCACCGACATTGCGGCCTGTCTCGCTCTCGGCGAGCTCTGGCTGAGCGTGCCGGGAACCATCAGGGTGGAGCTGACGGGATCGCCGAGCAAGCTCGTCACCGGCAAGGACGTCATCCTCGCGGTGCTGGCCGAGATCGGCGTCGACGGCGGCAACGAGACGGTGCTCGAGTTCGCCGGCCCCGGGGTCGCGTCGTTGACCATGGACGACCGTCGCGCGGCCGCCAACATGGCGGTGGAGGCCGGCGCCGAGACCGGGCTCTTTCCGGCGGACGAAGTCACTGCCTCCTATCTCGACACCAGGACGGATCGACCCTGGACCGCGCTGCGGTCCGACGAGGACGCCGAGCTCGCCGGCACCGTACGGATCGACCTCGGGGCTCTCGGACCTCTGGTCGCCCGACCGCCGTCGCCGGGCGACGTCGTGCCGGTGGGCGACGTCGCGGGCCGGCGGGTCGACCAGGTCTACGTCGGCAACTGTGCCAACGGGACGATCAGCGACCTCCGGCAGGTTGCCGCGATTCTGCGCGGGCGACGAGTGGCCGACGGCACCCGAGCGATCATCGTCCCGTCGAGCCAGCGGGTCTACCGCCAGGCCGTGGCCGAGGGCTTGGTGGACGTGTTCGTCGAGGCGGGGGCGGTGGTGTCGACGCCGACCTGCGGCGCCTGCTTCGGCGGCGGCATGGGCATCCTGGCGCCGGGTGAGACCGCGGTCGCCACCACCAACCGCAACTTCGTCGGCCGGATGGGCGCCGACACCGCCGAGGTCTTCCTGGCCAACGCATTCGTCGCGGCCGCCGCGGCCGTCGCCGGCGAGATCACCGATCCCGCGGAGCTGGTGGGGGAGGGCGTCCGATGATCATCGAGGGCAGGGCGGTGGCCGTTCCGGGGGACGACGTCAACACCGACGTGCTCTACCCGGGGCCGTACCTCAACATCGACGACCCCGAGAAGATGAAGGACTACCTCTTCGAGGGCCTCGACCCCTCGCTCCGCGACCGCCTCGGCGGGTCGACGGTGCTCGTGGTCGGCCGGAACTTTGGCGGCGGCTCGTCCCGCGAGCACGTGCCCCTGGCCATGAAGGCGTGGGGCGTCGGCGCTGTCGTCGGCCGGAGCTTCGCGCGCATCTTCTACCGCAACTGCATCAACCTCGGCCTGCCCGTGATGGTCTGCCCGGCGGCGGTGGACGCCGCCCGGCCGGACTCCGAGATTCGAATCCACGCCGAGGAAGGTCGGGTCGAGGTCGACGGCGCCGCCTTCGAAGCGACGGTGCTGCCGCCCTTCATCATCGACATGGTGAAGCGGGGCGGGCTCATCCCCTACGTGCGGGACAGGCTTGCGAGTGCGTAGTTCTTGAGAATGAACCGGTTAGAGTTATGAGTTATGAGTTATGAGTTATGAGTTATGAGTTATGAGTTATGAGTTGCATCGCACGGGGACTTGGAGTGCGAGTGAAGAACCGGTGCGATGGCAACTAAAAACTGAGAATTGAGGACTGAGAACTCCCGAAGCGTCGGTATGCGAGCAAATACACGAACCCGGCACTGTTGCAGAGCTTCAGTCCGGAATCGCGAAGGCGCAGGTGGGACCGGGAGCCTCCGCCAGGCGCCGATCGAGGGTGGCCAAGGGAAGACCCAGGACCTCCGCCACGGCGACGTACCAGGCGTCGTAGCTGGTGAGGTTGGCTCTGAGCTGCCAGATGCGTTCCTCGAAGGACCGGATGGGTGCGAGATCGATGGGGAGGTCGTGCAGGTTGCGCTGTGCCGCAGCAGCCTCCAAACCGGCGATCTGCTCTGACGCCTCCATTCGGCGGAGGATGTTCAGGGTCTCGACAATGACGAGCTGAGGCGCGGCGAGGTGGCCGCCGCCGACGATCTCTTCGGCCCATCGACCGGCGTCGTCCGAGCTCACCAGCGCGGCCACCACTACCGAAGCATCGACGACGCAGCCACGGCTCGTCATGGTCTGTCGGCGTCGCGGTGGGCGAGGATCGATTCCGACCCGACTCGGTTGTCCGCCAATCGCTTGCGATCGCGAACCGCAGCGAGCCAGTCTTCGATGGAGGGGCGGTCCGCGAGGCGTTGCAGCTCCTCTTTCAGGTACTCCTGCATGGACTTGCCCCGCCGGGCGGCCCTGGCGGCAAGCTCGTTGCGAACCTCATCGGAGACGTTGCGAATGGTGATCTGAACACTCATGCAGTCAATATACATGCAATGCTTGCATTCTGCAATCAACCGAATGCCGATCGGGAAATCGGGCTCAGAGGCGATTCCACCTCTCCTGCAGCTTCCGATACTCGTCGAAGCCGAGGATGCGGCAGGCCCGTTCGAAGTCGAAGGTCGGCAGCCCGGGGTGGGAGCTGTCGCCGGTTTCCTTCAGGTGCCGGAGGGCGCGTTCCATGGTGGTCATTGCCGTCATGGCGGTGAGCGCCGGGAAGATCGCCGCGGCGTAGCCGAGCTCCCGGAGCCGGGCGACCGTCAGCACCGGGGTGACCCCCGTCGGCGCGATGTTGGCGATGAGCCGGCCGGAGATCTCGCGTGCGGCCCGCGCCATCTCCTCCTCGGTGGTCAGTGCTTCGATGAAGACGAGGTCGGCGCCCGCCTCGGCGAAGGCGTTGCCCCGCCGGATCGCCTCGTCGAGCCCGACATCGGTGCGGGCGTCGGTGCGCGCGATGACGAGGAAGCTCTCGTCGGTGCGCGTCTCCAGAACCACCCTGATCTTCTGCACCATCTCGGCGAGGGGAATGACGGGGCGGTCGGGGGTGTGGCCGCATTTCTTGGGAAAGACCTGGTCCTCGATCTGGAAGCCGCTGACCCCGGCCGATTCGTAGCCCTGAACCGTCCGGTGGAGGTTGACCAGCCCGCCGTAGCCGGTGTCGGCGTCGGCGATCACCGGTGCTGTGCTGAGCTCGGCGATCCGCGCCACCCGGTCCACCATCTCGGTGTAGGTCGCGAGCCCGAGATCCGGCAGGCCGAGCTGAGAGGCGGTCATCCAGTAGCCCGACGCGTAGACCGCGTCGAAGCCCACCTCGTTGGCGAGGTGGAGGCTCACCAGGTCGTAGACCCCGGGAGCGGCGACGAACCGACCGGCGTCGAGCGATTCTTTCAGTCTCGAATCTGCCATCCCTGCCATCCTTCCCGCTGCAGCTTCGGTGAGGGGACGGTACCAGAGCCGGCATCGTCCGTCGGCGGGTGTGTGATTCGTCACCCGCCAGGTCCGCGGGGCGTGCTAGATTTTTCAACGCTGAAGGAGCAGGCCAGGACGGTTTGACGTCCGGTTGAGACCGCCCGACCCGCCCACTCGATCGGAGGTCCCTCGTGCGCTCCTTGTCGATTCGTCCGCTCGTTCTCCTCGTCTGCCTCGCCGCCCTTCCTCTCACCGCCCGGGCCGGACAGCTGACCCTCGAGTACCACTTCGACCGTCCGCAGGTCTCCACGGTGCGGATCGGTGATGCCGAGTACCACCGGG
>JAZBOQ010000113.1:0-2052 GCA_036351195.1 Thermoanaerobaculales bacterium | reverse complement strand
CGATCGGCTCCGGCTGCCGCGGGTTTCCGGCGTCGATGACGACCACCTCGTCCTGCCCGACGGCGAAGACGTACCGGCCCCAGGCAGCGACCCGGTCGGCCCAGACGTCGAGCTCGATCGAGCCGACCAGGGCGGAATTGGCGGAGTCGCTCACGTCGACCACGGCGAGTCGACGGTACCCGTCGGTGAGGGCCACGAGATCGCCCGCCGCTGCAGCCTCTTTCGGGCCAAAGGAGAGGCGGACGGTGCTCGTCAGGACCGGCCGGGAAGGATCAGACACGTCGATGAGCTCCAACCGGTCCGAGTAACGCTGATCGTAGGCGATGGCGACCCACCCGTCGCCGACGGCTTGGAGCCACTCACCGATCGAATAGTCGGGAAGAGCGACTTCGAGTTCGCCAACCACCTCGGGTTCGACTCCGGGTCCGGCATCGACCACCTGGAGCCGGTAGGACTTCTCGTCGAGATAGCGGTTCAATACGACGCCCGCAAACACCGTGTTCCCCTGCCTGTCGACCCGGCTCGCTTCGACCCCGGTAACCAGACGTTGGTCGGTCTGACCATCCGGCCCGAGATCGAGCATCCAGAGGCGTCCGTCCCGATCGGCGGCGGCCACGGTGGAACCGGACGCGGCGAGGTCGACCACCCTCGATGGGAACGACACCGAGTCACCGAGCGTCGGCAATGCCGGGTCCTTGATGTCGGCGATCCGGAGACGATCAGGCGAGGCGCTGTCGCCCTCGACGGCGAGACAGAACTCGCTCGTACACGTGAAATCACTGAGCGATCCGTCGAAGAAACCCTCCGAGAACGAGACCCGAGTCGGGGTCGCCGTGCTGACGTCGACGATCTCCAGCGAATCGTCATTCCCGTAGCCGCCATCGACGACCATCACGAGCGTGCCGGCGATCCACTGAACGGACTTGGCCCTGGCTGCCGGCTGATACGTTGCCACGACCTCGGGAGACGTCGGGTCGGCGAAATCGACGAAGAGCAACTGGCCATCGCTCGACCGTACGATCACAGTGTCGCCGTCGGCTGCGACAAGGTCTTTCCAACCCGGCCGATCAGTTTCCGCGACCAGCGCGGGAGCCTCGGGCTGGGAAAGATCGTAAACCCAGAGGCGCTCTTGGAAGAGATAGAGGAATGAGTCCGGGGTCATCTGGATCTTCCCCTCGCTTCCGGGTGTGTCGATCTCGCCGATCAGCTCCGGTTGGGAGGGGTCTGACAGATCGATGATCATCACGCCCTCGGCCCACGAGCTCATGAAATCCGAATCCCACCAATACGCGGCAGCGAGTGTTCCTGCCGACCGCAGCCCGATCAACCAACCCTGGGGAGGCCAAACCTCGAAGGTGGTGATCGGGTTTCCGGTCTGACTGAGGTCGAGTACCTGAACTGATCCAGCACCGACGATGGCTTGCGAACCGTTCACAACCGAGTAGGCAGGCGTGGTGGGAAACGGTCGAGAGTAACCGCCGACGTCGAGGCTCATCGTGTCCTGATCCACCGTGGCCACACCCAGCGCAGAGCCCAACCCAAAGAAAAACCGTTGCCCATCCGTGAAGACCGTCCCCATGTCTCCGGCCTGCCAGTCGTGCACCGGTGTACCGCACGGCTCCGCCAGACAAACCGCGGCGGTGGTCACAGCGATCAGAACCTGAACAATCCTCATTCGCGCTCCCTCGTCAGTTGCCGAGTATACGGCCCGGGTCCAGCAGCCATCACATGCGCTGCACGGACCCGGCCAATCACAAGGGCGCCCAAGGAGGTGTGGCGCAATACCGTACCAATGCCTCGGTTCATCCGTTGGACGAACTGGTGCGCGTGTCGTCTAGTGCTCGAACCCTACGGAGACCAGGCGCCGATGCCGCCGGTCTCGAAACCGTCGTTGAAGATGAAGCTGCTGTCGGTGTACTCGGCGACACCGTAGCCGCGGAGGCCGACGAGGATCCGACCGCGATTGAACGGATCGATGCGAATGTCCTGCACCCGTCCGATGGGCGCGCCCTCGAGCTCCTGCCACGTGGCGCCGTGGTCGAAGCTCCGGTG
>JAZBOQ010000112.1:0-23771 GCA_036351195.1 Thermoanaerobaculales bacterium | reverse complement strand
CGCCGGCGCTACAAAGTACTGAGCTCTCTTGTAGTGCCGGCGCCCCCGCCGGCGTGATCTCTTCCCGGTAAGGCCATCACTCGGACGACTCGCCGAATTTTGCAAGATGCTCAGTTATGAATTCCATCGCACATCGCACATCGCATTCGCGGGGCGATGAAGGAAACCCTGCGATGGTAATTCAAAATTCAGGATTTGCTCAGTACGGCAGCTCGGTCTCCGGGGCGTCGGGCTGCTCCAGTCGGAACTGGTCGGGCCGGGCCCGGATGACCTCGCGCAGCCAGCTCTCCGGGTAGCCGCTCTCCATCTCGGCGTCTTCGTCGTTGACGTAGCCGTCGTTGTACTTCATCAGCAGGAACTCGCCGAGCTCCTTCCAGCGGCGGATCACCTCCTCGGCCTGGCCCACCGAGTACTGGGTGAGGAAGCTGCGCATGAGCTCGGAGTCGGCCTCGGCCAGCTCGACGGCGGTCTTCTCGATGACCGGCTGCATCGCGAAGTAGCGGTCCTCGAGCTCGCGCTGGACCGCCCGGATGTCCTCGATCATGTAGGAGTACTTGAGGTTGGCGTAGTTGGCGACGAAGTTGAAGACCCACCACGCCGAGTCCCACGAGAACTCGTTGATGCTGCCCACCGTGAAGGACTCCGGGATGCGGGTGATGCCGGCGTACATCGGCATGTAGACCGAGGTGGAGGTGTCGTCGAGGCCGTACCAGTAGACGCCGCCGACGGCGTCGGGCAGCCACGAGCGCGACTGGGAGACGAAGGAGAACCCCGTCTGCTGGGTGGAGATCGGGCGCTCCCAGGTGTAGGTCTCGCCGTCGACCTCCCAGCTCATGGGCCGCCACCGGTTGGGGGTGGCGAAGGGGCCGGCGTCCAGGCCTTCGGTCATGTCGTAGTCGGTGCCTTCGTAGTGATCGCGCATGAGGTCCATGACGTCGGCGACGGAGAGCTTGCGCTCGGGCTCGATCCACAGCGGGTAGGGCTCGGCCGAGAGGTCGCCGCGGTGGTAGGCCGGGTCGAGCTCGAGGGAGGGGGCGGCGCGGCGGAAGATGCTCCAGACCCGGGTCGCGGTGTAGCGCCGGCTCTGCTGGGTCGGCGCATCATAGGCGGCGGTGAAGTCGAAGGGCTCGCCCGAGGCCGGGTCGTAGTAGCCGCGCTCCACCGCGAAGGAGACCACGTTGTCGGAGTAGCGGCAGATCTCGGGGTCGTCCATGGGGAACTGGCGGATCCGCAGGCCGTTGGCGTAGGCCGCGATGGAGCCGTCGGGAATCCGCATGGCCACCCAGACGGCCCCGGATCCGCCGGGACCCGTGCCAACCATCTCCATCAGCCAGACCTCGTCGGGGTCGGCGATGGAGAAGGACTCGGCGGTGGAGCGGTAGCCGTGGGCCTCGACGAGCCCGGCCATCACCTCGATGGCCTCGCGGGCGGTCTTCGCCCGCTCCAGGGTGAGCTGCATGAGGGTCCAGTAGTGAATGAGGCCGTCGGGATTTTGAAGCTCCTCGCGGCCGGTGGTGGTGGTCTCCGAGATGGCGAGCTGGTGCTCGTTCATCAGGCCCACCACGCCGTAGGTGTGCTCGACCTGGGGGATCGAGCCGATGAGCTCGCCGTCCCAGTGGCGGATCTCGAACTCGGCCCCCGGCTCGAAGTCCTCTGGAGCCTTGATGCGCATGTGCGGGTGAAAGCGGCCATCGCAGGCGTAGGTGATCATGGTCGAGCCGTCGGCCGACGCGCCCTTGGTAACCAGGATGTTGGTGCAGGCGTCGCTCGACGAGGGTGTGAGCAGGACGGCGATGGTGAAAACCACGACGATGGTGCAGATGCGGTGGAATCTCATAAAGGCCTCCATTCCCGACCGGGGATGGTATCAGGATCAGGCGTTGTAGAGCCTTTCCAACCACGTCAAGAACCAGGGTGGTCGGGCCAGAAGCACATAGGCCGCAAACAACCCGGTGAGCGGAAGCGCGAAGAGGGTCAGGTCGATCAGCACGAGGACGACGGCGAGAAAGACGCGTTCCTGGGTGCTCATGATGCCTTGTCGAAGTGCCTCGCGATGAGCATCTTGATCAATGATTGACGAGGTACGCCGAGACGCGAGGCCTCGCGATCGAGGGACTCGATCATCCACACGGGAAGATCGACGTTGACCCGCCGTTGCTCATGACCGGGTCTGGACGCTCGCGAAAGATCCAGGTGATCTACGATGCTTTCGCCGTCGTCGAACTTCTTGTCAAGCTTCTACCATTGTCAATAATTCTAGGGCGTCACTGGTAGTCTTTCTTCGATTTTTCCTTCGAGGAGGTACCGGTGAGTCGACGAGATTTCAGCCACGCCAACAACCCGGATTTCGACTGTGCCGAGAACGTGATCCTGCTGCCCTTCGGCAGACGAAGCTATCTGCCGGCCCTGGTCGAGATCTTCGACGGCGACGAGGTCGAGCTCGACGAGACCACCGACCGCATCGCCTACCAACTCCGAGGCGCGGGCTCGCCGCTGACACTGGTTTACTCGGGGATGGGCGGACCGGCCGCGGCCAACGCGCTGGAGATGATCCGCGCCAACGGCGGCCGGCGCGTCGTCGTCTTCGGCGCCTGCGGCGGGACCGACCCGAAGGTCGCGGTGGGCGATCTCGTCGTGGTCAGCGGCGCGGTGCGCGGCGAGGGCACCTCGCAGTACTACGCGCCGCCGGAGTTCCCGGCCGCCTTCCACCCGGTGCTCACGACGCGACTCTACGAGACAGCAGCTCAGGCCGATGTCGGCAGCCACCTCGGGATGGTCTACACCACAGATGCGGGGTATCGACAGGGGCCCGAGGTCTACGAGACCTACGCCGGTCTCACCGTTGCCGTCGAGTCCGAGTGCGCCGCGGCCGCCGTCGTCGGCGCCCGCCTCGGCCTCGAGATGGGCGCACTCCTCTTCTGCAGCGACAACACGACGCTGCCGAAGGACGGGGATCAGGTTTACGGCGGGCTCAGGAACCCCGCGACCCGCCGGGGATTCGAGGCGGGTGCGGGCGTGGTCGTCACGACGCTCACCGGCGGATCATGAATTCGTCGCCACAGGTCTACATTGGCGCTGCAGGACGAGCTGCGATGGCAATTCATCATTCATAACTCATCATTCATCATTCGCTGTCGAGCGTTCGCTCGACGGCGGCGGGCGCCGCATCAGCCGACCATCTCGTCGATCTTCTTCAGCAGCCCGTCCTCGTCGATGGGCTTGTCGAAGACCGGGACCGTCTTGCCCACCGCGACGTTGCGGCCGGCGAGACCGCTGATCACGATCACCGGGATGTCCCGGACAGTCTTGTGGTCGTGGAGCATGCGGTACAGGCCGGTGCCGGTCTGTTCGGGCATCATCAGGTCGAGCAGGATGAGGTCCGGCGGTTGCGCTTCGATCAGCCTCCATGCCTGATTGCCGTCCTCGGCCGTTTCGACCGCGTAGCCATTGTCTTCGAGGAGGGAACTCAGATAGCCCCGCACGTCCTCTTCGTCATCAACGACCAGAATGCTCGCTCTCATGGCGTCGTACCTTCCTTTCTCGGGACCCGGCCGGCTCACACCGGTCATCAGCCCGGGGTTTTGCTCTTGAGCATTCGCAACATTTCGGCCAACTGCTCGGCATTGGCGCCGTTGAGCAGCCCATCCACCTCGTCGCGCAGCGAGTCCACCGGTTGTTCGGCGGCCTCCGGCGGCGAGAAGTCGATCCCGATGGAGCTGCAGACCATGCGGACGTAGGCCTCGGGCTGCACCGGCTTTTCGAGATACCCGCCGGGCGCCACCAGACCCTTGCCGGCGAGGGCGTCCCTCAGGTCGTCCCTTCCCAGGTCGTCGTGCGCATGGGCGGTGACGATGATCACAGGAATCTTCGCCCACGCCGAGTGGTGCTTCATCTCATAGAGGAACTTGATACCCGATTTCCTCGGCATCACGAGATCCAGGGACACCAGGTCGGGTGGGTTGGCCTGAACCTTGGCCAGCGCGTCCTCACCGTCGACGGCGGTTTCGACCTTGAAACCGGCGTCCTCGAGGATCGCCTCGAGGAACTCCCGCACGTCCTCTTCGTCGTCGACCACCAGGACGCTCTTGTCTTCGGGACCCTCGGTCATTGTGGTTCCTCCTCTCCGTCGGTGGGCTCGGAGTCGGCGTCTTCGACGCTGAGGGTCGGTAACCGCTCGCGCGGAAGGTCGATGCGAAAGGCCGACCCCTTGCCGGGTGTGGACTCGACATCGATGCGACCACCGTGCTCGTGCACGATCTTGCGGGTCAGCAGCAGCCCGAGGCCGGTGCCGCCGAGGCCCTTGGTGGAAAAAAAGGTCGTAAAGACCTTGCGCTTGACCTCGTAGTCCATACCGCAGCCGGTGTCGACGACCTCGTAGCGAATCACCCCGTCTCGCTCGCTGACCCGGATGGTGACCGTGAGCTCGTCGTTGTCGGCCACGTGGCACGCGTCCATGGCATTGGAGACCAGGTTTTCGACGCAGATCCGCATGTCCTCGGCGTCGAGGTTGGCGGGTGGAAGCTCCGACGGAGCCTGAAGCTCGAGATGAACGCCGCTCTCCTCCGCGGAGTCCTTGAAGAGCTCGAAGACGTCGGTGGCGATGCTGCAGGGGTCGGTGGGTTGGACATCGGGCAGGTGGCCCTTGCTCAGGCTGAGGAAGCCCTTGACCAGCTCGGTGATGCGGTCCACGTTCCGCTCCAGGGCGTTCCAGCCCTTTTCCACTCGCTCGGTGGATCCCTGCTTCATGCCGGTCTTCACCCGGTACATGCCGCCTTGCAAACCGGTGAGGATGTTCTTGATGCCGTGGGCCAGCTGCGACACGGTCTGACCTACCGCGGCGAAGCGTGCGTTGTCGATGTTCTCCTGTTCGATGCGCTTGTGCTCCGTGCGATCGTGGAGAAAGACCGAGATGCCGATCTCGTGGTCCTCGTTGCGCAGGCATGTCGCCGAGATCCGCACTGGAATCTCTCTTCCGCTGCGGTCGACGATGGTCGTCTCCGGCTGATGCAGGTTCTGCTCGTTCTCGCGGGTCGCGTCCACGATCTCGGCCGGGAGGATCTCCTTGATCGTTCGGCGCCCGACGACCTGCTCGGCGGCAAGCCCGAAGAGACGTTCGGCGGCGGGGTTGAAGACGGTGATCCGGCCGGAGGCGTCACCGGCGACCAGGGCGTCCAGCGCCGAGTCGGTGATGAGCGTGGACAGACGTCCCTGCCGCGCCAGCTCTTCCGACAGGTCCTCGGTCTCGGTGACGTCCATGCACATCTCGATGACGTGCTCCACCTTCCCATCGCCTTCGCTCAGCGGCGCGGTGGAAACCTGGTACGACCGCGGGTTGCCGTTCTTGTCGAGACCGCGCTGCTTGGCCGAGTGGGACGTGCCGTCCTTGAGGGTTTTCCGGGTGGGGCAGTCGTGGCACCGCGAGTCGCGGCCCTTGAAGACCTCGTAGCAGGGGCGGCCGTCGGGATCGCCGAAGGTCCTCTGGGCAAGCTGATTGAAGCGCACGATCTGCAGGTCGCGGTCGATCACCGCCACGTAGCACGGCACCCGTTCGAAGAGCAGGTCGAAGCGTCTGCGCAGATCGGTGGTCTCGGTGACGTCGTAGGACATCTCGATGACGTAGGCAACCTCTCCGATCACATTGAAGACAGGCGCCCGGTGCACCACGTAGTGGGCGGGCCGACCTCCCTTGTCGATGCCGGTCTTGTCGGTGATCTGCACGGTGCCGTCTCGGAAGGTGGCCTCGGCCGAGCAGTTCTTACACGGCGTGTCGCTTTGCCTGTAGGCCTCGTAGCAGTGCTTGCCGACCGCGTCGCCGAAGGTCTCGACCCAGCGGCTGTTGGCGGCGATGACCTCATAGGAACGGTCGATGACGATGATGTTCGCGGGCACCCGTTCGAAGAGCTGCCAGCCGATCCATCGCTGGACCTCCGGCGGCATCTTGTCGTTACCGCTCATGCTGTTGGGATTCAACATCGTTCACCTCCCTTCGCCATCGGTACCGGCACATGGCCCGCACTCATAGCCAGCTCTGCCACACCGGCTCGGAGGTTGTCGGCAGATCTCCGTGACAGCCGGCGCACTCATCGATGCCCTGGCGTTCGATCGGAAGCGTCGGTTTTCGTTCCCGGTGGCACTCGATGCACAGCCCGTGCATGGCCTGCATGTACCCCGACGGGTGGTCTCTGGTTTCGGCGTCGGTCACCTGAACCCGGGTGTTGCCGGGCCTCATGTTGGGGTGACAGGTCGTGCACTTCGGAGTATTGGCTCTGGTCCGCGGCGAGTCGGCTTCGGGATGGCATTTGCTGCAGCCGGGGTTGCCGCCGTGGTGCTTCTCGTGGCTTTGGTGGTCGAAGAGGTCCACCACCAGGTACTGGTCGCTGTGGCACTCACAGCAGCTGGAGGCTGAGTCGAGCGGTTTGTTCATGTGGTGGCAGCGCACACACGCCTGGTTGCCGCCTTCGACTCGAGTCAGATGGGCATCGTGGTCGAAGAGCACGTACCTGCCGTTGCGGTTGCCGTCGATCATCAGAGCCATGGTGAAGTCGTCCGCCGGGGCGGCCCTGACGTCGTCCCTGGATGCCACGGTGAACGGTGCAGCGCCGGCACGGTCGTGTTTTGCCACCTGAACCCGGCGTGGACCCGACGTCGCGGTGGCCACCGGTTCGACCCCGAAGACCGCGTCGTCGGACAGGCAGGCGAAGGACGCGGCGATCGCCGCGGTGAAGACCAGCGAGTAGAGGCGGGCCTCGCCATACCGGTGAGCGCCGAAGAAGGTGGTCCGCCAGTCCGCCAGGTCGAGGCGACCGGTTGCGCGCGCCCGCTCGACGTCCGCTGAGGTGATGGTCGAGAACAGGCCCAGGTTCTCGACGCAGAAGAGGTAGATCAACCCGACGGCGGCCAGGATGCCGGCCGAGACCGCCCACTCGGTCCACGAGGGCATGTAGGTGGCGTGGGTGAGGCTCAGGGTGGCCAGTCCGGAGACGTTGACCCGGTTGAGAGAGAGACCGGCGGTGGCGGTCAGCCCGATCCAGAACACCGCCGACGGTGAGACCCGGAAGCGCTTCTGGGACAGCAGGGCCACGGGAATCACCACGCTGAGCAGGATTTCGAACCAGAAGTTGGCCGTGTCCCACGACGGGACGACGAGCAGCCCGGCCTTTCCGAAGATGATGATGTCCGCGAACCGAAGAACGGCGTAGGCACCCATCATCGCCGCAGAGATCGCCCCCAGCCCGGAGATGGCTCGCATCGGAGCCTCTTTGCCGTACAACCAGTGCACGAACAGGGTGGCCACCGAGATGGTCAGACAGCCGATGCCGATGGACGAGATGAAGAAGAGCAACGGCAGAAAGTCGGTGTGCCACAAGGGATGGAGGCGGAACGGCGTGGCCAGGAAGAGGGTGCCCAGGGACGACTGGTGCAGGGTGGAAAGCGAGATCCCGGCGATGACGATGGCGATGGTCGCCTTTTCGACCACCGACAGCCATCGCGTCCAGCCGACCCGGGCGAGGACGGTGTGGCTGAACTCGAGGCTCAGCACCACCAGATAGAGCATGATGCACCAGGCCACCTCGAAGAGCACCGAGTGCAGCTGCCAGTGCCAGACGGGAAAGACAATTCGCCACCAGATGCCGATGTCCACGGTGAGACCGAAGCCGACGCTGCTGTAGCACAGCAGTGCGAGCAGGACCGCTCCGCGCACCACCGGCTTGAAAACCCGGCAGTTGAAGATATAGACCAGCATCGCCACCGTGAAACCGGCGCCGCCGATGGCCACCAGGGCCACCACGCCGCCACCCTTCCACAGGCCCCACGGAATGATGTCGGTCAGCGCGGTGACCGACCCCGGACCGTGGATCACCCGCATGACGAGGATGGCCGGCGCCAGCCCGGCAACCAGCCACAGAATGGTCTTGGTGATGCGCAGCTTCATTCCCTGGCCTCCTCATCCGGACTGCCCCCGGTTTCGGGGTGTGCGGCGGCGACATCGGTGGGCTCGGGGTCCGCCGCCCCGGGCGGACCGGACATCAGCTCCTGGCGCCGCCGGATGGCCCAGTGCACGCCGCCCATGACCGCCGCCATACCGACGAAGACCACGGGCATCTTGTGCAGGATCTTGGTGGTGCGGTGGGGCATGGGATCGGTGCTCGTAATCCCCGTCTCGAGATCGGTGAGATTGAGATCGACGTCGGAGATGTAGAGCACCGAGGTTCCGCCGACCTCGGTTTCACCCCACACCTTGTCGATGTAGGCGCCGGGATCGGCGGCGATGCGCCGGTGGGCCTCGGCGAGGAGCTCGTCGCGATCGCCGAAGATCGTCGCCTCGGTGGGACAGGCTTCAACGCAGGCCGGCGCCCGGCCGGTGATGGCCCGCTCGTAGCAGAGATCGCACTTCTGCACGTAGGGCACCGTGTCTTCCCAGCTGTAGCGGGGGATTTCCCACGGGCAGGCGATCAGGCAGTAGCGGCAGCCGATACAGATGTCCCGGTTGTAGACCACCGGCCCCTCCGGCGTCTTTTTCAGGGCGCCCACGATGCAGACCGAGACACACTCCGGGTCGAGGCAGTGGCGGCACTGGCGGCGAACGTAGCGCGTGCCGTCGGGCGCCGGGAGCGCGCGGATGGTGGTCCACCTGGCGGACGAGAGATCGTCGATCTGTTGCACCCAGCGCCAGGGCTTCTCGGCCGGAAGATCGTTGACCCTCCGGCAGGCCTCCACGCAGCTTTCGCAGCCCGTACACCGGGTGACATCGGTGAGGATGGCCAGATTGCGGACGCTCATATGGGTTGGTCCTCCTTGTCCAACGCGACGGCCACGCGGCGTCCGGCGTCCGGCGCCAGGTGCCAGCCCATCTCGGAGGCCAACCTGGTGACGGGGAAGAGCAGTGCGTGACTGAGCTTGGAAAACGGCAGGGCGATCAGCAACAGGTTGCCGCACACCACGTGGATCAGCATCACGGTGTCGTAGGGCAGCGGGTCCGATCCCGGATGGATCGCCAGGTAGCCGGTGGCGAAGATGACGGTGATCAGGGCCGGCAGCAGGTAGTCCTGGAATCGACTCAGATCGCGGCTCGAGCGGGCAGACATCCGTTGCACGATCAGTATCAACCCGGTGACGATTCCGGCGAGAGTGAGGGTGTCGGCCAGCGGCTGCGCCAACGCCGGCCAGCTCAACCCGAGACCCCTCTCCCAAAGCAGAATGTGCGCCCCGAGAAAGATCGGGGTGATGATCATCGCCAGGTGGAAGATCATCGAGGAGAGAGTGAAGACCGGGTGGCCGGTCAGCGCTCCACCCCTGGGAAACAGCCAACCGGCGGTGCTCCGCAGCACGGCAGGAACCGGAAAACGTTTGTCTCCCGATCTTCCGGCGACCCTGGCGAGGTTGATCAGGTTGAGTGCCGCCAGCCTCACCATTCCGAGCATCATCAACATGATCGCGAAGCGGAACATGGGTCCGCGCGCCCACAACAGCCATTCATTCATGGTTCGATCGCCTCCCGTTCACGAGGTGGCGCCCATCCCGGCCGCAGGGAACCCACGAGCTCCTCACGCGAAGACACGGCGAGGCTCCGGTCGCTGGCCGTCGGGCATGATGATCGCCTGCAGGAAGAGGTCGTGCAGGCCGGTGCGCACCACGTCGAGCTCGAAGTCCTCGATGATCTCGCTCACCTGTTTCTTGCAGTTGGCGCACGGTGTCACCACGTAGTGGGCTCCGGTGGCCTTGATCTGCTCGGCCTTGGTCTGGCCGCCGACCATGACCCGAAAGCCGCGGATCTCGTCGATGGAGACGGTACCGCCGCCACCGCCGCAGCAGTAGTTGTCGACCCCGTGCGGCGTCATCTCGACGAAGTCGGAGCAGATGTGGCGCAGTATCTCGCGCGGCTGCTCGACGATCCAGCCCTTGCGGGCAATGTTGCAGGGGTCGTGGTAGGTGGTGCGCTCGGTGATCGCGTTTTCGATCAACCGCAGCTTGCCCGAGAGAAAATTGGCATGGGCGAGCTCCATGATGTTGATCACCGGCACCCGCTCGGACGCGGGGATGAAGTTCTGCATCCCCTCCTTGGCCGAGCGGGACGCGTGGCCGCACTCGCCGATGAGCATTGCCCGACCGCCGAGGCGCTTGATCTCCGCCACCTGCGCGGTGATGATGCGCTCCCACATGCGGTCGGAGTAGAAGAGCCCGTAGTCGATGCCGTCGAAGTTCTCGCTGCCGATGGTCCACGAGGCGCCGATGGCGTGCAGCATGGCGGCGTTGCCCATCAGCGTGTCGGCCTCGAGGAGATAGTCCGAGACTGCGGGAAAGAAGACGTACTCCGCGTCCTCGACGTCGATGGGGAAGGTGATGCCCGCTCCGGGGTAGATCTCCTCGAGCTCCTCCTCCAGGAACTCGCAGGTGTCCAGCATCGCCACCTTGGGAATCGCCGAGGTGTTTCTGGTCTCCCCTTCGAGCTGCTCCCGAACCGAGACCAGGAGCGCCTTGGGGACGATGCCGATTTCTGACAGAACCCAGCGGGCCAGGTGGGTGACCAGCGCGTGGTCGATGCCCATCGGGCAGGAGGCGAGGCAGCGCTTGCATGCGGTACAGCGGTAGAAGGCCTCGGCCATGGTGTCGATGTACTCGTCGTTGAGGTGGAAGCTGTCCAGGAAACGGGCCCGCAGGGATCCCCCGAGGGTGAAGTACCGCCGGTAGATCCGCAGCAGCAGCTCGGAGCGGTGGCAGGGGATGTCCTGGGAGTCTCCAGTGGCCTGATAGACGGGACACGCGGCCGTGCACAGCGAGCACTTGGCGCTGACGTGGACGTAGGTGTCGAGGACCGGCCCGTAGTTCGAGTGGCGCAGGATTGCGGCGAAGGCCTCGAGGAACCGACGCGGCCGTTCCTCGAGCGGGAAGTCCTCGGCGTAGTAGGTGTACTGAGGTTGCTGGTGCATCCATCCCTCTCTCATCCGGTTCGGGTCGGTTCGTCATCTCGGTTTTCAAACAACTCGACACGATCGATTAAGGAAAGAAGCAAGACTGGTGCCGCACCGGAAGGCAGTTGATGATGAAATCAAGTTGTTTTGATTCAGTTACTTACGTTTTGATCGCGGAAGCGTTGAGTCGCGGAATGCAACCGAAGATATTGAGCATGCGACGCAATATGCGACAGCTCGGCCTCATCGTTTTTGCTCGGATCGGCGCGGGCCCTCCTCGTCGGCTTCCCGGCCGGCCGCGGGGGTCGGGCGTCGTCGCGGGGATCCCGGCATGTTGAACGCGCCGTGGTCCAGGCTGCCGCAGAGGTGGGCGTCGACGACCTCGTCGATGATGCCGCAGTAGCCCGCCAGGACGACGACGCCGAGGCCTTCGAGGCAGCGTTGCAGCTCGCGGCTGACCCCGGCGCAGATCACCTGATCCACCGCCAGCCCGATGAGCTCCCTGCAGGGGTCGCCGCACACCACGTGGTCCGCCTGGTCGGTGATCATCCCGTAGTCCACGTCGATGACGCGATACCGTCGCGCCACGTCGAAGACCGGAGAGATCCGGCCGCGGCAGTTGGGAACTGCGAGTCGCATTGCAGGGAGGTGAAGCAACGATCCTGCCAGGTCGGCAGCTGGGGGTTCCAATCGGCGGATCAGCCCGTCTCGAGCGAATCCTGGAGCCGATCCGTTACCGGAACCGTGGGTTGAAGTCGCAAAGCGCAGCGGCGAGGACCCGTTGCGGTCGCGGTTTGCGACTCCCGCGGGCTACGCTTGCGGATCGTCCTCCGTCACCGAGAGTCCCAACGCTTTGACCTTGCGGAACATAGTGCTGCGGTGGATGCCGAGCTCCTCGGCCGCCGCTCTGCAGTTGCCGTCGTGGCGGCGGAGGGCGTCGGCGATGTGGAAGGCCTCGATGGACTGGAGCGTGGCGCCCGGCGGCCGCACCATGGCCGGTCGAACCCTTTCCAGCAGCCCGCGGGGCAGGTGGTAGCGCTGGATGAGACCGCTGGAGCACAGGATGAAGGCGTGCTCGATGATGTTCTCGAGCTCGCGCACGTTGCCGGGGAAGTCGTGGTTCATCAGGATCTCGAGCACCTCCTCCGAGACGCCGGCCACATCCTTGTTCTGGAGGCGGCTGAAGTCGTTGACGAAGTGGTCGATGAGCAGCGGAATGTCCTCCATGCGATCGCGCAGCGGGGGCAGATCGATGGTCATGACGTTGATCCGGTAGTACAGATCCTCACGGAAGACGCCCTCGGCCACCAGCTCGGGCAGGTTTTTGTTGGTGGCGGTGAGCACACGGACGTCTGTCGGCACCGACGTGACCCCACCGAGGGGCGTGAACTCCCGTTCCTGCAGGACCCGGAGCAGGCGCATCTGCATGGCTGCGGAGATGTCGCCGATCTCGTCGAGGAAGAGCGTGCCGCCCTCAGCGAGGGCGAAGCGCCCCGGCTTGTCCCGCCGCGCATCGGTGAAGGCGCCGGCGGTGTGACCGAAGAGCTCCGACTCCAGCAGGGTGTCGGGCAACGCGCCGCAGTTGATGGCGATGAAGGGCTCGCCGGACCGCGGCGACATCTCGTGGATGGCGCTGGCGACGAGCTCCTTGCCGGTGCCGCTGGCACCCTGGATGACCACGGTGGACTCGGAGGCGGCAACCGCCGGCAGCAGCTCGAAGAGGTTCTGCATCACCGCACTCCGGCCGATGATGTCGACCAGACTCTGGCGCTGCTCGAGCTTACGTCGAAGTTCCTCCACCACCGAGAGGTCCCTGAACGTCTCGACCCCGCCGACGATGTGGCCGCTGCGGTCCTTGAGCAGCGACGTTGAGATGCTGATCGGCACCCGCTGTCCGTCCGGCCGCAGCACGTACACCGCCTTGTTGACGATGGGCCGGCCGGTGTCCTGGGTTTCGCGGAGGGCGCACTCGTTCTCGCAGATGCTGGCTCGGAACACGTCGCAGCACGGCCGGCCCAACGCATCCTCGCGCCGCACTCCGGTGATCTTCTCGGCCGCCGCGTTGAACGATGTGATCCGCCACTCGGTGTCGACGGTGAACACCCCATCAGCCACGCTGTTGAGGATCGTCTCGGCAATCACCGGATCGTTATGGTTCATCGGAGATTGGCTAATCCTTCGTTCTTTCCAGCGTACCACGCGACGTCCGGTACCGAGACGAAGCGGACTCTCGCTGAATGATGAGTGATGAATGATGAATGATGAATTCCATCGCATCGGGTCCTCGTTCGCGCTGCAGGGCGGGATGCGATGTCAATTCATAACTCAAAACTCATAACTCATAATCACGCGTCAAGCTTTCGCTTGACGCTCGCGATCTTGTCGTTGCGGCTCTGGCTCTTGTCGGTGCGAGTGCCGAGACGGACATTGGTGGCAACCCGCGGTGCGCCCATCTCGTGCAGGACCTCATGGCAGCGTTTGATGGCGCCCGTAACGGTGTCCCACTCACCCTCGACGTTGGTGCCGTTGGCGTGCAGCTGGGGGTCGAGCCCGGCCTCGGTCAGAACGCGTTCGCACGCAGCGACATAGGACGAGAGCGAGTTGCCCACGCCCAGGGGGATGATGGCGATGTCGGCGATGAGGTGCATGGCGGCCTCCCGGTCTGTTCAGGTGAAGGGTAGCGGGGGCGGCGTGGGTTTCCAATAGGGGATGCTGGATCGCGGCTCACGCTTGCGGTACCGGGGCCGAGCTTCTCTCGTTTGATCCCCATGTCGAGCCCTCCGATGGTCTTGTCTGGACTCGGCTGGAGTAGGTCGATCCTCCGCTCGGAACCGGAACAACCCTCTGGGAGCGCTTCGGCGAGTAGGATCGGCGCCGCTTTCCGCAGTGTTGCAGGTCGAGGAATCGGCGATCGTCGAATTCGGTGCCGTACCCGCGCTTGCTGTGGTTGGCTGCCTGGCGTAACGTGGGTCGGAGGTGATCATGAAGCGATTTCGAGGCCCTCGTTCACGCGCGCTGCGGTTGTGTGTTGGAATCGTCCTGCTCACGGCCGCAACAAGTGGCGCGGCAAATCTCGAACCGGGCGTTGTTGCGACCATCGAGTTTCCGGATGATGATCTGCCTCCGTCTCTCTACGAGATGATGACCGGAGTCGCGGCGCCACCGACGCTGTCGTACCGGCTTCCCGACGACTACGACCCCGAGAAGCGTTATCCGCTGCTCGTGTATGTGCCGGGCAACCACGGCGGTCCGGGGGGCAACATCGGCAACGCACTGGCCATCGCGGGTCCGTCCGGCTGGGTGGTCGCCAGTCTGCCGTTGTTCAAACGCTCCGTCGACCGCGATGAGATCGGTGGCGGCTTGCTTGTCGGATTCGACGATTATCCGACGATTTCCAGGGCCTACCGCACACTGTTGGAGGGGCTTTTCGAGGCGGTGCCGAACATCGATCCCGCGCGCAGCGCGATGGTCGGGTTTTCCAACGGTGCGTTGACGACTGCGGTGCTGGTGTCCAGCCACGATGAGTTCGTGCTGTCCCACTTCCGGAGCTTCTGTGTTGTCGACCACGGAATGTTCCACCTCACCGATCTTCACAAAAAGGAGAGCCGCGACGCGCGATACCTGGTCCTCTCAGGCGACGACCCTCGGGATATGGGCCGCGACCTCAGGATTCGCGGCGGTCAGCTGCTCGAGGATGCGTGGCGGCTGTTGGGCGTCGATCTCTCGTTCCACGTGATGCGCGACACCGGCCATGAGTTCGAGAAACCCCAGATGGAGCTTGTCGGGAGGTGGTTGCGGGGTGAGGCTCTCTCGGAACCGACCCCGGCCGGCGAGTAGGCCGACATTCGATCTTGCGCTCCTCAACGAGGAGGGCTTCTCAAAGCTCTGAATTGATCGGTGGCTGTGTATTGAACCTACGACTCGACAAGTGGCTTGCTCGACACCTGATACGAGGGCTCCCGCGGCAACATGGCCTCCAACTCCTCCTGCGTACGGGCGTCAATGAGCCCCCGCTTGAGAACGGCGGACAGCTTGGCCGCGGAGAGATGGCTCACTTCGCTCCAGTGGCCTGACTCCAGGAGGGTCTGCTCAAGGTGTTTTCGTTCAGTCGAATTTGCCGGCGGTAGTTTGGTTGCAGCGAGCTTTTTGACCATCACGTGCGCTCGCTGGCCTCGAGCTGTTCCATGGTCCGCTGAAGCTCGTCCAGTTCGCTGGCGACATCCATTGCACGACCTCCCATTGGCCCATGAAAGCAGAATAGCAAAAGGGAACCGGCCACCTGGTAAGAGGAATCAGACGATGCTGGACGAGACCGGCATCAGCAACGACGGAACTACGGACCCGGTACTCATGGAAGACCACATGGTTGTGGTCGTCTACCGTCCCACGAATTCCTCCCCAATCTGCCGGGTGAGTGGCGCGGGGTCACGATTCGGCAGCTGATGACGCACGCCTAAGGAATCCCGGACTACGAAAAAATCGCGACCTATGACATCTGCAGTCGTCGCCTCACTCCGGAGGAGGTGATCCGCATCGCCCATTCCCGACCGAGGGACTCACCCGACTGCAGCACGGCGGCATGGTCGCCGGTTTCGTGGCGAGGTTCTCCCGCTTTCCGGACCAGGAGGTGGCTGTGATCCTGTTGATGAATCGGTACAAGGTCAGCAGCTTTCCCACGATGCAGGCCGTGCTTCACACTTTCGTGCCGAGCCTCGGGCCGGTTCCCGAGCCATGAGAGTGCTGATATTCGAGGGCGAACCGTTCGCTCCGGATTCCGTAGAAACACGACAGCAGACCCACGGGCAAGACACTCGCGGGCCACTGACCGAATGGGACTCTCAATGGTCCGATTCCGTCACGAAGGAGGGGGTATGAGGAGTTTGGTGGTCGCGGCGGTGCTGATCGCACTTGCGGCATGTGCGGTGCAAGAAGGCGGACAGAATCAAGAATTGGACGTGATCGCCGAGGGATATGTGGGTGTCGTGCTCGAAATGGGTGAGTACCTCGAACACTATGTGGACTTCTACTTCGGTCCGGAAGAATTGAGGCCCGAACCGGCGAATGAAGACGCCGACCCGCCGTTTGACGAGCTTCTGTTCCGGGCGAACGGTCTCCGGGAAGCGCTGGCGGCTGTCGATCTTCAGCGACTCGATCCCGAGCAAGTGCAACGACACCGATTCCTCGATGCTCATCTTCTCGCCGTCGAGACCAAGCTCGAGATGGAATCGGGGGCGAGCTTCGCTTTCGACGACGAGTTTCAACGACTTTTCGGCGCCCGGCCGCCGTCGTACGACACGACGTTCATTGCGGCGAAGCTCAAGCAGCTGGACGCACTGCTCGCCGGCGATGGTGATCTCGGTGACCGTTACTACGACTATGTCTGGCGGTTCGTCATCCCGGAGGAGCGGCTCGCCGTGGTCTTTCAGACGGCGATCGACGAGGCCAAGCTCAGGACATCGCCGCACACGGATCTCTACGATGGCGACCTGTGCCTCCTGGAACTGGTGACGGATAAACCGTGGGACGCGTTCAACTCGTACGAGGGGCGGGGAAACAGCGTTGTCCAGGTCAATACCGGCTATCGTAAACAGATCAAGAGTGCTCGCGACGCGGCGTGCCACGAGTGCTACCCGGGCCACCACGTTCACTCGAGCATGTGGGAGAAGGAGCTCTACGAGGATCGCGGCTGGGTCGAGTTCTCGGTCGGAGCGACTTCGACTCCGTCGTACCTGATCTACGAGGGCATTGCCGAGTACGCAGTCGAAGCCGCCTTCCCGGGCGAGGAATGGATCGAGTTCCAGCGGGCGACGCTCTTCGAGGCGGCAGGATTGGATCCCGCAGAGGCGGAGCGCTATGTGCGGGCGATCAACCTCTACAAGATGATCCAGTGGTCATCGATTATCGAGGGCTCGCGTCTCTATCTCGACGGAGATCTCGACCGTGAGCAGGCCATAGACTTCTTCATGACGTACACGTTGAGGACTCGGCCCGAGGCCGAAGGGATGCTTTCCGCAATCGAACTCTATCGTTCCTATCTCGTCAACTACCTCTTCGGCGCCCAGATGATCAGAAACTACATCAACGCAAACGGAGGCAACGAGGACAACCCCGGACGCCGCTGGGAGCTCGTTCGGGAGATCATGTCGTCTCCAGTGCTGCCATCAGATCTATTGGAGGTCGGTGACGGAAACGTCTTCTGAACCTAAATGAACGAATGGGTGCGATGTCGGTGTTTTCCTCTCCCCCTCCCTTTTCTTCTCCCTTGAGACGGTGAACCGAAGTGCATGGCAAGGGAGAGGGGATAGGAGAAGGAGAGGGAGAGGGGTGCGCTACGCTTTCAGCAGGTTCTTACCCAAGATCGCCGAGGCGCAGAGCACCCCGCCGTACAACGCTCCCGCGACGCCGGCGGTGCAGACGTCCTGGCCGGTGAGCCAGAGGCCGGGCACCGGTGTGTTGGGTCGCAGCCCGGTGGACTTGAAGCGCGCGGGGGTGTGGTCGAGGCCGTAGATCTCGCCGGTTTCGTAGGCGTTGAAGTGGCGGGTGGAGAGCGGCGTCGAGAGCTCGTAGTAGTCGATGGCGCCGGCGAGCTGGGGCACCTCGCGGGTGAGCACCTCGAGCAGGCGGGTGGTGAGCTTGTCCTTGAGGGCCTCGTAATCCTCACCCCGCTTCTGCCAGGCGGTGTCTTCCCACTCGCAGAACCACTCGTACGGCGCGATGGAGACGACCTCGACGGTGGCGCAGCCCGGGTGGCGGCGCTGGAAGTCGGGATCCTTGGCCGACGGGAACGAGATGTAGGTCAGGGGGATGGGCGCCGAAGGGTCGTCCAGGTAGCGGGCGAGATTGGCGTCGTGGTCCGGACCCGGGAAGACCCACAGGTTCGAGGTGCCGAGGCCGAGCTCGGCATCGGTGGCGTCGAGCCCGACGTAGAGGCAGATGTGGGCCGAGGACGGTGCAACCTTCTTCAGCGGCGCGGCGAGGGCGCGCCGGCCGGGGGCCTCCGGAGGGAGCAGGCGCCGGACGGTGTTGGGCAGCCCGGCGTCGCTGATGACCAGCGGCGCCCGCAGCTCTCGGTGGTCGGCCATGCGAACGCCGACGGCGCGGCCGCGCTCGACGAGGATCTCCGCCACCTCGGCGCCGGTGACCACCGCGCCTCCTGCGGCCTCGATCTCGGGAACGATCTCCGCGGCGATGCGCGACGAGCCGCCCACCGGGTAGGCGGCGCCGCGCAGGTAGTGGTTGAAGACCATGGCGTGGATGCCGAAGCTCGCCGTGGCGGGCGGTAGGCCGTAGTCGCCGAACTGGGCGGACAGCACGGCCTTCAAGAGAGCGTCGCCAGTGAGCTCGTCGAGCACCTCGGCTACGGTTTTCGAGGCGTGGCGCAGAAAGCCCCGCCGCATGAACGGACCCGCGACGGCGGCGGCTGGGCGGGGCAGGGCCTTGGCGCCGAAGTAGGAACGAGCGCCCCGCGTGGTTTCGGCGACGAGCTCGAGCCAGCGGTCGATGGCGGCCGTCTCGCCCGGAAAGTGCTCGTGCATGCGGTGGCGCCAGCTCTCCCGGCCGGCGACGTATTCGAACCGCTGCTTGCCGACGACGACGGTGTCGTAGACATCGTCCATGGCCTGCCATTGCAGACGATGTCCGGTGAGCTCGTCGAAGAGGCGGCGCAGGGTGGAATTCTCGTGGTGGACGTCACCGATGTAGTGGAGGCCCACGTCCCAGTCGTAGTCTTTACGCTTGAAGGTGTGGGTGAAGCCGCCGGCCTTGCCGTGGCGCTCGAGGACGAGCACTCGCTTCGAAGCTCTCACCGCGAGCAGGGCGGCGACGCCCAGGCCGCCGATGCCCGAACCGATGACGACGGCGTCGTAGTCACCATCCGGCTGCCAGCTGCGATACGGATTTCCGGGTTTGCCCATCGTGCACCTCGTCGATTCGCTCTGCCGAGGATAACGCATGGAGCCTCTTTCAAAATCCGGCATCGAGGGCATGATCCGCCCGGTCCGGATCATCGTCGTGCAGCGCCCGGCAGAAGCCTGGCGCTGCCCGACGACTCGTTGACCTGAACGTGGCACGCTGTACACTCGGCCGCCATGAAAAACGAACGAGTCGAGCTCTGGTTGGTGCGGCATGGCGAAACCACTCACAGCGCGTCGCAGCGCATCGCGGGCTGGTGCGATCCACCCCTGACCGAGGTGGGACGCCGCCAGGCGGCGGCCGTCAAACCGGTCCTCGACGGGCGCCGCTTCACCTCAGTGTGGTCGTCGGATCTGCAGCGGGCAGTGACCAGCGCCGAGCTGGCCGGGTGCGACGCCACCGCCGACCAACGCCTGCGCGAGTGCAACTTCGGGCCCTGGGAGGGAAGCCCCTACGAGGCTGTCGATCGGGACCATGCCGAGGTCTTCCTGGAGTTTCGGTCGTTCGACATCGAGGGCGGCGACTCGCACGCCTCCTTCCGCTCCCGCATCCACTCGTTCGTCGGCGAGCTGCCGCCGGGACGCCATCTGCTCTTCGTCCACGGCGGCGTGATCCGCATCCTCACCCAGGACCTCGGCCTCGACCGTTTCGTCGCCACCGGTTCGGTGGTGGGCGTGGACTGGACCGATGGGGAGCTCCTCTTCGTCGAGGAGCCGCGGTCTCCAGAGGTCTGACCGGCTGCTCCTCCGATCCAAGGATCCGTCGCGCGGGAAGATCTTCGGCGTATCGGGAATGTTTCTGGGCAGCCCGGCGATTATAAGGATCGTCCCACTGGATCGACCCGTCCATCAACCGGCTGCCACGACCTCGGCGGTCACCACGTAGAAAGGGAATCTCATGAACAGCAGGCGTCTCGTTCTCGCTGCAGCGCTTCTTGGAGCGGTGCTCATCTCGGCCGGTACGGCCACGGCCCAGGATCAGCCCAACATCCTCGTCATCTGGGGCGACGACATCGGAACCTGGAACATCAGCCACAACAACCGCGGCATGATGGGCTACGAAACGCCCAATATCGACCGCATCGCCGACGAGGGCATCAGCTTCACCGACTACTACGCCCAGCAGAGCTGCACCGCCGGCCGCGCGGCGTTCATGGGCGGTACCGTGCCGGTGCGCACCGGCATGACCAAGGTCGGGCTGCCGGGGGCCGCAGAGGGCTGGCAGGAGCAGGACATCACCATCGCCGCCGTGCTCAAGGAGCAGGGCTACGCCACCGGTCAGTTTGGCAAGAACCACTTCGGCGACCGCGACGAGCACCTGCCCACAAACCACGGCTTCGACGAGTTCTACGGACCGCTCTACCACCTCAACGCGTCGGAGGAGCCCGAGCACCGGGACTACCCGGGCGACCTCGTGCTGCCCAGCGGCAAGACCTTCTTCGAGCAGTACGGCCCGCGCGGCGTCATCAGGTCTTCGGTGAACCCCGACGGCACGCAGACCATCGACGATACCGGCCAGCTGACCAAGAAGCGGATGGAGACCATCGACGACGAGACCGTGGCCGCCGCCAAGGCGTTCATCATTCGCCACCAAGCGGAAGGCACGCCGTGGTTCGTGTGGTGGAACGGGACGCGGATGCACTTCCGGACCCACGTCAAGGAAGAGCACACCGGCATCGCCGGGCCGTTCGGCGACGAGTATCACGACGGCATGGTGGAGCACGACATGCACGTCGGCGAGCTACTCGATCTGCTCGACGAGCTCGGCATCGCGGAAAACACCATCATCCACTACTCCACCGACAACGGACCCCACTTCAACACCTGGCCGGACGCGGGTTACACGCCCTTCCGCAAAGAGAAGAACTCCAACTGGGAAGGCGCCTACCGGGTGCCGGCCTTCGTCCGCTGGCCCGCGCAGTGGCCGGCTGGTGAGACCGTCAACGGCATCGTCGCCCACGAGGACTGGATGGTCACCTTCGCCGCCGCAGCGGGCAAGAGCGACCTCAAGCAAGACATGCTCGACGGTTACGAGGCCATCGGGCGAACCTATCGCCAGTATCTCGACGGCTATGACATGAACGACTACCTGTCGAACGCGGACCAGTACGAGAGCCTCACCGAGAACATCCAGGCGTCGCCGCGCAAGGAATTTTTCTACGTCAACGACGACGGCCAAATGGTCGGGCTCCGTCTCGGCCCCTGGAAGGCCGTCTTCCTGGAGAACCGCGCCGACGCCTTCCAGATCTGGCGCGAGCCGTTCACCGAGCTGCGGATTCCGCTGCTGTTCAACCTGCGGCGCGACCCCTTCGAGAAGGCCCAGATCGACGCCAACACCTATCACGACTGGTTCCTCGACCGGCCGTTCGTGATCGTGCCCATGCAGCAGCTCGCCGGCCAGTTCTTCCAGACCCTGGCCGAGTACCCGCCGAGCCAGACGCCGGGCTCGTTCAACCTCGACAAGATTCAGGAGCAGATCGAGAACGCCGCCACCGGCAAGTGACAGCGGGCCGCTTCACGGTTCCGATCTGAGATCGTCAACCCTGCGGGGCGCCTGCGGCTGCCGGCGCCCCGCCCTTCTTTCCGGCCTCGCCGGTAGACGACGTCTGGAGAACCCATGAAGAATCCGAGCCCCTTATTGACAAGCGGTGTGATCATCGTTGCTGCGCTGTTGCTGGCGGGGTGCTCTGCGCCGGCGCCGGTCGCCGAGCAATCGCAACCGGCCGCTGACCCCCTCCCGTCCTGGAGCGACAGCGTTGCCAGGACCGCGATCTTGGATTTCGTTGCTCGGGTCACCGACCCGGACTCACCCGATTTCGTGCCCGAGCCCGAGCGCATCGCGGTCTTCGACAACGACGGCACCCTGTGGTCCGAGCAACCTGCGTACTTCCAGCTCTTTTTCGCCATGGATCGCGTCAAAGCGATGGCGCCGGAGCACCCGGAGTGGGCGACGCAGCAGCCTTTCCAGGCGGTTCTCGAGAACGACATGGAGGCGTTGGCTGCCGCTGGCGAGCACGGACTCCTCGAGCTTGTCATGGCGACCCACGGCGGGATGACGACAGTCGAGTTCGAGGCGGTCGTCGAGGACTGGCTCGCCACCGCGCGGCACCCGACGACGGGCCGGTCCTACACTGAGATGGTCTACCAACCCATGCTCGAGCTCCTCGACTACCTGCGCGCCAACGGTGTCAAGACGTACATCGTGTCGGGCGGCGGGATCGAGTTCATGCGGCCCTGGACCGAGGCGGTCTACGGCATCCCCCCCGAGCAGGTGGTGGGGTCGAGCATCAAGACCGTGTATGAGGTCCGCGACGGCGAACCGGTCATCGTCCGGCTGCCGGAGATGAATTTCATCGACGACAAGGAGGGCAAGCCGGTGGGGATCCACTCGCACATCGGCCGCCGGCCCATCGCCGCCTTCGGCAACTCCGACGGCGACTTCCAGATGCTCGAGTGGACCACCGCCGGCGACGGCGCCCGCTTCGGGATGTACATCCACCACACCGACGCCGAGCGCGAGTGGGCCTACGATCGCGATTCGCACATCGGCCGGCTTGACCGCGGCCTCGACGAGGCGGTCGAGCGGGGTTGGATCGTTGTCGATATGAAAGCGGATTGGGCGCAGATCTACCCGAACGAGTAGGATTGTTCTCGGAGCGACGACATCGTCCTGCTGCTGTGTGCGTTCAGCGCAAGGCACTGAGCGCGCGCTTCGGAGCTGTCGTCAGCTACGCGATGACCAACACGAGGCCGGGGCCGAATTCCCGGAAAATGAGGTTTCCACAATGAGCACAGCAGCGACCTGGATGCAGCGGACCCCGATCGTATGTTTTCTGGTCGTGCTGGCGATGACCGTGCCGGCGACTGCTGAGGATGGACCCGATACCGCCAGTGCCGCGGCGCAGGCCAACAACCCGCTCGCCAACATGGTCGCCTTCAACATCCAGAACTACTACTACGCCGAGCTCTACGGCACCGACGAGACCGCCAACACCGCCTGGCTGCGCTACGCCCAGCCCTTCGGCAAGGTGCTGATGCGGGCGTCGCTTCCGATCAGCACGGTGCCCGTCGGGGACAGCGCCGATCCGGTGTCCGGCCTGGGCGACTTCAACGCGTTCTTCGCCTACCTGCTGAGCGACCCGTCGTCGCCGAGGCAGTTCGGCGTCGGCCCGCTGATCGCGGCGCCCACCGCCACCGACGACGCCCTCGGCGCCGACGTCTGGCAGCTCGGGGCGGCCGGCGTCTACTTCGACGCGAGCTCGCCGGTGGTCCAGTGGGGCGGGTTGGTGACCTATCAGACCGACGTCGCCGGCGACGGCGATCCCACCAGCCTCGCGGTGCTGCAGCCGTTTTTTTTCATCCAGCTCGGCAAGGGAACGTACCTTCGCGCGGCGCCGCTGTGGCTGTTCAACCTCGAGGACGACAGCTACAGCGTGCCCCTGGGTTTCGGCATCGGCAAGGTCGTCAAGAGCGGCGCGACGGTCTTCAATATGTTCGTCGAGCCGCAGTTCACGGTGCTCCACGACGGCGCAGGCCAGCCGGAGTTCCAGATCTTCGCCGGGCTCAACCTGCAGTTCCTGCCGAAGTGAGTGAAGCCCGCGTCAGCTTGCGCTTGCGCTCGGTGGGGCTCGTCTCTGTCGAGGCAGCTTTGTGCTGAACTTCGGTTCGCTCACGAAGGTCCGCGGCCCTCGCCTCCGTCGCATCGATCCGCCCTGTAACGAATCCGTCGTCACCGTCGGCGTCAGCGGTCGCGCCGCGGAGGCGCCCCCGCGTCGTCTCCGGTCAGCGCCGATACCACGGCGGCTCCTTCCGCCCCGCCGCTGCCGGCGACGTGGAGGTGCATGTCCGTCTGCGGGAACGGGATCGAGATGCCGTGGGCGTCGAACGCCTCCTTGACTGCGCGTTGGAGATCCCAGTGGACGGTCCAGTAGTCGGCTGTCTGCGTCCACGG
>JAZBOQ010000111.1:0-15753 GCA_036351195.1 Thermoanaerobaculales bacterium | reverse complement strand
GGCCAGTAGCTCAATTGGTAGAGTCCCGGTCTCCAAAACCGGTTGTTGGGGGTTCGAGTCCCTCCTGGCCTGCCATCTTCGCTGGACTGGAGTCGGCGGTATGCAGTGGTGGAAACGGCTGAAAAGCTTTCTGTCCGAGGTCGCTGCGGAGACCAAAAAGGTCACGTGGCCGTCCAAACAGGAAGTCATCAACACCACGACGGTCGTGGTGATCGCGTCGTTCATTTTCGGGATCTATCTGTATCTGTGTGATCTCGTGTTTCTGTTTTTGACGCAGAAGTTGTTCGACGTTTTCGGTGTGTTCTCCTGACCGAGAGGATCGACATGGTCAAACAGTGGTACATCATCCACACGTACTCGGGGTTCGAGGATCGGGTCAAGAAGACCCTGGAGCAGCGCATCGAGGCGCTGGGCATGCAGGATTGCTTCGGTGAGGTCCAGGTCCCGACCGAGACCGTGGTCGAGGTGAAGAACGGCAAGAAACGCGAAGTTCGCCGCAAGTTCTTCCCCGGCTACGTGCTGGTGGAGATGGAGATGACGGACGACGCCTGGCATCTTGTGCGGAACACGCCCAAGGTGACCGGTTTCGTCGGCGCCGGCAAGAAACCGACGCCGCTCACCGAGGAGGAGGTCAACCAGATCCTCCACCAGTCGGTGGCGACGCAGGAGAAGCCGCGCCCCACAGAGGTCTTCGAGAAGGGCGAGCGGATCCGGATCACGGATGGCCCGTTCGCTTCCTTCAACGGGGTCGTCGAGGAGGTCAACTTCGACCGTTCCACTGTCAAGGTCATGGTGACCATCTTCGGACGGGAAACTCCCGTCGAGATTGAGTTCCGCCAGGTCCAGAAGCTCGCGTGAGAGGAATTCGATGGCCAAGAAAGTAGTCGGCGAAATCAAGCTCCAGCTGCCCGGAGGCCAGGCCACACCGGCACCACCGGTGGGTCCCGCCCTGGGCCAGCATGGACTCAACATCATGGACTTCTGCAAGGCGTTCAACGCACGTACGCAGAAGCAGGCGGGGATCATCATCCCCGTCATCATCACGGTCTACGCGGACCGCACCTACTCCTTCATCACCAAGACCCCTCCCGCGTCGTTCCTGCTCAAGCAGGCGGCCGGTGTGGCCAAGGGCTCGGGCGAGCCTAATCGCGACAAAGTGGGCAGGGTGACCCGGGCGCAGGTGGAGGAGATCGCCAAGACCAAGCTCGAAGACCTGAATGCGGCCTCCATCGAGGGTGCGGTGCAGATCATTCTCGGCACCGCCCGCTCCATGGGGATCGAGATCGCGGACTGAAGGGAGGTAGCCGATGGCTCGCAAAGGCAAGAAGTATCGCGACGCGGCTGCCAGGGTCGAACGCCGTCCCTACGCAGTCGAAGAAGCGCTCGGTTTGGTTCAGGAGGCGTCGTTCGCCAGGTTCGACGAGACCGTCGAGGTTTCCATGCGGATGGGCGTCAACCCCCGACACGCCGACCAGATGGTCCGCGGGACGGTGGTGCTGCCGCACGGCACAGGAAAGACCGTGACAGTGCTCGCGGTGTGTGAGGGCGAGGCTCAGAAGCAGGCCGAGGAGGCCGGCGCAGATCACGTGCTCACCGCCGAGGACGCGGTGGAGAAGATCCAGGGTGGGTGGCTCGAAGTCGACGCCATCGTGGCGACGCCGGACATGATGCGCCACCTGTCGAAGGTTGGTCGGGTTCTGGGGCCGCGGGGCCTGATGCCGAACCCGAAATCGGGCACGGTCACCCCCGACGTCGCTGTGGCGATCAAGGACATCAAGTCCGGTCGGGTGGAGTTCCGAGTCGACAAAACGGCCATCATCCATGCGCCGGTGGGCAAGATCTCGTTCTCCCTCGACAAGCTGGTGGAGAACACGAGGAGCCTCGTCGACGCGGTGCAGAAGGCCAAGCCCGCAACCGCAAAAGGCAAGTACGTCCACACCATCTATCTGTGCTCCACCATGGGCCCCGGGGTGCAGGTCGATCCAGTCAGTCTCGACGTGAAGTAGGGGGCCGACATGCTGACAAAAGAACAGAAACGCGAACAGTCGGAGCAGCTCAAAGACTCTCTCTCGGAGATCTCGACCCTGTTCCTCTTGGAGAACACGGGACTCAACGTCAACGACGTCAACGTCCTCCGTTCCGAGATCCGCAACAGCGAGGGAACCTACAAGGTCGTCAAGAACTCGGTGGTCAGGTTGGCCGTCGAGGGGACCGACCTGGAGGTCATCTCGCCGCACATGACCGGCCCCAAGACCCTCGCGTTCACCGAGGGCGACGCCGTGGCCCTGGCGAAGGTGCTCAAGACCTTCATCAAGGACCACCCCGAGCTTTCCATTCAGCAGGCCTATCTCGACGGTCAGCTGCTGGACGCCAAGGCCGCCGAGAAGATCGCCGACCTGCCGTCCAGGGAAGAGCTCCTCACCAAGCTGGTCTACATGCTGCAGTCGCCGATTCGCCGGCTGGCCGTGGCCCTCAACAGTCCCATTCAGCAGCTGGCCGCCACCGTGGGCCAGATCGCCGAGAAAAACGAAGAGTAATAAGGGTCGAGCATCCCTAAGGAGGATTCGAAAATGGCGCAGATCGAAACGATGATGGAAGAGATCAAGGGCATGACCGTGTTGGAGCTCAACGAGCTCGTCAAGGCCCTCGAAGAAGAGTTCGGTGTTTCGGCGGCGGCTGCCGCTCCGGTGATGGTGGCTGGCGCCGCCGGAGCCGCCGGCGGTGAGGAAGCCGCCGAAGAGAAAACCGAGTTCGATGTTATGCTGAACTCCATCGGTGACAAGAAGATCAATGTCATCAAGGCGGTCCGTGAGGTGACCTCGTTGGGTCTCAAGGAAGCCAAGGAGCTCGTCGAGAGCGCGCCCTGCGCGATCAAGGAAGGCGTGCCCAAGGATGAGGCCGAGGAGATCAAGAAGAAGTTTGAGGCCGCCGGCGCCCAGGTGGAGATCAAGTAACGCGACACCCGCTACGGCTTTGTTCAGGCAGTTGCAACTGCCATTGATTGACGACCCGGGGAGCGTCTGTCTCCCCGTGTCTCTATTGGTCGGGAGGGAGCGCCCATGACCAAGAGCCCCACCGGGCGGCTGAACTTCTCGAAGAACCCGTCGACGATCCCGTTGCCGAACATGATTCAGGTGCAGAGAAGCTCGTACGAAGACTTCCTGCAGATGGATCTGCTGCCCACCGAGCGTGGCGCTGCCGGTCTTCAATCGGTGTTGAGTACGATTTTCCCCTTCACCGATTTTCGCGAGACCTGTGAGCTCCAGTTCGTGCGCTATGAGATCGGCAACTGGTCCTGTCGATGTGGAATTCTCGAGGGTCTCGATCACCTTCGGCTAGAGTGCGAGCACTGCGGCGAAAGGCTCAAGGCGGGCGACCCGCACGAGACCCAGGTCGTCTGTCCCTCGTGCGGTAAGGCCAACGAGAACCGGATCGAGGTCTGCGACGTCTGCGGCACCTCGGTGAGCCTGCGGCAGCCGTTCACGGCCGAGGAGTGCCGCGAGCGCGGGATGACCTACCAGGTTCCACTCCGCCAGACCTTCCGGCTCGTCACCTTCGACACGGAGGAGGACGGGACCCGGCAGGTCCGCGACGTCAAGGAGGAGGAGCTCTACTTCGGTGAGCTGCCCCTGATGACCGACACCGGAACCTTCATCATCAACGGGACCGAGCGGGTCATCGTGTCGCAGCTTCATCGTTCGCCGGGCGTTTTCTTCACCCTTGAGGGCCCGAACCACTACCTCGCGAAGGTGGTGCCCTACCGCGGGTCGTGGATCGAGTTCGAGTACGACTCGAAGCAGATCCTGTGGGTGCGGATCGACCGCAAGCGCCGGCTGCCGGGCTCGGTCTTCCTGCGCGCTCTCAGCCCCGAGCTCGAGACCAACGCCCAGATTCTCCGGGCCTTTTACACGGTCATCGACACCAAGCTGACCGCGAAAAAGGCAACTCTGAGTCTCGACCGTCGCCTGGTGGACGTGGAGAACGACCGCCAAAAGGCGTTGCGCTTCCGCAAGGTCGCCGAGCCGACACTCTTCGCCGGGCTGAAGCTCAACGATGCCATTCGCGCCAAGCTCGAAAAGGCCACGCCGGCCAAGCCGGCGAAGATCCGCGTTGACCGTGAGGAACTCATCGGCGCCGTGATTGTGGACGACCTGGTCGACCCCGAGACCGGTGAGGTCATCGCCGCCGCCAACACCCGGGTCACCGAGGAGCTTCTCTCCCAAGCCGACGAGGCGGGACTCGACAAGCTCGCCCTGGCGTTCCCCGATTGGGATCCCACCGGCGAAATCCTCCACCAGACTCTGGAGAAGGACTCCAGCACCACACAAATGGACGCTCGGATGGAGATCTACCGCCGCCAGCGTCCCGGTGATCCGCCCACCGAGGAGTCGGCGACGACGCTCTTCAACGGGCTGTTCTTCGACGAGCGGAAGTACGACCTGTCCCAGGTCGGCCGGTTCAAGTTCAACGCCAAGCTCGGCTTGGAAAAAGAGCTCGACCGGCGGGTCCTCGACGTGGAAGACTTCCTCCACCTGGTGCGCTACCTGCTCTGCCTGCACCGGGATCTCGGTCGTGTTGACGATATCGATTCGCTGGCCAACCGCCGCGTTCGCACGGTGGGCGAGCTCATGGAGAATCAGTTCCGCATCGGCCTCGTGCGCATGGAGCGTGCGATCAAAGAGAAGATGTCGATTCATCCCGACATCGACTCGGCCATGCCCCGCGACCTGGTCAACTCCAAGCCGGTGATGGCGGCGGTGGACGAGTTCTTCGGCTCGTCCCAGCTCAGCCAGTTCATGGATCAGACCAATCCGCTCTCCGAGGTCACCCACAAACGTCGTTTGTCAGCCCTCGGGCCCGGTGGATTGTCGCGAGAACGCGCGGGCTTCGAGGTCCGCGACGTCCATTCGACGCACTACGGCCGGATCTGCCCCATTGAGACCCCCGAAGGTCCCAACATCGGGCTCATTTCGTCGCTGTCCTGCTATGCGCGCCTCAACTCCATGGGCTACATCGAGTCACCCTACAAGAGGGTGGAGAACGGCCAGGTCCTCGAGCATGTCCAGGTGACCCAGGTGGGCGACACCGGACACGCTCTCGGCGGGGTCGTGATCAAGGGCGACCTCGAGAAGGCCAACGCCAAGCTGAAGAAGGCGAAGAAGATGCAGGCGTGGTCGCGACCGCACGCCTTCTACCTGCCGGCCTGGGAAGAGGAAAACCTCAACATCGCCCAGGCCAACGCCAAGATCAACGAGAAGGGGCAGCTGGTCAGCGACAAGGTGATCGCCCGCTCCGGCGGCGAGTTCCTGGTCATCGACCGCGACCAGGTCGACTACATCGACGTGTCGCCGCGACAGGTGGTGTCGGTGGCGGCGTCGCTGATTCCCTTCCTCGAGCACGACGACGCCAACCGCGCGCTCATGGGCTCCAACATGCAGCGGCAGGCGGTTCCTCTGGTGAAGCCGGAGGCACCCATCGTCGGCACCGGAATGGAGGCCGTGGTCGCCCAAGACTCGGGCGCCGTGGTGGTCTGTCAGCGCAACGGCGTGGTGGACAAGGTGGATGCGCAGCGCATCATCGTCCGCGTCGAGGGCGGCAACGCCGGTGAGGGCGAGTTCGGCGCCGACATCTATCAGATGACCAAGTTCCGCCGCTCGAACCAGAACACCTCGATCAACCAGAAGCCGTTGGTGGCGGAGGGCCAGACCGTGGTCAAGGGCCAGGTCCTGGCCGACGGACCCAACACCCAGACCGGTGAGCTCGCCCTGGGCCACAACGTCCTGGTTGCCTTCATGCCGTGGCGCGGCTACAACTTCGAGGACGCGATCATCGTCTCGGAGCGTCTGGTCAAGGACGACAAGTACACTTCGATCCACATTGAAGAGTTTGAAACCTCGGCCCGCGACACCAAGCTCGGTCCCGAGGAGATCACCCGGGATATTCCCAACGTCTCGGAATCGGCGCTCGCCCACCTCGACGAAGCCGGCATCATCCACATCGGCGCCCAGGTCCGCCAGGGCTCCATCCTCGTCGGCAAGGTCACGCCCAAGGGCGAGACCCAGCTGACCCCTGAGGAGAAGCTCCTGCGGGCCATCTTCGGCGAGAAGGCCGGCGATGTCCGCGACGCCTCGCTGCGCTGCCCGCCGGGCATCGAAGGCGTGGTGGTCGGGGTCCAGATCTTTGCCCGCAAGGGCGTGGAGAAGGACTCCCGGCAGCTCACCATCGAGAACGAAGAAATCGACCGGATCCGAACCAACTCCGAGGATGAGAAACGCATCATCCTCGAGGTCCGCGACTCCAAGATCACCTCGATCCTGCTCGGAGTCCCGGTGAAATCCGAGGTCAAGGCCAAGGGCGGCGACGTCCTGGTCAAGAAGGGCGGCAAAATCACCGCCGAGGCGCTTCGGCGCCTGAATCGGAAGGATCTCCTGGGCCTGCCTCTGAAGGAGTCGACCCTGCTCGACAAGGTGCGGCTCATCGTCCGCCAGGCCGACTCGCAGATCGAGGTCCTCGACAAGATCAACCAGCAGCGGATCGAACGGCTGCGTGAGGGACACGACCTCCAGCCCGGCGTCATCAAGCAGGTCAAGGTCTTCATCGCCATGAAGCGCAAGCTCCAGGTCGGTGACAAGATGGCCGGACGCCACGGCAACAAGGGTGTGATCTCCCAGGTGTTGCCCGAAGAGGATCTTCCTTTCCTCCCCGACGGCACTCCGGTGGAGATCATTCTGAACCCCCTCGGTGTTCCCTCTCGAATGAACGTCGGTCAGATCCTCGAGACCCACCTCGGCTGGGCCGGGCACGAGCTCGACATGAGCTTTGCGACGCCGGTCTTCGAGGGCGCCACCGAGGACGAGATCCGTGAGATGCTCGAGAAGTCGGGTCTTCCCGAGGACGGCAAGAGCCTGCTCTTCGACGGCCGCACCGGTCAGGAGTTCGAGCAGCGGGTGACGGTCGGCTACATCTACATGCTCAAGCTCAGCCACCTGGTGGACGACAAGATCCACGCCCGGTCCATCGGTCCCTACTCGCTGATCACGCAGCAACCCCTGGGCGGCAAGGCCCAGTTCGGCGGCCAGCGGCTCGGTGAGATGGAGGTTTGGGCGCTGGAAGCCTTCGGCGCCGCCCACACCCTGCAGGAGCTGCTGACGGTGAAGTCCGACGACGTGGAGGGCCGGGCGAAAGTCTACGAGGCCATCGTCAAGGGCCAGGTTCCCGAGGAACCGGGCTTGCCCGAATCGTTCAACGTGTTGGTCCGGGAGCTGCAGGCGCTCGCCCTCGATGTCGAGCTGCTGCAGCAGGACGACGAAGTGGAGGGGTGATGATGGAGAGATCCAGCCTGTCCGAGGTCCGCAGCTTCTTCGAGAAGCCCAAGCCCCTCAACGACTTCAACGCGATCCGTTTGGGGCTCGCCAGTCCCGAGAAGATCCGCTCGTGGTCCCACGGCGAGGTCATCAAGCCGGAAACCATCAACTACCGCACCTTCAAGCCCGAGCGGGACGGCCTCTTCTGCGCCAAGATCTTCGGTCCGGTGACGGACTGGGAGTGCCTGTGCGGCAAGTACAAGCGCATGAAGTACCGGGGCGTCGTCTGCGACAAGTGCGGCGTCGAGGTCACCAAGTCCAAGGTGCGGCGCGAACGGATGGGCCACATCGAGCTCGCGGCTCCGGTGTCGCACGTCTGGTTCTTCAAAGGCCTGCCGTCGCGCATCGGCCTGTTGCTCGACATGACGATGCGCGAGCTCGAGCGCGTGCTCTACTTCGAGGCCTACGTGGTCCTCGACCAGGGGGACACCACCCTGGAGGAGAAGCAGATCCTCACCGAGGAAGATTACCGCGAGGCCAAGGAGGAGTTCGGTGAGGCATTCGTCGCCAAGATGGGCGCCGAAGCGATCCGCTCCCTGCTCGAGGTCCTCGACCTGGACGACATGGCGGCGGAGCTGCGCATGGTCATGCGCACCGAGACCGCCATCATGCGCCGCCAGAAGGCCGCCAAGCGGCTCAAGCTGGTCGAGGCCCTGCGCCGCTCGGGCAACCGTCCCGAGTGGATGATCCTCGAGGTCATTCCGGTGCTGCCTCCCGAGTTGCGACCGCTGGTTCCCCTGGATGGCGGCCGCTTCGCCACCTCGGACCTCAACGACCTCTACCGCCGGGTGATCAACCGCAACAACCGGCTCAAGAAGCTGCTCGACCTGCGCGCTCCCGAGGTCATCGTCCGCAACGAGAAGCGGATGCTCCAGGAGGCGGTGGACGCATTGTTCGACAACGGCCGCCGCGGTCGGGTCATCAAGGGCTCCAACAACCGCCCCCTCAAGTCGCTGTCCGACAATCTCAAGGGCAAACAGGGCCGTTTCCGGCAGAACCTGCTCGGCAAGCGCGTCGACTACTCGGGCCGTTCGGTCATCGTCGTCGGTCCCGAGCTCAAGCTCAACCAGTGCGGTCTGCCCAAGAAGATGGCGTTGGAGCTCTTCAAGCCCTTCGTCTACCAGGAGCTCGAGCGCCGCGAGCTGGCCACCACCATCAAGATGGCCAAGGAGCTCGTCGAGCTGCAGACGCCGGAGGTCTGGGATGCCCTGGAGAAGGTCATCCGCGAGCACCCGGTGCTGCTCAACCGGGCGCCGACCCTGCACCGACTCGGCATCCAGGCCTTCGAGCCGGTGCTCGTCGAGGGCAAGGCGATCAAGATCCACCCGTTGGTCTGCGCCGCCTACAACGCCGACTTCGACGGCGACCAGATGGCGGTCCACGTGCCGCTGTCGCAGAAGGCCCAGCTCGAGGCCCACGTTTTGATGATGTCGTCGCGCAACATCCTGTCGCCGGCCTCCGGCAGGCCGCTGGCGGTGCCGTCGCAGGACATGGTCATCGGGGTCTACTACCTGACCACCGAGAACTACATGGCCAAGGGCTCGGGCAAGACCTTCGCGTCGGCCGAAGAGGTTTTCCTCGCCCATCAGGCGGGTGTCGTCGCCACCCAGGCGCCGATTCAGTTCCGCTACACCGGGCATCTCATCGACCTGGTCGCCCAGGGTGGTTCTCAGGACCTCATGCACGCCGATCAGATCGAGGTCGAGAACATGCTCCTCGAGACCACCGCCGGCCGGGTGCTGTTCAACATGCACCTGCCCGACGACATGCCGTTCATCAACGGTCAGCTCAAGAAGAAGGGCCTGCAGAACCTGGTCGCCTTCAGCGCCATGAACTTGGGACACCAGCCGACCATCGGGCTGCTCGACAACCTCAAGGAGACCGGCTTCGAGTTCGCCACCCGGTCGGGCCTGTCGCTGGCCTCCAGCGACATGGTCATCCCCGAGGCCAAGGTCAAGCACCTCGAAAAGGCCTACAAGGATGTGGACAAGGTCGAGAAGCAGCGGAGTTCGGGCCTGATCACCGCCGGTGAGCGCCACAACAAGATTATCGACATCTGGCACCAGGTCACCGAGGACGTGGCCAAGGAGATGTTCAACCAGATGTCCGAAATCGATCTCGAGTCCGGCGAGTACAACCCCATCTTCATGATGGCCGACTCGGGAGCCCGTGGTTCCAAAGAGCAGGTTCGCCAGCTCGCAGGTATGCGCGGTCTCATGGCCAAGCCGTCGGGCGAGATCATGGAAACGCCCATTACCGCCAACTTCCGCGAGGGCCTGTCGGTTCTGCAGTACTTCATCTCCACCCACGGTGCTCGCAAGGGACTCGCCGACACCGCGCTGAAGACCGCCGACTCGGGCTATCTCACCCGCCGTCTCGTCGATGTGGCGCAGGACGTCATCGTCGTCGAGCACGACTGCGGCACCGAGAACGGCATCGAGGTCACGGCCATCACCGAGGGTGGCGAGATCCTCGAGCAGCTGCGCGACCGCGTCGTCGGTCGGGTGGTGGCAGAGGACATCTACGACCCCCTCGAGGGAACCCTCATCTGTTCGATGAACACCGAGGTCTCCGAGGCGCTGGCGAGCCAGATCCAGGAGGCGGGCATCGAACGTGTGCGAATCCGTTCGGTGCTCACCTGCGAGACCGAACGCGGTGTTTGTCAGCTCTGTTACGGCCGTATGCTGGCCACCGGCCGCTCGGTGGAGATCGGTGAGGCGGTGGGGATCATCGCCGCGCAGTCCATCGGCGAGCCGGGAACCCAGCTCACCATGCGGACCTTCCACTACGGCGGCACCGCGACCCGCGGCGGCGACTCGTCGCGCCACGTGGCCAACCACCACGGCAAGGTCAAGTTCCTCAATGTCGCCGCGGTGACCAACAAGGACGGCGAAACCGTCGCCATCTCGCGAACCGGCAAGGTCGTGATTCTCGATGAGCGCCAACGCGAGAAGGAGCGCTACTCGGTTGCCTACGGCTCCCACCTGCTGGTGGAGGACGGCGTCGATGTCGATCCGGGCACGCCCCTGGTCGAGTGGGATCCCTTCACCTCGTCGATTCTCACCGCCATCAAGGGCAAGGTGCACTTCCACGATCTCATCGAGGGCGAGAATGTCCGAGAAGAGATCGACAAGCTCACCGGCCACGCCCACAAGATCGTCATCGAGCCCCTGGGCTCGGGCAAGCGCATCCCGACCCTCGAGGTCGTGGGGACGAAGAAGGACGAGACCCGGCGCTATCAGCTGCCAATTGGTTCGCATCTGGCGGTCGACGAGGGCTCGAGGCTCGCCCCTGGCGACGTGCTCGCCAAGATCCCGCGCGAGATGTCGAAGACCAAGGACATCACCGGCGGTCTGCCGCGCGTCGTCGAGCTCTTCGAGGCGCGCAAGCCCAAGGACCCGGCTGTGGTCTCCGAGATCGACGGCACCATCAAGATCACCGAGCCGGTGCGCGGCCAACGCCGGATCATGGTCGAGGGCGAGGCCGAGGAGCAGCGCGAGTACTCGATTCCGCGCTACGCCCACGTCTCGGTCCAGGAGGGCGAGTTCATCCAGGCCGGAGACCCCCTCACCGAGGGTGCGGTGAACCCGCACGACATCCTGTCCATTCTCGGTGAAAAGGAGATGCAGAGGCATCTGGTGGACAAGATCCAGGAGGTCTATCGCTCCCAGGGTGTGGCCATCAACGACAAGCACATCGAGGTCATGGTCCGGCAGATGATGCGCTTCGTGAAGGTGGTGGACCCGGGCGACACCGACTTCCTGCTCGACCAGCAGGTGCCCAGGTACCTCTTCCAGCGCGAGAACGATCGTGTCATCGCCGCCGGCGGCGAGCCGGCCACCGCCAAGTCGCTGCTGCTCGGAATCACCAAGGCCTCGCTGGCCACGGAGAGCTTCATCTCGGCGGCCTCGTTCCAGGAGACCACGCGGGTCCTCACCGAGGCCGCGGTCTCCGGTAAGGTGGACAACCTCCACGGGTTGAAGGAGAACGTCATCGTCGGCCGGCTCATCCCGGCGGGCACCGGGGCGCCGCGGTATCGGCGGACGGTCATCGACCCCGTTCCGGAAGAGGAGCTCGAGCCCCAGGAAGACGCCGAGAACCTCTATCAGGAGATGACCGAGGCGGCGGCGGCGCTCATCGAGGCCAAGGGGGACCGACCACCGGCCGAATAGGGCAAGAATCGTCCGAGCCGGTGTTGACAGACCGGCCGATCTCAAGTATTCTTCCGCGGCTCTGGCTCTGAATGTCAGAGCCGCGTTTCAACAATCGGCAGCGAGCGACCTCGCCTCCGCCGAAAAAACCTTCAGGGAGCGACCATGCCCACGATCTCGCAGTTGGTCCGCCAGGGCCGCAAAATGGCGACGGAGAAGACCAAGAGTCCCGCACTCCAGGCCTGTCCGCAGCGCCGGGGTGTCTGTACCCGAGTCTTCACGACCACGCCGAAGAAGCCGAACTCGGCACTCAGGAAGGTTGCCCGTGTTCGGTTGACCAACGGCATCGAGGTGACCGCGTACATTCCCGGCGAGGGTCACAACCTGCAGGAGCACTCCCAGGTGATGATCCGCGGCGGCCGCGTCAAGGACCTGCCGGGCGTTCGCTACCACATCATCCGCGGCACCATGGACACCCAGGGCGTCGAGGGACGTCGCCAGCGGCGCTCGAAGTACGGCGCCCGGCGACCGCAAAACTAGCTGGAGTCTGAGCTATGCCACGCCGAGCCTCTGTCGAAAAGCGGAAGATCCTTCCCGATCCTGTCTACAACTCCCGATTGGTCACCAAGTTCATCAACAACGTGACCAAGGACGGTAAGAAAACCACCGCCGAGCGGATCTTCTACGGAGCGCTGAGCGTCATCGAGGAACGCACCGGAGACGACCCGCTCAAGGTCTTCAAGAAGGCCGTCGAGAACGCCCGCCCGCTGGTCGAGGTCAAGTCCCGCCGCGTCGGCGGTTCCACCTACCAGGTTCCCATGGAGGTCCGCTCGGACCGCCAGCAGTCCCTGGCCATTCGCTGGCTCATCAACTTCGCCCGCTCGCGGCACGAGAAGACCATGATGCTGCGCTTCGCCGGCGAGTTCATCGACGCCGCCTCCAACCGCGGCGGAACCATCAAGAAGCGCGACGATACGCACCGCATGGCCGAGGCCAACAAGGCCTTCGCCCACTATCGCTGGTAACGGAGTCAGCCGACTTTTTCGCCCTCAACGGTCACGGTTCGGAACGGAGATCTTTGAAAACATGTCCCGCCTCATTCCACTTGAACAGGTCCGTAATATCGGCATCATGGCCCACATCGATGCCGGGAAGACGACGACCACTGAGAGGGTGCTCTATTACACGGGCATCAACTACAAGTTGGGAGAGGTTCACGACGGCACCGCCACCATGGACTGGATGCCGCAGGAGCAGGAGCGGGGCATCACGATCACGTCCGCCGCAACGACCTGTTTCTGGCGCGACCACCGCATCAACATCATCGACACACCGGGACACGTGGACTTCACCGCTGAGGTGGAGCGGTCCCTGCGTGTGCTCGACGGCGCGGTGGCCATCTTCTGTGCCGTCGGGGGGGTCGAGCCGCAGTCGGAGACCGTCTGGCGCCAGGCCGACCGCTACCATGTCCCGCGGGTGGCCTTCGTGAACAAGATGGACCGCATCGGCGCTCGTTTCGCCGGGGTGGTCGACCAGATCCGCGACAAGCTGAAGGCCAATCCCGTTCCGGTTCAGATCCCCCTCGGCCGCGAGGAGAAGTTCGTGGGAGTCATCGATCTCGTTCGCCTGAAGGCGTACTGGTATCTCGACGAGAGCCTCGGGGCCGAGTACCGCGAAGACGAGATCCCCGAAGACTACCGCGCCGAGGTCGAGGAGGCGCGCGAGCGTTTGCTCGAGGCAGTGGCCGAGACCTCCGAGGAGCTTCTCGACACCTACCTCTCCGAAGGCGATCTCTCCAACGAACAGATCCTCTCGGGTCTGCGCCAAGGAACCCTGAGCGGGCTGCTCGTGCCCGTTCTCTGCGGCGCCGCCTTCAAGAACAAGGGTGTGCAGCCGCTGCTCGACGCCGTGGTGGACTACCTTCCGTCGCCGGCCGATGTCCCGCCCATCGAGGGTGTGACGCCGGACAAGAACAAGGTGGAGTCCCGCCCGCCGTCCGACGACGAACCGTTCGCCGCCCTGGTCTTCAAGATCATGACCGATAGCTTCGTCGGTCAGCTCGCCTTCGTCCGGGTCTACTCGGGCGGGATGAGCACCGGTTCAATGGTCGTCAATGCCGCCACCGGCAAGAAGGAGCGCATCGGCCGGCTGCTCAAAATGCACGCCGACAAGCGTGAGGAGATCTCCGAAGTCAACGCCGGGGACATCTGCGCGGTGGTCGGGCTGCGCAACGCCGGCACCGGCGACACCATCTGCGATCCCAAGCATCCCATCATGCTGGAGTCCATGCAGTTCCCGGAGCCTGTGATCTCGGTGGTCATCGAGCCCAAGACAACCGCCGACCAGAAGAATCTGGCCGACGCCCTGGGCAAGCTGACCATGGAGGATCCGACATTCCGGGTGTCCACGGACGAAGAGACCGGGCAGACCATCATCTCCGGGATGGGCGAGCTTCACCTGGAGATCATCGTCGACCGTCTGCTCCGGGAGTTCAAGATCGCCGCCAACGTGGGCAGGCCGCAGGTCGCGTATCGGGAGACCATCACCGAGGAAGCCGAGGGCGTGGGCCGTTTCATCCGTCAGACCGGCGGTCGTGGCATGTACGGCCACGCCGTGGTGCGCGTCTACCCCCTCACCGACGGAACCGATTTCGAGTTTGCCGACGAGATCCGCGAGGGCGTGATCCCCAAGGAGTTCATCGGCCCGGTGGAGATCGGGACGCGGGAGTCCATGGAGCGCGGCATTCTGGCCGGATACCCGATGTTGGGTGTCGGCGTGGTGCTCTTCGACGGCAGCTACCACGAGGTGGATTCGTCGGAGATCTCCTTCAAGGTGGCGGGCTCCATGGCCTTCACCGATGCCGCGGCCAAGGCGCAGCCGGTGCTCCTGGAGCCGGTAATGGAAGTCGAGGCGGTGACGCCGGAAGAGTATATGGGTGATGTCATCGGCGATTTGAACCGTCGCCGCGGCCGGGTGATCAGCATGGAGCCCCGCGCCGGATTCCAGGTCGTGTCGGTCCATGTGCCGTTGGCCGAAATGTTCGGTTACGCCACGGATCTGCGCTCCGCAACACAGGGGCGGGCGACCTACACCATGCAGTTCGATCATTACGACGAAGTACCGGGAAAACTCGCAGACGAGATCGTGGCCCGCGCCAAGGGCCTGACCACCGCGTAAGAGGAGACGCTCATGGCCAAGGAGAAGTTCGAGCGGACGAAGCCGCATGTGAACATCGGCACCATCGGTCACGTGGACCATGGTAAGACGACGTTGACGGCGGCGATCACGAAGACCCTTGCAGCGAAGGGTTTGGCTGACTTCACGCCGTTTGATTCCATTGACAAGGCGCCGGAAGAGAAGGCGCGAGGGATCACGATCAACACGGCGCACGTGGAGTATCAGTCGGAGACGCGGCACTATGCGCACGTTGACTGTCCGGGGCACGCCGACTACGTGAAGAACATGATCACGGGAGCGGCGCAGATGGACGGTGCGGTGCTGGTGGTGTCGGCGGCGGACGGACCGATGCCGCAGACGCGGGAGCACATCTTGCTGGCGCGTCAGGTGGGCGTGCCGTTCATCATTGTCTACATGAACAAGGTGGACATGGTGGACGACGAGGAGCTGTTGGACCTGGTGGAGCTGGAAGTGAGAGAGCTTCTGAGCGAGTACGAGTTTCCGGGGGACGACATTCCGGTGATTCGGGGTTCGGCGCTGAAGGCGGGCGAGAGCGACGATCCGGACTCGGACGACTGCAAGTCGATCTGGGAGCTGGTGGCGGCGATGGACGAGTACATTCCGCAGCCGGAGCGCGACGTCGACAAGGAATTCCTGATGCCGATCGAGGACGTGTTCACCATTTCGGGTCGCGGGACGGTGGTGACGGGACGGATCGAGCGCGGGATGGTGAAGGTTGGCGAGGAGATGGAGATCGTCGGCATTCGGGACACGATGAAGAAGGTCGTGACGGGTGTCGAGATGTTCCGGAAGCTGCTGGACAGCGGCGAGGCCGGCGACAACGTCGGGTTGCTGCTGCGGGGCACGGAGCGCAAGGACGTGGAGCGCGGTCAGGTGGTGGCGAAGCCGGGGTCGATCACCCCGCACAAGAAGTTTCGCGCCGAGGTGTATGTCCTGACGAAGGAAGAGGGTGGTCGCCACACGCCGTTCTTCCGTGGGTACCGGCCGCAGTTCTTCTTCCGGACCACCGACGTGACTGGCTCGGTGAATCTGGACGAAGG
>JAZBOQ010000110.1:0-10660 GCA_036351195.1 Thermoanaerobaculales bacterium | reverse complement strand
GGCGCCGATGAGCGGCGCGCCGCGGACCACCATCTCGCTGATGGCGTGGGCCGCCTGCTCCACCGTCGCCAATCGCATGATCTGAAAGCTGTGCGGCAGGAACCGCTGGTCGATGACATCCACCGAGCGGCCGTCGTCGGCCACCCAGATGGTTCGATACCATGTATCTCCGATCCGCATGGTGAAAGGATACTCGATCTCGGGCTGCCACCTGGATTGACAGCCCGAAACGCTCCCGTTACCGTCGAATCAGGAACTCCACAATGGCCGTTTCGAGAGCGGATCCGAGGTTGGATATCCTTTCCACAACGGCCGCAACGACGGGAGAGCGGTATGAAGCGCACTGTCCTGGCCTCACTGGCGGTCCTCGTTGCAGCAATGCACTGTGCGGCGGATGATGTCGGGCGCATCGTCGGAAACGTCGAAGCGGTCTACCACGAGGGAGCCGTCACCTTCACGGTGCTCCATCCGGAGGCGGTGTCGGCGTCGGTCAAGATCTACGACCTCGATTCCGACGCCCTGATCTTCGACAGCGGCCCGCGCGCCCGGACCCAGCTCAGTTGGCAGGCCGGCCGCGACTTCGACGGCGGCACCCGCTATCTGGTCACCGCGTGGAACTCGGACGGCGAGGTCGTCATTTCTCAGACCGCTGCCAATCAGGCGCAGTCACCGATCTCCGAAATCAGCTTCGACACAATCCCCGACATGACGGCCTTCGTCGGCGCCGGGGAGATCGACATGCTCGGCGACGTCAATGTCGGCGCGATTCCCGGGATCAAGCTCTATCAGAACTACGAGGGCAAGGGCGGCGCCTTCGAGATCTTCGATGACGAGGGCTTCTTCAAGTCGGCGTACCTCGTGCCCATCGGGGGCGACCCGTTCGAATACGGCGCGCACTTTCGGATTCAGGGGAACTACGGGGGAATCTTTCTGATGACGGAGCATGGCCTACACGGGGACGAGCCGGGCCTTGGGGTCTTCGGCACCTCGGAGTTCTTTGTCTGGGCCGGCGAAACCGGTGACGATTCGGTGGTCATGCCCGACGACGCCGTGTCGGCCGCCGAGATGAAGGACGAACCGGGCGTGGCAGCCGTGTTCTCTGAAGACTTGGTCAATCTTATTCCTTCCGACAATACGACGGTTCTGTTTGCCAACGTCTTCGGGGCCCCTCCATATGGCTACACGTTTGCAACCGGCTCGGTCAGGGTGCAGATCAATGCAGACGACGGGGGCGAAAGTGTTACTTGTTGGCTTGACGACGGACGTGTAACAACATCACACGTCAGTGTGGCGGTTGGGAGTTGGCAGCCGAGTTATCTCACGTGGAACTACTATCTTTCCCTTTCGGGCCTGTTCTTAGGGGCTCGCCGCGTCGAGATCACTTGTACGAGTACAGGTTTCACTGCAACCGGTAACGTAGCCATCGACCGACATCTCGAGCTGATCTGGTTCCCCACTGCCTACGGCACCGTGTCGGTCCCGGAGGACTGACCGAGCAGTCCGGGCTCCGTCCGCGACCCGGCAGCACGAATCGCCGGCAGAGAGACCGGCACATATCGCATTCGGGCCCAACCCCGTATAATCTCTCGTGCGCGCAATCGTCGGACCGAAACGACGAGTTCCCGCAAAGGAATGGAGGAAGAAATGAAACGAGTCGTGATGGCGGCCGGGCTGATCGTGTTGCTCGGTTTCTTGGGCGCTTGCTCGCAGCAAGCATCTGAAGACGCAGTGGAGCCTGTCGAGCAGGCGTGGGCGGAGTTCCGCGAGGCCTACGGCGAGGTGGAGACGGCCGAAGAGAAAATGCCGCTCATCGAAGCGTTCATGCGCGAACACCCGAACACCGGATACGCCGGCAGGCTCGCCGGCGCCGTGGCCTACTACCAGGGCCACGCCATGGAGGACCCTGACGGAGCGCACGCTTTGCTGGAGGAGACCCTGGCCAAGAACAGCGATCCGGAGGCGAGATTCCAAATCGCCGTGGCCCTCTTCCCGTTGGCCGTGGAGACCGGCAAGCCCGCCGACCTCGACGCCGCGGCGAGCGAGCTCGCGGCCACCCGCGAGCTGACCTTCGGCGAACTGATCGACGTGGCCGACATCGCGGTGGCGAACGATCACTGGGAGACCGGCGCCAAGTACGCCGAGGCCGCGCTGGTCAAAGCGACGCCGGAGGCGTTTCTCGCGGACTACCCGGATGACGACTACACACAGGAGGAGGCCGAGGCCAAGGCGGTTCGCCGCAAGGCCATGAGCTTCGCCAATCTCGGGTGGGCGCAGTGGAACCTGGGTGATGCCGAGGCCGCCAACGCGATCTTCGACGAGGCGGCCCAGGTCAGGACCTTCGACTACCTCGGCGTCGCCGACACGCCGGTTGATTTCTACCACGGCAAAATCAAGCTCGCCTCCGGCGATGCCGAGGGGGCCATGGAGCTTCTGACCCCGGCCGCGGTGATGGGTTCCGACGGCGACGCAATGACCGCGCTTCGTGAAGCGTACGTCGCGGTCAAGGGCAGCGAGGACGGGATCGACGAGTGGCTCTGGTCGGAGCGGCAGCGCCTGGCCACATCCATCGACGACTTCACCCTGGCCGATTACGAGGGAACGAGCCACGACTTCTCCACCCTGTCTGACGGTAAGGTCACGCTGTTGGCGTTCTGGTTCCCCACGTGAGGCGGCTGCCGCGTGGAGTTGCCACGCCTGCAGCCCCTTTACGAGACGTACCGGGATCAGGGATTCAACGTCGTCGTCGTCGACGGCAAGCGCCAGACCGAGCTCGCTGCGAAGTTCATCGAGAAGCACGGCCTGACCTACACCGCACTGGAAAACGGCGAGGGCGACGCCGAGATCGTCTCGAGCATCTTCGGCGTCGGGAGCTTCCCGACGTCGTTCCTGATCGCTCGCGATGGGCGGATCATGTACTCCCACCGCGGCTTCGAGGAGGGCGACGAGGTCAAGCTCGCGGAGGAGATCGAGACGCTGCTGTAGTCGACAGTCGACATTTCACAGTTGACAGTGCCCCCGCCTCGCGGCGGAGGTTTTTCGGGTTCAGGAGTCTATTGGGACGGGCGTCGCGCCCGCGAGATGGCGCTGATCGCTGTTGTCTGCGTTCCCTGTGCCTGCCTCGGAACCGGAGCGACTGCTTTCAGCGGCTGGGCGCGGCGATTACCACGTTCACACTTTTCGGAGCGCGTAGAGAAACCGGCACGGCTGGGATTGAAAAGTGGATCATCCCACAAATGGCGGGATGATCCGAAGTTCTGAGTTCTCAGTTTTTAGTTTTCATCGCAAGGGACGGTGCGGCGGATGAGGCGGGCTGATTCAATCAGGAGGGTCAGCGGCACAATCAGATTCAGCCGGCGAGAGCCGGCGCTGTGACGCCTGCGATGACTGCGATGAAACTCATAACTCATAACTCATAACTATGGTTCATCCTGCCACTTGCGGGATGAACCCGAAAAGTGTGAACATGGCACGTCCGCCGGCAGCGCGCTGAGGCGGTCGCGTACCCATCTCGCATCCAGCATCCAGATTGAGTATCCTCTCCACATGCCCCGCATCAACGACCACCTCGTGATCGACGAATCAGAGCTCGACTACGAGTTCGCGCGGAGCTCGGGGCCCGGCGGGCAGAACGTCAACAAAGTCGAGACCAAGGTGACCCTGCGTTTTGATGTCGAGTCGTCACGGTCACTGAGTGCCGGTCAGAAGGCACTCATCACCGATCGGCTGGCCACCCGGATCACCCGCGACGGGGTCCTGCGCGTCACCTCCCAGCGCCACCGCACCCGCGAGGCCAATCGCAACGCCGCCGTCGCCCGATTCATCGACCTCGTGGACGACGCCCTCACCGAGCGCGCCGTCCGCAAACCCACGAAGATGAGTCGTGCCGCCAAGAAACGTCGCCTCGAGAACAAGCGCCGTCGGTCGAGAAAAAAGGCCATGCGGCGCGCCCCGAACCCCGACGACTGAGCTCTCGGGGTTCAGGTGCGATGGATACGACCTCATCTGTGTTGATCTGCGTGATCTGCGGTTGCTCAGCCTCGCGTGCCCGGCGGGCTTGGCGCTTCAATCGGCGGCGTCGTCGCCTTCCGGAAGCGGGATCTCCCACGTGCCATCGTCGATCACGGCGGCGCCGGGCTCCATCTCGCGCAGCACCCGAACGTCGTCGCGCCAGCGCGGGTGGACCTTGACGTGGAGCTCGATGAAGATCTTGATCCCGAGCAGTCGCTCGAGCTCGATCCGGGCGTCGGAACCGACCGCCTTGATCATCCGGCCGCCCTTGCCGATGACGATGCCCTTCTGGCTCTTGCGCTCGACGTAGATCACCGCCGAAACCCGGAGAAGCGTCTCGCCCTCGTCGAGATAGTCAACCACGACGCCGGTGGTATAGGGCAGCTCGTTGCGGGTCCGGTGAAGGAGTTTCTCGCGGACGACCTCGGCGATGAAGAAGCGCTCGGTCTGGGTGGTGGTCACGTCCTCGGGATAGAGCTGCTCGCCCTCCGGAAGGCCATCGAAGACCTCGGTCATCAAAGCCTCGAGACCATCGTTCTTCACCGCCGAGATGGGCAGCACCGTGGCGCCCGGCCGGCGGGTGCAGTAATCCTCGAGCAGCGGCAACAGGGCCTCCTTCGGCTTCACAAGGTCGACCTTGGTCAGTACGCCGAGCACCGGGGCCTTCACCGGTTCCAAGAGTTCGAAGAGAAACTGCTCTCCCCCGCCCCACGGCACCGACGCATCCACCAGGTGCAGCACGAGATCGACCTCCTCGAGGGCCGACCGCACCTCTTGCATCATGCGCGAGTTCATCTTGTGCTTGGGGCGGTGGACACCGGGCAGGTCGAAGAAGACCACCTGACCGCGTGCCTCGGTGAGAATGCCGATGATCCGGTTGCGGGTCGTCTGTGGCTTGGCGGACACGATGGCCACCTTGTCGCCGAGGAGCGCGTTGAGCAACGTGCTCTTGCCGGCGTTGGGCCTCCCCACCAGCGCAACGGTCCCCGAGCGAGTCACCTTCGCTCCCGTTCCCGTTCCCGTTCCCGTTCCCGAAGACATTGTTTACGAAACCTCCGTGGAGGGCTCGGCCTCCACCATCTTCCGCACCGTCACGCTGACGATCCTCCGCTCATCCATCTCGTCCACGACGAAGACGAGTCCGTTGACGTCGTCCGCAACCTCGGTCCCGGCCTCGGGGACGGTGCCGTGCCGCGAGAAGACCAGTCCGCCCACGGTGTCGATGTCCTCCTCGTGGATCTCCCGCCCGAAGAGATCGCCGAGCGTCTCCAGCAGCGCCCTGCCCTGGAGACGGTAAACTCCGGGGCCGAGCTCCTCCCACTCCGGTGGCTGTCGAAGCTCGTGCTCGTCCTCGATCTCGCCGACGATCTCCTCGAGGATGTCCTCCAGGGTCACGAGACCCGAGGTGCCGCCGTACTCGTCCACCACGATGGCCATCTGCTGCTGACCCTGCTGAAAGTCGCGCAGCAGCTCTCCGAGCTCCTTGGTTTCGGGCACCACGAGACATGGATTGATGAGCTCGCTCACCGGCGGCCGGTGGTCGGCGCCGACGTGTTGGACGCAGTTCTTGACGTGGGCGACGCCCAGCACTTTGTCGACGGTCTCGTGATACACCGGAACTCGGCTCTTGAGGGTGGTGGCGAAAATCTCCATGAGCTCATCGAGGGAGACGGTGTCGGGAACCGTCACCATCTCGGTGCGCGGCGTCATGACCTCCCGGACGACGGTGTCGAAGAAGTCCACCAGCGACTCGACGATCTCCCCTTCCTCACCCTCGAAGATGCCGGCCGCCTCGCCGGCCTCGAGGTAGGCCTGGATCTCGCGTTCCGACGCTTCTTCCTCCTCGATCTCGGACAGAGACTGACCAGTCGCCGCACCATTGCTCTTGCCGACGAACGACAGCAGAGGCCGGATCAGCGGCGAAGCGAGCCGGAGCAGCCGCGCCACCGTGTCCTCTCCCAGGGAACCGCCGGAGAATCTGCTCAGCAGCACCAGGACCGCGGTCACGACCACGGCGGCAGCCACTCGGTGCCAGCTCTCCGGCCATTGGACACGACCGATGATCAGCCACAAGACACCGAGCAGAGCGATCTCTACCCAGCGCAGGATGTCGGTGAGCGTGGAGAGGTGGATCTCGCGATCCGCCGCTGCCGGCAGCAGCTTCGGGTGATCCTCCAAGATACCTTGGAAGCGCACGTTTCCGAGGCGGGCGAGACCAGCTGCCAGCAGCTCGAAAACAACGAAAAAACCGCCCACCACCGCCGCGGCCAGAGCCATGGTCACGGGACTGTCGATCCACACCACGAGGCTTTCCTTCACGGCAGCAGCTCCCCGCGAAGTCGAAGCTCGAGTCGGTTCATCTCGCCCTGGTCACTGGAGTGATCATACCCCAGGAGATGCAGCGTCCCGTGAAGAACGAGCTCTGCGAGCTCGCGCAGCTCCCCGTGGCCCGCCTCGCCGGCCTGCCGCCGCGCGGTATCCAGGGAGACCACGATCTGTCCCAACAACCGACGGCCCGACGGCAGCACGTCGCCGTCGGGGAATGAGAGCACGTCCGTCGACCGGTCCGTGTCCCGGTAGTCGCGGTTGAGCTCACGAATCCGCTCGTCGCCGGTCACGAGCACATGGACCTCGGTCGAGCCGGCGTCGAGTCTCTCGAGGCAGCCGGTCGCGGTACGGCGCAGCAGCTCAGCCGCCGGCTCTGACGGGCGGCGTTCCCAGTTGAAATGAACCCGAATCACTCGTTTGGTTCCTCCGGTTGAAGTTGAAGCCCGGGTAGTCGATGCGGTGGTGATACATGTTCGTCAGCACCCAAAGGAATGCCGACGCCACTTTGTCAAGCTCCGAGAACGTGAGCTCCGAGTCGTCGAGTTGGCCGTCCTCGAGGGCGTCGTCGAAGATCTTCTTGATCATCGACTGCAGTCGTGTGGGGTTGGGCTGCTCAATGGTGCGTGCGGCGGCTTCCACCGCGTCGGCAAGAAGCAGGATTCCGAGCTCCTTGGTGTGGGGCTTCGGTCCCGGGTAGCGGAAGTCGCTTTCGCGAACCTCTTTCTTGCCCTCCTCCCCTTCCTGCGCCTTGTGGAAGAAGTAGCGGATCAGCTTGGTGCCGTGGTGGGTGGCGATGCCGTGGATGATGGGCAACGGCAGCTTGGCTTCCCGGGCCATCTCGATGCCCTTCTTGACGTGGCTCTGGATGACCAGCACCGACATCGAAGGCGACAGCTCATCGTGGGGGTTGGTGCCGCGCTGGTTCTCGACGAAGTACTGGGGCTTCGTCAGCTTCCCGATGTCGTGGTAGTACGCGCAGACCCTGAGGTACAGCGCGTTCGCCCCCACGGCGTCGGCGCCGGCCTCCACCAGGTTACTGACCGCAAGGGAGTGCTGGTAGGTGCCAGGGGCCTCGAGGGAGAGGCGTTTGAGCAGGGGCAGGTTCTGGTTGGAGAGCTCGAGAAGGCGCTGGTCGGTGGTCACCCCGAGCAGCGTCTCGAGCAACGGCAGCAGCGGCGTCACCAGCCCGATGGCCAGGAGGCCGCCGACGAGGGCGCAGCCGGCCGCGAAGAGGGTGGACTCGGGCTTGGCCGGGAGGCCCCGATAGAGCTCCAGGACGAGAAACGCCGCACAGTTCGCCAGACCGACGTACAGCCCGATGCGGCTCATGGCCGACCGCTCGGTGGAACGCCGGGAGACGACGACGCCGACCACACCGGAAACCAGGGCGAAGACCGCCAGGGTGAACTGCCCCTCGAGCAGCAGCCCGGCCATGATCGCGCACGAGACCGCGAAGACCAATGCCGGTTGCAGACCCATGAGCAGCAGCACCGCCACCGGCCCGGCAGCGAACGGCAGTCCCCAGAGATAGGAGTCCAGGGTGGACAGGGTCTGGCCCTGGACACTCTTGGAGATCGCCTCCACGATGAAGAGGCCGAACCGATTCAGGGCCACGAAGAGCATGAGTAGGATGAAGGTCATGGACAGCCGCTGGCGCACCTCGCCGGGAGCGCTGCCGAAGACCTGTCGAATGGGCCACCACGACGCCACCACCACCAGGACCAGCAGGCCGACGCCGAGCACACGCGAGTACTCCGTCACCTCCCGGCGCTGGCTGTCGATGACTCTCAAGGTCTGCGCCACCTCGGGCGAAACCCGATCTCCCCTCCGCACCAGCACCTGGCCGCGCCGCAGAACGCGTGACCGCGGCACGACCTGCTGGTCGGCCTTGGCGATCCGCGCCGCCGTTTCGGCGCGGTTGAGGACGATGTCCGGGAGCATGTTGGCTTCCAGGAAATCCAGCGTCGGCTTGACCCAGCGCCGCGCCACCGCCTCGTGGGAGAGCAGCGTCGTCTGAAGATTGCCCGAAAGGCCGGACCGCCCGTCCACCACGTTCGACAGCTCGTCCAGCGCGACCCGGCGTTCCGGGCCACCCGAAAGATCGCGGAGCACCACGCCCCTGGCGCCGCGACGATCGAGCTCCCGACGGTCGTCGACGATTCCGACACGATAGGTCTCGTCGACCACCTCGAGAATGGCGGTCTCCAACCCGCCGGAGCACTCGCTCTCCGCAAGCACCGTGGTCATGGCGGGGTCGATGGCGAGCACCGTGGCCCCCGAGAGGTCATCCATGGTCGCGGTGTCGTCGGCCAACCAGAGGCGGCAGACGGCGAAGACCTCCTGGATCTCGGTGGCGAGCTCGCGGCGGATTCTCGGTTCCACGTCGAAGACCGGCAGCACCGCTTCCCGGGCCTCGACTCGCGCTTCGGTCGTGGCCGCCTCGTCCGGCAGGCTGAGATCGCGAGGAATCACGACATCGTAAGTCGCGACCTCCCCCGCCGGCCAGGTCGGGACATCGGTGTCGAGCCGGGGCACGAGCAGGGACGTGCAGACCACCACCGTCAGCGCCGCCCACGCCACCGGCATGTCGAGCAACCGCTCCCAGATACCGCCGCGGCGCTCGAGCCCGCGCATGATCCTCGACGACGAGCCGGAACCGTTGGTCGGCTTGACCTTCGGCGGGCTCATGAGCCGTTGCTCCGCGGGTGGTCGTGCCCGGCTTCCCACCGCTCGTAGCGGTCGACGACCTTCTGCACCAGACGGTGGCGCACCACGTCGCGCTTGGTGAAGTGGACGAAGGCGATGCCGTCGACGCCGTCGAGGATCTCCAGTGCTTCCACCAGGCCCGAGCGCTGGGTGCCCGGAAGATCGATCTGCGTGATGTCGCCGGTGACCACCACCTTGGAGTGGAAGCCCATCCGGGTGAGGAACATCTTCATCTGCTCGCGGGTGGTGTTCTGGGCCTCGTCGAGGATGATGAAGGCGTCGTTGAGGGTGCGGCCGCGCATGAAGGCCAGCGGCGCGATTTCGATGACTTGACGTTCGAGAAGCTTGGAAGTCTTGTCGTAGCCCAGGATGTCGTAGAGGGCGTCGTAGACCGGCCGCAAGTACGGGTTGACCTTCTCGACGAGGTCGCCCGGAAGGAAGCCGAGGCGCTCCCCGGCCTCCACGGCCGGCCGACACAGAACGAGCCTCCGAACCTGCTTGTCGAGCAACGCCGCCGCCGCCATTGCCACGGCCAGGTAGGTCTTGCCGGTGCCCGCCGGTCCGATGGCGAAGACCGAGTCGTTGGTGGTCACCGACTGGATGAAGATCCGCTGGTTGAGATTGCGCGGCGCCAGGAACCGCTTCAGGGTCGGGGGAATCGAGGCGTCGAGGAAGAACTCCACGAGATCGATCTCGTCATCCTCCTCGAGCACCCGCACGCCGGTGCGAAACTCCTCCCGGCCCACGCCGGCCCCGCTCGACAGCAGCCGGTCGAACGCTCCGAGCAGCGTGACGGCGATGCCCTCGGCGCGTTCGCTGCCGCCGGTCACCACCAACGCTCCGCCCCTGGCCGTGACCGACACACCGAGACGCTCCTCGAGGTAGCGAAGGTTGTCGTCGCGGGTGCCGAAGAGCTTCTCGGCGTTGGCCTCGTCGATATCGAGCTTCAGCACGAAACGCACCTCACCCGATCGGCGCGCCACAGGGGGCACCGACCATCGGCCGCGAGGCCGGGACTGGGGGGGTGGTCCTGACTATCCACGAAGTTCAGATTCGGACGCTCCGGCCGCCGCGCACAATCGCCAATCCACCATGGCTTCCGGAGTCATGGGCGCATTGTACAGCACGCTCCCCCGAGTGTCTCCCCAACCCGAGCGCCCCAGCGCCTCACTGTCCGCGAGCGCACGTATCACTTTTTGCGTTGTTCCGCTCCGCGACGAATCCTCGGAGATCATTCGGTCAACAATGCTCAAGGTGGTACGTTTGCTTGGTTTACCGCGTACCGGGCCCCCACCACGACCCCAAGCCGAGCTGGAGCTCGGCGGTCCACATCGCAGGCAGGGGTGGAGGGCAGGAACAACGACAGCGGCAGGAATCAGCGGCAGGAGTCAGCGACAGGAATCAGCGGTCAGCGGCAGCGGTACTTCTTCCGACAACGCCATGCCGCACCTCGGTGGGCCAAGGCCCACCCACCCTGACAGCCCCGATCGCGAAACCAAACTGCAGCGCCGTAGGGTGGGCCTCGGCCCACCAGATCGCCCCCCGGCTCCGAACCGCGCCCCGGAAAAACGGCGTCCCTACGGTCGCCACTCCACGTCACGGATGTCCCGCTTCAGGT
>JAZBOQ010000109.1:0-5311 GCA_036351195.1 Thermoanaerobaculales bacterium | reverse complement strand
GGTGTTGAGCACGCTGAAGGCGACGAGGACGATCAGGATGCCGTACATGAACCAGGCGCTGACGAAGTCCGCCTGGATCGATTGTTTGAGACCCGGAAGCAGAGCGTCCCAGTCGTGCACCACGAGGTCCTCACCGGCGGGGAGGAGCCCCTCGACCCGAGTCTGCAGCGCGCCGACACCGATCAGGGTGGGCGACATGATCACCACCGAGTGACCGGCGCCGTCCATGGAGAACGCATCCTGAAAGAAGCCCAGCGGGACCTCGGCGAAGCTCCGGTCCATGTCCGGCGCACCGCTTTCAAAGATTCCGACAATGGGCACCACCGCGGCGGCAAAGGACCCGTCGCGACCGCTGCCGATGATGGTCAGCTCGTCTCCGACTCCCGCTCGCAAATTACGCGCGAGGAGGTTGCCGACGATGATCTCCTCGGCCATGGTGTCGCCGAGGAATCGTCCTTCGGTGACCAGCCCCGGGAGGCTCGAGACCCGCTTTTCATACGCTGGTTCCACCCCGGAGATCATCAGGCCGTAGCTGCGTTCGTCGCTCGAAACCAGGGCAAAGGCCGAAGCCCTTGCGGCGATCTCATCGCTGCCGAGCTGCGTTCGAAGATCGGCGGCGAGCCCGGCCACATCGGGAACCACCTGACGCATCTTGAGGTCGTCCTTGTAGCCCTGGGCCTGAACCTGGAGGTGCCCGGTCTGTGCCCGGACGGTGTTGTCGATCATCATGGCGTACATCCCGAGCTGCATGGAGATCAAGAAGACCAGGATGATGTTGGAGAAGACCATGGCGCCGACGGTCAACCAGGTTCGACGCTTGCGCCGCCAGAGGTTTCGCCAGGCGAGCTTGAAGGTGATGCTGCTCATCGGTCGACTCACTTCCGCGGATTCTGCAGATTGGATCGCGTGAAGACGTTGTCCGAGATCTCGAGGTCGAACTCGATGCTGTCGATGATGAACTCGGTCCATTCCTCCTCGACATCCACCTTGGCCATCCGCTGCCGGATGGCGATGGTCCGACCGCCCATCTCGCCGATCTCGAGGGTCTTCAGGGTCTTCACCAGAACACCGTCCTGATCCCAGAACTCCTGCTCGAGCAGGACATCATCGTCGCGCACCTGCAGCACTTCCTTCCCCCAGACCACGGCGGCCTCCTCGTGGGGGACCGACTCGATGGTCCAGACGATGTGGCCGTCGATCTCATCCGTGACGAGGAGAGTGTGGTCGTACTGGTCGACGATGTCGTCCGCCCGCGATACATCCTTATTGGAGAAGTCCGAGCCCATCCAGCTCTGGCTCATCATGGACGACGGCACCTTGATCACCCGGTTTACCTTGGGCGAGTAGGACCACATGTTGTTGTCCACCATCAGGGTGCCGTTGCCGGCGTCCTTCTTGGGCGCCGTCACCCGGACCAGAGATTTCTTGGAGCCGGAGGTCCAGCCGCGCATGGACATGGAGCGCTCCCACGACGGCCGGTGGATGACCATGGTCATCTCGCCGTAGGACGAGGTGCCGCGCCAGTTTTCAATGGATCGCTTGACGATGTCCCGGGCGTCCTGGGCCGGGGCCGGCGAAGCGGCCGCCATGGCGGCGGCGAAGAACGCGATACCGAGTGTTTTCGGATTCATGGTTGCTCCATACGTCGTTTCAATCATTCGGTTGTGGTTCCATCATGCGGCGGAAGATGGCGAAGACCTCTCCGGTCACTCGTTCGATCTCGTCGTCGTCCATCCGAGTCCAGTTGCGGACGAACCAACGATCCGCCGCCTCATCGGCCCCAACCAGCAGGGACTGGAGAAGGCCGACGGGGAGGTCGTCGCGAACGACTCCGATGGTCTGGCCCCGGCGGATCAGCTCGGCCTGCCACTCGCGGGCGCGGCTGAAGAGGTCTCCCAGCGCCGCGCGGATCTCCGGGACGTCCGGGGGGTTGTAGAACAGACTGCCGAGACCGACCAGCCACGGGTTCGTGCGGACCCGGTCGTGGGCCTCGCGCAAGACACTCTCGATGGCCGGCCAGTAGCTGTCGCCGTCGAGGGCCGACAGGTCGATGTCGGCGTCCGGGAGCATCGTCTTCCACGCGTGGTCGATGACGGTGCAGAAGAGGTCGGCCTTGTCGTCGAAGTAGTAGTAGAACGATCCCTTGCTGATCCCGAGATTCTCGATGAGGCGGTTCAACGAGGTTCCGTCGAAGCCGTTGGCCGCGAACCCGATCGCGGCAGTCTCGAGAATCTTGTTCCTCGTGCCCGCATCGAGATTCTGAAATCGTGGTCGCGCCATCAGTGCCTCTCCCGGCCTTCTGCAATCGTGTGACCGAATGGTTTTACCTAATGGTTCGACCGATCGGTCTAACTGCAACTTATGTTGCATTTGAAGGACTGTCAAGACCGAGTCTTGCATGAGTTCTGAATCGAGAGCTCAGACGTCCCGCTGTTTCCAGTTGCCGCGTCGAAAGACGAGGATGGCGACAACGGCGAGGGCGGCCTCGGCGATCATGATCGCCATGAAGACTCCGGTGGCGTTGAAGCCGGCCGAATGGGCCAGGGCCCAGGCCAGCGGCAGCTGGAAGAGCCAGTAGCAGAAGAGGTTGATCACCGTCGGGGTGTAGGTGTCGCCGGCCCCGTTGAAGCCCTGGACCATGACCATCCCCCAGGCGTAGAAGGGGTAGCCGTAGGAGACCCAGCGCAGGCAGGCGATGCCGGCGGCGACCACCGCCGCCTCGGTGGTGAAGAGCCGGATCATGGGTCCGGCGGCGGTGACGAAGACCACCGCGACGGCGAGCAGGAAGACGGTGTTGAAGATCCCGGCGAGCCAGGCCGAGCGCTCCGCGCGATCGGGCTTTCCGGCGCCCAGGTTCTGCCCCACCAGGGTGGCGGCGGCGTTGGCCAGGCCCCAGGACGGCAGCAGGGCGAAAATCACGAGGCGGATGGCGATGGTGTAGCCGGCCACTGCGGCGGCGCCGAAGCTGCCGACGATCCACACCAGGACGAGCCAGCTCGAGTGGCTGATGACGGTCTGCAGCATGCCGCCCACTGACAGTCGGAAGAGCCGGAGCATGACCCGCACCCTGGGGGCGAGGTGACGCAGCGCGATGCGGATGCGGCTGCCGCCGAAGAAGAGCACATAGAGCTGCACCGCGACGCCGATGCCGCGGCCGATGGTGGTGGCCACGGCGGCGCCGGTGACCCCCATTTCGGGGAAGGGGCCGAGGCCGAAGATGAGGCACGGATCGAGCACGATGTTGACGGCGTTGGCGATCCACAGCACCCGCATGGCGATGGCGGCGTCGCCGGCGCCGCGGAAGACCGCGTTGAGCAGGAAGAGCAGCACGATGGTGCCGCAGCCGCCGAAGATCACCCGGGTGAAGCCGTGGCCCGAGGCAACGAGCTCCGGTGAACCGCCCATGGCCGCCAAGAGCCGGTCGCCGAAGATAAAGCCGGGGACGGCGAATGCCGCGGAGACGGCGAGGCCGAGCAGAATCGCCTGGGCGGCGGCGATGCGGGCGCCAGCCTTGTCCTTTTCGCCGATACGCCGGGCGATCATCGCGGTGGTGCCGATGCTGAGGCCGAAGGCCACCGCGAAGAGGATGGTCACCATCGCTTCGGTGAGCCCCACCGTGGCCACGGCGTCGGTGCCGAGCCGCGAGACGAAGAAGGCGTCGGTGAGGGCGAAGACCGACTCCATGGCCATCTCGAGCACCATGGGAATCGACAGCAGCAGGATGGCTCGGCCCAGCGGGCCGGTGGTGTAGTCGAGCTCCTCGCCCTTGAGCGACAGCTTCACCGTGCCCCAGACACCGAGGTCGTCGCGGGGGTCATTTGTGGTTTCCGGTGGATTCAGAGGTTGATCTTTCACGTTCGGTAACCATACGCGAGACGGATGAAGGATGTTGAGAGAGAACTGAGGCAGGAGAGATTTCGTAGTTCGAGGTAGGACTCACCGAGTCCAGCCGAAGCGGACACGGACTCGGAAGTCGGGACAGTCTCGCCGGGATCGGGATCGGGATCGGGATCGACCGGGACGGCGTTTCAGGGAGGCAGATCAAATGGAAAGCAACAAAGCAACGGTGGCAGGCATCCTCGACATCACGTCAGGGATCTTCGGCTTTGTCGGGGGAATCCCACTCCTCGCTCTGGCGCTGGGTGGATCGATTCTGCTCGGAACGATCCCGGAGCCCGAGGCCAATGCTGTCGCGTTTCTTCCCATGGTCATCTTCCTTCCATTGGCCCTGCTGTGCTTGCTCGCTGGGATTGTCGCGATCATGGGCGGGATGGCTGCGCTCAATCGTCGTCGCTGGGGCCTGTCGGTGGCCGGCTCTATCGCCGCCGTTTTCAGTTTCTTACCCCTCGGCATCATCGCGGTGATATTCACCATCCTCGCAGAACCTGAGTTCCGCGCAGGGCCGTTGGTGTCGGAGTCGTCGGACGTCAACGGCTGAGCCTCAATACGATTCATGAGTACGCGTCTCAGCCGCCTGCAATAAGCGTGGATCGACCTTTGTAGCGCCGATCTCCTGATCGGCGATGTTGGCGACGATGCCTGTGAGAATGCCCATCGGGAGATGAGCGCACCAATGCGCCTCGATTAGAACGACCTGATGGTCGATGATTGGAAGCGCCTCGTCTTGGTGCACGGATCTCCTGATCGGAGGAACGAGAAGGGTGCTCAGGTCAGTTTGTTAACCTTGAACTCCCTGGTTCGAGGAAGGAAGTGACGTATGAGAAACGCTTTGTTGAATCCGGCAACCTGTTTCTTCGGGCTCGTGTTGCTGCTGCTCGTTGGCGTTGCGATCGCTCAGATCGTGGATACAGAGCCCGGTCTCACCTGGCAGCGACCGGACGCTGATTTCTCGAAGTACTCGAAGATCCACATCAAGCCGCTGGATCTGAGCGACGTGAAGGTTCTCAAGCCCGCCTGGGAGCAGGATGATCTTACCGAGTGGACATTCGCACCGAGAGCCACCGAGACCATCAAGGACATGTACATGGAAATCATGTCGAATGAACTGTCGAAGAACGGTGGGTTCGCACTGGTCGCCGAGGACGGAGAAGGCGTGCTGCAGCTGGAGCTGGAGTTTCTCAGCATCACGCCGTATGTCAAGCCCGGCGCCTCGGACGCCGACGGTCATGTGATTCAGACCCTCGGTTCCGGCGACGTGGTGGTGTCCGCCGAGTTGCGGGACTCTCGCACCGGCACCCTGCTCTTCCTCGTCGAGGGGGAACGGAAGATCGGCACCACGTACCGTGAAATCGGCCCCGAGAGCCACGTCGCCAATGTCGAAGAAACCTTCGCGGCCTGGGGCCAGCGACTT
>JAZBOQ010000108.1:0-2229 GCA_036351195.1 Thermoanaerobaculales bacterium | reverse complement strand
CGGTGGCGATGGCATGGTCGATGACGATGCGCAGAGCCTCGGGCAGCCCGTCGATCCGTCCGCGGTCGAAGTTTCCCTTGCGGATGTCGAGGAGCATGGCCATTTCGTTGGGAGCGTCGCGCAACGGCGCCATGGTGAGCATCTCGGCAAGGACGATGCCGAGGGAGAAGATGTCGGACCGGCGGTCGACCTCCTCGCCCTTTGCTCCCTCCGGGCTGATGTACCGGACCTTGCCCTTGATGACGCCGTGCTCGGTGTGCTCCTCGCGGTCGCGGGCTCGGGCGACGCCGAAATCGGTGAGCTTGACCTCGCCGTCGTACGAGAGAACGACGTTTCGTGGGCTGATGTCCCGGTGGACGATCTCCTGCGGCTGGCCGTCGGGCGAGCGGAAGTCGTGCGCGAACTGGAGCCCGGTGCAGACCTCCTTGATCACCAGGGTGGCGAGGCGCCAGGGGAACTTGCGGTTCATGGCGCCGAGGCGCTTGAGCACGCGGTAGAGGTCGCGGCCGGGAACATACTCCATGGCGATGAAGGGCATGGAGTCGACCTCGCCGAGGTCGTAGATCTGGACGATGTTGTTGTGCATCAGACGCGATGCGATCTTGGCCTCGTCGGTGAACATGCGGAGGAACCGCGTTCGCTCCAAGAGGTGCTCGTGGATCCGTTTGATGGCGACGGTCTTGGTGAAGCCGCGGATTCCCTGCACCTTGGCGCGATAGACATCCGCCATTCCCCCGGAGGAGATGTGATCAACGAGGACGTATTTCCCGAAGCTTTGCATCGTTTCAGCTGACCCAGGACAGTGTAGCCGAGATTGGATATTTGGGTCATCGTCGGTGCATCGATGGATCCCGATCGCGATGCCATGGCTGGCTCCGCGTCTGCGTTCGTACCCGGGCCAGTGGACGGCGGCTCAGCCGATCAGATCCATCAGTTGGCGGACGGCAAGAAGCACGAAGAGCATCAACGCGGCGACCATTCCCGCGAGACCGACGACGCCGGTTCGCATTTCACCCATGTGACGGGTCCGTGACGTCATCCAGAGCAGGCTGGCGGCGAGCACGGGCATGAAGAGCCCGCCGGTGATGGTGTAGAGCTTGATCACCCACACCGGCCGGTCCAGAACCAGCAGCGCCATCGGAGGCAGAGCGAGAAAGAGCAGGTACCCACGGTAGGTCAGCGATCGTGCGTCGACCTCGCCGGTTATCGGCTGCAGCTGGTTGATGAAGTCGGCAAAGAGATAGGGGACCCCCTGCCAGACTCCGAGGGTGCTGGTGAACACCGCGGCCCAGAGCCCGACCAGAAAGACCCATCGGGACGCCTGACCGAGACCCTCGCCGAAGCGCCCGGTCGCGCCCTCCTGGAGGGCGTCGGCGCAGGCCACCAATCCCTGGCTGCCCGCCGGCATTCCCCCGAGATTGGCCAGGGCGGTTGCGGCCAGGATCAGCATTGCGGCGCCGAAGATCGCGGTGAGAAGATAGCCGAAGGCGAGATCGCGGCGGACGGTTGTGAGCCAGGTTCGGCCCGTCCAGCCACGCTCGCGGATCCAGTACCCGTAGGAGAGCATGGTGACGCTGCCGCCGATGCCGCCCATCAGGCTGAGGACGGTCGGCGCCGAGTGCGACGGCAGAGTCGGGATCAGGAGGCCCCGAAGAGTGCGACCGAGATCGGGGCCCACCAGGACGACGCTGGCGAGAAGGGTCAGAACCATCAGGGCGATGAGCGCCTTCATCGTGCTCTCGAAACGCTCGTAGCGGCCGAACCAGACGAGGATCAGGGCCGCGACGGAGTGCGCGGCACCCCAAACTGCAATCGAGACACCGGGGATCAGGGCGTGCGCGGCGACCCCGCAGGCGTTCATCAACCCGCCGGCGACGATCACGCTCCAGAGCACCAGGTAGACGAGGAAGGCGAGTTGAAAGGCCATCCCGAGGTGGGCGCCCCACCCCTCCACCAGGGTGCTTCCGGTGGCGAGCTGCCAACGGGCGACTCCCTCGTTGAGCACAAGTTTGAGCAGCGCGCCGACGCCGATCACCCACAGTAGAGTTTCTCCGAAACCGGCTCCGGCCAACATGGCGGCGAGAAGATCGCCGGCGCCCACCCCGGTCGCGGCGACGGCCAACCCCGGTCCGAGCACCGCAAGCCAGTGAACGGGACGTGCCGAATCCGGCTGTGGTTGCCGGAGGGGAGGATCAGCGGAGGACATCACCGACGGTGGACCAGACGGCG
>JAZBOQ010000107.1:0-19390 GCA_036351195.1 Thermoanaerobaculales bacterium | reverse complement strand
TCGAAGGCCTCGTCGCCCCACGGGTGCCAGTCCACCGGGTTGTCGGCATGCTGCAGCAGGTAGGGGCTCGACTCGGAGGCGAGACGGTTCTTCTTCGACGTTTCGGGGGTTTCCGATGCGTGGCTCATGGCGGCTCCAAATCGGTCGCGAGGGTCACGAAGAGTGGGATGGGTCGCACTGCACGGTCAACCTCGGAACCTTCGAATCGCATTCCGGTCCAGCGGTTCCGGGCATCGATCGGGGTTCCTCGAATACACTTGGGTGGCCGAGATCGGCGGACTCGTTCAAAGGAGACGGCATGATCAGTACGCGAGCGACGCAGCGGCGGCACCGACGACGTTTTCGCGACGCCGGCAGCGTCCTGCGGCAGGCAACCGGGACTCGAGGCGGAAGTGGGGTTCGCTTCGACGGCGACGGCGGATGCGCGGTTCGAGGTCAGCCTTGACCGATCCGTCGCCGCCTCGACGCTCGCGGGGCGCCCGTATCGGACGCTGGCTCGGGCCGGTGTGCTTCTTCGCCGTTTGGTTGGCACCGCTCGGCGGGCTCGAGGGCGACGCCAAACGCCTGCTCGCGGCGGTGGTGTGGATGGCGGTCTGGTGGGTCACCGAGGCGGTGCCGTTGGCGGCGACCTCGATGCTGCCGTTGGTGCTCTTCCCGCTGCTCGACATTCGTGGTGTTCGGGACGTGGCGCCGAATTACTCCAACCACATGGTCTTTCTCTTTCTCGGGGGCTTCGTTCTCGCCCTCGCCGTCGAGCGGTCGGGCCTCCACCGGCGCATCGCGCTGGCGGTGCTTGCGGCCGTCGGGACGTCCCCGAAGCGGCTGGTGTGGGGGTTCCTGCTGGCCACCGCCATGCTGTCCATGTGGCTCTCCAATACCGCCACGACTCTGATGATGCTGCCCATCGCCGGAGCGGTCACGCGCCGGATCGACGCCCCCGGAGCGACGACCCGTGTCTTTCTCGCCGTTGCCTACGGCGCCTCCATCGGCGGCATCGGGACGCTTGTCGGGACGCCGCCGAACCTGGTGCTTGCCGGCATGGCGCCGAGCCTGGTGCCGGATGCGGCGCCGATCACCTTCGGCGGGTGGATGCTCTTCGGCGTCCCCCTGGTGCTCGTCTTCCTGCCCATCGTCGGTCTCTACCTCGGCCGCGGCCTCGACCCCGGTGGCGGCGTCGCCACGGGATTCGACGATGAGCGTCAGGCTCTCGGACCGGTGTCGCCGCACGAGCGCCGCATCGCTGTCTTGTTTTCGCTCACGGCTCTGGCGTGGGTGACCCGCGCCGGCCTCGACCTCGGCTCGGTGTCGATTCCGGGATGGAGCCAGATGTTGGTGCGCTGGGGGCTGCTCACCGACGTTTCGATGGTGACCGACGCCGTTCCGGCGATCGCGGCGGCGGTGTTGACGACGCTGCTTCCGGCAGGAGGCGACGAAGACGGGTCGCTGCTGCGTTGGCGGGAGATCCATGACGGTGTTCCGTGGGGTGTGCTGTTGCTCTTCGGCGGGGGCTTCGCCATCGCCGACGGGGTGCGGGCCGCAACCCTGGACGTCTGGCTGGCCGACAGTCTCTCCGGGCTCGCCGTGCTGCCGCTGCCGCTGCTGGTGCTGGCGATCTGCCTGATCACCACCAGCGCCACCGAGCTCACCTCCAACACCGCCACGGCGACCCTGCTGATGCCGGTCATGGCGGCGCTGGCCACCGTGCTCGGGGTCCACCCCTACCTGATGATGGTGCCGGCCATCATTTCGGCGTCGTGCGCCTTCATGCTGCCGGTGGCAACGCCGCCGAACGCCATCGTCATCGGTTCCGGCGCGGTGACGATCCAGGACCTGTTCCGCGAAGGGCTCTGGCTCAACCTCATCGGCGCCGTGGTCACCAGCACCCTGGTGCTCACCCTCGGACGGCTCGTGCTTCCGATGTGAAAATCAATGATGAGTTATGAGATGAGTTATGAGTTATGAATGACGTCGCAAGTCTCTGGGATTGAAGGTGGTTTCTCTTACGCTTCGGTGCTCACTCGGGATGTATTTGTTCAGTATCGGCACGCAGCATGGTTTGCCAGAGGAAACACGTTGAGGTCCGTAGCCCGAGACGCAGAGGGACCCGCCATCCGGTCTGTACGATTGCGATGCAATTCATAACTCATAACTCATAACTCATCATTATTGTCGGCAGGCCGCTTCGACCTCGTCGACGGTCTTCGGGATGCCGGGGCCGAGGACGCGGCATCCGTCGTCGGTGATGAGCACGTCGTCCTCGATACGGATGCCGCCGAAGCCCTTGTAGGCTTCGACTGCGTCGTAGTCGATGAAGTCCGGGTGGCGGTTCTCCGAGCGCCACTGGTCGATGAGCGCGGGGATGAAGTAGATCCCGGGCTCGACGGTGATGACGTGTCCGGCCTCCAGCCGACGAGCCAGGCGCAGGAATGCGAGCCCGAACTGCGTCGATCGCTGCTCACCCTCGGGATAGCCGACGATGTCGCCCAGGTCTTCCATGTCGTGCACGTCGAGGCCCATCATGTGGCCGATGCCGTGCGGGAAGAAGAGGGCGTGGGCGCCCGCGGTCACCGCGTCATCGGGGTTGCCTTTCATGAGCCCGAGCGCGGTCAGGCCACCGGCGATGGTGCGGGCGGCGAGGCGGTGCATCTCCCGGTTGTCGTGAGTGGGAGAGGCGGCGTGGATGACTGCCATCTGGGCGGCCAGGACGATCTCGTAGATCCGCCGTTGGCGGTCGCTGAAGCTGCCGTTCACCGGGAAGGTTCGGGTGATGTCCGAGGCGTAGAACCGCGGCGACTCGGCGCCCGAGTCCATCAACATCAGGTCGCCGTCGGCAAGGGTGTTGTCGTAGCTGTGGTTGTGGAGCACCTCACCGCGCACCGAGACGATGGGGGGGAAGGCCTGCTGGCGGCCGAGCTCCAGGGCCTGCGCCTGCATGCGCCCGGCGACCTCGTGCTCCTTCCGGCCGGGCTGCGCCGCCGCCATCGCCACCCGGTACATCTCTGCGGTGACACCCAACGCGTCTTCGATCTCGGCGATTTCCTCGGGAGTCTTGATCAACCGCTGGTCGCAGACGGCCCGGACGAACTCTTCTGAAACACCGTTGCCCACCTTGGACGGGTTCGCGTCCAGGAGATCCGCGAGCCGGAAGCAGCGTTCGGCTCGGTAGGGAGGCAGGTAATGGATCCGGACCCCGGCCTCCACCAGGCGGTCGATCTCTTTCTTGAGATCCGAGATGTCCGTGTTCTCGGCGAAACCGGCCGCCGCCGCGTGGTCTCCCACGTGCGGACGCGGGCCGTGCCACACCAGGTCGTCGGGATCGAAGGGTCGGCCGAAGAGCACATCGCGGCCGTCGGGCTCGATGAGCGCCGCCATTCCGGTCTCGGCGATCCCGGCGTAGTAGAGGAAGTGGGAGTCCTGCCGGAACGGGTAGGCATTGTCGACGTAGTTCTTCGGTGCGTCGTTGTTGCCCAAAATCAGGATCGCCCCGCCGTCGACGGCGTTGCGAAGCGCTTCTCTTCGCGACCGGTAGATCTCGGCGTTCATGTCGTCCTCCAAGTACGAGCATTATCGCAAGTCCTCAGAATTTGAAAAATGAAAAGGCGGGCTCGAGAGCCCGCCTTTTCATTTTTCAAATTCTGAGGAATGTAGAGCGCTTATCCCTCTGCTGCAGCTTCCAATTCATCCAATTTGTCGGCGTCGGTGGTGGCGATCTCGATGAGCGCCTTGGGGAGGTTGCTCTGCTCGCACATGGCGGCGATCTCGCCCGGATCGTCGGAGAACTCCATGATCTCGCGGATGGCCTCGATGTGCTCGAGCATCTCGTCGGCGGGGATGTCCTCGAGCTTCGGGCCCTCGGCGGCGGCCTTCTTGGCAGCCTCGGCCTCGGCGGCGAGCCGCGCCTTCTCTTTGATCTCTTCTTCCATCAGCTTTTTCGCCGTGTCGATGACCTCTTGAGTGAGGCCGGCGATGCCGATGATGTTCTCGTCGGCCACGTCCTTGGTGATCAGGTGCTTGGCCTTGGCGGCGTCGTCCTGGCCTTCGACCTCGGCGAGCAGGGCGTTGACCCGCTTGATCTCGGCGAGCTCGGCCGCGATGGCGGCCTTGACCTCGTCGAGCTTGGCCTGATCGATGGACAGACGCTGGAGGATCGTCTCCTCGGCCACCTCGTTCTCCAGGAGGAAGCGGGTCCCCTTGTCGCCGCCGAGCTCGTTGGCGCGGACCACCAGCAGGTCGAGCCGGATTCCCTCGACGATGTTCCGCAGATCGGCCCGGCGCTCGATGTCCTCGAGGTCCGGGAAATCCGCGCCCACCCGGTGGACGAAGGAGATGGTGGCCTGGGCCGGGTTCGTCACGTCGTCCAGCGTCAGAGCCTCGGCTGCGGCGGAGAAATCGTTCATCAGGGGACGGCCCACCGACTGTCTCGCATCGACCGCCTTGCGGAGCATGAGCAGGTTGGCGGCGTGGCGGGACACGTTGAATCCCTCGCCGTCGAGAGCGGTGGCGATCTTGTGGACGGTCGCTTCCTTGGCGGAGTCATCGAAATCGCCCGAGCCGAGCTCGGCGATCTTCTCTTCGATGGATAGCCAAAGTGGTTTGTCGGCGGTTACTGCGCTGGTCATGAATGCCCCTCCCGTTGGGTATTGCGGCCGGCGCCGCGCGGCGCCGCCGTCATCGATTGTGAAATATACCGCAAGATTCGGGAATCGCGAAGGCTTTGAGGGTCAGAACTTCCGGGTCAGCCGGAGCGCGTTCGGCTGGCGGACGACGTGGAAGAGCTCCTGGAAGACCGTTCGGTACGGGCTCGAGGCGGCCGGCTCGCCGTTGATCAGCTGCAGATCGATGCGTTTGAGTGGCTGCTGCTCGCGTCCCAGCAGGTCGTGGAACAGGCGCAGGTAGGCCTCGATCTGTGGGTGGTCGGGAGCCACCCGAATCGCCAGGTCGGAGCCTCGGCGTTGCGAAACGACGACCAGGCGCCGCCCGTGGAAGACCAGGTGATTGCCCGGCACCCGCCGGGGCAGCGGCCACTCGTCGAGCTCCAGGCCCAGCGAGCACGGCGACACCGGATCCATGGCGTTGATCCACCAGATCCGATCGTCGTCGAGGCCGTCCCGGAGTCGGCCGATCGTCTGGTGGCTGGCGAACTGAAGCCCGGTGGGTCCTTCGATGAAGTGCCCGGCCACCACCTCGCCACCGAGCTCGAGCAGGCGGAGGGCACGGAACACGGCGCCCCACCTCAGCTGCGGGAGCTCCCGGTCGAGGAGGCGCCGAAAAACGATCCCGTAGCGGTCGAGGACGATGCGCGCGCGGTCCAGTTCGTCGTCCTGCGCCAGGAGGTCGTCGTCGTCGGCCGGCGCTGCCGGAAGCACCAGCCACGATCCTGAGAACGGTCGTTCGCGCCGCCAGCGATCGAAGCGTCGGCGGCCGTCGCGCCGGACCCCGGGCTCGGGAGGAGGGGCGGCCCCGGCGGTGTATTTCGTCTCCAAACCGCGGCGGAGCGCGTCGAAGCCATCGCTGGTGACGCGTCCTGCCCACGCCAGCTCCCACAGCCGGCGGGTCACCTCGGCGCTGCCGAGACCGCTGGTACGGACCAGCTCCTCGAAGGCGTAGCGACCCGCTCGGTGGGGGAAGAGCTCGGCGATCCGGTTGTCCAGGTCCTCGTTCCCTCGGGCTTCCCGAAAGAGATCGAGCTCGCCGTCGAGGGCCAGGAAGATCCGTTTCGGTCCGGCGCCGACCCACCGGAGATCGCTCTCGGCCAACAGCGCGTCGAGCCAGCCCGAGATCATGGGATCGAGTCGGGCCGGGAGAATCTCGGTCTCCCAGAGCTCCACCGGGAGCGCCATGCCGAAGAGCCGTTCGAGGGCCTGTTGGAGGTCCTCGGGAACCGCCTCCTTGGTTCCCAGTTGATGGTGCTCCGCCAGCAGCAGCGGCAGCGTCGACGCCGGCGCCGGTTCGATGGAAGGCCGAGCCTCGGCGCGAGCCATCCGCAGCAGCCGCTCGAGATTGACCCGGTCGCAGATCTGGATCCCCGCGGCGTCCTCCACCAGCTCGTCGGCAACGATGACCTGCTCCCGCCGCAGCTCGTCGAGCGCCTCGTCCAGTCGGCGCGCGTCCAGGCCGAGCGTTTGGGCGAGCCAATCCGACGGCACCGGGCCGTAGCACCGCAGCCACTCCGTGAGCAGCTCGGCGAGGGACGGCTGCAAGTGGTTGCTGGTGAGTCGTGCCGCGTGGGCGCGCCGAGCTTCGAGCGCCTCGGTCGGAGGGCCCGGGCCGGCAACCGAAGCGAGGTCGTCGTCCTCCACCACCCGAGGCAACGCGGCCTCGATCCTCGGGAGGTTCTCGACGGCGCATACGAGGCCGGCGAGAGTGCCCTCCGACTCGATGATCACGGCACGGTGGGCGATCTCGCGCAGGAGCTCGTCGGCTTCCATGTCGTGGTCACGCGTGATCGCTTCGATGAGGTCGTTCCACTCGTCGCTGGGGACTAGTAGTCGCTCCTTGAGCCACTCGAGGAGCTCGGAGGCGCTGCGCGGCGACCACCCGGGCGCGGTCCGGTGGAGGCGGGCCTGAAGGTCGTCGACGAGGGCAGCCGGGATCCGGGGCCGCAGGTGGGCCGAAAGGGCCATCTCCCGCACCAGGTCCGGCCGGGTGTCGGGATTGGCGGTGGGGACGTCGTCCTCGTACATGAGCTCGTTGGTCTGCTTCCACGCCACCTGGGCAGTGAAGGGCGAGGGCGTCTCGGTGCGGACGTGGTGCACCGCGACCCTGCCGTCGGCAACCTCGTCCAGTCGATGGCGGAGCACGTCGAGCTCGTACTCGTCCTGGAGGCACGTCCGCCAGGCTTCCAGAACCAGGGGGAAGTCGCCGTGCGTCCGAACCGCGTCGAGGAGCTCTTTCGAACGCTGGCGGTTGACCCACAACGGGACCCGTTTGCCGCGCCCCGCCCGCGGCAGCAGCAGGGCGCGTCCCGCGGCCTCGCGGAAGCGGGCTCCGAAGAACCCGGTGCGTTCCACGCTGCGTCGCAGGAGGTCCTCGAGCTCGGCGCTGCGCACCAGCGAGAATACGTCCTCCACCTCCAGGCCGGCGGGGTAGACCACCACCACGCAGTCGGCGCCGTGGACGATCTCGGGGCGCATGCCCCACCGCGCTTCCCAGGCCGCCGACAAGGCGGTGGCGAAGGGCCGGTTGACCCGGCCGCCCCACAGGGTGTGGAGCACCATCTGGCGGTGCTCGCCGCGGCCGGCGGGAGGTGAGGTGTGCTCGACGAGGATCCGGTGGCGGTGGGGGAGGGGCCCGGTGGCGTCCCGTTGCTGCCGGAGGTGGTCGAGGAGCGCGGCGGCGGCGGCGTCGCTGAGGGCGTGGCATCGGCCGAGTTCGGGGGCCATCGCGGGATCGTCGAGACGGTCCTCGATGTCCTCCAGGAACTCGGCGATCCGTTGCGACACGAAACTCGAGCGGTCGAGCTCCTCGGCCCGCCAGAACGGCGCCATGGCGGATCGGGCGTGGGCCGGCGCGACGAGCACGTCGTTGTGGGTGATCTTCTGGACTCGCCACGTCTGGACGCCCAGGGTGAAGGTGTCGCCCACCGACCGTTCCCAGACGAACTCCTCGTCGAGCTCGCCGAGGAGGGCGCCGCTGCCCTCGACGCGAAGCTGGAAGTAACCCCGATCCGGGATGGTTCCGCCTGAGAGGTAGAGCAGGCGCTCGGCGCCGGGACGGGCGCGGACGGCGCCGTTGACCGCGTCGATGCTCACCATGGGCCGCAGGGACCGGAGGCGGCTGCTGGAGTACCGGCCGGCGAGCATTTCGAGAACCAGATCGAAGTGGTGGCGGGGGAGCTGGTGGTAGGGCTCGGCGCAGCGGATGGCGGCAAAGAGCTCCTCCACCGTCCAGTCGGAGGCGACCACCATGGAGAGCAGCACCTGGGCGAGGACGTCGAGGGCGCCGGAGGTCGGTTTCACCTCCTCGATCTCACCGTCGAGCACGCATTTGGCCACCACCGCCGCCTCCAGGAGGTCGCGGCTGAGCAGGGGGATGAGCCGCCCCCGGCTGGTCTCTCCGACGCTGTGCCCGGATCGGCCGAGCCGCTGGAGGGTCGAGGCCACCGACGGCGGCGTCTGCACCATCACCACCTCGTCGATGGCGCCGACGTCGATGCCGAGCTCCAGGGAGCTCGTGGCCACGATGGCCTTGAGCTCGCCGGCCTTGAGCCGCTTCTCCACCACCGAGCGGATCTCGCGGGACAGGGCGCCGTGGTGGCTGTAGGCCATCCGGTCGGGCGACGTCTCGTTGATGAAGCGGGTGATCTTCTCCACCGAGCGGCGGGCGTTGCCGAAGATGAGGGTGGAGCGATTCCGGGCGATGGAGGAGCGGAGCTGGCGCCCGAACGACGACCAGAAGGCGTCGGGCTCGCGATTCTCGCCGTCGGTTTCCACCGACGGCAGCGTGACCTCGAGCCGGACCGCCTTGGCGATCGCGCCGGCGACGACGGTCACCCTTCTCGGACGATAGTCCGGCCGACCCGGATCACCGTCCATCGCATAGCCTCCCACCCAGGCCGCCACCCGCTCCAACGGACGTACGGTTGCGGACAGCGAGACCCGCTGAATCTCCCCCGCGAGCATGGCGAGCCGCTCCACCGCGGTCATCAGGTGGACGCCACGCTTGCTGCCGGCGACCGCGTGGATCTCGTCGAGGATCAGCGACCGTACTCCGGCGAGCATGCGGCGGCCGCTTTTCGATGTCAGCAGGATGTTGAAGGTCTCGGGGGTGGTGATGAGGATCTCCGGCGGCGCGCGCTGCATCCGGCGGCGCGCGGCCTGGGGTGTGTCGCCGGTGCGGGTCTCGATGCGAACCGCTGCCGCATCGAGCCCGGCCTCGGCGAAGCGGTTCTCGAGATCGCTCAGAGGCTCGGTGAGGTTTCGTCGGATGTCGTTGCCCAGCGCCTTCAGCGGTGACACGTAGAGCACCCGGGTGGCGCCGCCCTCCCACTGCCCCGACAAAAGCCGGTCCACCGCCCACAGGAAAGCAGCGAAGGTCTTGCCGCTCCCGGTGGGTGCGGTGAGCAGGCAGTGCTCGCCGGATGCGATCACCGGCCACGCCTTCGACTGAACGTCGGTGGGCTCAGCGTAGCGGTCTGCAAACCAGCTCGCCACGGGAGGCGAGAACAGACTCAGGGGATTCGGCGCGGATGCAGACATCACGCCGAATGATGAATGATGAATGCGGAATGATGAATCTCGGGCTCCCGGCGAACCCGGAGCGGTGGCGGTAACGAGTGGGGGGTACGGGTTAGGGGTCGCGACTCATCGTGCATCATTGGCGTTCACCAATCGGGGAACGGCTTCTTGATCCAGGTCGCGACCACGGCGTCGCGTTCGGCGGCGAGCTCGTCGTCGGCGGTCTCGATCGCCCTGGCCTTGACCTCCCACCCGCGGTAGGACGCCGCAATGAGCAGGATGACCGCCGAGGGTCCCACCACAAAAAGCAGATCCGGAGGGGCGAGGGCCCCGCGAAACAAACCGACGAAGTAGAGAATGGTCGGGGCCGCCAGGAGCACGATCTGGCCCAGCGCGGCGTACATCTGATGCGCCACCACCGCCTTGAAACGCTCCAGATCGTGGGTCGAGGCGAGCACCGGCGTCGAAGCGGTGAACCGCTTGAGCTCCGTGCCGAACCAGAGAGCGTTGACCACCGCCGCACCGAAGCACACCAGCATTGCGGTGATGAAGAGCGATCTGGGATCCATGACGGAAGTATAGCGCCACGGATCGCGCCGCAGGTCGGTTCTTACTCGAAGAACTCGCGGACGGCCCGCTCTGGGTCGGGGTGCAGCATGGAGGTGGGGTCTTCGTCGACCCACTCCTCGGGCAGCAGCCGGGCGTAGCGCGAGTCGAGGAAGCGGCGTCCGATGAAGGTGATCACCCCGCGGTCGGTGTCCGAGCGGATCAGCCGGCCGGCGGCCTGGACCACCCGGGTCATGCCCGGAATGAGGTAGGCGTAGCCGAAACCGTGCTCGTAGGTCTCCTGATAGTAGCCCTTGAGCAGCTCGCGCTCGACGTTGAACTGGGGCAGGCCGGGAGAGATCACCATGACCTGGGAGAGCATCTCGCCCGGGTAGTCGATGCCCTCGGCGAAAATGCCGCCGAGGACCGCCAGCAGCAGGTGGGGCTCGCCGTTTCTGAGAGCCTCCATGATCTCCCGCTGGTCGGCGTCGGTGCTGCCGGAGTGCTGGACCAGAAGCCTGTGGTGCGGGACGTGCAGCCGGTCGTGCACCGAGTTGAGGAACGCATAGCTCGGAAAGAGCGTGAGGACATTGCCCTGCGGGTGGGAGAGGCGGCGGATCCACGAGGCGATGCGGTCGTAGTGGGCGCGGCGCTTCCTCCAGGTCGTGTCCACGTCGTCGATGGCCAGCACCAGGCGGTTCTCTTCGGGGAACGGCGAGGGGACGTAGAGCGTGGAAGAGCGGTGGGGGTCGAATCCCAGGAGGGCGCGGTAGAACTCGAAGGGCTCGAGGGTGGCCGACATCGCCACGACGCCCGCCGACTCATCGAGGATCTGGCCCACGAAACGCGCCGCATCGAGGCAGAAGATCCGCAGCCCCAGGTCGCCGCCGCTGTCGCGCCGGGCGAGGTGGACGAACTCTTCGCCTCCCAGGGTGAGCACCCGGTGGAAGTGGGTGAGGTTGAAGAAGAGCTCGAGGACCGGATCGTCCGCGATCCACAGCTCGTGCTCGCGCTTGTAGAGGAAGTAGGACAGTATGGCGCCGTCGAAGGCGATCCGGAGCTCGGAGACCGTCTCGGCGTCGAAGGTGGCGACGGCATCGGTGGCGCGTTCGTCCTCCAGTGCCGCGGACGCTGTCGTCCGGATGAAGGCATCGAGTTCCCGGACCAAAGCCGCCAGGTTCTCGAAAACGGCGTTCGATCGCGCTTCCAGGTACTCGACCGCTCGGCGAACCTGATCGGACGAGAGGCTCGGGGAGTAGTACTCACGGCTCCGGTCCACGAGGTTGTGCGCCTCGTCGATGATCAGAACAGCATTGCGGAGGGCCCCTTCGTGGAGGACGGCGTGCAACCCGATGACCGGGTCGAAGACGTAGTTGTAGTCGCAGATCACCAGGTCCATGTGGGGCAGCAGGTCGAGGCTGACCTCGAAGGGACAGACCCCGTGGTTGCGCGCCGCGTCGAAGAGTTCGTCCGGGTCCTGGTGGTCGCGGTCGTCGAGCAGGGCGTCGATGAGCCCGGTGCGGGTCAGCTTGACGCCGTACTCCTCGGCATACGGGCAGAACTCCTCGTGGCAGATCATCTCGGTGTTGGCGCACATCTTCCCTTTGGCGCGCAGCTGCAGGCTTCGGAAAAGACCGTCCTGCATCGCCTGCGCCGTCTCCACCGCGATCCGCTGCTGCAGGGTTTTGGCGGTGAGAAAGAAGAGACGGTGGCCCTGGGAGAGCGCGGCCTTGAGCGCCGGGTGGAGGACTGCGGCGGTCTTTCCGGACCCGGTGGGCGCCCGGATGAGCAGGTGGTGGTTGTCCTCGAGCGCCGCGCTCACCGCGTCGCCTATGGGGACCTGGACCGGGCGCCGCTCGGAGTGTGGGAAGGGCAGCATCTCGGCGGCGTCGCGCAGCTCCGCGAGCCGGGAGAGCCGTCGTTCCTCCTGCGCCACCAGGCGGTGGAGCCGCGACCGAAGCCAGCTTCGAACCTCGTTGGGGTCCCACTGGATATCCTCGTCCTGCTCCTCGGTGGTGACGATGTCGACGAGGATCAGGCGGACCGCAGGGGGCGGGTCCTCGCCCGCGAGCATGGTGGCATAGAGCGCCGCCTGGCGGCGATAGCGGTCGAGCCGCTCTTCCACGTAGAGGTTGTGGAGATCGACGGCGAAGTGCAGGGTCTTGATCTCGTCCACCCGAACCGGTCGGTCCTGGTCGTCGAACACGACCCCGTCGGCTCGTCCGGTGAGGCGGACAGTCCAGCCGTCGATCTCGAGCTCGGACTCCACCGGCACCTCGGCCCGGTAGCCCGCCTCCGCCGCCGCGCACTCGGCCTGGACCCGGCGGTGGAGCTCGGAACCGATCCAGAGCCGCGACAGACCGCTGCCGGAGAGGCCGATGGCCCGGTGGCCAGGCTCGCCCACGAGATCGGCGACACCCGCGATCAGAAGGCGGCGGTCGAGGTCCAGGTCCAGGGTCACGGGCGCCGGCGCTGACGGAGGATAGTGAGGATCAGCAGGACCGCCATGAGCGCGGCTGCGGCGAAGAAGTAGAGACCCGGCCACCGATCGGTCAGCCGTGGTCGATAGGCGATCTCGGGGGCGAGGGTGACGCCGGCAACGAGGTTGTCGAAGATCGGTCGGCTCTCGTCGATTCGACGTTCGCGGTCGGCGAAGTGGAACGCCACGACCCCGCGCTCGGTGAGGAAGGAGGCGGTGAGAATCCGGACCCGTCCCTTGAAACGCAGGTCCAGGGTGTGCTCGAGGCGGAGACACATCCGCTCGGTGTCGAATTTCAGGCGATCCACCGCGACGTCGAGAATCAGCGGCGGGAGGCCGTCGGGTCCCTCATCGTCGAGCGCGCCGGTGTCGAAGCCGAGGAACCTCCCGTAGGGCAGGCGCCCACTCTCGCGAATCTGAACGAGCACGTGCGGCAGCCACGGGTCGTCGGCAAAGGTGGGGGGATAGTAGCCGTGCTGGTAGTACTCGGCGGATCGACCTCCCGTCGCCTCGGCCACCCGCATGGTGAGCTCCTCGAGATTGCCCGGCGGGATCTCCGTCCAACCGTCGGGGAGGGTGAAGGTCACGCGGTCGTCGTAGATGGCCACCGCTTCGGCGGGAAGGTCCGATGCCGCGCCCCCGACCGCAGTTGCGGCGGCCGCGAGGACAACGAGGGTGGTGAGCCTCCACACGCGCCAACCCTAGCACCACCTCCGAGGCCCGGGGAGCTCGGGAGGAAACTTTTGGGCAACGCGGACCTGGGTTTGACCGGGGAAGACTTTCGACGCCTCTTCAGGGCGTGTCCGATCGACGATCTGGTATCTTCAATTGAAGGGGCAGAGAGAGGTTATGACCGACGAAAACGGCGGCGCGGGTACCAGCCCGGAGAACCAGGGCGACCTGATCGAGATCGATCTCAACTTCGAGAGCATGCGGCGGTTTCAGGCGGAGTTTTCGCCGAACCTGTCCAGGGAAGGAATCTTCATCGACACCGGTGAGCCTCTGGAACCGGGCTCGGTGGTGCGGTTCCGGGTGATTTTGCCCGAGGACTTCATCTTTCTCGAAGGCACGGCGGTGGTGGAGTGGCGCCGCGGGCTCGACGGCGTTGTCGACGGGGTGCCGGGGATGGCGCTTCGCTTTGCGACCCTGTCGCCGCAGAACCAGGAGCTGGTGGAACAGCTGGTCGAGGACCACGTGGACGCCGGCGGCACTCCATTCAATCTCGATGTTCGCCCCTCCCTCGGTGATTTCCCCACCGACGCGCTGGAAGGCGCATCTTCCCAGGTGGATGCCGCCGGCTCCGACGGCTACCGTCTGACCATCAGGAACGCCGGATCAGACGTCGATGAAGACGTCATCGCCGCAACGGCGTCCGCCGTTTCCAGCGAAAGCGACAGGTCCGACGAGACACCGGAATCACCGGAAGATGAGGCCCCGGGCGCAGGAGAGCAACCGTCGTTCGGTTTCGAGATCGTGTCGGAAGCTCCAGAGCCGCCGGGTGCGGTTGCGTCAGCGGAAGACGAGGTGCCGGACCGGGAGGAGCCCGAACCCGTGTTGGCGGTGGGAGACCCACCGGACCTGGACTGGTCGGAAGGGGAAGAGGACGCCCCCGTGGTCGAACCCCCGCCGGCCGGCCAGGAGCCCGAGACCGAACCGGCTTCGGATCCGGTGGGCCTGGGTGTTCCGGAGGACTTCGAAGCCGGGCCGGAGATCATGGACGCCGGTCCCGAAGCCGGGGTCGCCGGAGAAGCATTCGACGTCAGCCTCGCTCCGGGAGCGGAGGATGACGAGGAGCCGACGCCGGTGCTGCCCGATGACGGCAGAGACGACGTCATGGTTCCCGGCGACTACGGAGACGGTGAGCCTTCGGGCAGCCGCCGGCTGTGGCCCTACTTCCTTGCGGCGGCCTTTGTGCTCGCCGTGGCCGGCGGCTTCCTCCGCCCGCACGTGGCCGAGTGGTTGGAATCGCGCGGTTCCGACGACGCGGCGCCGGCGCTGGAAGCCGTCGTTGTTGAACCGGCGGTCGAGACCGAGGCTCCGTCCGGGGAAGCCCCGGACGAAGCGGCCGCAACGCCGGTCGAAGAGGTGGAAGCTGAAGGCGGCGGAGGAGCTTCCGATGGCGTCGAGATCGTCGACGTCGGAATCGCGGATGTGGCCGAACCGCTCCCTGGGGAGCAGCCGGAGGCCGAGCAAGAAAGAGTCGTCGAGCTCCTGGAAGATTCTGGTGGCGAGCCCGCCGCGCCGGCTCAGGCCGAGCAGGTCGAACTCGCCCCCGCGGCCACGGTGGAGAGCATCACCGTGGCCCCTGCAACAGCGGGTACGGTGGTTCGGATCCGTGCCGATGGATCCTTCGCCGAGGGTGCGGTCACGGTCGAAGCCCTGTCGTCGCCGCCGAGGGCGTTGCTCCGGCTCCGCGGCATCACCTCGGATTTCAAGCCCTACGCCATCGAAGCGGGAACCTCCGAGGTGGAGCAGCTGCGGATCGGCCTCCACCCCGAGCGGCGCCCCCCTGAGCTCTGGGTGGTCGTAGACCTCGCCGGCCCGGCAATTTCGGTTGGTGAGGTCGAGGTTGTCGGGAGCTCGGTGGAGCTGGTTCTGGGCCAACGCTGACCCGAGATCGGTGTTTGTCAACAGGTCGGAGGGCGCCGCCGCCCGGCGCGCGGATTACTCCAACCAGGTGGTCACGAAGACGTTCGTCTCTCCCGGGGCCGAGTTGTTCCGGTTCGAGCAGAAGACGAAGGTTTCGCCGTCGGGCGAGAACATGGGAAAACCGTCGAAACCGCCGGAGAACGTGATCTGCTCGAGGTCGCCGCCGTCGACATCCACCATGAAGAGCTCGAACTCGCGGCCGGAAGGATCTCCGTGGTTGGACGAGAAGATGATCTTTTCCCCGGAGGGATGGAAGAAGGGGCCGAAGGCGGCGACGCCGAGATCGGTGATCCGGGTCTTGTTGGATCCGTCGGCGTCCATGATCCAGACCTCGAGCTTCGACGGACGGATCATCCCTTCGTCGAGGAGGGCCTGGTACTCGGCGATCTCCTCCGGGTCCTCCGGGTGGCGCGCACGGTAGACGATCCTGGTGCCGTCGGGTGAGTAGAAGGGGCCGCCGTCGTAGCCGATGCTGTCGGTGAGCCGCACCACGTCGCTGCCGTCGAGGTTCATCGTGTAGATGTCCAGGTCTCCGTCGCGCATGGAGGTGAAGACGACGCGGTCGCCCGCGGGCGACACGGTGGCTTCGGCATCGTAGCCCGGGGTGTCGGTGAGCTTGCTGAGCTCGGTGCCGTCCGGGCGGACCCGGTAGAGGTCGTAGGTGTCGTAGAGCGGCCAGACATAACCCCGGCTGTGATCCGGGACCGGCGGGCACTCCGGACCGCCTTCGTGGGTGGATGCGTAGATGATCCAGTCGTCGTCGGGATAGTAGTACGCGCAGGTGGTTCGGCCGGTGCCGGTGGACACCATGCTCATGTTGGAGCCGTCCAGGTTCATGGTGAAGATCCGGTCGCAGGGGTAGCCGTCGCGGGTGGCCTGGAAGACGAGCTTGTCGCCGGCGAAGGAAAAGTAGGCCTCCGCGTTCTCGCCGCCGTCGGTGAGCATGCGCAGATCGGAAAAGTGAATCTCTCTCGGATCGGGCTCGACGATGCTTCCCACCTTGGATGGCATCTCGTCGGGATGGGGCGCCGTGTTGATCTCCTGGGGCTCCTGGGGCGAGCAGGCCAACACGAGGGCGGACAGCGCGATCAGCGGGGCGGCGAAGGTGGTGTTCCAGTGCATTGGTCCTCCATTAATCGCGACATCGTCGCATAAAGAGCCGGTGTCGGCAACCGTTTCTCAGACCTTTTCCCTCCGGCGCCGAGAGCCAGGGACGAAGCCTCGTGAGTCGTTCGGGTCAACGACTGCGGCCGGCTTTATCGTGACAACCGCTCTGCGATTCGGTCTGTTGCCCAATACATCAACCACACTGGAAGAGACGGCAGCGGCTCCGGAGATTTCAGGGTGACGCCGAGACGGATCAACGATTCGAGCAGAAGATACAGGCCGGCGCCGATGTTGATCGCAGTAACCCACGGGGTTGTGGCTTCCATGCCGCTGAGCGATACTCTGTACTTCGGACGCCACTGAGGAGGAACCATTGAAAGCTGACTTCGCCAGAATCGGGCAACAGATCGCACTGGGTCTTGTCATACTCCTTTGCTTCGCCTCGACCGGCCAGTCGGCAACGTGGTATGTCGACGGGGATCATCTGACCTCGGGGAATGGGACGTCCTGGCATGAGGCCGTGCTGACCATCCAGGAGGCTGTCGCGCTGGCTGCATCCTGGGATGAAATCTGGGTCAGGAAGGGTACCTATACTCTCACCTCGACAATCACCATCAATGACAAGGACGTGAGCCTCTACGGTGGCTTTGCGGGCTTTGAAACATCTAAGGATCAACGTGACTGGGTTCAGAACACAACCACCATCGATGGTGCCGGGTTCGCCGGCACGTGCATGATCATTCTCCAGGACCTTCCGACAATCGACGGCTTCACGATCAGAAACTGTGCCGGCGGAGCCATGTACCTCGAGAACTGCTACGACCAGCGGCCGATCCTCAACAATCTGGTTTTCGCTGACAACGGCGGTCCTGGCATCGATGGCGGCGCGCTGAATATGTACTACTGCTCTCCGAAGATCACCAACACCAGCTTCTGGGGCAACCAGGCCGGTGTCGGCGGCGCTGTCCTTGTCAATTGCGGCTCTTTCCCACACCTCACGAACACGACGTTCTCGCAGAACAGTGCCGTCAACGGCGGAGCGATCCACACCCTCTGGTGTTCTGCGGCGCCGCCTTCACCAGTGGTTTCCAACAGCATCTTGTGGGGCGACTCGGCCTCCGTCGCAGGGGACGAGATCGACGAGGCTCCGGGGGCCGAGGTTCTCGTCTATCACAGTGATATCGACCAGGCAGGATACGACGGTACGAACGGCAACATCCGTCAGGACCCACGCATGTTCGGAGCCGAGCGGCCGCACCTGCGGGAGGGTTCTCCCGCCATCGACGCGGGCGACAACTCGGCCTTCTACATCCCGTCAGAGGACTTCGATGGAGAGGACCGCATCATCGACGGCGATGGCAACGGAACAGCAACCGCCGACATGGGCGCGGACGAGTTCGTGCCCGGCGCGACGTTCGGCGTCTGGTACGTCGATTCAGATGTCGCCACATCCGGCTCGGGAACCAGCTGGGATCAGGCGCTGAAGACCATCGAAGAAGCCGTGTCCAACGCAATCGCAGACGACGAGATCTGGGTCAAGGCGGGCACCTATGCGCCGACGGGCGGCGCGGTCATTGCCCCCTTGCACATTTCGGTAGCCAACGTCGGGCTTTACGGCGGCTTTGCCGGCGGGGAGAGCCTGCGTGAACAGCGAGACTGGCTGGCCAACGAGACCATCATTAATGGAGGGGACACCTTCACGCGCACCATCTATGTGTCCGATGCGGGCGGTGGTGCGACCATCGACGGCTTCACCATCACTGGTTTTGGTGGCACGACGGCTGCTATCGAGTTCGCCCTCGTATCGGGCCTGAACACGGTGGCCAACTGCACGTTCACCGCGAACAGTAAGAACAGCGTCAAGAGCACGAGTTCGAATCTTCAGGTTCTGAACACCACCTTTATCAGCAACTCTTTCAACGCACTCAATAGCAGCGGTTCAGGAACGTCGCTGACGGTCAGAGATTCGCTCTTCAAAGACAACACAGCGACCGCGCTCTCCGCCCTCAACGCGACATCGATCGACCGATGCAGGTTCATCAACAATTCAACCGCCTTCAATGGGGCGGCGATGTATGTCAGCAGCAACGGCGCACTCGTAGACGTTGCGAACAGTCTGTTCGTCGGAAACCAGGCGAACGGAGCCGGCACGATCGGCGGTGCGGTCTATATTGACTACAACGGCCTCCTGGGGGTCAGAGGAAGTACCTTCTACGGCAACTCTGCGGCCGGGACCAACGGAAGCGGCGGCGCCATCGGTTCAGTCGACTTCAATACCGTCTACTCCGTGGACAATTCGATTCTGTGGGGCAATTGGGCGACCCTGAACTCACCGGAGCTCAGAGGAAGCCCGACGGTCACCTACAGCAACGTCGACCAGGACGGTTTTGGCGGCAACGGCAACATCCGTGTGGCACCGATCTTCGCGGATGCTACTGACCCAGATCCGGTCAACTGGGACTATCGACTCGGGAGTTCATCCCCAGGCATCGATGCCGGTGACAACTCGATTCCCGAAAGCTGCAGCACTGATCTCAACGGTCAACAGCGGTTCCTGGATGATCCCCTGGTCACCGATACCGGCATCGGGTCTGGCTCCATCGTCGATATGGGGGCGTACGAACGCCAGGTCGGCGCCGTCGCCGATCAGTACGACCTCACGATGGCCGTTGTCGGTAACGGTGCGACCATCCCGACCGCTGGGGTTCATAGCTATCCCGTCTGTTCAACGGTCGATGTCGAGGCCGTACCGGATCCGGGATGGTTGTTTTTGAACTGGACGGGAAATGTTGCCGACACTCTCGCCCGGCAGACTCAGATCGCCATGACGGGAGATCAGAGTGTTACAGCCACTTTTTCAGAGGACGTTCTGATCTTCGCTGACGGCTTCGAATCGGGCAGCACCTCGTTGTGGTCTGACACCGTGCCCTGATGGAGGTTTGATCACCTGCGCCAGGTCAGACGTTCCCGACGATCTTCAGCCGATAATCGTCTGACCTGGCACCCGTTGAAGTCGGCGTCCTGGGCTCGTCTTCTGACTCCCCTTGCGAGTGCTTATCTCATCCCATCGGGCGACTTGCGAACGCTTTCTGCGAGCTCCTTGACTTTGAGTCGATAGTGCTCGACGCCCAACGTCATCAGAAGCTCCCGTCCCTCCACAAGTTCAACTGATCGGCTGCTGGAGCGAAGGTCTTGCTCGTCGAGCCCGAGGAACTCCGATACCTTCGAGACGAAGGTGTCGAAATCGACCTCCGTTCTCCACTCTGGACCCATCTGCTGGCTGTCGATGATCTTGACCTTGAACCGTCCTTGCCAAAGGGGACCCCATACCCTCTGACGGGCGTTGACACCTCGCGTCACCCTTTGCTGCAGGCTTCGCATCGGGCGGTCGAGAGAGACCTCACCGCTGCGAACCGCCAGATGGTAGTGGTTT
>JAZBOQ010000106.1:0-78269 GCA_036351195.1 Thermoanaerobaculales bacterium | reverse complement strand
TCCATCAGGGTGGGGACGACGGCTTCGGCGCGGTAGAACTCGCCGGTGGCGAACATGGCCTCGAGCATGCCGGTGATGCTGCCCAGAAAAGCCTCGCCGACGATCTCCGGGGAGAGCTTTCTGAATACGCCTTGTTCGATACCGTCTTCGATCACCTGCCGCATCAGCCTCATGGCCCGGTTGTGGCGCTCGAGGTGGCACTCGCGGGTTGCTCGCATGTGTTTGATGGGTTTAAGCGCCATGAACAGCGCCCGATCCTCGTAGACCTCGGTGAAGATCCAGTCGGCGATGGCCGCCATCTTCTCGTCGGGCGGGAGCGAGCCGGCGACGATTTTCTCGATGGCGGCCAGGATTTCGCCGAAACAGCGGTCCTCCACGTGGTCGATGACCGCATCCTTGTCGTCGAAGTAGTTGTAGAGCGTGCCTCGCGACACGCCGATCTCGTTGGCGAGCCGCTCCATGGTGAGGCCGTCGATCCCATCGCTGCGGATGATCTCCATGGCGTGGTCGTGGACGTCGTCCTTCATCAGGGCGTCGAGGGCGGCCTTCTGTTTCTCCGAGTATCGCGCCATTGATGACTCCTTGATCGTCACGTCAGAGTAAAAACCATTCGTTTTTATTCTGACGTGACGTCAAATTAAATTACAGGCTGCCGCTTGTCAACCCATATTGTCGGGATTATGGGTTATGAATTGTGAATTATGAATTCCATCGCACATCGCACATCGCACCGGGAGCGGGATCGGGAACGGGATCGACCGAAGCGCCATCCTGCGGGCGAAGACGCCCACACCACAATCGACTGTCTCCCTCACCGTTGAACGCTCCCGCCGGGCGCCTCCCCAACCCGAGCGCCCCAACGCGCTGCCGGCGGACGTGCCATGTTCACACTTTTCGCTCCTCGCCGTTTCGGTCGGTCAGCGCGCTCCGAAAAGTGTCAACGCAATCCCGAGCTCAGCCGTCGAAAGCAGTAGCTCCGGTGTGGAGGCAGGCCGCCGGCGCCCGCTCGACGCGGTCAACTCCCTCTCGTTCCTGATATGACCGTGCCGAGCGGGCGACGCTGACCAGCTTTCGCCGTTCAGGCGAATGCTGGTCAGAAGGCCGGCGCAGAGGGTACCCCCCGTGTCCGCATCCGTGACGGTGACCGTGACCGTATCCGTGGCAGGTACCTGGGCCCGCCGAGCTCCAGCTCGGCATTCGGCGGCCGCGGCCGAGCCGGATTCAGCATTCGTGGCAGCGGCCGGTGGCTGCGGCAGGCACAGTGCCAGAAACCCGAGCGCGCTCGTCAAGTCTCGAGTCCCAAGCCCCAAGCTTCCGAGCATTGACAACCTCACGATGCGTTTTGGGCCGTGGCCTCAGGGAGCAACGCCCGGTAACGAGCCTCCCGCTCACCGTCGCCAGTAGCCTGGTAGAGATCGGCGAGGTTCTTACAGGCTGTCTGGGTTCTCCAGTGGTCGTCGCCGAGGGCGGAGCGCTGCCCTTCGAAGCTGGCGAGCAGCTCATGCTCGGCTTCGGCGTGGCGGCCGGCTGCCATGAGGCCGCGGCCGTAGGTTCCGCGAACCGCCGAGACGCGCCAATCGTCGGCTGGAAAGATCCTGCCGGCAATGTCCACGGCCTCCTCCAGAGGCGCCAAAGCCTCGTCGTGACGGCCCATCATGGTGAGCTGCAGACCGAGGTTGTTGAGACCGACGATGATGCTCATGGAGTCGTGGTCGTGAAGGCGAAGGCGGGTCGCAAGAGAGTCCCGGAACAGGTCGAGGGCTTGCTCGTGCTGCTCGAGCTTCTGGTAGACGAACGCCAGGTTGTTGACCACGATGGCGGTGCCCGGGTGGTCGGGTCCGTTGTGCTCCAGGTTCCACTCCAGGGCGCGCTCGAGCAGCGGCTCGGCCTCGTCGAGCCTATCGAGCTGCCGGAGCACGTTGCCGAGGGCGCCGGCGGTGATGATCGTCTCTTCGTCCTGCGGCCCGTAGACCGTCGTCGAGAGCTCCAGGCATTGGCGAAAGAGCGTCTCGGCGTGTTCGAGCTCTCCCTGCTCCCAGCGGAGGATGGCGAGCTCGTGGACGCTCTTGGTGCGCGCGGGATCCGAGACTTCGAGCTCCGACGCGGCCCGGTCGAAGGCTTCGTTCAAGACGGTGTCGGCCTCGTGCAGCTCTCCGAGGGCGACGAGGGTGGCGCCGAGATCCACGAGGATGTCGATCTCGATGCTGCTTGGAAGATCTCCCGCGCTGCCCGCGATGGCCAACGCCCGTTCGATATGGGACTTCGCATCGTCGTATTCGCCCAGACTCTTCAACGTGTAGCCGAGCCGGTGGTGGGCCAGGGCCGCCACCTCAGGCTGTTCCGAGAACGACTCGTCGATGGTCTCCGCGGCTCGGGCGAGAAGGTCGACCACCTTGACCTCGCGACCGTCGACCCAGGGGTCTGGCGCCTGCAGGATCTCGGTGAGAAAGGAGTTGAGCTGGGTGGCCTTGGCGGCCTCGGTCTCCGCTCGCACCCTCGCCCGTGTGGCGGCGTTCCAGCCGGCGATGGAAACGGCCAATCCCACGATCAGGGCACTCATCGCCGTGGAAAACCCGATCGCCAACGGCCGGTTGCGGCGTGCGAACTTTTTCAGTTGCATGATCGCGCTCGGCGGCCTCGCGACGATGGGCTCGCCGTTCAGGACGCGGCCGAGATCGGCGGCGAGCTCGGCGGCCGATGGGTAGCGCTGCTCCTTGTCTTTCTCGAGGCACCGGTGGGTGACGGTCTCGAGCTCCGGCGGCACCGAGGGTTCGACACGGCGCAGCCGCTTCGGCTCGTCCTCCAGCACGCGGACAAGCACCGACACGTTGGCATCGCCGTCAAAGGGCGGGCGACCACCGAGGACGTGGTACAGAACTGCTCCGAGCGAGTAGACGTCGCTGAGAGCATCCACCGCCCGACCACCGGCCTGCTCCGGCGACATGTAGGCGGGCGTGCCCATGACCTCTCCGGTGACCGTGAGGCCTGGGGCTTCGTGCAGTCGGGCCAGACCGAAGTCGACGACGTAGGGTTTGATGCTGCCGTCGTCCTGCGTTTCGACGAGGATGTTGCCGGGCTTGAGGTCGCGGTGAACGATACCTGCGGTGTGAGCGCTGTGGATCGCTTTGGCCACCTGCTGTACGAGTCGGACTCGGGTCGGCAGGTCCGTGCCGGCCAACGCCTCGTCAAGGGGCGGCCCGTCGATATACTGCATGCAGATGTACGGGCGACCGCGTTCGTCCTCGGCCACGTCGTAGATCTCGCAGATATTGGGGTGATGGAGCCGAGACTGGGCCTGCGCCTCCCTGAGGAGCCGCTCCACCTGCAACGGATCGTCGTACTTGAGGTACTTCAGCGCCACCCAGCGCTCGAGACGGGGATCCCACGCCTTGAGCACGGTCGCAGTGCCACCCGAGGCCACCGGTACTGCTGTCTCGTAGTGCATGGTCCATTGTCGATCTCGCGTCCGGAAGCGTCAAGGAGCGTCATGGTGAGAACGTGAGCGCTCGCTTTACTTGCTCGTCAGCGCTCCCTCCGGTCGCTGTGAGAAGGTCAGATTGCCTCGACAGTTGAGCGTACCTTCTCACTCTCTTACCTTCTCACCTTCTCACTTCGAGGTCCTTCATCCGCCGGTAGAGGGTGGAGCGGCTCATTCCCAGTCGCTTCGAGGCTTCCAGCGTGTCCCCGTCGGTTGCAGCGATGGCGCGCTCGATCTCGGCGCGCTCGGTGGCCTCGAGGGTTTCGCGAAGCGAGCCGGCCGAAATCGGTGCGCCGCCGCCTCGGATCGCTTCCTGCAGGTGGCGGGTCTCGAGAAGTTCGCCGTCCTCGATGAATAGCGCGGACCGAGCCATCTCGCGTTGGAGCTGACGGATGTTGCCCGGCCACGAATACCGATCCAGGGTGGCAACGGCGCCGCGGGAGATACCGGTGGCTCGAACACCGCGTTTAGCGGTCTCCTCGAGCAGGAAGTGCGCCGCCAGGTTGGCGATGTCTCCGGAGCGTTGGCGCAGCGGAGGCACTGTTACCTGCCAGTCGGCGATGCGGTGGAAGAGGTCGCGCCGGAAAGCTCCCGCGGCCATCAGCGCGTCAAGGTTCTTATTGGTCGCCGAGATGATGCGGACGTCGGCGGGACGCGGCTCGCGGCCTCCGAGGCGGTAGACCTCGCCTTCTTGGAGCACCCGAAGGATCCGCGCCTGGGTCTCGGGCGCCATGTCGCCGATCTCGTCGAGGAAGAGCGTCCCTCCGTGGGCGGCCTCGAACTTCCCTGGGCGTTTCGTGACTCCGGTAGCGACGCCCTCCTCGACCCCGAAGAGCTCGGATTCGAGAAGGTCGCGGGGAAGGGCGGCGCAGTTCAGCGTCGCCAACGGCTGGACGGCGCGGTGCGATGCCGCGTGGATGAAGCGGGCGAGCACCTCCTTGCCGGTGCCGGACTCGCCGCTGATGAGCACGCTGATGTCGCTGGCGGCGACCTTGGCGGCGTCGTGGTAGAGGCGTTCAACCATCGAGACGACGGTCGGGGGGTCGGGGGGAGAAGGTTTTGGAGGGGCGGTGACCGCTTCGATGCCGTTTTCGCTCCGACGGCCGGCGAGACCGATGAGCAGGGCGGCGCTCTCCACTAGGGGGCCGTAGCTCTCGGCCTGGGCAGAGTGGGGGAACCGCGCCTTCACGGTGACGCCGTCGCGGGTGGTGACAACCACCGGGTCGGCGCACCCGGGCTCGTCGATACCGGCCGAGAAGATCACGGCCTCGATTCCGAGCCGCTCGTCGACGACCTCCACCTCGGTGCACGGCAGCGCCGAGAACAGCGCCGCGCCGGCGGTTTGGGCGGCGGTGGTGGTGTCGGCGCCTTCGTCGAGCTTGTGGAGCACCTCCGGAAGGTGGTGGAATGCGAAAGCCTTGAGGCTGCCCACCGTGAAGGTCTCCAAGTTGCCGGCGGGGGTGTCGCTCTCCGGGGCCTTCACGGCGCTCCCGAAGCTCACTGCGGGTTCCAGATCCTCCTCGCCCACCTCTTCGATGCGTCCCCCAACGCTGCCGAAGGTCACGGCTTGGCCGGCGCCGACGGCGGCGGCTCCCTGCAGGCGTTGACCGTCCACCGTTGTCCCGTTGCTCGATCCCAAATCCTCGAGCACCACCTCGCCGGCGGTGCATCGCAGCACCGCGTGGCGCCGTGAAACCGTGAAGTGGGGCACCCGCAGATCGCAGTCGTCGGCGGCGCCGAGCACGAGCTCGCCCGGCGGCAGCGTGAAGCGCATGATCTCGTCGTCCATCTGCAGGATCAATCGCAGGGCCATGAGATGTCCTTTATCTGATCGATTGTGAGCTTCACCATTGAAGGTATCACGAATTCCGACTATTGGGAATGGTGTTTTCATTTTTGCGAATACTGAGCTAACTAAAACTAAAAAAGATAATTTGCATTTTCGGTGTCGATCGATTCTTGGACCGGGAATCCCAAGATCGAAAATTCTTCGAACCGAGCCACTGCCTCTGCGTTGGCACGGTCTTTGATCGTGGAGAGGGCGGTACTGAAATCCAAGGAGGTCGAAGCCATGAACCGGAACACCATCGGAATCGTCGCTCTCATCATCATCGGATTGGCCTGTGGAAGCGCGTACGCCAACTGGGAAGTCGTGAAGACCTCGGCCGAGGTCGTTCGAGCTGACGGTGTCAAAGCCGCCGGCGAACTCGGGCCGGCCCGGGCGGCGGCGGTGGGTCACGTGAACTCGGACGGCGTGATCGATCTGGTGGCCGGGCACGCCTACGGAGAGGTCGGCGCTATCGCCGTCTACTTCGGCAATGAGACCTTCCGCGAGGGCATCAAGCGGGAGATGGACCGCGCCGCCCGCGGCGAGGCGCCTGCGGATCCCTTCCTGCCCGAAGCGGTTCTGTTCGACCTGCCTTTTGCTCCGGACTGGGTGGCGGTGGGCGATTTCGACGCCGACGGCGCCCGGGATGTCGCCTGCGCCGCACGCGGCCGCAGCGATCTGGTGTGGCTGGCCGGTGACGGCCGGGGCGGCCTCGGAGCGGTGAAATCCATCGCGCTGCCGGGTTCGGCAACGGCCATGATCTCGGGCGAGGTCAACCGCCGCGACGGCATGACCGACGTCGTCGTTGCGGTCGAAACGGCGGCGGGAGCGGGCCTCGTGGTCTTCGAACACCCGGTGGGCGCCTTTACGGCCGAGCCGGAGTGGCACCCGGTTGCGGCGCCGGTGACCGACGTTGCACTGGGCCGCCTCGATGGCGACGCCTGGATCGACATCGCCGCTGCCGCCGACGGCCTCGTGGTGGTCTTCGGCCGCGACCGCAAGCTGGGCCTGACCCGGCGGCAGCAGGCCGAGGTGCGCCCGGCCGAGATCAAGAGCAATGAGGTGGAATCGCTTGTCAACGATCTCGTCGTTGGGAGATTCTCGAACCTGCAGCACAATGAGCAGCTCGCGGTTCGGCGTACCGACGGCGTTATCGAGCTGGTGAGCGTTGCGGATCGGTCCTTTGTACGAGAAGAGATCGGCCGCTTCGATCCACCGGAAGGGAGCCACGCGCCGCTGACCGCGTCGATGATCGGTTATGGGCCGAACCCCAGCCTCATCGCGAGACGCGCAATCGGCGCCGAGCTCGAGGTCTTCGATCTGCCCGCGGTGAAGTCCGGAGCTGTCAGGCTCGTATCGAAGGGAGCGGTCGGCGCCGATGCGCACCTCGTCGTTCCGGTTCGTCTCAATCGCGACGCCCGGGACGATCTCGTCATCTTCGGCGACGGTGAGGCACCGAGCGTCGTCAAGACGTTCAATCAGGTCACCTATGTCGTGAACTCCGTCGCCGATCCCGGCACTGGCGGATGTGATGGTGCCGAGTGCACACTTCGCGAGGCCATTCTGGCGGCGAACGCGGGTGGAGCGGCGGCCGACATTGTCATGAACCTGCCGTTCGCCGGGGCGACGATCAACGTAGCGAGCGAGTTGCCGTGGATCTCCCAGGCCGGTGTCGCCATCGACGGAACGGCCGGAGCCCACCCGTTCTACTATCCGGTGACTCTCGACGGTGCTGCCTGCAATTTCTGCTATGGAGTGACCTTTCACGGCGACGAGACCACGGGCGGGCAGGGCACACTCACGGCCACGGCCCTGGTGAACTGGGAGAGCATTGCGATCTTCCTCGACGCCGAGTCGAACCTCGTTGAGGGGTGCTATGTCGGGTTGGCGGGTGATCTGAGCACCGACGGAAACAATGGGATCGGGATCATGGTTCTCCGCGACCACAACACGATCGGAGGTACGACGACCCAGGCCCGGAACATCATCTCGGGAAGCGGGGAGGAGGGTGTGAAGGTGTCCCTCCACCCCGCCGCGCTCGAAAGCTACGTTTATGGGACAGAGATCAAAGGAAACCTCATCGGAACCACGGCAACCGGAAACTCGCCGTTCGGGAACACTGTGGGGATCAGCCTTCAGGAGACATCGGAAACGGTGATTGGCGATGTCATGGGCATCAGCGCTGGAGGAAACGTCATCGCCTCGAATACGGACGCCGGAGTCGTCACGGACCGAAACCCGGCGACGTTGTTCGGGAACTCCGATCTTCTGGTTCATGGAAATCTGTTTGGGGTGGGTCTCGACGGGGAGACAGCGGTCGGCGTTCAGTCAATCGGCCTGTTTTTGAAGAATATCGCAAACGTGACAGTCGGTGGATCGACCCCGGGCATGCGGAACATCGTCGGTGGAAACACCACCGGAATCGAGCTCGGAGAAGGCGTCAGTCTGTCCGCGGTCCAGGGCAACTACATTGGGCTGGGGGCCGACGGAGAAACGCCCGTTGCGAATCAACGGGGGATTCTGGTCGGATCCCCCGTCGTGATCGGGGGGGTCGATGCCGGTCTCGGGAACACCATTTGCTCCAACCCGGACTATGGAATCAAGGTGTCCGACACAGAGGGCGTCGATCTGCTCGGCAACACGGTCGGCACCAACGCCGACAACGATCCCGGTCTCGGCAACGGTGGTGGTTCACCCGCCGGATCGAATATCTACATCTTCCGCTGCACGTCGTGTGGGATGGGTGAGATCGGTAACCCGGATGCTGGAAACCTCGTCGTTGATGCTTACATCGGTCTCAGCATCAATGAGAGCTCCGGCTGCGAAGTGGTAGGCAACCGCTTTGGTTGGCCGGGTGCCGATCCGTTCGCGGGCGGCATCGGGATCGACGGGTCCGATGTTCAAATGACCGCCATCGAGGACAACGAGATCTATAGTGCTTCGACGGGAATCTCGTTCGATGAGAGTTGGGGTCCGGTCGAAGAGGTCCGGTTCTCGGCCAACGTGGTTGCGGAGTGCAGCAACCTGGCCATCGATCTCTATCCGACCGGTGTGACACCGAACGACCCCGGAGACGCGGACTCGGGGCCTAACGGACTACAGAACTTCCCGGTTCTCCTCAGCGCGTACGCAGACACCGGAGAGGTGACGGGTACGCTGGAAACCAATGCCGAGATTGCGACCTATGAAATCGAGTTCTATGAGAACACGACCTGCGGACCTCTGGGTCACGGTTTGGCTGAAAGCTACCTTGGAAGTTCGACTTTGGTGACCAACTCGTCGGGTGTCGGGGGATTCGTCGCGACGATCCCGGGACTAACGACCGGCCGGTTCATCAGCGCCCTCGCCATAGATCCCGACAACAACACCTCGGAGCTCTCGGCTTGCATCGAGGTCGAAACGGTCGCGCCGCAAGAGATCACCATCGAGTTCATGGGCGGGTCTCTTTCGATCAGCGAGGGAGAGCCCGCGGCCGAGATCGACATCGTGATGACGACGTCGGACGGTGGGGTCAGCGAGGTGGCGAGCTCGGTGGACTACGAGACCTACGACGATGGCGCTGTCGCGGGACAGGACTACGTCTCCACGTCTGGGACCAAACTCTTCCCGGTCGGGACGGCGAGCGGGGCTGTGCAGACCGTCGAGGTCGACCTCATCGATGACATCCTCGTGGAGTTCAATGAGGATTTCGTCTTGGAGATCACCAACCCCACGGGTGCCGTGATTGCCGGCAACAACGAGTTCCCCGTGACCATTCTCGACAATGACTCGGAGCCGCCGATCTTCGCCGACGGGTTCGAGTCGGGCGACACTCAGAACTGGGATGCCGTCTCGCCCTGAGGATCGATCCGTTGCGGGTCGGGCGTGAGCCCGGCCCGCGGCCTCAAGAGCTTGTCGCAATTCCGGATGATCGCTCCCGATACGCCATGGCAGGGGTGCGCTGGCACGCGATTTTGTCGGACAAAATCGGAGCCAGGCACCCGTGTCGCGTACCCGATTCGATCCGTCTTACCGCACGATCGGGCTTTGATTCTCAGACGACCTCAGTCTTTCAACACCAACAGCCGCTCCTCGGTGAGCTCCCGGTAGGTGTACGCCGGGCCCTCGCGGCCGACGCCGGAACTCTTGACCCCGCCGTAGGGCATGGGGTCGGTGCGCCAGGTCGGGACGTCGCCCTGGATGATGCCGCCGGTCTCGATCTCCTCCCAGGCACGCTGGATCTTGCCCACGTCGGAGGTGAAGATCCCCGCCTGGAGCCCGTAGCGGGAGTCGTTGACCATGTTGACGGCCTGGGCGAAGTCCTCGTAGGGATCGAGGCAGGCGACGGGTCCGAAGACCTCGTCGGCGACCACCGGCTCATCGTGGGGCGCCTCCTCGATAAGAGCGGGGCTGATGACGTTCCCGTTGCGCTCGCCGCCGGTGAGGATGCGGCCGCCCGCCTCCGTGGCGTCTCCGATCCACTGCTCCACCCGGTCGGCATTGGCCTCGTCGATGAGGGGCCCGCAGGTGACGCCGAGCTCAACGGGATCGCCGTAGCGGACCGCCTCGACGGCTGCCGTGAGCTCGCGGCGCAGGGCGATATAGATGTCCTCGTGGGCGAGCACCCGCTGCACCGAGATGCAGCTCTGCCCGGCGTACGCGTAGGCCGCCGTGGCGATCGTCCGGGCCACTTCCGGCAGATCGCCGGCATCGGGCTCGACGACCACGGCGGCGTTGCCGCCGAGCTCCAGGGTGACCCGGCGCTTCCACGCGAGCTCCTTGAGACGCCAGCCCACGTCCATGGAGCCGGTGAAGGTCAGGGCCGCGAAACGATCGTCGGTGGCGAGGGCCTCGGCGTCGGCGCCGCGGGACGGAATCACCGACAAGGCGCCCGCCGGAAGGCCGGCGCGCTCCATGAGCTCGGCCAGCATGAGTGCCGGGCTCGGCGTCTGGCTGGCCGGCTTGAGCACCACGGGGCAGCCCGCCGCGACGGCCGGCGCGAGCTTGTGCGCCACCAGGTTGAGCGGGAAGTTGAAAGGTGTGATGGCGAGGACCGGGCCGACCGGAACCCGGCGAACCAGCGCGAGGCGTCCGTGGCCCGAGGCAAAGCCGGCCAGGTCGCGGGCCTCGACCTCGGGGTGGCGGGCCACGGCGGCGGCTTCGGTGAAGGTGTCGGCGCAGCGGTCCACCTCGCCGAGGGCGAGGCTGATGGGCTTACCGGCCTCTTCGGAGATCGCGGTGGCGAGCTCCTCGCGGTGCTCGAGCACCAGGGCCGCCGTGCCCTCGAGGATGGCGCCCCGCTCCGACGGCGGCAGCGCGGCCGTGGGTTCGGCGGCGCGTTGAGCTGCAGAGGCCGCGCGTTCGAGGATCTCCGGGCCGCCGCGCGCCACTTCGGCCACCGTTCGACCGTCGTAGGGGGAGCAGACGGTGATCCGATCACTGCCGTCGAGCCACTGGCCTGCCAGGAGAAGCTGCATTTCACGCATGGTGTTGCCTCCAAGAGCATGGTAGCAGTGAGTGAGAAGGTTGGAAGGTTAGAAGGTTAGAGGGTTAGAAGGTTAAGAGGTTAGAAGGTTAGAAAGTGGGCGTGTTGCAGAACGATGGTGCCCTTCCATCCCTCTTGCGGTGGCCTCTCTCACAGCGATCGCAGCGAGCGCTCACCTCCTCACCTCCTCACCTTCTCACCTTCTCACTTTCTTACCTTCTCACCTTCTCACCCCTGGCGATGACGTGGAAACTCCTCGATTCGTTGGCCTTGGCGCGACCCTCGATCGCTCTCGTGATATTCTTTTTCGATGCGCCCGGTCGCCATGCTCACGGACTTCGGACTCTCCGATCATTATGTCGGCGTGGTTCACGCCGTGCTCGAAAAGCACGCCCCGGGGGTCCCGCGGATTGATCTCGACCACCTGGTGCCGCCGGGCGACATCTGGGAGGCATCGTTTCAGCTGCGCTGTGCCTGGCCGTATCTGCCGGCGGGCTGCGTGGTGATGGCGGTGGTGGACCCCGGAGTCGGAACCAGCCGGCGGGCTCTGGCGTTGTCGCTGGGGCGTCGTTTTCTCGTCGCGCCGGACAACGGCATTCCCGCCTGTCTGAGAAACGCCAACACAGTGGTGGAGATCGACTGGCGGAGAATGAGCCTGCCCGAGCCGTCGAGGACCTTCCACGGGCGCGACGTCTTCGCTCCGGCTGCGGCGTGGATCGCCCGCGGTGAGGACCTGACCGCCCTTGGCGACGAGGTGGACCCCGACCTGTTGGTCTCGTGTCCTCTGCCCGACCCGGAACCGCTTACATCTGGTTTCCAGGCGACGGTGATCTCGGTGGACCGGTTCGGCAATCTGGCGACCAATCTGCCCGGGAGTTCGGTGAACGGCGATGTCTCGGCCGCCTGGTCGCCCGAGCACTCGGCGCGCCGGGTGCAGACCTACAGCGACGCCCACGGTGACGAGGTCGTTCTGCTCGAGGGTTCGGCCGGCTTTCTCGAGCTCGCCGTCAACGGTGGGTCCGCGGCCATGGCTACGGGCCTGCGACGCGGTGACGCGGTGCGGGTGACAACCACTGACGAAGGGAACGAGTGATGGTCCACGGTTGGGAAGGCAAGCGGGTGCGGTTGGTGCCGTTGGACCGGGCCCGGCACCTGGAGAACGCCCTCGACTGGTTCAACGATCCGCGGGTCACCGCGTGGTTGGAGACCGGCGACTGGCCCCTCACCCGCGGCGCCGAGGAGGAGTTCTTCCGGGCCTCGGAGCGTCCCGACCGGACCAACGTCCAGTTCGGCATCGAGACCCTGGACGGCGAGCACGTGGGCTTCTCGGGCTTGCGCTCCATCGACTGGCAGAGCCGGGTGGCGGTCTCGGGCAGCGTCATCGGCCGGCTCGACCGGTGGGGCGAAGGGCTCGGTACCGACTCGGCGCGGGTGCGCTCGCGCTTTGCCTTCGAGGTCCTCGGGCTGCGCATGCTCATCGCCACCGTCATCGCCGACAACGAGCGCTCCATGGGGATGCTCGCCGCCGCCGGCTACCGCGAGGTCGGCCGCGTTCCCGGCCGCTACTGGAAGCGCGGCGCCTTCCGCGACCAGGCGATTCTCGTGTTGGAGAATCTCGCGGAGGGGTGAGGGTCGTCGGGCGCGGACGGTACCCGTTGCGCCGGCCTGCGATGTGGACCGCCGAGCTCCAGCTCTGGGGCGCTCGGGTTGGGGAGGCGCTCGAGACCGGGGTTTCAAGGCTGTTGTTGGGAGCCGGGAGGCGATCTGGTGGGCCAAGGCCCACCCTACGGCGCTGCAGTCTCCGGCGCGCTCCGCTTCCGCGTTCCGGGCTGTCAGGTAGGGTGGGCCTTGGCCCACCGAGGGTGCGTGACACTGTTGACTGCCACTGGGACGGCTATGGGGTATATGATCCCGAAATGCAGAACGACCCCACCATCGACGACGTCCTCGCCGCCGCTCAGCGCATCGCGCCGCACGTTCACCGGACGCCGGTGGCGACCTGCTCGTCCATCGACGAGATCGCCGGCGCGGCGCTCTTCTTCAAGTGCGAGAACCTTCAGAAGGTCGGCGCTTTCAAGGCGAGAGGCGCGACCAATGCGGTGCTGTCGCTCGACGAGAACGAGGCCGCCAGGGGTGTCTGCACCCACTCCTCGGGTAATCACGCCGCGGCGCTGGCGAGGGCCGCGGGAGTGCGCGGGATTTCGGCTCACATCGTCATGCCGCGTTCGGCGCCGCCGGTCAAGAAGGCCGCCGTTGCCGGCTACGGCGGCCTGATCACCGAGTGCGAGCCGACACTGGAGGCTCGGGAGACCACGCTCTCGGAAGTCCAGGACCGCACGGGCGCCACCTTCATTCACCCGTTCGACGACCCGAGGGTCATTGCGGGGCAGGGGACCGCCGCGATAGAGCTGCTCGACCAGGCGCCGGAGCTCGATGTCGTCATGGCGCCGGTGGGCGGGGGAGGGCTGGCGAGCGGGACGACGATCACGGTGAGCTCGCTGCGACCCGAGATCGAGCTCTTGGGGGCCGAGCCGGCCGGGGCCGACGATGCCTTCCGCTCGCTTCGTGACGGGACGCTCTACCCGTCGGTCGAGCCGAATACCATCGCCGATGGGCTTCTGACCTCGTTGTCGGACAGGACGTTCAGGATCCTGTCCGATCGGCTCGAGGGCATTCTCACGGTCGATGAGGAAACCATCGTCCGCGCCATGCGCCTGCTCTGGGAGCGGGCCAAGATCCTGGTCGAACCCTCGGGCGCGGTGCCGCTGGCGGCCGTTCTCGCTCACCCTGAATGCTTCGCAGACCGGAGGATCGGCCTCATCCTGTCGGGAGGCAACGTCGATCTCGACCGCCTTCCGTGGTAGCCACTCGACGACCCGCGCCTCACGACTCACGACCTACGACTCGCGATGCCGCTGCCGGTACTCCCTCGGCGTCAGACCCGTCGACTTCCGAAACTGCCGCGTGAAGGCGCTCTGGTCGCAGTAGCCGCTCTGCTGGGCAACATCGCTGATGGCCAGGGGCGTTGTTCGAAGCAGCCGTGACGCGGTGTCGATGCGGCTTTTGGTGAGGAGCTGGCGAGCGGTGATGCCCAGCAGGTCCTTGAGCCTGCGGTTGAGCTGGTAGGCCGAGAGCCCCACTCGGCGGGCGATCTCGTCGACGGCCAGGTCGTCGAGCGGGTCGGAGCGGATAAGCTCCACCGCCCGAAAGAGGTCGTCGGCGTCGGCGGAGCGGTCGGGGACGTCGAGATCGCGAGAGATGCCGGCGACGCCGACCACGGAGCCGCGGGCGTCCATCAAAGGGACCTTGTCGGTCAGGCACCATCCCTCGTGACGGTTGGGATAGAGGTGCAGTTCCAGTCGCTGGTTCAATGGCTCGCCGGAGCGGATCACCCACCGGTCCTGCTCGAGATAGCGTGTGCCGAGAGAGGAGGGAAAGACCTCGGCGGTGGTGCGGCCGATGAGGTCGGATTTCTCGCGCATTCCGCACCGCTCCACGAGCGTGGTGTTCACGACCCGGTAACGGCTGTCGAGGTCCTTGACGAAGAAGACCACGTCGGGAACCCGGTCGAAGAGCTGCTCGACGTACCCCGACGAGGCGACGATAGACGAAAGATCCGTCGTGGTGACCATGCGATGAACCTAGTACCCAATACCCAATACCCAATACCTAATACCTAATACCTAATACCTACACATTATGCCGAATACGAAGTCGGACCTTTCCAAATATACAAGATCCGATAAAGGTGAAAGCGTACATTTTGTGCAGAATGAATGAGACGAGCTTGGCCACCGCCGCCACCGACTCCGCCATAGGGGCGCCGGTGTTCAACATCCAGCGCTGCTCCATCCACGACGGACCCGGGATCCGCACGACGGTCTTTCTCAAGGGCTGCCCGTTGCGGTGCGATTGGTGCCACAACCCGGAGAGTCTGATCGGCCGGGGTGACAGGTGGACGGTGGCGGACCTGGTGGCCGAGCTCGAGCGGGATCGACCGTTCTTCGATGCCTCCGGCGGCGGTGTGACGTTCTCGGGCGGCGAGCCCTTGAACTACGCGGCGTTTCTGGCCGATTGTCTCGACGCCTGTCGAGAGCGGGGCCTGCACACGGCGGTGGACACCAGCGGTTTCGCACCGAGCGAGGTGGTTTGCGACATCGCGCGCCGGACCGACCTGTTGTTGTATGACCTCAAGCACATTGACCCGACGGCGCACGAGGCGCGCACCGGGGTCGCCAACGTTCCCATTCTGGACAATCTGCAGGAGCTCAGCGGCCGGACCGAGACCGAGATCTGGGTCCGCGTGCCGTTGATTCCCGGATTCAACGACGACGAAGAAAACCTCGAGGCGCTGGCGAGCGTCGTCGGCTCGCTGCCCCGGCGCCACCCGGTCTTCGTGCTGCCCTACCACGCCATCGGCGTCGACAAGTGGCGGCGACTCGGCAAGGAACCGCCGGCCGAGACCTTCCGCACGCCCGGCGACGACGAAGTGGCTGCGGTGGCCGCGTTATTGAGGGCGAAGGGCCTCGAGGTCTGTATCGGAGGTGCGTATGAACGAGCGAGTTGAGAGGCTGCGGCGCACGAGCCTGGACACCGAGCCGTCGATCTCCATCGAGCGCGGCGTACTGATGACCGAGTTCTACCGCGAGCACGAGGGTCGTCTGCCGGCGCCGGTGCTCCGGGCGCGGGCGTTCCACCACCTGTGCTCGGAGAAGACGGTCTACATTGGCGACGGCGAGCTCATCGTGGGCGAGCGAGGGCATGCCCCGAAGGCCACCCCAACCTATCCCGAGATCACCATCCACACGGTGGAGGACCTCGAGGTCCTCGACTCGCGGCCGTTGACCCGCTACCGCGTCGGCTTCGATGACATCGCTCGGTACGCCGACGAGGTCATCCCCTACTGGCAGGGGCGCACCCTGCGCGAGCGGTGCCTCGACGCCCTTCCCAAGGAGTGGCACGACGCCTACGCGGCGGGGATCTTCACCGAGTTCATGGAGCAGCGGGCGCCGGGCCACACGGTGGCCGACGGCAAGCTCTACCGAAAGGGCCTGGCGGACTTCCGCGAGGAGATCGCGGTGGTGTTGGAGACCCTCGTCGGCGACGACGACGAGACCCGCGCCAGGCGCGACCAGCTCGAGGCCATGGATATCGCCGCCGACGCCGCCATCGTCTACGCGCGTCGTCACGCCGCTTTCGCGCGGGAGATGGCGGCCGCCGAAGAGGATCCGGAGCGCTCCGCCGAGCTCCAGCGCATCGCCGAGGTCTGTGAGTGGGTGCCCGAGCACCCGCCCCGCGACTTTCACGAGGCACTCCAGGGCTACTGGTTCTACCACCTGGGGGTGATCACCGAGCTCAACGGCTGGGACGCCTTCAACCCGGGCCACCTGGATCACCACCTCGGACCGTTCTACGAGCGCGGCGTCGCCGACGGCAGCCTCACCAGGGAGAGGGCCAAGGAGCTGCTGGGCTGCTTCTTCGTCAAGTTCAACAACCACCCGGCGCCGCCCAAGGTGGGGGTCACCGCCGCCGAAAGCGGCACCTACACCGACTTCGCCAACATCAACATCGGCGGGCTCACCCGCTCGGGCGAGGACGCGGTGAACGAGGTCTCCTACCTGCTGCTCGAGATCATCGACGAGATGCACCTGTTGCAGCCGTCCAACAACCTTCAGCTCTCGGAGAAGAACCCCGACCGATTCCTCCGCGCCGGGCTCGAGGTCATCCGCAAGGGCTACGGCTTCCCCTCGGTCTTCAACGCCGATGCCGTCGTCAAAGAGCTCGTCCGCCAGGGCAAGACCGTCGAGGACGCCCGCGAGGGCGGCACCTCGGGCTGCGTCGAGGCCGGCGCCTTCGGCAAAGAGGCCTACATTCTCACCGGTTACTTCAACCTGCCGAAGATTCTCGAGCTGACGCTCCACAACGGCGTTGACCCGCGCACCGGCAAGCAGCTCGGCCCCCGAACCGGCGAGGCGGTTGATTTCGCCGACTTCGACGAGCTCTTCGCCGCGTGGCAGACCCAGGTCAACCACTTTGTCGATATCAAGCACCGCGGCAACGAGGTCTGGGAACGGGCCTACGCCGAGAACGCCCAGGCGCCCTTCCTCTCGATCATCACCGACGACTGCATCGCCGAGGGCCTCGATTACAACGCCGGCGGCGCACGCTACAACACGAGCTACATCCAGGGTGTGGGCATCGGGTCGATCACCGACAGCTTCTCGACCCTCAAGCACCACGTCTTCGACGACGGCGCGATGAGCCTCGCCGAGCTCGTCGAGGTGCTCGATCGCGATTTCGAGGGCGACGAGCCGGTGCGGCAGCGTTTCCTCGAGATGCCCAAGTACGGCAATGACGACGATCGCGCCGACGACCTCATGGTGCGCTGTTTCGAGACCTTCTTCGAGGCAGTGGACGGCCGGCCCAACCTGCGGGGCGGTTCCTACCACATCGACATGCTGCCCACCACCTGCCACGTCTACTTCGGCTCGGTGATCGGAGCGCTGCCCGACGGCCGGAAGGCCGGCGTTCCCCTGTCGGAGGGGATCTCACCGGTGCAGGGGGCGGACCGCAAGGGCCCCACCGCCGTTTTCACGTCGGCGGCCAAGATGGATCAACTGCGCACCGGCGGCACTCTGCTCAACCAAAAGTTCACGCCCCAGCTTCTGGAGGGCACGCCGGGGATCGACCTGTTGCTCGGCCTGGTTCGCGGCTACTTCGCGATGGACAGCCACCACGTCCAGTTCAACGTGGTCGGCGCCGATACCCTGCGGGCGGCCCAGGCGGATCCCGACAGCCACCGCGACCTCATCGTCCGCGTCGCCGGTTACTCGGACTACTTCTGCGACATCTCCCGCGAGCTGCAGGACGAGATCATCGAGCGCACCGAGCACCAGGGGTTCTGATCCGCGCCGAGTCGCTCGAAGCTCCCTCCGACGCGACCTTTGAGGGCCGAAAGCCTTGCGTGCCGCACCGTGCGGCCGCCGATCAACCTGGCTCGGATGCCGTGGTACAGTCTTCGTGAGTTTCAGGAAACTCCCAACTCTGTGAACGGGTCTTTTTCGCGACCCGCTCGAGGCGTGGGAGCCCACCATCGGGAGGAGAAGGATGAATCACAGACTGATGAAATCCGCTGGAATCGCCACGTTGACCATCGTCGTCGCTTTCACACTCGTTCCGGCTGTGAGCGCGGACGAACCCTCGGCAGCGGCACTCAGGGCCGAGGAGCAGGGGCTCGAGATCGACGCGAATCCGACCCAGGGCAGTTCCGAACGAACGTGGTTCTTCGACGGTCGCGATGTCGATCTGCTCCTGATTCCGGATTCCACCAACGACAGGGTCATGGCGTTCGACCCGGTGACCGGCGCCCTCGTCGAGGAGAACTTCATCCCGTCCGACGCGACCAACCTCTCGACACCCAAGAGCGCGCTCTACAAGAGCGACGGCCTCGGTTTCCTGGTGGTCGACCAGATCGACGACGCGGTTCAGGAGTATGACCTCAACGGAGATTACGTCGGCGTCTTCGCCCCCGCCGGAGGCGTCAACACCGACATTCTGGACAACAGCCGCAGCATCGACTATCACCCGACGACAGGGCAGCTCCTGGCGACGGTTGCCAACGGCGCGAACGCCGACTCGGTGGCAGCCTTCGACCCGGTCACCGGCGCCTATCTCGGCAACTTCGTGGCCACCGGCGCCGGCGGCATGGGCGGTCCCTGGGACGTGCTCTTCGACGCCACCTACGCCTACGTCGGCGCCAGCGACAGCGACGCTATTCACCGGTTCGACGCCACAACCGGGGCCTACGTCGACGACTTCTACCCGGTCGACTCGTTCCCCGAGCAAATGGCATGGGCGGCCAACGGCAACATGCTGATTGCCGAGTGGAGCGGCACCCAGGAGGGCATCATCGAGCTGCAGCCCGACGGCACCCTGGTCGCGGTGCTGTACACGGCGGAGATCGACGGCCCTCGAGGTGTTTTCGAGCTTCCCACCGGCAACCTCCTGGTGTCCAACGGCCAAGGGGTCCACGAGATCACCCGAGCCGGCGTCTTCGTCGACTCCAAGATCACCGGCGTCAGCTGCCACCAGATCAACCTCGCCCAGGGCGTGGTGCCGGTCGAGCTGCAGAGCTTTTCGGTCGAGTAGGACCGCATGCATTCAACCCCGGATGCTCTCGTTTCCGGGAGCGGCGGGGTGATGGTTCGGGAACGGTGAACGGTGCAGGGGCCAACATGCACACGATGACGGGCCCTGGCGTGGGTACAGTCGACTCACCGGGGCGCTCGGTCTGACCATTGGGCCCGGCACCCATCGCGGTTCCTACCGGGTTTTTCGGGCCCAGTGAGAGATGTGATGAGCCGCACCCTGGTGCTCTTGCTTGCAGCGCTGGCGCTGCTGTGCGTGGCGAACAGCTTCGCCTCGCACCTGACCCCGGACCTCGCCATCTACCTGCTGCACGCTCGCAGTTTTGTCGAGACGCTGAATCGATTCACCGTGTCGGTGGATTCCAAGGGTCTGTTGCAGACGGCGCTGCTGGCGCCCGCGGTCTGGCTCGTTGGAGCGAATATGAAGGCCGCTGCCGCGACTCAAGCCCTGCTCCATCTCCTGGGAGCGTTGGGGCTCTTCGTCGTCGTCCGGTCCTATCTCCCTCGGGTCGAGGCGCTCGGCATCTCACTGATCCAGCTCACCGTTCTGTACTCCCATCTCCTGTGGGGAGGCAACGCTCGGCCCGAGGACTTCGCAGTCGGCTACCTGGGGGTGGTCATGGTGGCGTTCATGCGATCCACCCCCGGATGGTCGACGGCGGGGGGGGCGGCTGTCGCTGCGGCGTTTCTCACCAAGTCGACCCTGGTCCTCGGTCCCGTGGGCGTACTCGTGGTATCTGCATGCTTCGACCCGGAACATCGCGAGCTTGACCGCCGAAGGCAAAAGCGCGAGCGGTTCACTCGTGCCCTGGCCATGCTCGGGTGGATGTTCGTTGGCTTCGCAGTCGTGGTGGCAGCCGCGGTTGTCTGGCTCGCGCTGTTCGACGACACTTCTCAGTGGTGGTTCCAGAGCTTTGTTTGGCCCGCGAGCTTTCACCCGCCGACCGTGCCGGGGCTCGATGATCTTCGGCGCTTGCTGTTGCGACTGATCGAGACGCGGTTGGTCCTTTTGCTGATCCCTGCCGTGGCCGGTTTCTGGCTGGGCTGGAGAAACGGCTACCGCAGGCAGTCGGTACTGGGGGCGACGATCGTGGGTCTGGAGCTCGTGCGGGTTGTCTTGGAGAACGGCCAATGGCGCTACTCTCTGACCCTGATGGTGCCGGCGCTGCTGATCGGCTCCAGCCTCCTGGATCGGTCGCTGCGGCGACACGAGACGACCCGTCTTCCCGGTCTGCTCATCCCGGTCATCTGTCTGCTGCCGCTGCTCGCCGCCACGGCTCTGGCCGAGCTCGAGGTGGTTCATTACCGTTTGGTGAAGCGGCTTCCGTCGCCCTCGGAAGACCTGGCGGCAGCCATGCGGGAGGCCGGCTACCGCTCCACCGAGACCATTTTTCCGGTGAGCTGGGGTACGCCGATGTTCGTGCTGCTGGACGCCCCGCGGCCGTATCGAACCCTGCCCCGTTACTTCACCTTCGTCGATCCGGAGGAGCAGGCCGCGACCCGCGCCTTCTATCGGGACAACCCACCGGTCTGGGTGCTGCTCCGCCGAGAGCAGCCGCAGCCGGTGCGCCGACAGATCGGCGGCATCGACTTCGCGTACCACCTGGTCGCGGATACGGAAGGCCCTCGCTCGCGGTCGCACGAGCAACGGTTTGCGGCCGGAGAGTCGCTGTCACCGATCCTGTCGCCGGAGCAGCGCTACCAGCTCACGTTGGACACCGGGGAGTACGAGGTCTGGCGACGTGTGGAGGCGCCTCGCCTCGAGTGATCGGCCGCGAACGCCCCCCGACGACCAACTCACTCCACGTAACCCAACGCCTTGAGCTGCTGCGACTTGTCCGGGTCGAAATAGCGGTGGGTTTCGGCCTCTCCGCGGAGCTGGTGTCCCAATCGGCTTGCAGCCTGGGTGAAGGACTCGAGCAGCTCGCGATGGTGGGCGAGCACCTCGGGCTCGACGAAGCTCAGATTGTGGCGCTCCCGCGGATCGGTTGCGATGTTGTAGAGCTCTTCGATGTCGGAGTGGTCCCAGCGGATGAGCTTGTAGCCGCCGCTGGTCACCGCTGTCCGTGGTTCTCCTACCGAGAGTGACGATGCGTAGAGCGGTCGCACCGCGGGTGGGGGCAGGTCGTCTCGCCAGTGACCCGCCAGCGATGGAAGATATTGATCCGAGCCCTCCAGGCTCAGAAGCTCCAGTAACGTCGGGACGATCTGCACGATCGAGACCGGCGCGCTCAAGCGCAGCCCGCTCGCCCCGGGGCGCGCGGGTTTCACCACCAGGGGAACCCGGAGGAGCTCGTCGTACAGCGTGTGTCCATGCTCCAAGCCTCCGTGTTCCCAGAACTCCTCACCGTGGTCAGAGGTGAAGACGATGAGGGTGTCCTCGTAGTGCCCCAGGTCACGGAGCGCTCGCAACAGGCGGCCGATGGAGTGATCCGTGAACCGGATCTCATCCCGGTACAGGGTTTGGAGCCGGCTGCGCAGCTCCGGGTCGACCCGGTCGTATCCCATGCGAATCCGCTGCAGATCGATTCGGGGATGGGCGTGGGGGGGAAGCGAGCTGAACTCGGGTGGCGGGGTGTACGGTTGATGCGGGTCGAAGTAATGCAGCCAGAGAAAAAAGCGCTCGTTGCCGTGCCGCTGAATCCAGTCGATGGCTTCGTCGGTGAGCTCGCGGGCGGTCACCTCTTGGCGACACCAGGCGGGGACCCCCGGGAGTTGGAAAATCGGCCGCAGGAAACGCCGATGCACCGGTCCGCCCCAGTTTTTCGGATAGGGATTGAAATGGGTGAAACCTCGGCCGAGACGTGCGAGCCGGACAAAAGGGTTGTCGGTCAGGGCCGCAGTGCGGTATCCCACGTTGCCGAGGCGCTCGGCAATGGTCGTCAGCTGGGGGTCGAGTGCTGATTTGGCGGTGGTGGTCCCGTGCACGAGCGGTTCCAGCCCGGTGAGGATGGAAGCCAGAGACGGCACCGTCCACGGCGCCGGAGCGAGAGCGCGCTCGAAGAGCACGCCGTCGCGAGCCAGGGTATCCATGGCCGGGGTGGACACGGACCCCTGGTAACAGGAGAGGTGGTCGGCCCGAAGGGTCTCCACCGTCAGCATGAGCACCGAGGGTCGATCGATCGCAACGTCGGCCGCGGTCTCCGTTGGGGAAACGGATTGCCACCGACGTTGCTCGGTCAGGCCGGCCGATGCTGTCACGCCAATCAGGACGACCAACATGCCCAGCCCCAGCCGGCTCTGCTCACGTCGCCGCCGGTAATGACATAGGAAGAGAACTCCAAGACCACTCAGCACCGCGCCGTTGGCGGCCACGAAACGCAGCGAGGCCGTGGGCTGCAGGTGGAAGCGGTTGGCGTGTAGCAGCAGGACACCCGCCAGCGACAGCAGGGGCGCGAGCTGGAGCAGCACGATGAGGGACCTGCGGACCGGATGATCGGGCTCCATGCGCCGCAGCAGGGCCCACGCGCTGATCGCAAACACCGCACCGATGACGGTCATCACCGTCGCTCGTTTCAGTGTCTCGAGCCCGGGTTGATCCACCTTCAGGTCAATCAGCAGCAGCAGGATCTGAATCAGCAACAGTCCGGCCGCCAGCCCGCAGGCCAGATCCAGTGAGAACCTGCCGCGTTGGCGGAGAACGAGGTTCAGCCCCACCAGCAGCGTCAGGAACACAAGGCTGATGACGCCGGCGCTGAGGACTCCCGGAAGTGCGATGGAGCGCAGCCAGCCGAAGTCCGGTGCGAGGTTCGTCACGCGCGGCCCCAGGTCGATCAGCGCCAGTGCCAGACCGACGCCGCAGGCCGTCGAGAGCATCGTCAGCCTGCCGCCGGGGAACGAAGGCTGCTGAGATGCGACCTCGGCGTTGTGGTCGATGCCGCTGTCGCCCTGGGCGCGATGGTCCTCGTTCATCCCCGGAGCCTCGACTTTGGGTGGTTCGTTCATGGGTGCACCATGAGCGTAGCACGTGGCCCGGTGTGGAAACCCGTCGAATCTTGGAACGGTGGGCTATGGGTCGGGGACCACTCGCCTGGAGTTCCGACGCACCGGATCGCACGCGCCGCGCCACAGCGCACGCGGTATCGGGGTGTCCGACGAGCCGAATTCGTCCTGCGCCCGGATGGTCCAGTAGGTGGGCTCGAACGGCAGGTCCACGACCTGCACCACCGGGGGTGCGGGCGACGGACCGACCGCGACCTGGAGCTCGTCCGGCCCGGGGCCCAGCAAGAGCTCATAGCGAATTGCGTGGCGGCTCGGTTCGCAGCTCAGAATCTCGCCGCCGGGCCGCGCCGTGGCGCCGTGCTCGGGACCGATCAGGGCCACCGGCTCGAGGACCAGGCCGGGGTGTGCGTCGGGATCGACCGGCCGCAGACAGTCCGGGCTCACGTGCGGGCACTCCAGGTAGTAGCGGAGGTCGTCGATCTCGAGCCGGAGGTTGCGCCCCGGGCCCCCCACCGACAGGAAGAAGCCGGCGGTCACACCGCCGTTGTACGGGTCCTCGTCCGGCCAGTTCAGCGGATCCGCAGAGTCGACGAACCACTCCAACGGGGTGTTGTGATCACCCCCGGGGTGGAAGGAGACGTTGAACGCGCCGGGGATCGGCTCCGGCGCCGACCGGTAGACCTCGGCCCAGGCCGGCTCGCCGGCGACGGGGTTCGAGCGGAAGATCGCCACCTCCCGGTCGAGGTTGTCGTCGCAGTAGGCGTCGAGGATGGTCATCCGGTGCACGGCGTAGCGAGGATCGGGGAAGAATCCGTTGATGATGTTGGCGACCCGCGAGGCGGGGTTGCCGCCGGTACTGAAGCCGATGGTCTGAATGGCCTGATCGTACTCCGGCGCCATCTCGGACAGCATCACCATCACCTGGTAGGCGTGGTCGGCATACGGATGGAAGTACCACCCGGTGATGATGTTGAACCGGTCCCTCCAGACGCCCTCGAGCCGCATCGGGCCGCCGTCGACGCAGTCGCCTCCGCCAAAGGTGATCAACGTCGGCAGCTCGGGTCGGAAGGGTGGATTGATCAGCTCCAAACTCCGGTGGCTCATGCTGGGAACGATGACGATTCGGACAATGTCGGGCTCGCTCACGAGCCCGCCGTCGCCGACCTTCAGGCCGATCTCGACGGTCTGAATGAAGACGGTCTGGGTGATGCCGTCGATCTCGGGGGCCGCGGCGTGGGGGTCGGAGATGACGACGGCCGGGCCGGAGATCTGGAACCACTCGAAGTCGGTGATGGGATCGCCGTCCCCGGTGCGGGATCCGCTCCCGTCGAGCCGAATCGGGGCCCAGTCGGCGTAGCGGTCGGGGCCGGCGTCGGCCACCGGCGGCGTCGGCGGCATCGAGGCCGTGATCGGCGGCGGGCAGAGCACTGCGATCGCCGCCAGGATCGTCGCCGTGGCGTACGCGGCTGTCACTGGGCGTTTGGTCTGGGGTCCCACCAAACGAGGATATCGCTGCCGGCGTCGGAGACCCCCGGGATTTACAACTCCTCACAACGCGCCGTCCGGACGGTGGTCGGACCCTGGTTCGGAACGCGGAAACCTCATCGCCTGTGGCCGTGGCATCCGTTGGCGTAGCCCTCATCGGGTTCCATGAAGGCATCGCGCTATGATGGTTCAGCCATGACCGTCAGACTCGTTGTCAGAATCGGCGACCGGGTGAACAGGTTTCCTCTCGATTCCAGGGAGCAGGTGGTCGGTTCGGGAGGAGACGCCGACCTCCGCCTCGGCCATCCCACCGTGTCGCGCCGCCACGCATCGGTGGCGGTGTCGGACGGTGGGGTCGTTGTCGTCGATCTCGGATCGTCAAACGGAACCCGCGTCGACGGATCGAAGATCGACGAGCCGACCATTGCGGCGCCGGGAACACCCCTTCGCTTCGGCAGCGTGGAGGCGACGGTGGAGCAGGTGGGGCAGGACGACCTCGAGACGGGAATCGAGATCCCCGGGGCCCCCGTTGCCGTGCACCGACGACAGGACGTAGACCAGGATGAACCGCCGTCGACCATCGGTCCGACGGTTCTCGAGGCATTCAGCCTCGGCTACCTTCCCGAGCTCGTGGAGCGGTTGGCCCGCGGTGACGGCCGGGACGAGGTCGCCCGTGCGGTGGGCGCCGCGCTGCTCCGCAGCCTGCCCTGCCGACGGGTCGAGGTGCTGCAGCCAACGGCGGGGAAGGCCGGGGTTCTCTTTACGGGCGAACGCGAGACCTCCGATCCGATCACCGAGGTGACCGTCTCGGCCGGCGACGGCGTCGAGCTCAGGGTTGCTTTCCCCGGGGCGGCGCTGGCCAGTGCCTTCCAGCCACTGCTGCGGGCCGCGGCGGCGCTGGTGAGTGCGGCGGGGGCCCGGGTTGCGCAGGACGTTCGCTCACCCGTCGAAACGCGCGAACCGCCGCGGCTGCCGGACCCGCCGACCCTGGTTCCGACAGTGCGCGAGATCTACGAGCAGGCGGCCAGGATTGCGCCGAGCCGGGTGAGCGTGCTCATCCGCGGCGAGTCGGGCACCGGCAAGGAGCTGCTGGCTCGCTATCTTCACGCCGCCTCGGATCGTGCGGATCAACCGCTGGTGACCCTCAATTGCGCCGCGCTGCCCCGCGACCTTCTCGAGAGCGAGCTCTTCGGGGTCGAGCGTGGTGTGGCCACCGGGGTCGACGCCCGCGCCGGGAAGTTCGAATCGGCCAACGGCGGGACCCTCTTTCTCGATGAAATCGGCGACATGGCGCCAGAAACCCAGGCGCGGATCCTTCGGGTGCTCGCTGAAGGCGAGGTCTACCGCATTGGAGGCCACGATGCCCGACCGGCCGACGTTCGGGTTCTGTCGGCGACCAACCGTGACATCGAGCTCATGCTCGACGACGGCGACTTCCGCAGCGACCTGTATCACCGAATCTCGGATTGGGTGGTCGAGCTGCCGCCGCTCCGCGAGCGGCGGGCGGACATCCCCAACCTCGCCGCCCACTTCCTCGGCCGCGCATGCGTCGAACGTGGCGTCCAGGCGGCGGGAATCTCCCGTGCCGCCCTCACTGCGTTGAGGTCCTACGACTGGCCTGGCAACGTTCGCCAGCTCGAGAGGGAGATGGGGCGCGCCGCGCTCTTCGTCGACGACGGCGGGCTGCTCGAGTCGTCGCGACTCCAGTCAGCGTTCACCGAGGGTGCTGACGCCGACTCCGCTGCCGATGATCTCAAGACGATCCTCGAACGTGCCGAGAAGAGCCACATCGAGCGCGTTCTCGGCGAGTGCGGTGGCGACGTCCCCGCGGCGGCCGAGCGACTGGGTGTCGGGGTCTCGACCCTGTACCGGAGGATGAAGCAGCTCGTCATCTCGTGATTCGGCCGGCGCGGATGCATCGTCGGCCGCAGTAGATCCCTCATGAATACTTCGCTAGCCCGGCAACGCGGTTCCGGCGCCCGGCATCCGATTTCATCGATGTCGTGCTTCACGACTCCGCAGCCCCGGCACGGACTTCGGCGAGCTTGGAGTCGATCTGCTCGACCGCCTCCGAGCCCTCACCCCAGTTGACGACCGCAATCGATCGGGCGCGATCGAGTGCATTTTCAGCTTCGCGGTATCGGCCCATGGCGACTCGGTTTGCGCTGATCCGCCCGAGACAGCTCACCAGCGACGGCGCTTCCGGACCGTGGCTCTTCTCCAGGATTTCCGCAACCCGAAGATTGACCTGCTCCGCTTCTGCGAACCGCCCTTGATCCGCGAGAATTTTGGTCATTCGGCCGAGGGGGCTCGTGATCGCGGGGTGCTCGGGCCCCAGTGTCGCCTCATAGATCGCCACCGACTCCCGATAGGACTCGAGCGCGCGTTCAAGCTCTCCGCGCTCTGCGTAGACACCTGCGAGATTGCCTACGACGAGCGCAACTCTCGGGTGGGATTCGCCATAGATCGTTCGCCGGAGTTCGAGCGACCGGAGATACAGCCCCTCGGCGCGATCGAGCTCACCGAGCTTTTTGGAGGCCAGGCCGAGGTTGTTGAGCGCCGTCGCCACCCGGGGGTGCTCCGGTCCGAGCAACCGGATCCGCATCTCGAGAACCTGCTCGCCGATGTCGACCGCTTTCCGGTAGTCGCCCGCGCTCTTGAGGGCAATGCTGTAGTTGTTGAGCGACGTCGCCAACCGAGGATCCTGATCTCCGTAGGCCATGCGTCTCGACGCGACCGCCCGTTCGCAGGCGTCGAGGGCCTCTTCGATCCGCTGGAGCTTCTCGAAGACGATGCACTGGACGCTGAGAATGTCGCCGATGAGCGGTGAGTCGACGCCAAGGGCGGCGGTTCCTAGCTCAATGGCGGAGTCGAGGATCCGAACACTCTCGTTTAGATTGCCCTTTTCGTTCTCTAACCATCCGAGCTGTTTGAGCGCCTGCACCGAGTACCTCGGGTCGAGGGCCGGATTCTCGGCGATGATCGTCTCGATGGGGGCCATGAGATCGTCAGCCCGATCAATCTCATTGCGGTAGAGGCAGACGTCGGCAAGTCTTACTCTGGCTTCGATCTCGAGCTCGGGCGTCGGGTCCTGGAGACTGGTGATCCGCTGGAGTGCCTTGTCGAGCAGCGGCTCCGCACGGTCGAAGTCGCCGAGCCTGGAGAAGACCTCGCCGATGATGCCGTAGAGCCGTCCCTGGATCTCGGGCCGGTCGCCGAGCTCGGTGTCGATTTTCTCGGCGCCCTTTTCGAGGATCTCCCGGGCGGTCACCTCCCTACCCTTGGCCTGCTCGGGATCTGCGAAATCGAAGACCTCGATGAGGAAGTTGGTGACCTCTCGGGCCTCCGCCGCGTTCGCCTCGGCGACATCGCGTTCGCGCTTGAGGTCGACGGTGTACTTGACCCAACCGCCGATACCGCCGGCAATCAGGGCGATCAGCGCGACCGCGGCAACGGCGATGGCGGCGGAAGTGAACGGGTGCTTTCGCGCCTTGCGGACGAGCCGCTCGCCGAGCCCCACCGGCCGCGCCTGGACCGGCTCCCCGGCCAGGAAGCGATCGAGGTCGTCTGCCAGCGCTCGTGACGAGGGGTAGCGGCGTTCGGGGTCCTTTGCGAGGCAGGTCATGACGACCGTTTCCAGATCTCGGGGGATCTGAGGGGCGATCGACCGAAGCGGCGGCGGATCGACCTCGAGCAGGTTGAGCAGGACCTCCACGTGGCTGTCGCCCTGGAACGGCCGCGTCTCGGAGAGCAGCTCGTAGAGGATGACGCCGAGCGAGAAGACATCGGTGCGCCGGTCGATGGAGCTGAGATCACCGCGCGCCTGCTCCGGCGAGAGATAACCGGGCGTGCCCATGACCTGGCCGGTCATGGTCAGGCCCGCCACCTCTTCGATGCGGGCGATGCCGAAGTCGAGGACGTAGGGGTGGGGTGCCCCATCGCGATCGGTGACGAGGATGTTGGCCGGCTTGAGATCGCGGTGGACGAGGCCGGCAGCGTGCGCCGCCTGAATCGCCTCGACGACCTTCTTCACCAGGAGGACCTTCTGCTCGAGGCTGAGCCGGGCCGCGGCCACGTCGAGAGGATCGCCGTCGACATACTCCATTGCGATGAAGGGACGGCCGTCTTCTTCGCCGACCTCGTAGACCTTGCAGATCGAAGGGTGATCGACGCGGGCCTGTGCCCGCGCCTCGCGCATGAGCCGCTCGACCAGCACCGGGTCGTCGTGGCGAAGGTACTTGAGGGCGACGAAGCGCTCCAGGTCAGGATCCCACGCCTTGAAGACCTCGCCCATTCCTCCGGAACCGATGGGAACTGCGGTGTCGTGCTGCATGGGCCGAGCCCTTCGTCGAAATGTTGGTGTTTCTGAGAAACCGTATGACGAGCGTGATTCTATTCTTGCCGAATCGCCCGGCTTCGGCAACCGGGATGTAGGGCGGCGTTGAAATTTGGGCGCAGCGAGCCGCGTCAGCCGTAATACCGCAGCACCACGGCGGCGAGCGCCGCGATCAGGGCCGCGGTGGAGGTGAGCATCACCGTGAGACGGGCGCCCTGCGAGGCCGGGAACGGCCAGCGCCGTGTTCGGTGGAAGATCCACGCTGCCGTCAACGAGGCGGGGAGATAGTAGCGGCCCTGGATCCCATCCATTCGACCGAGAAAGACGTAGATGGCGCCGCCGATGGCGAAGACCGTCCCCACCACCGCGGCGGCGAAGAGACTGCGCTGCCACCGGAGGACAGCAGCGTGGCGGTCGGGTTCACAGAAGGTCAGCGCGATCAGCATCGCCGCGACGCCGAGGATCAGCGGCGCCGGAAGCTCGGTGTCGAGCCAGCCGAGTCGGCCGATGAACTGGGCTCCGTAGCGCGGAGCGTTGGTCGCCAGGTCCTGTACGACCAGCCAGGCGACGGACCACGGACGATGCGTCAGATCGTCGATCCGGGCTTCGGCCACGGGGCTGATGCTCTGCACCGACGGCATCGACAGTGCCAGCGCCACGACGACGGCGCCGACCGAGACGGCAAAGACGGCGGCCCGGATCCACCGCCGGGCCGCGGGTCGGAGATCATCGAGACGGACAGCAAAGAGGGTGAGAACCAGCGGAAAGTAGACCGGCTTGGTCAGGCACAGCGCCACCGCACACACTGCCAGCAAGGGCAGGTCCCACTGCCGACGCGCCCCGGTTGGCCCGAAGGCGAGCTTGGCCGTTGTGGCGATCAGGAGGAATGCCACCTCGGTGGTGACAGCGTCGGCCGAGGCCGACGACCGGAGGGTCGTCGTCATCGGCAGCAGGGCGAGCACTGCGGCCAACCACCGGTAGCCGGGCAGCTGGCGAATGGCGAGCGTCAGTAGAGCGATGCCGGCCAGCAGGTTGGCGATGCGAGCGCAGAAAAGCAGCGTCAGGGGTCCTCCGCCGAGCCATCGTCCGACGGCGACTCCCGCGCCCTGGGGCAGGTAGGGAACGGCGGAGTACTGCGCCGCGGTGGGGTAATGGAGGATCTTGCGGCGGGCGGGCTCCAGGGCGACCGCGCGGCCTGCCGCCCAGGTGCCTGGTGGAATTCGCCTTTCGGGGTGGAACCTGACGTCACCGGTGAAGATCTCGCTGGTTCGGTGGAGGCTTTCAGGAAGTGGGTCGCCCGGGCCATAGCCGTGGACGCGAACCAGCAGACGGCCTTCGCTGACGGTGTACGCCCGGAAAAAGTGCGCCGGCTCGTCAGGGGTGTGAAACGGCGGTGTGACGAAGGCGAACGCGAGTCCGGCCGCCAGACCGACGACGGCGAAGAATCGGGCAGGTTCTGTCGCGGCCAACCGGTCGACCCACGAACGGATCGTGCTGGTGGCGCCGGGTGTGCCGGCCGCCTGAGGTGAGCTCACGGCGCTTGGGCGGAGGCTGCGTCCCGGTCGCGATGCCATCCGATGTGCTGATCCATACCGGTCATGGTATCGCAGCGGCGGCAGAGAACCGACCGGTGAAACGCGGTCTCCTCGAAGCGCTGCTCGTGGACTGGGATCAACTCGTCGGGCAGGCTTCAATCGAAGTGGCGGCGGCCGGCCGCCGCTGCGCGAGCGGCGACGTCAGCTTCTTCCCTGCGACCCTCCATCGAGAGCTGCCGGGAGGCGTCGGAACACCAGTCGGCGACGGCCAGGGTGAGCTTCTTCGTGCCGCGGCTCTCGAGCTCGTGCTCAAGGGATTCGAACCCGGCGATGATGTCCGCGGCGCTCCCCGATTTCAGGGAGAGCTCGCAAAGATTGAGCCGGAGGCTGAGCAAAAGATCCCGCTGGGAATGGTGAGGGGGTTCCCCGGTGAGGATCTCGGCAAAAAGGGTGAGGGCCTCCTCGGTGGCCGCCGCCGTCGGGTACGCCTCTTTGAGAGCGGTGGAAACGGTGGTGCTCCGGGGCAGAACCTCCATGGCATCGATGACGCTTCGGCGAGCGGACTCCAGCCGGCCGTTCTCGGAAAGCACCAGGGCGGCGTTCAGCTTCAACCGGAATCGGCCGATGATGTGGAGATCGGCGGTGTCGGCGGCCTCCAGCACTGCGAGAGCTTCAGACCATTGGTGCAGCGATGAGAGCCGGAAGGCTTCGGCAGTCGCCTCGATCTCCCGTTTCAGGGGAGGCCACCGTTCGGGTTCGAGGGTCCACACGACGAAGCTGACGGGGTCGGTCCCCGACGGCAGGCGAGTCAGCAGGTCACGATGCCCGAGGATGATGCGGGCGCCGCGTTCTTCCATGTACGCTCGGAGCAGGGCGAATTCACTCCGAACGCTGTACTGATTCACATCGAGACCCAGGCTTCGGCCGAGAGAGACCGGTTCGACGGCACTCCACCGGCCCCCGTAGAGGTAACGCCGGGAGCCGCCCCAGGACAGGAGGCGTTGCTTCGGTTCGTTCTGGTAGGTGGTGAAGAGAACGAAGGCGATGTCCTTGTCGTCGATCAGACGTTGGATGGGCTCGCGGTGGTCGATCAGGTACACGGCGTTGTCGCCGAAGTAGTAACCGACCTGGAGTGGCCGCCGGCCTGGAAAGGGATGGAGGGTGCTGGAGCCGACCAGAAGTCGAGAGTCGTCGGCCACCACGCCGCCGAGCTCGTCGTAGCGGAGGCGTGCCCAGCCGGTCCGCATGCGCAGCCGCTGGAAGGTGGCCCAACCGGAACCCGGTCTGAGATCGGCGGCCAGGGAGTACGGTGTCCAGGTGCCGAAGTGGGACGCCATCGAGTCGACGAAGGTCGCGTTGCGGCCGATGTTGGCCGCGACGGAAACGACGGTGAGGACGGCCACCACCGCGAGGGATGCCCGCGGACCGAGACGCCGATTGGTCATGCCACGGATTCTGACCACGAGCCAGACGATGACCAGAGCCATGAGGGGGAGAAAAAGACGGGCCGCGTAGTAGCTGAAGAAGAAGGAGAACACAAAGATGTGGCCGATGACGGTCCACAGCGGTAGGTCCTCGATGGGAGGGCTCGGCAGCCGGAGCTCGATCCGACCTGCCGAGAATCGGCGGACGAAGCCGACGACCAGGAGGATCAGCAGAACGATCACCAGGGTGGTGACGACGGTCGAGCTGGTGGCGTTGAGGGCGTTCCAGAGGTATTTGGCCGGCCGGTCGAAGAAAGGCGAGTAGTGGGAGTGACTGATGCGTTTGACCATGATTTCGGCCGCCCGGCCCTGGGCCTCTCCCTGGTGCGCCCGGAGCATGCCGTTGGCGATGAGGAGGACTCCGAAGAGATACGACCCGGCGCGGCAACCGGCTGCCGCCAGGCGGGCTCGGAGGGAGCTCGTCGAGGGAGACGGAGCGAGCAGGAGCAGAATCGACGGCGCCGCAGCGGCGAAGATCATCTCCTCGTGCGTCAGGGCGCAGAGGCCGGTGGAGACCCCGGCGAGAAACGCCAGGACCAGTCGAGCATAGCGGTTTCTCGAGCTCCAGCAGAGAGCGAGCAGGATCATCGCCGCCAGGAGGGTCGACGTGGAGAGGGTGTGTGAGAGCTCGGACCTGGAGACGAGGATGGTGAACGGGAGGAGAGCATAGATGGTGGCGGCGGACGCCGCGGCCCAGGGGTCGCGGCGCGACAACACGAGGGCCAGGAAGAAGACCAGGATGATGTTGCCGGTGTCGAGGTATGCGTTGACGGCCTTGATCGAGGTGTCGTCGAACCCGAGCAGACTGACGGCGGCGCCATAGACCGCAAAGATGACGGGACGGTAGTACGCGATACGGTCGGTGCCGACGGCATACACATGATTGCCCTGGGACCACTGCCGGGCAATGTTGGTGTAGTAGGTGTTGTCGCTCCCATTGAGGCCGATCTCTTTGAGGCCCGACAGGCGAAGGGCTCCGCCGCAGATCACGACGACCAGAAACACTGCAACGGCCCAGCGGCTCCCGGCGAAGTCGACGAAAGAACCTGCGTGCGCGGTCTCGTTCGAGCGAGCCCTCATGATCAACCAACCTTAACCCGGCGAGAGGTTGGGAAAAAGTGTGTGATTCCCGGGACCGGGTTGCCGAGTGTTGCTACGATGACGGAGCATTGACGGCATCGGGACAACGAACAGGTTGAAGGTTCTCAGCATCGCCACCACCCACCCGCGGTTTGACGGGGACAGCGAGCCGGCCTACGTGCTGGCGCTGAACCGCGAGCTCGTCCGCCGCGGTCACTCGGTGACGACGCTGGCGCCGCACGCGCCGGGTTCGGCGGTGGAGGAGAGCCTCGGCGGTGTTCGGGTCCGCCGCTTTCGCTACTTTCTGCCGTTGTCGGCGCAACGCCTGTGCTACAACGGCGGCATTCTTCCGAACCTGCGCAAGAGCTGGTTGGCGCGAGTCAACCTGCCGTTCTTCGTAGCCGCGCAGGCGGCGGCGGTGATGCGCGAGGTCACCACGGGGTCGTACGACGTCATCCACTGCCACTGGCTCATCACCAGCGGTCTCATGGGGGTGCTGGCCGGAAGCTCGGCGCGTTTGCCGGTCGTCGCGACGGCGCACGGCAGCGACGTGTTCACCACCAACCCGCTGTTCAAGATGCTCGACCGGTGGGTGTTGCGGCGAAGCTGCGTGTGCACGGTGAACAGCCGGCGCAGCGGCGGCCTGGTCACGCAGCTCTTTCCAGCGGCCAGGATCGTGCCGGTGCCGATGGGGGTGGATGCCCGGCGCCATGGCAAGCACCTCGCCTCCGACGAGATCCGCCGGGCCCTGGGTGGCGGCTCACCGCAGCTGGTCTTCGTGGGCCGGTTCTCTCCCAGCAAGGGCGTCCCCGATCTGGTGCGGGCGATGCCGATTGTCGCGGCGGAGCTTCCGCACGCTCGGCTGGGTCTCGTCGGTTTCGGTCCCGACGAGGGTCGGATCCGAGCCGCCATCGCGGAGGTGGGAGCGGAGTCTCTGGTGACCGTGGTCGGCCGGGTCAACGGCGCAGACATCCCGGCGCACATGGCGTCGGCGGATCTTCTGGTTCTTCCTTCGATCCGGGTCGAAGGGCTCGGCGTGGTTCTCCTGGAGGCCCTGGCCAGCGGGACGCCCGTTGTCGGCAGCGACGTCGGCGGGATTCCCGACATCATCGAGGACGGGGTGACCGGTCTGCTGTGCAGGGGTGGCGACCCTACGGACATCGCCAAGACCTGTGTTCGGATTCTCACCGACGAGGAGCTCAACCGCGCGACAACCGAGAACGGGAAACGGCTCGTGGACGCCCGGTTCGACTGGGAACGGATTGGTGAGGTCCTCGAGAGCGTCTTGCTCGACTGCATCAGCGAAACGCGGCCGGCGGGCCGGGCATGAAGGTCCTCCATCTGACCGACGACATGTCCATGATGGGCGGGGTTCAGCGATACCTGTCCACCCTTGAGACGATCCTGCCCGACGCCGGTGTCGACTGCGTCGTCTGGGCGCCGGAGGCCGGGCTGCTGGGCGGTGCGGTGAGCCGGTGGTACGGGCGCCGGCACCGGGGCCAGCTGCAGGAGCTCATCGACCGCCACGCTCCCGACGTGGTCCACGCGCACAACCTCTGGATGCGGTTGTCCCCGATTCCGTTGGGGGCCGCTGCGGCGGCGGGAGTTCCGGTGGTCATGACGGTGCACGATTACGCGTGGGTCTGCCCACGCAAGTGGATGATCACCGGAGACGACCGACCCTGCGAAACAGGTTACTCCGGCAGCTGCGCGGTTTCCGACTGCAGGGGTTCTCACGAGGGGCGTCGGTGGCTGGCGTACAACGCGCTGCGGTGGCTCAAGATCGGCTGGCACCGCCGGATGCTGGTACGGCTCGTCGATCGCTTCGTCAGTCCGTCACGTCACCTCGGCCGGTGGATGGAGCGAAGCCTGGGGGTCCGGGGGGTGACTCACATCCCGAATTTCGCAGAGGCTCCGCTTGTCGGGCCGGCAGGTCCCGTGGAACGGCCTTCGACCCTGCTCTTCGCAGGCAGGCTTGGCCGGGAGAAGGGCGTCGACGTGCTTATCCGGGCCATGCCGGAGGTGCTCTCCCATCACCCGGAGGCGCGATTGGTCGTCGCCGGGGACGGTCCGGAAAGACCAGCTCTGGAGCGGTCGGCCTCAGAACTCGGCATGGGGCGGGAGGTCGCCTTCGTAGGCGCGCTGGGTCCGGAAGCCCTCGGGCGTTGCTTTGCCGAGTCGGGATTGGTGGTGCTCCCCACCCTCTGGATGGAGAATTGTCCGGTATCGGTTCTCGAAGCCTTTGCTCACGGCCGGGCTGTGGTCGCGACCCGGATTGGAGGAGTGCCCGAGCTCGTCGAGGACGGTACGACGGGAGCTCTGGTCGATCGCGGTGATAAGGCCGATCTCGCCGAACGCCTTTCCGGGCTGTTGGCAGACCCGCAGTGGATCGTCGAAATGGGGTCGAATGCTGCGGATGCATGGGCCAAGTCGTACACACCCGAGCGCCACGGACGGAGTCTGCGGATGTTGTATCAGGCTCTCGTCGAAGAAGGGATGGTTTGATCGCTGTGTGGTGTCGCCCTGTGAACCGGGTCTGCAGCACGGCCTTCGGTCGGCGGCTGTTCTCGACGCCCACCGCCAAGCACACGACTGATGAGAAGGAGTACCGCCGGCAGCTGGGGGAGGGTAGGGCAGACTTCCTCGACGACTTCGGCCCGAAGGGCAACGTCGACGGCGAACGCGTCCTCGATCTCGGTTGCGGGTTGGGCGCCAAGACCTTCGCCGTGGCCCGCAGCGGCGCCCTCGAGGTGATCGGGATCGATACCGATGATGAGAAGATTCGGAGGGCAACAGAGGCGGCTCGTGATCTGGGTGGGTCCGCCGTTCGATTCGAGGCCCAGTGCGGTAGCAGTCTCCGCTTCGACAGTGGCTGCTTCGATGTCGTTCTCCTTCTGGATGTCATCGAGCATCTGCCGGACCCGGGTGCGGTCCTGGCCGAGTGTGCGAGGGTCCTGCGCGACGGCGGCCGTCTCCTGATTTCGTTTCCGCCGTACCTCTCGCCGTGGGGCGCCCACCTCTTTACCTATGTGCCGATCCCGTGGGTTCATCTGTTATTCCCTGAATTCGAGATTCTCGAGCTCTGGCGCGAGAAGCATCATGCCGCCTTGGAGAGTGGAGAGGCGTGGTGTTCGGCGAGACGAGCACGCGCTATCATTGAGGCGAACACCACCGCTGCGCTATGGGATTGCAACGGCATGACCATCGAGTGGTTTCTCGATCTCGTGGATGAAACACCCCTCGAGCTTGGACCGGTCCGGTACAAGGTTCTGGGGAATCTGGAAGGTCTGGTGAAGACGATGCCAAGGCTTCGGGAATATCTGGTGACCAGGGTGAACGCCGTGTTGGACGCGTGATGCTGATTCTGTGGCCGGTTCACCAGCTCGAGGCCGAGCACAGTCAGTATCCCGGAATCATGACGCTCTCCGCGGTGCTCAAGGACAACGGGTTCCGGTCCGAGGTTGTTCCCACCGACGTGGATCTGATTCTGGACCGACTGAGATCGGAAGAACGGGCTGTGCTGGCATTCAGCACCCCATCGGCCCTGGCGAATACCTATGTCGATTTCAACCGCCGCATCAAGGCCCGCCGACCGGACCTCTTTTCAGTATTCGGTGGTGCGCATCCAACGTACTTTCCGGAGCTTGTCGAGGAAGAGGGCATCGACGGCATCTGCATGGGCGAAGGCGAGTATGCCCTACTCGATCTGATTCGCGCCCTCGACGAGGGGCAATCACCAAATGCCATCGAAAACTGGTGGATCAAGCACGACGGCGTCATCCACCGGAACCCCCTGCGGCCCCTTATCGAGGATCTTGACGAGCTGCCGTTGCCCGACCGTGCGGCATTCTCCGAGGCGCTTGCGGAGCCGACGTTCCACGCCATCGTGATGACCGGCCGCGGTTGTCCATATGGCTGCACCTACTGCTACAACCACCTCTACCGAAAGCTGTATCACGGAAAGGGTAAGCTGGTCCGGCGGCGCAGCGTCGAGCACGTCATCCGCGAGCTGAGACTGCTCAAGAACGAGGGAGCGCGGTTCATTCGCTTCATGGACGATCTCTTCACCCTGCAGCCGGAATGGGTGAAGGAGTTCTCCCGGCGCTACCGGAACGAGATCGGGCTGCCGTTCACCTGCCTGGTTAGAGCGAACTGCGTCGATCAAGAGGTGATCGCGGATCTCGATCACGCCGGGTGTCACCGGATCATGATGGGTATCGAGGCCGGGAACGAGCGCCTGAGACGCGACGTTCTCAAGCGGAGAATGCTCGACGCCGACATCGTCGAGGCGGGCCGGATCATTCGCGATGCGGGCATTCGGTTGGTGACCGCTAACATTCTGGCGATTCCCGGCGGTGATCTGGCCACCGATTGGGAGACGGTGGACCTCAATGTCAAGGTGCGGCCGGATTATGCTTCGGCGGCAATTCTGCATGCATTCCCTGGGACCGAGATTCACGAGATCGCCCGCACAATGGGCCTTCTGCGGGAGGACCATATCGCAGCGGTGTCCGAAGGCGGGTTCGGCTTCACTTCTGCGCTGAATTTTGAAGACCCCCGCGAGAAGCGCCAGATCGAGAACCTGCACAAGTTCTTCCCTCTGGTGGTCCGTTTTCCGTGGCTCAAACCGGTGGTGCGACAGCTGATCAAGCTGCCGCCCAACCGCCTCTTTTCGGCCTTCTATTTGATGTGTGTGAATCTCGGGAACCACCTCATTGCCGTTCCTCCACGGATCGGGGTGCCGATGATGGCCAGGAAGTGGCTTCCTTCGAAGTGGTTCTTCACGGGTCGCCGGCGAACGGTTCGAGAGATGCCGGGAAAATGACCCATCGAAACGGTTTTGGACGGTTGGCCGGATTGGCAGGTGAATCGGCGGCGGTGTGGTTTCGACACAACCTCGTTCAGCCCTTCTGTTCTCGGCCTGCCGTTCCCAGAGCCATGCACTTCATCTCCACCCACCGATGCAACGCTCACTGCGTGATGTGCGGCATCTGGAACGAGGTCGACTCCCGGGCCGACGAACTGGCTCCCGAGGACCTGGACGAGATCCTCGCCGATCGCTTGTTCTCGGCCATGGAGTTCGTCGGGGTCAGCGGTGGGGAGCCTTTCGTAAGAGAGGACCTGCCGGAGATCTGCCGGGTGATTCTCGGCCGGTGCGCGAAGGTGCAACGCGTCAGTCTGACAACCAACGGCCTACTGTGCAAACGGATGAGTCGGACCTTGCCAGAGATCGCCGACGAGATTAGTGCGGCGCGCAGGTTGCTGGACGTTTCGGTGTCGGTGCATGGAATCGGGGAGGGCCTCGACTCCATCTACGGTGTTGACGGGGCGTTCCAGAAGATCGAACGCACAACGGAGTTGCTGGAGGAGTTGCGGAACGATGGCCGGTTGAGCTTCTCCATGAACTGCGTCCTCCTTGCAGACAACCTCCACCAGGCCCGGGAGCTCAAGGTCTGGGCCGCGGATCGTACCATTCCTCTCAACTTCGTGATCGGGGAGGATCGGCACCGGTTCCGCACCGAAGGTCTCGACGGGGCATTCGCAACGGGGGACGACATGGGGGAACTGGTCGGTTTCCTCGGCGAGCTCGTCGACGATCCGGCACTGTCAGCGGTGACGGCGGGAAAGTATCGCGAGATCATCGCCATGCTCGAAGGGCGGAAGGAACGGTCGCTGTCGTGCTACTACGCCATGGGCGGTCTGGTCCTCGGTCACGACGGCCGCCTCTTCTACTGCTCGCACAGCCGGGACATCGGAAGCTGTCGGGAGCGGTCGCCCTGGGAGATCTACGTTGATCCGGAGAATCTCGCCTACCGTGAAGAGGAGTTGATCCAGAGAGAGTGCCGTCGCTGCCCCCCTTACACGCGGACACGTCGGGAAATCGGGAAGGACCTGCCGCGGGTTCTCATCGAGGTTGTCCGGCGCAGACTGCGGAAACCGCGTTCGAACTCATGATCCGCTGGTTTCGGGGTCGCGGGCCGGCACCATTTCACACGGGGCAGCGGTGAGCCGCATCCTGATCACCAACGCCTACAGCGCCCGCAATCGCGGGGATGCCGCGATCATCCTCGGGATGATCGAGAGCCTGCGGCATCAGGATGCTTTCCCGGGTGCCGAGTGCCTGATCTCCTCCACCGATGCTGTCGCGGATCGCGATGCCTATCCCGTACCAGTCGTCCCCTCTTTTCACTCCATCAAGAACAGGTTCTCGTCAAGGCCGGCGGCCAACGCGTTGGTTTTTCTCCTTGTTCTCCTTCCGGCCAGCCTGGCATGGGCGGGCGCCCGCCGTTTCTTGAAGATCGAGCTTCCGATCGGAGGATCGTTCGGCGAGCTGATGGAGGCCTACGCCCGAGCGGATCTGGTGGTGGCCGCCGGAGGGGGTTACCTCTACACGACCTCGGCGATTCGCGGAAACCTGGTGCTGCTGATCAATGTGTACAGCTTCTTTTTCGGAGTCCTGCTTGGGAAGCCTGTCGTGCTCTACGCCCAGTCGATCGGTCCCTTCGCCGGAGCCGTCCAGTGGTGGTTCGTTCGCAGGATCATCTCCAGGCTGAGTCTCGTCGAGGTTCGGGAGCTGTGGTCTCACGCCCTGATCGAAGAGTGGGTGGCGCCCGCCAAACTCAAGGTCGTGGCCGATGCCGCATTTCTCCTCGATCCCACCCGACCAGCCACTGTCGACCTAGCGGCATGGGGGGGGGGACCGACTGTCGGCATGACGGTGCGATGTTGGTTTCGCCACCCGGGGAAACAGGCGGCGTATGAACGAACCATGGCGGCCTTTGTCGATCGGATGGTCGAGGAGTACGGCGCCGAGGTGGTGTTCCTGCCGCAGGTGACCTACATCGACGGTCGCGACGACGACCGGGAGGTCGCCCGCCGGGTGGCCCGGGGGACCGCAGGAGACCGTGTTCGGGTCATCGAGGACGAGCTGACCGCGCCGGAGGTCAAGTGGCTCTGCGGGTGCATGGATTATTTCGTCGGCACTCGGATGCATTCCAATATCTTCGCCCTGTCGTCGAAAGTACCGTCCCTGGCCATCGCCTATCAGCCCAAGACCGAAGGGATCATGCGTGCGCTGGGTCTCGCCGACTTCGTCGTGCCCATCGAAGGATTGAACCTCGACGAGCTCGAGAGGATCTTCGCCGAGATGCTTCGGCGGGCTCCGGAGATCAGGGAGCGGCTCGGAGCTGTCTTGCCCATCCTCCGGGCGGATGCCCTCGAGGCCGGCCGATTGATCGCCGAGGTTGCGGCTCCTGCCGGGGGCGGGTCGTCGTGAGCGAGGGCGCCGTTCCCGCTGATCTTCCCGAGGTCAGTGTCATCGTGGTGGTGCACAACGAACGCGAGCGGATCGTCGACTGCTTGCGGTCCCTCGAAGAACAGATCATCGGATCGACAGACGTTGAGGTTGTCGTCGTCGATGACGGCAGCGACGACGGTACACCCAACGTGGTGGGGGACTCGTTCCCAAACGTCCGGCTGATCCGCAAGGCCAATGAGGGCGCGGATTTTTCCCGCAACCGGGGGATCGAGGAGAGTCGAGGCGCTCTCATTGCATTTATTGATTCCGACTGCGTGGCCAGAGATGGGTGGATCAACACGCTGGCGGAGGTTCTGCGGCATGACCCTTCGACGGTCGTCGGCGGGAGGGTGGTGCACCGCGGCCCCTTTCTCCGGCGTGTGGTGGGTGTGGCCGATTTCGGTGAGTATCAGGGGCTTCGGCGGAGGGAGGCTCGATGCCTGCCCACCTGCAACCTGGCGCTGGCGCGATCGACGTTGGGCGGAGTTCGTTTCGACCCGAAACTGGCAGCCGCCGGGGGCGATACGGTCTTTACCGAGACGCTCCGTCGCGGCGGCGCGACCCTGGTCTACGATCCCCGGCTCGAAGTGGAGCATCGGCCGGCAACAGGCTTCGACGATCTCGTGGGCCGGGCCAGGCGGTACGGAGAGAGCTTCGTCCGGGCGAGAAAGCTCGACCACGGACTTCGCTACGCCGGCTTGGTCCGGGCGGGTGTGTTAGGAGTCGCGGCGGCGACGGTGGGTCGGATCGTACTGGACTGGGCGCGCCTGGTGCGGTACCGCCGATCGGCGGGCTTCTCCCTGATCGAGATTCCGGCCGCGGCGGTCGTGATGGCCGGACGGCGGTTGGCCTCACTGCCTGCAGCGACGCGCGCCGTCCGGCAGTGAGCTTCAGTGGCCGACCCGATGGCGAGCGGCCGATCTTGCATGGAGTGCCGGCCGAGTTGATAATGGACTGTCCATGAAACAGGCGATCCACTCCCTCCTTCACCGAGCCGGATATCAGCTGGGTCGATTCCCGTTCCATTCCCCGAGCTACCTCCGCCACACCTCGCGTCGGCTCGAGCACCTGGCGAGTCTGGGCCTTGATGTCCGCGGAATGACCGTGCTGGAGGTCGGCGCCGGGGCGGGGGACTTCAGCCACTACTATTTGGACCGCGGGTGCCGGGTCACCATCACGGACCCCAGGGAATCGAATTTGCGGTACCTGCGTCAACGTTATCCCGGTGAGGAGATCCTGAGCCTGGACCTCGAGAACCCATCACCGCTGCCCGGTGGGCCCTTCGACATCGTCCACTGCTACGGCGTTCTCTATCACCTCGGAACGCCGGCCGATGCGCTCGGGTTCCTGAGTTGTCAGTGTCGGCGTTTGCTGCTCCTGGAAACCCGGGTTTCTCATGGAGACGTACCTGCGGCCAACCTCCTCGCGGAGGACTCGAACATCCCTTCGTTGTCGTTGTCGGGAACCGGGTGCCGTCCCTCCAGATCATGGGTCTTCGGCGAACTGGCCAGTCATTTCGAGCATGTGTACATTCCGCGGACCCAGCCCAATCACAGCGATTTTCCCCTCGATTGGAGGCGCGCGAACCCGGACGCCGATGCGGTCAGGGCCATATTTGTCGCGTCGAGGAGGGCGCTCACGAATCCGTTGTTCGCGACAGAGCTGTTGGGCACTCAGGAGCCGCAGCCATAGCCTGAATCCGTTTCCCAAACAACGCGACGAGTCACGGCGTTCGTGCCTCGGGCAGCTTAGAGATCACCGAACGGAGTTTGGTTGGAGAGCTCCGATGGAGCTCGTCGACAACCTCGACATCGACGGTCGTGTCTTCGTCGACTAGGGAGTGGATGGCCTCCCGGATTGGTTTGAGATCACCGGCGGTGTGGCCCCCCGGCATGGTCACCATGACATGGATGCGATCGACGGCTTCCTGAGTGATCTGCCAACGTCCGACGCCGAGGGCGTGGTCGAGCACGAGGAAGAAGGGATGAGGAGTCAGCTTCCGTCCGGATTTCAGCACGATGAAATCTCCGGCCCGACCGCGGACTTTCTCCATGAGGGGAAGACCGCGGCCACAGATCGGCTCATCCGCCGAAACCCTGGCCACGTCTCCCTGATCGTATCGAATGAGCGGCATGGTTCGATTGGTGAGGTTGGTGATCACCACATCGGCGTCCTCGCCGGGGTGAGCGGGACGGCCATCGACCAGAAACTCGGTTGCCACCGTGTCGGGGCAGAGGTGGTATCCGGTGCAACTGGGACACTCCCAGGAGATCACCGAGCCGGCCTCGTCCGAAGCGTAGATGTCGACTACGTTGGCGCCGAGGGTTGAAACCAGCTGTCGTCGCGCGCCGTCGTCGAGCACGCCCGAGGTCGACGTGACGAGGGGGACGCGAAGATCCGAGACTCCAGCCCGGGCGAGGGCTTCCGCCAGGAGCGCGAGCGTCAGGGAATAGCCGTGAATCATGTGCGGGCGCCATCGCCTGAGCTCTTCGATCCAGCGTTCGGGATTGTCTCGAGAGAAAATTACCCGCGTTCGAAAGAGACCGAGTCGTTGGTACCACGAACGCCTCCCCAACCTTTCCGGGCGCGCCTGGAACGAGACGATGCGATGCCACGGTCGAAGACCCCACGCCATGTAGACCCGGATAAACGACGCGTTGAACGCAGTTCGATCGGAAGGCTGAAAGAGGATCTCGAGAGGTGCTCCGGTTGAACCGCTCGTGCGCGATCGCAGACAATCTCCGGGATCGACGCCGGCGGTGACCAGGTTCTCCAGTGGGGTGGCTTGAATCTGTCGTCGGGTGACGACGGGGAAGATTCTCAGATCATCCGGATGGCGCAGGTCCCGGGGAGAGACCCCGCTGCGGTCGTAGAGGTCACGGTAGAACGGAACTCTCGAGTAGGCGTGGCGAACCAGTTCCTGGAGCTTCATGAACCGACGTCGTTCGAGATCCTCCGCACTTCGCCATTGGTCGCGGGACAATTGGGCGAGGTGGATGATGCCGTGCACGCTCAGGAAACCTTCGGCCCACCGCCGGCAGCGGGGGAGGGGTGGCGGAACACGAAGATCTCGGGCCGATGCACCCCTCGATCATAACCCTCCGAATCGGCGGGGCACAGGCCGGGTCGCGGAGCTTCGCCGCGGGTCGGTGCGGCGTTCGCGATCCGGGCCGGTGCAACCTGCTAAGATCCACTGCCATGAAATTCAGCCAACGGCTTGACGAGTACATCGAGTTGGCGGAGAGCATCGGTAGGCGCCCTCCCATCGGACCGGACGAAACCGAGAGGTTGCTCGAAAAGGCAACCCGCCCGAACGGTTTGAGTGATGATGAAATCATTGAGCTTCTCAACGGTCTCGACAATCCGAAAAGCGCGCAGGCGGTGTTGGATTTCTCCCGCGACTACGTCCGACCTCGGGACCACGAGGTTTTTTTGCTGCCTCCTCTCTACTTCTCCAGCATTTGCGAGAACAAGTGCGCCTACTGTGATTTTGCCACCGGTGGAGGGATTCGGTTGACGCCGGAGGAGTTCGGCCGGGAGGTCGACGCCCTTCTGAAAATGGGTTATCGCAGCATCGAACTGGTCAGCAGCCAGGATCCGGAACTCTATCGTCGGCAAGAGCCGTTCTCCCTCGAAGATCAGCACTTCGATCTGACCGGGGCAATCCGCTACTTCGAGATTCTCAAGGAGAAGATCGAGTCCGGCGGTGGGGGCATGATCACCAGCAACATCCCGCCCGTGTGCGCGCGGGGCTTCGGGGAGCTGAGGTCCGCAGGGCTCGATTGCTTTCTGGCCTGGCTGGAAACCTTTGATCCGGGCCAGTACGAGCGACTGCACTGCGAGGTCGGTCCCAAGGGCGATCAGGCTTTTCGTCTCGATTCGTTCGAACGATCTCTCGAGGCCGGGGTCGAACACGTCGCCGGAGGGTTTCTCAAAGGCCTGGCCGACTGGCGCAGGGAAGAAGCGATTCTCTACCTCTTCGATCGTCATTTGGTCACCGAATGGGGCAAGGGTTTCTCGATCATCGGAAGCCCCCGTGTCAAGGGGCGTTTCCTCAGGTCGAAGGTGATCAAGGAGTGCCTCGTCAGCGATGAGGACTACCGGCTGAACATCGCCCTCGATCGGGTGCTCTTTGACGGCATCTTGTGGCTACAAACGAGAGAGAGCTTCGAGTTCAACCGCGAGCTGATCAATGACTTCGGTGGCGGAGTCGTATTGACGGTGACCAGTTGCACCGCGCCCGGCGGATACTCGAAGCCGGCCGAGACGCACTCCCAGTTTCCGGTGCACAGCCAGGACCACCGCGATTCCGCGGAACGGCTCGAGGAGGATGGATTCGTCATTCACCGCGCGTGGGACGCGTCGGACCTCAGTTCGTGCCGACGGTCTCCGCGATGATGGATCGGATCTCACCGATGAGGTGAGGTCTGATGGCGAAGATTGCCAGTGACAGCGCCGCAACCGATGGAATCAGGATCCCGAAAAGCGCTGTGAATCCCGGTGTCGGCAGGGCTCCGGTGACCCACGGACGAACGGCGAAGGCGACGGCGGCGAAGGCGCCGAGTCCGACCGCGGGGACCGACATTGTCGACAGTAGAGCCCGAGCTGGGAGCTTCGCCATTCTTGCCACCAGGATGATGTTGATCGGCGCGAAGACGAGGGCGCTGAGACTCTCCACGGCGCAGACGGCCGCGAGGCTGATTTGAGCAGCGGCAAAGAGGAGTCCGATGGTGGTGACGGTCCGGATCGCGGTCAATCCGAGCAGAAGGCTGGTTCGTTTCAAGGCGATGTAGACCGGAGACGTCATGATCAGGGGGGCCAGCAGGGTGAAGAGGGCCAGGTTGCGGGCGGGATTGACGGCTTCTTCCCATCCGTCGCCGAAGAGAGTCGGGATCAGGATGTCCGGGAAACAGAACAGAGGCCCGGCGATCAGCGATGAGAGAATCAGCATCATTCCGGACAATCGGAGAAACCACCTGCCGACCCGTTGTCTGTTGTCGTGCTCGCGGCAAAAGGCGGCAACGGCAACCCGGTCGTGGATCCCGAGGATCGTCTGGATCGGAGTGTGAACGACCCGGCCGATGATCTCGTAGTGACCGAGCCGTGCCAGACCGAGCATGCCGCCGATGAACAGCCGGTTGGCACTGTCGATGAAGTAGGAGAGATTGCCCGCCGACCAGATCCGGATCCCTTCGTGCAACAAATGACTCGCAACCTTTCGGTTCAGGCGCCAACGAGGAATCCAGAGTGGCCGAATCCACCACAGGGCGGTTCCGAAGACCGACCCCGTCAGGAAACCGACCACCAACGACCACGGTCCCCAGCCAGCCGCGGCCAGGGCGACGGCAACGACGGCGTTGACGAGACCCTCGGCAGCCTGGATGAGAGCCAGTTTCCGAAAGTTGAGGTCCTTGACGGCGAGGGCGGATGGGACGGCGGCCAACGCCTGGGGAATGAGGCGGAGCGACATCAGAGCCAGGAGCGATCCCGCGCGGGGGTCAAAGAACCGTGTCGCCAGAGGGGAGGCCGCAATGACGGCGCTGAGGGTGATTGCGGTGAGGCACACGTCGATGATGAAGCAGGCGTCGGCCGCCGTCTGTCGGTCGCCTTCGAACTGGACCAGTGCTGTGTGGAGGCCAAGGGTGGTGGTGCGACTCGCGAAGCTGAGAACCAGAACGGCGATGGCGACCAGACCGAAATCCTCGGGTACGAGCAGTCGGGCCAATACCAGGATAGCGAGGGTCTGAACCACGCGCTGGAGGCCGACTCCGAGAGTTGCCCACATCGCGCCACGGACAGCTAGGATCTTGGTTTGACCAGCCATTATTTCGTCGGTATCCCGGGATCGCCGGACGACACCCCGTCTCGGTGGTCGTCGACGAATACGAGATTGTGGCGAAGAGCTTCGACGGTGATCAGGACCAGGTTTTCAGTCGCCACGGATGTGACCCCCAGGTGAGGCAAGGATATCGCATGGTTGTGCTTTCGCTCGCCCCCGTTCTCGTTTTCAGGCCGGTGTTGGGGAGCGCGGACCAGAGACGAACGCGGGAAGAGTGGAATAGGAGAACAACCCGAAAGTGAAATTTTTCACCTCGCGAGCCTTGACAGCATCGTGTAGTCTTGATGATCATATCGTGCCGCTCGGGGGGCAGACGCCACACGCGGCATTCGGAGGATGGAGCCAGGTGACAGGGGGGATCGCCACGCAGTCGAGGAGAGCACCGGCCGGGTGTGTCGGACCTGGGTCTCGGGAGCCCGTTCGACCTTGAAGCACAGCATCGCTCTCTTCGTTCTGCTTGCAGCGGTCTGGTTGTTGAACTCCGGGCACTACACGGTTCTCATTACGTCCTTCGGCATCGCGAGCTGCGTTCTCGTTGTCTGGCTGGCCCGGCGGATGGGCATCGTCGACGACGAGGGGATGCCGATCCACCTGCTGCCGCGACTCCCGGTCTACCTGCCGTGGATCGCAAAAGAGGTGGTGAAGTCGAACATCGACGTAGCCAGGCGAGTGCTCGCCCTCGGGTGGACAAACGTCAGCCCGCGGCTCTTCGACGTGCCCACAACCCAACACAGCGACCTGGGCCGTGTGATCTACGCGAACTCCATCACGCTGACGCCGGGAACCGTGTCCATCGTGGTGCACGACAACAAGATCACGGTTCACGCCATCGCAGAGGATGTCGCTGACGATCTGCTCGAGGGTGAGATGGACCGCCGGGTGGCGCGGCTCGAAGGAGAGACCGAGTGACCGGGATCTTCGCTGCCGCCACCGCCGCCATCGTGGTGTGCATGGGGCTGACCCTGAGTCGGTCCATCCTCGGTCCCACCGTCTTCGACCGGATCCTCGCGGTCAACAGCTTCGGCACCAAGACCGTCCTGCTCATCGCTCTGATGGGATACCTGGCGGGCCGGCCTCACTTTCTCGATCTCGGGCTCGTCTACGCCCTGATGAACTTCATCGGCACCATCGCAGCGATGAAGTTCACCCGCTACGGCCACCTCGCAGGTGTCGAGGACGACGACGCCGAGGAGGTCCTGTAAGATGCCGCACCCGATCGACGTCCTGAGCTGGGTGCTGATCCTCGCCGGATCGGCCTTTGTGCTCATCGGCGGCATCGGCCTAGTGCGGCTGCCCGACTTCTACACCCGCATCCACGCTGCCGGCATCACCGATACCCTGGGCTCGTGGCTGATCCTGGCGGGCCTGATGATCCACGAGGGGCTCACCCTGAACACCGCCAAGCTCGCCATGCTGCTCTTCTTCCTGCTCGCCACCAGCCCGTTGGCCAGCCACGCCCTGGCCAAGGCTGCCTACCTGCGTGGTCTCGATCCCCTTCAGGGTAAGGAGCTCGTCGACCGGCACGAGGTGGACGATATCGAGGAGGACGTCCTGTGATCGATATGATCCACCTCGTCCTCTTCACTTTCCTGGCGGTGATCGCCGTGGCCGTGATCCGGCTCAAGGACCTCTTTGCCGGGGTCATGCTCATGGGCATCTTCAGCCTGCTCTCGGCCTGTCTCTTCACGGTGATGGACGCCGTCGACGTGGCCTTCACCGAGGCCGCGGTCGGCGCCGGGATCTCCACCGTGCTCATGCTCGCCACGCTCGGCCTGACCGAGAGTGAAGAGCACCCGGTTCACAACCGGTTCAAGCCGCTGCCTCTGTTGGCGGTGCTGCTGACCGGCTCGGCACTGATCTACGCCACCTTCGACATGCCCCACTACGGAGATCCGAACGCCCCCATCCATCGGCACGTGGCACCGCACTACATCGAAGAGACCGAGCACGAGATCGGGGTGCCCAACATCGTGACCGCGGTGTTGGCCTCCTATCGGGGCTACGACACCTGGGGCGAGACCACGGTGATCTTCACCGCCTGCATTGCGGTCATGATGCTGCTCGGCGGGCACGCGGTGGTAGAGCGTTTCCGGCGTCGCAAGACACCCAACGGGGAGGGAGTCGAGTGATCTCTCACGTCATCCTCCGCGTGCTGTCGAAGATTCTGATTCCGTTGATCATGCTCTTTGCGCTGTATGTCCAGTTCCACGGCGATTACGGTCCGGGGGGCGGTTTCCAGGCGGGGGTCATTTTCGGCGCGGGCATCATCCTCTTTGCCCTGCTCTTCGGTCTCGACGAGGCCAAACGGGCCTTTCCGCCCCGGGTTCTCGAGATTTTCGTGGCCTTCGGCGTGCTCCTCTACGGCGGGGTCGGCATCGCGGCCATCCTCGCCGGCGGCAATTTCCTCGATTACGACGTGCTCTCTCATGATCCTCATCACGGCCAGCACCTGGGCATTCTTCTCGTCGAGCTCGGGGTGGGCATCACCGTAGCGGCGGTCATGTCCACCATCTTCTTCACCTTCGCCGGACGGGGGCGCTCTGATGTTTGATTGGGGCCTGTACAACTACTGGGTCGTGGTTTTCCTCATGATGACCGGCCTTTATGTTGTCGTTTCCCGCGGCAATCTGGTGAAGAAGATCATCGGGCTCAACATCTTTCAGGTCTCGGTGATCATGTTCTACGTCAGCATGGGCAAGATTCGCGGCGGCACGGCTCCCATCGAGGCCGAGGGCTTCGAACTCTTTTCCAACCCGCTGCCCCACGTCCTCATGCTCACCGCCATCGTCGTCGGCGTCGCCACCACGGCGGTCGCTCTCGCCTTGGTGGTGAGGATCCACGAGGCCTACGACACCATCGAAGACGACGAGATCCGCGAGATCGAGCATGAGGAGCACCGGTCGTGATGGAGGCGCTCTGGAACCTCATCGGCGACGACCTCGCGGCGCTCCAGATCGCCATGCCGCTGCTCACGGCGACGGTGTGCATCCTCGTACGCCGCCCGATGCTGGCCTGGGGCGTGGCCATGTTCAACGCCTGGGGTGCGGTGGTCAACGCCTCGATCCTCCTGCACCGGGTGCTGACCACGGGCACGATCTCCTACGCCGAGGGCGGTTGGCCGGTGCCGTGGGGCATCGAGCTGCGCATCGACCTGCTCAACGCCCTGGTGCTGCTGGTGGTGACCGGCATCTGCGCCGTCGTGCTGACCGCCGCGCCGCGCGCCCTGGCGGCGGAAGTCCCCGAGGAGAAGCACTACCTCTTCTACGCCGCCTACCTGTTGTGCATGACCGGCCTCGCCGGTATGACCGTCACCGGCGACGCCTTCAACATCTTTGTCTTTCTCGAGATCTCATCGTTGGCGTCGTATGCACTGATCTCCCAGGGACCGAGCCCCCGTGCGCTGACCTCGGCGCTGCAGTACCTGATCATGGGCACCATCGGCGGCACCTTCATCCTGCTCGGCATTGGCATGCTCTACATGGTGACGGGCACTCTGAACATCGTCGACATGGCCAACCAGCTCGGCGCGGTGGGGCCCAACCGGACGGTCCTGGTCGGCATGGCGTTCATCTGTGTCGGCGCCGGGATCAAGCTCGCCGTCTTCCCGCTGCACGTCTGGCTTCCCAACGCCTACACCTTCGCCCCCGCGGTGGTGACGGCCTTCCTCGCCGCCACCGCCACCAAGGTCGCGTACTACGTGCTCGTTCGGTTCATCTACTCGGTCTTCCAGGTCAACTTCGCCTTCGAGGTCAACCGCCTGGACGCGGTCTTGATCCCCGTGGGAATCGCCGCGATGTTCGTCGGCTCGCTGGTGGCCATCTTCCAGGACGACCTCAAGCGCATGTTGGCCTACTCGTCGGTGGCCCAGATCGGATACATGGTCCTCGGCCTCGGCCTGGCCAACGAGCACGGCCTCACCGGCGGCCTGGTGCACGTCTTCAACCACGCCCTGATGAAGTGCGGGCTCTTCCTGGTGCTCGCCTGTGTACTGGTGCGAGTGGGATCGACCAAGCTCTCCGCCTTCGCCGGTCTCGGCCGCCGGATGCCCCTGACCTTCGCTGCGTTCGTTCTCGGCGGGCTGAGCCTGATCGGCGTGCCCATGACCGTCGGCTTCGTCAGCAAGTGGTATCTGGTGCTTGGCGCTCTCGACGCCGGTCTCTGGCCGGTGGCGGTGCTGATTCTTCTGAGCTCGCTGCTTGCCGTGGTCTACATCTGGCGGGTCGTCGAAGTGGGGTACTTCCGCACAGCGTCTGATGACGCGCCCGACGTGAAGGAAGCACCGTTCAGCATGTTGCTGCCGACCTGGGCGCTCATCGGCGCCACGGTGGTCTTCGGCGTCTGGACGTCGCTGAGCGTCGGCGTCGCCTCGTCGGCTGCGCGGATGCTGCTCGGAGGCGCCTCGTGAGCGCCGCCACCGCCGTCGGTCTCGCCGTCGTCTGGCCGCTGCTCGCGGTGGTGCTCATCGCGATCCTGCGCAAGTCGCCGAATCTAAGAGAGGCCGGGACCCTACTCACGGGTGGGTCGCTTTTTGCCATCGTCGCCGGCGTGATTCTCCCGGTCGTCCAGGCCGGAGGCCGGCCGCGCTTCGACGTCCTCGAGGTGCTCCCCGGGCTCAGTCTGGCCTTCGAGGTCGAGCCGCTGGGCATGATCTTCGCAATGGTGGCTTCGGGGTTGTGGATCGTCACCACCTTCTACGCCATCGGCTACATGCGCGGCCACCACGAGGAGAACCAGACCCGGTTCTACATCTGCTTCGCCATTGCCATCTCGGGCGCCATCGGTGTCGCATTCGCGGCCAACGTCTTCACCCTCTTCGTCTTTTATGAGCTCATCACGCTCTCCACCTACCCGCTGGTGACTCACGCCGGAACCGAGAAAGCCAAGAAGGCGGGGCGGATGTATCTGGGGATCCTCATGGGGACCTCCATCGCCTTCCTGCTCTTTGCCCTGGTCTGGACCTGGCTCGCCGCCGGCACGACGGAGTTCACCCCCGGCGGCATCCTGGCCGGTAAGGTGACCGGCGTCGAGTTGATGATCCTGCTCGCCCTCTACGCCTTCGGCACCGGCAAAGCGGCGCTGATGCCCTTCCACCGCTGGCTGCCCGCGGCCATGGTGGCGCCGACACCCGTCAGCGCGCTGCTGCACGCGGTGGCGGTGGTCAAGGCCGGCGTCTTCACCGTGCTCAAGGTAGTGGTCTACGTCTTCGGCATCGATCTTCTGGCGACGACCGATGCCAGCCGCTGGCTCACCTGGGTGGCCGCCTTCACCATCATCGCCGCCTCGTGTGTGGCGCTGACCAAGGACAACCTCAAGGCACGGCTGGCCTACTCGACCATCAGTCAGTTGAGCTATATCGTGCTTGGCGCGGCCCTGGCCACCACCGCTGGAGCCCTGGGCGGCGGCATGCACATCGTGATGCACGCGTTCGGCAAGATCACCCTCTTCTTCTGCGCCGGCGCCATCTTGGTGGGTGCGCACAAGACCGAGATCTCCGAACTCGATGGCCTCGGCCGTCGCATGCCGTTTACCTTCGGCGCCTTCCTGCTCGGCTCCCTCAGCGTCATCGGGCTGCCGCCCATGGGCGGGTCGTGGAGCAAGTGGTTTTTGATGCTCGGCGCCGCAGAGGCAGATCAGTGGGTGATGATGCTGGTGCTCATGGCGAGCTCGCTGCTTTCCATCGGCTACCTCATGCCGGTGGTGGTGCGCGGCTTCTTCCGCACCGCGCCGGCCGACGACCACCACGCCGGCGAGGGCTTCCACGAGGCGCCCCTGCTCTGTGTGCTTCCGCCGGTGTTCACCGCCGTCGGCGGCATCGTGCTCTTCTTCTTCGCCGGTGACATCTGGCGGCTTTTGACCGGGATGGTGCCATGAGCGACCACCACGACACCGACCGCACGTACTGGCTCGACGACAAGAAGAACGTCGACAAGATCTGCTACGCGCTCTACGGCATCTGTGCGGCGTTTGCGCTGGCCGACCTTTTCAACTACAAGCACCACCTTCACTTCAGCTTCGAGTACTGGAAGGGCTTCTCGAGCATCTACGGCTTCGTTTCCTGTGTCGCCTTGGTGCTCGCCGCCACCCAGCTGCGCAAGGTTCTGATGCGGGATGAAGATTATTATGATTGATCTCCTCCCCCCCGGCGCCATCCTGATCCTCGGCGGACTGCTGGTTCCGCTGCTGCCGAGCCGTGTCAAACCGTGGTCCGGCGTGGTTTTTCCGGTGCTCGGATTCATGCACCTGCTCGCCCTCGAGAAGGGTTTCGTGCAGACGATCATGGTCTTCGGCTACGAACTCACCCCGGTGCGGGTGGACGGCCTGAGCCTGGTCTTCGGCTATGTCTTCTTCATCGCCGCGATCCTCGGTGGGATCTACGGGTTGGGTGTCAAAGAAGATCTCCAGCTCGTCGCCGCGCTGACCTATGTCGGTTCGGCCATTGGTGGAGTCTTCGCCGGTGACCTGATCACCCTCTTCATCTACTGGGAGCTCACCGCCGTCACGTCGGTCTTTCTGGTCTGGGCGGGCCGGACGAAGCGCGCCCAAAAGGCCGGGATGCGGTACCTCGTCATCCAGGTCGGGTCGGGAGTCATCCTGCTCGCCGGGGTCATCTTTCACTTCGTCGACACCGGCTCGCTCGCCTTCGACAAGCTCATCGGCGCCGACGGGCTCCTCGGATCGGCGAGCATCGGCGTGCTGCTCATCTTCGTCGCCTTCGGGATGAAGTGCGCCTTCCCGCTGCTCCACAACTGGCTGCAGGACGCCTATCCGGAGTCGACGGCGACCGGTACGGTCTACCTCAGCATCTTCACTACGAAGATGGCGGTCTACGCCCTCGCCCGTGGATTCCCGGGAACCGGGGCGCTCATCATCATCGGCGCCATCATGACCGCATTCCCGATCTTCTTCGCGGTCATCGAGAACGACCTGCGCCGAGTCCTCACCTTCTCGCTCAACAACCAGCTCGGGTTCATGGTCGTCGGGATCGGCATCGGCACCGAGATGGCGATCAACGGCGCCGCCGCCTATGCCTTCGCCAACATCATCTTCGAGGGGCTGCTCTTCATGGCCATGGGAGCGGTGCTGCTGCGCACCGGGACCTGTCTTGGTTCTGAGCTCGGCGGACTCTACAAGTCCATGCCGTGGACCGCCGGGCTGTGCATCATCGGCGCCGCGTCGATCTCTGCCTTCCCGTTCCTCTCGGGCTTCGTCACCAAGCCGCTGATCCTCGACGAGACCGCCGCCGGCCACCATGTCGTGGTCTACCTGATGCTGCTCTTCGCCTCCGCCGGCGTCTTCCACCACTCGGGAATCAAGATTCCGTACTTCGCCTTTTTCGCCCACGACTCGGGCAAGCGCGTCAAAGAAGCTCCCTGGTTCATGATGGTCGCCATGGTCCTCATGGCCTTCGGCTGCATCCTCATCGGCGTCTACCCCGAGGTCCTCTACCGGGTGCTGCCTTATCCCATGGAGTACCACGCCTACACCACCACCCACGTCATCACCCAGTACCAGCTGCTGCTCTTCTCGGCGCTCGCCTTCGTCTTCCTGCAGAAGACCGGGCTGTATCCGCCCGAGCTGCGCTCGACCAATCTCGACTTCGACTGGACCTACCGACGTGCTCTGCCCGCCGTGGTGCGTGGGACGGTCTGGGTTGGCCGTGAGGTGATTGAAGCGGTGGCGGTTCCGCTTCGAGCGATACTCAGCGGCGCCTACAAGCTGGTATACCGGTTGACCGGTCCGGAGGGGGTCTTCGCCCGCACCTGGACCACCGGCGCCATCGCCTTCTGGGCGGTCGTCGGCCTGTGGGGCTTCCTGCTGCTGTACTATCTGGCCCGCTAGCTGTTCGGCAACCACCTGCGTCGGGTGATCGATTTTGTAAGTTGTCTTTTGTCAGCGTCTTGCGTTCCTTTTGATCGCCCGTGTTACACTCCCTCAACGGTCGAGTACAGTCGCGCGGAGGAGTGGTTTCCATGGCAAAAAGGTATCGCGTCAAACAGCTGCTGGCTGAGGGTGAAGTCGGCGCCCGGGTTCTCGTCAAGGGGTGGGTCCGCACTCGGAGAGACTCGAAAGAGGTCTCGTTCCTCGAGGTCAATGACGGCTCGTGTCTGAAGAGCCTGCAGGTGGTCGTCAAGCCGGAAATCGTCGGCGAGGAGCTCAAACGCCTCGTCAACGGGTGCAGCGTGGCGGTTTCGGGCGCCCTGGTGGAATCCCCCGGCAAGGGCCAACGAGTCGAGCTCGCCGCCGAAGGGGTCACCGTTCTGGGCGACGCCGACGCCGAGTCCTACCCGCTTCAGAAGAAGGGCCACAGCTGGGAGTTTCTACGCACCATTCCACATCTGAGGGTCCGCTCGAACTCCCTGGGCGCGGTCTTCCGGATCCGCAACGAGGCCGCGGCGGCGTGTCACCGCTTTTTCCAGGACCGTGGTTTCGTCTACCTGCACACGCCGATCATCACCGGGTCCGACTGCGAGGGCGCGGGCACCATGTTCCAGGTCACCGCACTGGATCTCGAACAGCTGCCGATGGCCGACGGTGGGGTGGACTACGGCGAGGACTTCTTCGCCAAACCCGCCAAGCTCACCGTGTCCGGTCAGCTCCAGGCGGAAGCCTTCGCCTGCGCCCTGTCCGACGTCTACACATTCGGTCCGACCTTCCGAGCCGAGAACTCCAACACCCCGCGCCACCTGGCCGAGTTTTGGATGCTCGAGCCGGAGATGGCGTTTTACGACCTCGAGGACACACAGGATCTGGCCGAAGAGTTTCTCAAGGTGGTCATCGGCGACGTCATGGAACGCTGCGCCGACGACATCGCCCTGCTCAACCGGTGGGTCGACAAGCAGCTGGTCGCGACCCTGGAGCACGTGCGGGACGCCTCGTTCCGCCGCATGAACTACACCGAGGCCGTGGAAATACTCCAGGCGTCCGGGCGCGACTTCGAGTATCCGGTGGAGTGGGGCGCCTCGTTGCAGGCCGAGCACGAGCGCTACCTCACCGAGAAGCACTTCAAAAGGCCCCTGATCCTGACCGGGTACCCCAAGGAGGTTGCCGCGTTCTACATGCGCCTCAACGACGACGGGAAAACGGTGCGGGCGATGGACGTACTGGTGCCCCGCATCGGCGAGATCATCGGCGGCAGCCAGCGTGAGGAACGACTCGACGTTCTGACCGAGCGGATCGCCGCTGAAGGCATGCCCCTCGAGGAGTACGAGGCCTATCTCGACCTGCGCCGGTTCGGCACGGTCGAGCACTCGGGCTTTGGTCTGGGGTTCGAACGCCTGGTCATGTTTCTGACCGGAATGAAGAACATCCGTGACGTCATCCCGTTCCCGAGAACACCTCGGAATCTGGAGTTCTGATCGACATCCCGTAAGGGCGCCGGGGACACCGGCCTCGGGGTGCGCATCGACTCCGCGGGAGCTTTGGTATTCTCGAACGGTACCGTGGAGTAGATCATTGGCTGACGAGCAAGACTTCGCCAGGTGGCTGTTGGATAAGGGACTCCTGTCGAAGGCGGATCTGCGCCGTGCTCGGGAGGCCCAACGCGGCCGCATGGGCAATCTCGACACGGAGATCATCGATCTTCAGCTGATGTCGGAGCGGGAAACCCTGGAAGCCTTGGGGAGGTTCCACAAGACCCGGACGGTGTCCGGCGCCGTGCTCGAGTTCGCCAGCCCGTCGGCGGTGCGGATGCTCACCTCCCGAATCGCCGGCCGTCTGGGGGTGGTTCCCTTCAAGCTCGAAGGTCGGACCCTGTCGGTGGCGACGCTGAACCCGGGAGACCTCCTGGTCGAGGACGAGATCGCCCAGTTGACCGGCTGCATGGTGGCCAGCTTCGTGACCCTCGAGGTCCGCTTCGTGGAGGCCCTGAACCGTCATTATCAGGCGCCGATCACGGCGCGCTACGCGGGTCTCATTCGGCGGATCTCGGGGAAGAGAGCGCCGTCGAGGACAGCCGAGATCCGGCGCATCGTCGATGAAACGGAGCTCAAGCCGGCACCCACGATCGGCGACGTCGAGCGGAAGAAGGGGCCGCGACCGGTGGCGAAACCGGCGGCTGATGAAGCGTTGGAGCTCAGCGCGGACGACCGAGACCTTTTCCCCTCGTTGTCCGTGGGAGGCCAGGGTGGAGCGGATGAGCCGTCTCCACCAAGAGCCGAATCTCCCGCCGAGCCGGCGCCGCCGGCGGAGACGGTCGCCGTTGAAACGAGTGGCGAGGGTGGGGGCGGCGCGGCGCCCACTGTGCCGGCCGAAGCTGCCGAGGTCGGCCCGGATGCTCTCCTTCAGGCAGCTTCCCACGCCCTGCAGAACGTGGAGATGCGGGATGACATCGCCGACGCGCTGCTCGGGTTCTGCGCGCCGATCTTTCGTCGCCGAATGATGCTGGTCCAGCGCAAGGGCACCGTCATGGGATGGCGGGGCGAGGGCGCCGATGTCGATGAGACGGCGGTGCGGGCCATCAGCGTGCCCACCGGTGAGCCGTCCGTCTTCTCGGGCCTGCTCAAGGGCGTCGACTTCTGGCTCGGCCCGCTGCCGGCAATGCCCCACAACAACTCCCTGGTTCTCGCCCTGGGCGGACCACCGCCGAAGGACTGCTACATCCTCCCCATCAAAGTGCGGGACCGGGTGGTGTGCTTCCTCTACGGGGACAACCAGGAGGCCGGTGTGGGAGGCCTGCCCCTCGGCGAGCTCAAACGGTTGGCCGGCAAGGCTGGCTTCGCCTTCCAGATCTACCTCATCAAGGGCAAGATTCGGGCGCTGTGAGAGGTCGCAGCGTCCCAGCCGGTGTCATCGGAACGACCGTCCTCGTCGTCGCGCTGGTGGCATCGACACCGGTTTGGGGGGTCGACGAACAGGGTCTGCAGACCACCAGCGGCGGTGTCGATCAAACATCTGTGATCGTGGTGCTGCACTCCTACCACCATGGCTACTCCTGGACCGACAATATTTCCGCTGGGATCCGAGACGGATTCGCCGAACGTGACCAACCGGTGCAGCTGAGGTTCGAATTTCTCGATTCGCGGCGTATGGTGTCCGACGACTACTTCGAAGACCTGCGGCGTCTGCTGGAGACGAAGTACTCCGAGATCGGCATCGACGTCGTGATCTGTGCCGACGACCAGGCGTTGCACTTTCTTCTCGGGCCAGGGGCGGAGATTTTCCGCGAGGTACCGGCGGTCGTTTGCAGCGCCAGTAGCTTCGAGCCCGCCATGCGAGAGCTGAGGGCCATCACGGGTCTCGAAGACAGCTTCGATTTTCGGGAGACCTTGGACCTGGCCCTTGGGCTGCATGCGGGGATTCGGGAGGTCGTGGTCATCGCCGATACGAGTCGAACCGGTACGGCGTTGGCAGACAGGGCGAAGGACGTCTTCGGTAGCCACGGCGGCGGCCTTCGTTTCAGATACCTCGAGAATCTCACGCTGGACGAGTTGTTGAGTGAGACCGCGGCACTCGACGACGGGAGCCTGATCTTCTTTCTGACCTTCAGCCAAGATGACGAGGGTGGTGTTTTTCCCCACGACCTCGCTCTTCGCCGGATCCGCCACGTGAGCCGGGCGCCGATCTATGCCGTGTGGGAGTCCTTTCTCGGCCTCGGCATCGTTGGCGGCAAGATCCACTCGGGCCGCGAAGAAGGCCGGATGGTGGCGGAGATGGCCCATCGGATCATCCGGGGCGAGCGTGCTTCAGAGATGCCCATGGTCTCGAGCCCCTCTCGCTTCAGGTTCGACTGGAGGGAGCTCGATCGCTTTGGTATCGACGAGAGTCGACTGCCCCCTGGGAGCCTGATCAGCCAACGACCCTTTTCCCTCTATCGGGAGTACAGGAGAATGTTCTGGGCCATCGGGGTCACCTTCGCCGTGCTGGTGACCATGGTGGTCTTTCTGGTGATCAATACCCTCAGACGGCGCCGGGCCGAGGCTGTTCAGGCGCGGTTTGCCGCCATCCTCGCATCGACGAGCGATTTCGTCGCCACCGCGACGCCCGAGGGAGAGATCACGTACCTCAACTTGGCCGGTCGCCGTTTGATCGGATGGCGAGAAGACGAACCCCTCGACGGCAAGCGAATACGTGACATCCAACCGAAGTGGGTCCTCCAGCTGATCCGAGAGCAGGCCGGTCCTGACTCGACTCGCGAAGGCATTTGGGAAGGCGAAACCGCAGTGATCGCGAAGGATGGCGGAGAGATACCGGTTTCCCAGGTGATCCTGGCCCATCGTTCAGCCGCCGGGGAGATAGATTTTTTCTCAACCATCATCCGCGATCTCAGGTCTCGGATCGAAACCGAGGAGACGCTGCGGGCCATCGAAGAGCACCTCGAGCATTCGCGAAAGATGGAGGCCATCGGACAACTGGCCGGCGGTGTGGCGCACGATTTCAACAACATCCTGATGGGAATTATGGGGAACGCAGAGTTGCTCGCTGTCCTGCTTCCGGAGGGTTCGAAGGAGGCCGAGCGGGCGCGCGAAATCCTCGGGGCATCGGAGAAGGCTGCGGCGGTCACCCGCCAACTCCTGACCTTTTCGCGCAAAGGCAGCTTCACCACGGAGCTCGTCGATCTCCGTGAGGTCGTGCGGAGTGTGATCAACCTCATCTCCCGCAGCATCGACCGGCGGATCGAAGTCGACTACCGCGCGATGGACGAGCCCGCCGCTGTCATGGCCGATCCGAGTCAGATCGAGAACGCCATCCTCAATCTCGCGGTGAATGCCAGGGACGCCATGCCCGACGGCGGGCATCTGGTCGTCACCGTCGGGCGGACCGTGATCGATCCGGAGTCGTTGGAAGCCCTCTCTGATGAGCTGGTAGCGGGCGATTACGTCGAGGTTACGGTGAGAGACACCGGAATCGGGATTCCCGAGGATCTTCAAGATCGGATCTTCGACCCGTTCTTCACGACGAAAGGGCCGGGGCAGGGGACCGGTCTCGGTCTGGCCACCGCCTACGGCTGCGTCAGGAACCACAAGGGCCGCATCACCGTTTCCAGCGAGCCCGGTCTGGGCTCCGAGTTTCGGGTCGTACTGCCCATGTGCGACGCAGCCTCCGATGCCGGGGCAGAATCCTTTGAACAGCCGGAGCTCGAGGCCGGCGAGGGCCACCTGATGGTGGTGGACGACGAGTCCATGGTGAGGGAGATCCTCCGGGAGAGCTTGCAAAGCCTCGGCTACAGGGTGACCACCTGCCGGGACGGCGCAGAGGCGTTGGAGCGGTATCGGAGCGAAGGCGCAGAGATCGACCTCGTCGTCCTCGACCTGATCATGCCGAAGCTCAATGGTGCGGATGTCTTCCGCGAGCTCAGGAAGGTCAATCCCGGTGTTCGAGTCCTACTTTCGTCCGGCTTCAGCCCCGACGCCGAGTCACAGCAACTCATCGAGGAAGGTGCTCTCGGCTTCCTGGTCAAGCCCTTCACCCTGGGGGAGCTGGCGGAGACGGTGCGCCACGCGCTGGGCACCGATTCGCAGTGAGCGTGTCGCCCAGGATACCGAGCAGCTCGACGGGATCGATGGGCTTGCTGAGGTAGGCCCTCACACCGAGATCGCGGGCGCGTTGCTGCGAGGCGGCGGATGGGTGGGCCGTGGTCGCGATCAACGGCAGCTCGGGGCGGAAGCGGCGCAGCTGGGAGACCACGGAATGGCCACCGGAGGCGGTCATTTCGAGCTCGCAAATGGCGGCGAGGGGCAGGCCCTGAGCCGCCAGCAGCTCGATGATCTCGCGGGCGCTGCCCGCCGTCCTCGCCTCGCATCCCCCCTCTTCCTCCAGGAGGATCTGCAGGACTCGTGCGAACCCGGGGTCTCCATCGGCGATGAGCACCCACCCGTCGACCACCGACGCCACGCCGTCAGTCCTTGATGCTCGACCAGCGGGCCGGAGTGCCCGTCTCGAAGCCGTCGGCGAAGAGGATGTCCGCCAGGCTCGAGCACGAGGTGGTGACGAATCCGGGCACGAGCTCGTCCAAATCGCTGCTGGAAATGGTGAAGGCTGCGGTGCCGCAATGGTCGGCAAAGCTCAGAGCGAAGTCGGGCTGTCTGGGCAAGCCGATGAGGCTGGAGCCACCGGAAATGGGCTGAAGCTGAACCCGGAAGACCCACCCATGCGAGTCCAGGAGCTGCTGGGTGCACGGTCCCGCGAGCCCGCTCGAAGGATCGCCGTTCACCAGCCAGTCGCCGGCCAGAGACCAGCCGATCCGTCCGGCGGCTGCGGTGCCCGATGCGACGAGGCCGTCAACCGCGGCGAAGGACGGGTCCGGGTTGGTTTCGGCGGCGGCGAAGGCGAGCTTCGCCGGGTCGAACTCCACCGCCACGGCGGCGGTGGCGATGGCGGCTGTGCCCCCGCCCACCGAGCCGCAGCCCAAAGAGCAGGTCGTGTTCTGATCGCCGGGTCGGACCCAGACGGCGGCCCAGAAGGGCGAGCCGAGCTGGGCGCAGAAGTTGTTGCCGCCGTCGACAGGGTTGACGATCTCGACGTCGATGCCGGGGCCGGGGGTGGTGGTCTGGGCAGTCAGGGCGGCCGGAACGAAAGCGGCCAGGGCGAGAGTGAGAATGAGGTGCTGGTTGCGCATGATCACTCCTTTTACTCGTGAATCCGGACGACGATCCACAGCAGGTCGTTGACGGTCTCGCCGCCCATGTGGTCGCAGTCGGCAAAACCCGGCGCGGAGTAACCGAACTCGGTGAGCACGCGGATCATCTCGGCCAGGTCTTTCGCGTCCATGACACCGTCGCCCGAGGGATCGCAGAGGGGGTAGCCGATGGTATTGAAGACCACCGGCGTGAGGATGGCTTCGTTGAGGTCGAAGATGATTTCGGCGTCATTCTCGACGAGCGTGCCCTCGACGAGGTCGGGGTGGGTGTGGCAGACGAAGCTCACCCAGCCCTCACCGCGATGGGTGTCGTCGTTGGGCGGCAGGAATCCTGCGAACGGATCCACCGGGAGGGCGCCGGTGTCCGGGTCAAGGGTCCGGAAGCTCCAGTTGATCTCGCCCGAGTAGAGATCGGGCTCGATGGAGACCTCCACCAGCCACTGTTTACCGATGCCGGGTCGCCAGTCGTCGACGGTCTCGATGGTGCGGTACCAGGTGGTGTCCTCGGGCAGAGCCACCGCGGTGGTGCCCCACCCGATCTCGGTGGCGCGGAAGGTGGACCAGTCGAGCTCGGTGGGGAGCTCGTCGGTGACGAAGACCTCCTGCGCCGGAGCCGAGGCCGTCGGCTGGTTCTCGAAGAAGATGGTGTAGGTCAGCTGCTCTCCCGGCTGGACGGTGTGGGCTGGTCCGTCGCCCAGGGTGGCCGTCTTTTCGTTGGGGTCGAAGGCCGCGATGACGGTGAACGGTTTGCCGCCTTTGCGTTTCCTCGCAGGGGGCGGAGGGGTCGTGCCTCGAGTTCGACCCGCACCTGCGCCTGGTCCGCCCGCCCGGCCCCCGGTGGAGCCTCCCGGAGGCCCGGCGCTGTGGCCACCGGGTCCCGGCCCCGGTCCGGGGCCGACGCCGGTTCTACCACCGGGGGGACCTGCCTTCCGGCCACCGGTGAAGCCGGCAGCGGCGGCTCCGGTTCCGCCCGGACGCGGGCCAGGGCCAGCCGGCGCGCGGCGCGGTCCGGCGTGGTTGGTCGCCGCCGCCGCGCCCTGAAGGCGAGGACCCGTCGCTCCGGCGCTTCCGCCACCGTTGATGCCGCCGTTGCCCGGTGTCCTGCCGAGACCATGGGCGCCGACCACCCGTGGACCGGGCTCTCCGGTCACCGAGCGGGCCGCGCCGGTCCTCGCGTTGCGGTATCCACGGCTGCCGAAGCCGTTGTCCACCAGCCAGTCGCAGGCCTCGTCGTAGACCAGATCTCGGGTTCCGCGGATGATGCCGAAGGGGTCGGTGATCCTCTGATACGTCGCCAGAGGACCGTCGTCCAGAGCGTCGTAGAGATCGCGGCCCATCTTGTTCCACCCGTCGGCGGACCGTTGGGCGATGCTGCGGACGACCGATTTACCTCCCTTGTAGAGGAGCTCGGGCCCGGTTCGCATCCCTTCGATGCCGCGGTAGAGGTAGTCGGTGTCGACAACCCCGGCCGCGTCGATCTCGTCGCCGAAGGCGCTGTAGTCAACGGTGCCCTCGACGTCTCCATGGCGATCGAGGATGAGGCGTGTGTTGCCGACGCCGTCGTGGATGTAGTGGTGGGCGTGGCCTGAGGCGTCGACGTGGCCGAGAATGCCGATCCCGTCGACCGTGACGTAGCTCTTCGAGCGCGCTCCGCTCCGGTACTCGACCAGCGGCCGGCCCTCCGGGTCGTTCAGGTGGGTCGTCGCGACTCCGTTGAGCCGCTCCTCCCGGAGGTTGCCGAAGACGTCGTAGTCCAGCGTCCTGACGTCGCCAGTGGGACTTTCGATCCGATTGATTCGCTTGTCCGCCCTGTGACCGTAGGTGGTCGTTCCAAATGGACTGATCTTGGCGGCCATGACGCCGAAGTCGTGCCAGACGACGTCGGTGTCGCCGAAGCTGAGGGTCTGGCCCAGGCCGTTGACGGTGTAGTTGGTTCGAACACCGTCGTCGATGACCGCGTCGCGTGAGCCGTTCGGACCGTACTCGTACTCCACGGTTCGGCCGTCGGGGTACGTGATCCGCGAGATCCGGCCGGTCGGCGTGTGCTCTGCGGAGGTGACGAGGCCCTGCACCCTCTCTTCGATCTGTTCGACCTGGTCTCCGGGTCCGTAGGTGTAGTGCCAGTCTCGGACGGGAGTGCCGCCGGAGTCCACCAGCGTCACCTTCTCGGGCAGGTCTCTCCCCGCGGTATAGGCATAGCGGACCTCGCTGCCGTCGCTGAGGTGCCGCGCCGCGAGCATGCCCTCGTCGGTGTAGGAAAAAGACTCCACCGCCGCACCGTTGACCCGGACCTCGGTCACCAGTCCGGTTGCCGGGTCCTTGAGCCGCTCGATCATCTGGCCGTCGCTGGTCGTCTGACGAGTCGTGTGGCCCACCGGGTCGATGTCGTTTTCGATCCAGCTGCCGTCGGGGTAGTCGACCCTTTCCAAGTGGCCGTGCTCGGTCCAGTGGAGGAGGGTCGTCTGCCCGTTCTCGGTGATCGAGGTGGGATTCCGTTTGGTGTACCCGATGGCGCGCTCGGCGCCGTCTGGCCAGAGCTCGTGAATCACCTGGCCGTACGCGTTGATTTCGAACGTGGTCGCGGCGCCGACCCGATCCGTCCAAGTGAGCACCTGGTTGCCGGCCTGATTGGTGGTGACCGCGAACTGTTCCACAGATCCGTCGGGGTAGCCGATTTCTTCGATGTTTCCGTTCTCCCCGACCCGGAAGCTTCGAGGGTTGCCGGCAGGATCCTGGAGATGGTCGAGGAGGCTGCCGCCGCTCATCGGATACTCCATGTCGGCGCGCCACGCCTGACCGAGCTCGTCGGTCCGCTCCACGGGGTTCCCCTGGTGGTCATAGTCCCAGGTCTGGCGGCCGCCCGTCGGGTTGAGGCTCTCGGTGAGGTTGCCCGAGCGGTCGTGGTGGAGCCACCCCTCGCGGTCGGAGCCGTCGCGCACCCTTTCGAGGTCGCCGAACTCATTCCACCAGAATGTCGAGCTCGAGGTGCCGCGGGTGACCGTGGTTCGGCCGTGGGCATCGTAATCGAAGGTCTGGCGCATGAGACCACCGCCGATCTCCACGGCGGCGAGTCGCCCGTGGTCGTCGTACTCGAAGTAGCGGTGGGTGCCGTCAGCACAGCCCATCTCGATCAACGCGTGATCGTCGGGCGCCGGCGTGCCGCCGGCGGGTTGGTAGTCGAAGGTCGTGACCGTGCCGCGTGGGCCTTCCACCTGCTCCAAGTACTCGCCGGTGGCGTCGTAGAAGTAGGTCGTCACCGTCCCTACGTGGTCGGTGAGCTGCTCGATCCGGCCGTGGCCGTTGTAGCTGAAGCTCAAACTGTCGCCGCTGGTGTGGGTGACGGTGGCGAGCTGGCCATAGCCGTCGTAGGTCAGATCGACGCTGTGGCCCGCGACATCGACAATGGCCACCAGACGACCGAGGCTGTCGAAGTACGAGACGGTACGCTCGATCTCGGTGAGCGAAAAGCCACCGGTAATAGCGCGGAGCCGGCCGTGGTCCGCCGGGTTGACGGCGCGGAAAGAGCCGTTGGGCTCGACCTCGAAGCGGCGCAGACTGCCGTCGCCCTGGCGGATGGTGACGTTGCCGCTGGGCAGGATCTCGAGAGTCACGTCCCAGGTGTGGCGCCAACCGCGGCCGAAGGGCCCGACGTCGAGGCGGCTGAGCATGCTGTTGGGGTACCAGCGGGTGAGCTCGAGGGGCGGTCCGGGCGCCGGCGCCGCCGCGTCCACCGCCGCCACCAGCCAGCTCAACGGACTCAGCCCCAGCACCTCGTTGAGCTCCATTTGGAAAAGGGTGCCGTGGTTGAAACCGACCCGGCCGATGGTGGCGAGGTAGCTGGCGTTGGAACGAAGGAGGTTCGCATAGTCGTCCCAGGTCGTGCCGATCTCGTCTTGGAGCATGGGCCAGATGCGTTCCCATACCTCGTCGCTCATGTCCTCCGGGCGCACCTCGGCCTCGAATTCCGGCCAGTCGATGGCGACGCCGTTCTCGGCAAAGAGATCGAGCTCGAGCTCGAAGGCTCCGGTCTGATTCACGGGAAGAGTGACCTCGACGGGAACCCTCCGGGAAACACCCGGCGGCAGCGTCATGTCGTCGAGCTGGACACCGCGGGTGGGGAGGTCCAGGTTCTCGGTGTCGCCGGACTCATCCAACACGGCGCCGTCGATGGAGTATCGTCCGCCGAGCACCTGAACCGCTCCAGTTTGCGGCGCACCTCCGAGCACCGAGAACTCGGCGTCAAGGGTGCTCGAAACGAGGAACTGGGGAGCGGGAATCGTGAATGGACTGTTGTTGGCGTACTCCAGCCAATAGGTGTAGGTCCGGCCGGCTCGGACAACGTCCGGACCGGTCAGCCAGGCGGAGACGTTCGGCGTGGCGTTTTCAACGACGCGGAGAGCGTTGTCGATGGTGAGCAACTCGCCGTCGGGCCACTCGACCCCGAGGTCCAGGGTTTGAGGAGTCAGTCCGGCGAGGTCGAGGGTCACGGTCAGGGAGATGGGACTCCAATCGTCGGGTGTGAAGGTGACCAGAGGTGTCGCAGTGCCGCCGGGAAGCAGGTGGATCGCGAGGCCGTTGGTGAAGCCGAGACCGGCGAGTGTTGTGGTGAAGCGGGCCCCCGCTGCGAAGGCGCCCAGATCCTCCGGCGCGAGGTATCGGTCCAGCGCCGACGCCAGGATCCTGAACGGGGCGGGGTCGACCACCGTTGGGTCGGTGGTGAGCGCGGAAATGTGGAGCGTGCCGGCGGACGGGGATGGAATGTGGAGCTCGAACACGCCGTTCGGGTTCGGCTCTCCGGTCGAGTAATCGGCGGTGCCGAGCACCGGGGGAGCGCCGTATCGAGCCATGAGGGTCCACGACCTCGTGGAGCTGAGCGGGGTGAGCGTCACGACCAGATTGTCGGCGTCGCCGTGTGCGAGCTCGAGGGGGAAGTCGTAGAGCACGCCGCGCAAGGCGTCAATCTCCAGAGGTACGCCGAGGTGGAGGCCCGCGGCGGCGATCCAGCGTTCGGTGCCGTCCTCGCCGATCGAGCCGTTGACGCCGCCGGAGATATCGGTGGAGCCGGTGAAGGCGTGCTCGTCGAAGCGGACGGCGATGCGGCCGCCGGCGCCGCCGGAGGCGCCGCCGTAGGTTCCGCCGTTGCCGCCGGACGCGGTCAGGCTGCCGGCTCCTTCGATGCTGCCGGCGGAGACCAGGATGCTGCCGCCCGAGCCGCCGCCGCCGCTCCAGTCGCCGTGACTGGCGTCGGCGGTGAGGTCGCCCTCGAGGGTGAAGGTGTCGGTCACGGTGAGGGTGATGACGCCGCCGCCGGCGCCGCCGGCGCCGGTGTAGATCCCGGTACCGCCGCCGCTGCCGGGCTCCACCGGCCAGACGTCGGAGCCGTAGGGCTGGCCGCCGGCGAACCCGCCGTTGGTGCCTCCGGCGCCGCCGTGGCCGGCGCCCGCCCCGGGCTCGCCGAGACCGGGGCCTTGATCGGCCGGCCAGCCCTGGAGATCGACGTCCATGGCGCAGCCCGCCGCAAGGATGAGCTCACGGGCGGTAATGGCGAAGTTGCCGCGGTCGTAGCCGGTGAGCAGTGAGCCGCCGTCGATGTCCACCGTGCCCCGGGCGACGAGGCCGACGCCCTCGTCGAAGAGGACCGTGGAGCCGTGAATGGTGACGTTGTTGTACTCGAAGGGGGCGTCGCGTTCCTGGAAGTGCCAGGTGGGACCGGTGGTGAGATCGTCGTCGTCGGTGTCGAAGAAGCCGGCGGTGCCGTTCTCGCCCGGCGTGCCGGTGCCCGTCGGCTGCCCGCCGTCCGCGTGGATGTCGCCGGTGAAGTCGGAGCTGAGAGAGTGGATGGCGATGCGGCCGCCGCCGCCGGCGTAACGGTCGTTGATGGGGCCGCCGTCGGCGGAGATGGTGCCGCTGCCGGAGAGGCAGCCGGTGGAGATGAAGACGCTGCCGCCGGCGCCGCCGCCGCCGTCCCAGACGCCCGGGTTGCTGCCCGACTCGCCGTCGGCGGAGATTTCGCCGTCGACGGTGCAGTCGCCCTCGATGTCGAGACGGATCGCGCCGCCGCCGGCGCCGCCCACGGCGCCGTTGGGGCCGTTACCGCCGCCGCTGCCGTGGGTGGTGGGCGAAAGGGCCGTGCCGTAGATGACGCCGGTCGGGCTGGAGTCGATGTGGCCGCCGAGACCGCCGTGGCTGGCGCCGCCCATCCACGATCCCGCCCCGGGACCCTGCTCGCAGGGCCAGCCCTTGGCGTCGACGGTGATGATCGATCCGGCCTCGACGGTGAGATCGCCCGCGGAGAGGGCGATGGTTCCGCGGTCGCCGTAAATGCCGACGGTGGACGAACCGCTGACCGAGACGGCGCCACTCGCGGTGAGGCCGACCTCGGGCTCGATGCCGGTGTCGGATCCGTTGATCACGATGTCGGCGAAGACGAACGGGACGTCGTTGGCCTGGAAGCGCCAGCTGGGACCGGCGATGAAGACGTTGTCGTCGGTGTCGACGAGGCCGACGGTGCCGTCAGCGCCGGGGGTGCCGGTTCCGGTGGCGATGCCCCCGGCGGCGTGGATGTTCCCCGTGAAGTCTGAGCTGAGGTAACGAACCGCGATGCGGCCGCCGCCGCCGGCGAACCGGTCGTTGACAGGGCCGCCGTCGGCGGAGATCGTCCCGCTGCCGGAGAGGGTGTCGGTAGAGATGAGGATGCTGCCGCCGGCGCCGCCGCCGCCGTCCCAAACACCTGGGTTGGTGCCCGATTCGCCATCGGCGGTGATCTCACCGTTGACGGTGCAGGCGCCCTCGATGTCGAAGGTAATCGCACCGCCGCCGGCGCCGCCCACGGCGCCGTTGGGGCCGTTGCCGCCGCCGCTGCCGTGGGTGACGGGCGAGATCCCGGATCCGTAGATGATACCGGTCGGACTGGCGTCGGTGTGGGCGCCGAGGCCGCCGTGGCTGGCGCCGCCCATCCACGATCCCGCGCCGGGTCCCTGCTCGCTCGGCCACCCTTTGGCGTCGACGGTGATCGCCGAACCGGCCTCAACCGCCAGGTCGTGGACGGTGACGTCGATCGTGCCGTTCATACCGTAGACGCTGACGGTGGACGAACCGGTCACCGAGAAAGCCCCGGATGCGGTGAGGCTGACATCCGGCTCGAAGTCGGTCAGAGAGCTGTCGATGAAGACGTCAGCGTAGGCAAACGGACCGTCACCAGCTTGGAATCGCCAGGTCGGGCCCGCTGTGAAGTCGTTGTCATCGCTGTCGAAGAAGCCCACCGTACCGTCTTCCGCGGGGATCCGGTTGCTGGCGGCGGACGACCCGGCGGCGGCGGTGGCGCTGCCGGCGAAGCTGGAGCCTGCTGTCGTGATGAAGATGCGGCCGCCGCCGCCGCCGTGTCCGTTGATCGGAGCGTCGCCACCGTCGGCGGAGATCGAGCCGCTTCCGGCCAGCGAGTCGGCGGTGATTCGAATCGTGCCGCCGGCGCCGCCGCCGCCCTCCCAGCCGCCGGAAGTTGGGGACTCGACGCCATCGGCCGTGAGCATGCCGTTGATGGTGCAGGCGCCCGAGATGTCGAGCAGCAGGGCGCCGCCGCCGGCGCCGCCTGGGGCGCCGTAGGGGCCGCCGCCGCCGCCTGATCCCATCTCTGCGGGGTTGGTGGCCGAGTCGTAGACGAGACCGCCGATGGCCGCAGTGTTCCCGCCGCCGGCGCCGCCGTGGGCGCCTCCGCCCTGATTCGATCCTGCTCCCGGACCCTGTTGGCCCGGCCAGCCCTGCCCGTCGGCGGAGATCCCGGCGCCGGCATCGATGGTCAGACTTGCCGCTTGCAGCGACACGACACCCTCGCAGGTCAGGGTCGCTCCCGCGGTGATGGTCACCGCGTCATAAACGTAGCTGCCCTCGGTCCACGTCGTGTCGGTGTCGATCACCAGGTCGGCGGCGTGAGCTCCGAGGCCGGTGAGGAGGATGACCAGGATGAGGAAAGGATGGCGGAAGGGCATGGGCGTCTCCTTGCGGTCGAGTCGGTCGCCGAGAGAAGAGCAAGCCCCGTGCCGGATGGCGAATCAGAGCTGAAATGACGTGGAATCAGTACATTGCCGGTTTCTGTCGCTGACAGGGCTTTGTTCCTTTCGGACCGCGCGGTGCACGGTTCGCACCCGCCGGTACAGGAACAGCGTCTGGGGCAGCGGCAGCGACCGGGACAGCGACAGCTTCAACGCCGGCGTCAGGAACCGGCGGCCGACCCCAACGCCTTCACCACCGCTTCGGTCCAGTTGCGATGAAACTCATAACTCATAACTCAAAACTCATCACTGCTTCTTCACGATCCCGTAGTCCCTCATCCGCCGCTCGAGGACCCTCCGCTGGGTGCCGAGGCGCCGCGCGATCTCGTCGTTGGAGCAGTCGGCCCAGACGGCCACCGCCCGCCGGACGAGGTCCCGCTCCGCCTCTTCGTGGACCTCGGCGAGGCGGGCGAAGCCATTTTCGAGGTCGATGCGGAGCTCGGGGCCGCCGGTGATCGGCGGCGCCGGGGCGAGCCGAAGGTGGTCGTCGGAAGGGTCGCCGAGGACCATGGCGCGTTCGATGAGATTCTCGAGCTCGCGTACATTGCCGGTGAAGGGGTGGGAGGCCAAGGCTGCCAGCGAGCCGACCTCGATCGTGGGCACGGCGCGCCCGATCCGGCGCGCGATCTTCGCCGCCAGGTGCCGGGCGAGCCCGGAGAGATCCTCGAGGCGGTCGCGGAGTGGGGGGATGGCCACGGGAACCGTGTTGAGGCGGTGAAAGAGGTCCTCGCGGAAACCGCCGTCGGCGATGGCCGTTTCCAGATCGCGGTGGGTGGCGGCGATGACCCGCACATCCACCTCCCGCTCGACCTGTCCACCGACCCGTTGGACCCTCTTGTCCTGCAGGAAGCGCAGCAGCTTCGGCTGCAGACCAGAGGGCATGTCGCCGATCTCGTCGAGCAGCAGGGTGCCGCCGTCGGCCTGCTCGATGCGCCCCGTCCGGGCCGATGTCGCTCCGGTGAATGCGCCCTTGACGTGGCCGAAGAGCTCCGACTCCAGAAGCTCGCCGGGAATCGCCGTGCAGTTGACGACCACGAAGGGCCGGCCGGCCCTCGCGCCGGTGTCGTGAATGAGCCGCGCGACGAGCTCCTTGCCGGTGCCGGTCTCGCCCCGGACCAGAACCGTCGAGTCCACCGCCGCCAGCCGGGAGATGGCGGTCCGTAGGTGGTCCATGGCCGGGCTGGACCCGACGAGCACGTCGAATGCCGCCGGGTCCCCGGTGCGCTGCCGCAGCAGCTCGTGGTCGCGTTTGAGGTCGCGCACCTCGAGGGCCCGTGAGACCTGGGCCAGCAGCTCGGCCGGCTCGATGGGTTTGACGAGGTACTGGAAGGCGCCGATCTGGATCGCCTCCACTGCCGATTCCACCGAGGAGTGGGCGGTCATCATCACCACCGGCAGCTCCGGCCGGTCGCTTCGCAGACGGCGCAGCAACTCCAGGCCGTCCATCCCCGGCATGGCCAGGTCGGAGATGACCATCCCGACGCCCGGGCGGTGCTCGAGCAGTTGGAGGGCCGCCTCCCCGCTGTGGGCCGCCTCGGTCCGGTAGCCTTCGTCCTCGAGAAGAATCTGCAGCGTCCGGGCGAAGCCGGGATCGTCGTCGACGATCAGAAGCCGTTCGTTGCTCATCGGTTCTCCTGGTACAGCGTGCTCTCGGCGTCGGTTTCCAGGTCGAGAACCGGGAACCGCACGACGATCTCGGCGCCGCCGGCCTCACGGTTGCCGGCGGAAACGGTGCCGCCGTGCTCTTCGACGATCTGGCGCACGTTCGCCAAGCCGAGGCCGGTGCCGAGGGTCTTGGTGGTGAAGAAGGCGTCGAAGGCATGCTCGAGACTGTCGGGGTTGAAGCCCGGTCCGGTGTCACTGATGGTGATCGTGACCGACGGGTTCCGCGAGTCGCTGACGGCATCGGACTCCACCCGAACCGTGATGTCGCCGCCCGTGGGCATGGCCTCGCGGGAGTTGAGCAGCAGGTTGAGGAAAATCTGGCGGAGGCGATCGGGGTTTCCCCGAACCATGGCGCCGTCGGATCCCACCTCCAAAGCAACGCCGACGTTCACCGAGCGGAACTCGGCTTCCACCACCGGAAGCAGCCTGGCGAGTAGCTCCGAGATGTCGATTTCATCGCCTCCGCGGGGTTGGGGGCGAACAAAAGAAAGGACGTCGAGCACGCGGTCGTTCAGCCGTTCCACCTCGTTGCCGACGATGTCGGTGAGCTCGCGGCCTTTCGGGTCCTCGGCGAACCTCCTGCGCAGGACGGCGAGGGTGCTGTGCATGGCGCCGAGAGGGTTCTTGAGCTCGTGGACGAGCTGTGCCGAGGCCGTGCCGAGGAGGGCGAGCCGCTCCCGTGTGGAGCGCTCGTCCACGAGGCGGGCGCTGGCGACCACCGATGCGGCAAGGTTGGCCACGGTGGTGACGAAGTCGCGGTCCTCCGGCAGGTATGGGACGCCGGCGGGCCGGGGTCCCAGCATGACGGCGCCGACGCGTTCCGAACCGCGAGTCATGGGGGCGGTGAGGGAAGCGTCGGGAACGGGGTGGGAGCCCACCGGCCGGCCACGACCATCGAAGAGCCGGTCCGCTTCGCTGCCGCCGCCAGCGACCTCGAAGACGATCCATTCGGGCTGCAGGGTGTCGTCGATCCGTCGGGCCAGATACTCGAGGGCGGCCGGGAGCTCGACGAAGCCGCCCAGCCGAGAGCTGATCTCGGTGAGGAGGCGGCGGTAGCTGTAGCGCCGCTTGTAGATCCAACGGTCGACGAGTTCCTGGGCTCGCTTCCGCGCCGGGTGAAAGAGAATGGCGGCGACGGCGGCGGCGACGGCGATCATCGCGGTCGGCGCCGAGAACGAGAGCGTGTCGGCGAGCCAGCCGATAGTTCCCATGGCGACGACGAAGACGACGGCGACGACGGTGGAGGCGGCGCCGTACACCAGACCGTGTCGAATCAGGACGTCGATGCCGAAGAGGCGCTGCCGCACGATGGCGATGGCGACGAAGACCGGAACCACGAGATCGACGAGACACATGGTGTAGGGGTCGACGAGGGTTCGGTGGCTGATGCGGAGAGGGATCTCGACCAGGACCACCTGGAGCCCGAGCAGCAGCGCGAATCCGGCGGCCAGGACCTTCGCCTGGTTGCGGACCCGTAGGTCGTCGTGGCCCAGGATCACCGAGACCAGGCCGGCGAAGGCGAGCAGGTAGCAGCCGGTGACGCTGGCGGAGTAGAGCTGGATCAGCGGTCGGGTCAGCGAGGGCGACGAGAGCAGCGACGCCGTGGCCGGTATCAGCGCCGGCAGCAGATAGTCCAACGCCAGGCCGAGCTGAATAATGTAGGCCAGGATGAGGCCGGGTGTCGCCAGACGCTGGAATCGCCCCCGGTGGGGAAAGACGAGGAAGAGATGGAGGAGGATGGCGGAGGCCGGCAGGCTGCCCATCGTGTAGGCGACAGTGAGCAGACGTTGCGGCCATCCGGTGCCGACGACGGGAGCGATCTGAACCACGTCGTTGATGGCGGCGGCCATGCAGTAGAGGAGCAGGAGAAAGGTTGCCCGGAGGGTTGGCCGGACCACGAAGACGCCGGCTCCCAGCACCATGAGGACGATCACCGGAACGAGAACCCGCACCGCGTCTACCGGCCGGGCCAGACGCCAGGTGGTCGCCGGGAGCTCGAGGGCCTCACCGTTCCGAAGGACGTTGAACCTCACCTCGGCGCCGATCTCCGCGCTGCCCAACCGGTCCCAGAAGTCGAAGGTGTTGGTGAGGTCGGCGCCGTCCAGGCCGACGATCTCGTCGCCGGGTCGGACGCCGGCCTTGTCGAGGATGTCTCCCGGGGCGATGGCCACCACCGAGTAGCTGCCGTCTCGAAACCGGATGTTCGATCGCGGTGTGCTCGCCGATGTCAGACCCTCCGCCACCGCCACGATCACGATGATCATGGTGAAGACCGTCGCAGCGGCTGCAACCACGACTCTGCGGCGGGACGACGGTTCGGTTGGAATCCACGCGAGGACGGAACTCACGGTGAGGATTATCCCACGATACCCGCGCCCCTGCCCGACTCGGTTACTTCCCGAGGACTCTTCCCAACCGCCGGCAGCCCTCGTCGATGCTCTCCTCGTCGGCGAAGGTGAAGCACAGCCGGGCGAAGCGGTCGCCGGCGTGAACGTTCCCCACCTGCTCCGGGACGTCGGGGTAGAAGGCGCCGCCGGGAACGAAGGCGACATTCTCAGCCGCCGCTCGGTCGAAGAGCTCGCGGGCCGAGCCCGAGGCCAGCTCCAGCCAGTAGAAGAACCCACCGGCGGGCTCCGTCCAGGTCGCGGCGCCGTCGGGAAGGTGCGCGACGAGGCCCCGCTGCATGGCGCGGCACTTGGCGGCGTAGACGTCGATGATGGTCCCCATGTGGTCTTCCAGGTGGCCCCGGCGGCAGTACTCAGCCACCAGCGCCTGGGTGACGGTGGAGGTGCACAGATCCTCGCCCTGGCGCATGAGCACCATCGCCCGGGTCAGCTCCGGCTCGGCGACCGTCCAGGCGACGCGTACGCCAGGGGCGAGAATCTTAGAGAATGACGAGGCGTAGATGATCTCGGGTCCGCCGGCCGCGAGCTCTTTGAGGGTGGGCAGCGGCTTGCCCGAGTAGCGCAGCTTGCCGTAGGGGTCGTCTTCAAAGACCGGGATTTCGAGCTTGCCGGCCAGCTCGACGAGGCGGTGCCGCCGTTCCAGGCTGAGGCAGGCGCCGGAAGGGTTCGAAAAGTCCGGCACCGAGTAGACGAGCTTTGGCCGGTTGCCGGTGGCGGCCTCGACGGCGGCGACCGTATCGGGCAGCAACTCCACCCGCATCCCGTCGGCGTCGCAGGGGATGGTGGCGAATCGCGCGCCGGCGTTGCGCAGGCTGTGGATGGTCCCCGGGTAGGTCGGCGCCTCGACGACAACCACGTCGCCCGGATCGAGGAGGCACCGCGCCGTGAGGTTCACACCCTGCTGCGACCCCGAGGTGACCAGAAGCTCGTCCGGGCGGACCTCGACTCCGATCCTGGCGGTCATCGTCTCGATCAGAATCTCCCGCAGGGGTGCGAATCCTTCGGATGCGCCGTACTGGAGCACCCGCCGGCCATCGTCGGCGAGGACGTCGGCGCAGTCGGCGAAGGCCTCCACCGGGAATGCGTCGGGGTCGGGGAGGCCACCGGCGAAAGAGATCATGCCGGGTTGTTGGATCGTCTTGAAGAGCTCGCGAATGGGGGACGGCTGCATTCTCGAGGCGATCTCGGAGGTGCGAAAGAGTCGGGACATGTCGGCCTCCTCGAGCGGATTATGCAGCATGTTCCTCTCCTCCGCCACGGGCAGCGGGGTCGTGGATAATGGGAAGCCATCGGACGTGAGAGTGAGAAACGAGATTCCATCGGTGGGGAGCGCCACGAAGATCGCCCGGCGCGGACCGGCGATGGGCTTCGTGCGTGCGGTCAGGAGCGAGTCGTGACGGCGCCCGGGAGCGGCTGGACGCCAATTTCGATCGTCGCGGCGGTCGTCCTCGGCGGCACCGTTTCGGTGGTCGTGCTCTTCGTCGCCGAAGGCCTCGGAGCCGCGGTGCCGCCGCACTCCAACGTCCGATTCGACGGTGAGCTCATGCGGGTGTACGCCATCGCCTCCGGCGACCTGCTGGACGACGCCGGTCTGCTGCCCGACGACGGTATCGTCGGCGTCAACGGGGTGGAGTTTTCGACAGGCGGCGACTACACGGCGTTCTTCCGCGCCGTCAAACCCGGCGACCGGCTGGAGTTCGAGGTGCGCCGGGGCGGTCGCCAATTGGTCTTGACCGCGGTCGCGAAGAGCAGCCTCGACGGATCGAGGCTCCTGATCGCCCTGGTTCCCATCGTCGTGCTGCTGCTCGTCGGGGGAGGTGTCTTCTTCGCCGGGCCGCGCAGTCCGGTGGCCCTTTTCTTCCTGCTCTACTGCGCCTCGACGGCGGTCAACGACGCGGCGCAGCTGGCGGTCGTCGGCGGCACCTCCTGGGACCACCAGATCATGGCGATCGCCTATACGGTGTTCAGCATTCAGAGCCCGGCTCTCGGCCTCCACCTCTTCGTGCTTTTCCCGGAGCGACGCACCCTTCAGAAACGTCTTTCCCTCTGGCTTCCGGTGGCCTATACCGTTCAGACGGCGCTGGGATTGTCTTATCTGCTCCCGGCGTTCTCGGCTCGAGCCGCCGAGGCGCTTTCCCACCCGGCGATCCACCCGACGCTGCTCGAGCTGTTCAATGCGAACGTCGTCGTCTGCTCGGCGCTGAGCGCCGTCAGTCTCGCGGCAACGGCACTCCGCGGCAGTGACGATCGGACGCGGCTCCAGGCCCGCGTGCTCTTCTTCGCCATCTTCCTGCTCACCCTCGCCCAGCTGGCCTTCTACACGCTTCCCCTCCGCTTCAGCTCGCGAATGCTGATTTCGGCCGAGGCCTACACGCTGCTTGACCTCATCGTGCCGCTCTTCGTCGCCGCCGCGGTGCTCTTCTACCGGCTCTTCGGCATCGACCTGCTCGTCCGACAGGGTTTCATCTATGGCATGGCGTCGATGACGGTCGCCGTCTTCTTCGCCGCGCTGGTGCTCGGGTTCGAGTGGCTCAGCCGGCGAGCGGGGGTCCAGTGGGACGTGGCGGCAGTGGCCTTGGCGGCCGCGGCAGCCGGCCTGTTCTTCCCCGTGGTCCAACGGTGGGTGCGGGGCTGGGTGGACCGGTCCCTCTACCGGCGGCGAACGAGCTTCCGGCAGCTCCTCGAAGAGCTCAGCGGCCAGCTGGGCGCGACCTTCGATCTCGGGGCGACGGCGGCGGTGCTGTACAACAGCATCCAACGCGCCCTGCAGCCGACATTGCTGGAGGTCCGTCTGTACCGTGCGCCGCCTCCGACTTTCGAGGCCATCGATCCCGACGGGCACCGGCAGCCGGTTCTCAAGGGCAAAGAGGCGGAGCGTGCCGCGCAGCGAGCGCTCCGCCGGGAAGATCCGTTCGACCCGCGGCCCGATGCTCCGGACGGTGTCGAGCTGGAGGTTCCTCTGGTACACGGAAACGAGTTGCTCGGAACGGTGCTGCTCGGCGGCCGCAGCTCGGATGTGCCCTACCTCGGGGAGGACCTCCGTTTTCTCGGAACCGCCGGCCGCCTCGCGGCGGTGGCGTTCGAGAATGCCCGTCTGATCGAGGAGCGAAGGGTCAACGAGCGGTTGGCCACGGTGGGCTCGGCCACCGCGGCCATCGCCCACGAGATCAAGAACCCTCTAGCCGCCATCAAGAGCACGGCGGCGATCCTCCGCCGGCGCATCGAGGGCGACCCCCGTGGTCAGGAGTTGACGAGGGTGATCGAGGAGGAGACCGAGCGGCTCCAACACTCGGTGCTCGATGTGCTCACCTATGTGCGGCCGACGTCTTCGAGTGCCGAGGTCTTCGATCTCAGGGAGCTCGTGGAGCAGCTGCTGGGAGTGGTTCGGCAGGATTTCAGAGCGTCGGCGGTGGAGGTGGTGTTCAACGCGGAGGCCGTGCCGACAACGATGGTGGGCCATCCGGAGCAGCTCCGGCAGGCCGTGCTCAACCTCCTGGTGAATGCCCGCGAGGCCATGCCGGAAGGAGGCGGCATCCAGGTCGCCCTGAGCGGTTGGGATCCCGGTGATGGGGAGGCACCTGGCCTCGAGGTGCGCGTGCACGACTCGGGTGAGGGCTTCCCGGAAGAGATTCTCGACCGAGTCTTCGAGCCGTTGGTCAGCGGGAAAAGGCTGGGGACCGGTCTCGGATTGGCCAACGTCAGGCGGGCGGTGGAAGCCCACGGGGGACGGGTCGAGGCCGGCAACGCGGCCTCGGGAGGGGCGGTGGTGACCATGCGGTTGCTCCGGGGTCTGGAGAGCCGCGAATCGGAACAAGTAGCCGATGAGGTGCTGCCTGGGGAGATCGAGTCATGAAGAAAACCGAACCGGCTGTCAAACCGAGAGTGCTCGTGGTAGACGACGATCGCTCGTTCCTGGTGTCGCTGCAGGCGCTGCTCGAGGACGAGGGGGGCTACCGGGTCGAGTGTGCCGGCTCCGGGAAGGAGGCGCTCCGGATCCTCTCCGAAAGATCGGGGATTCGGCTCGTCGTCTCGGACCTTTCCATGCCCGGGATGGACGGTATCGAGCTGCTCGAGGCGGTGCGCGAGTCGTGGCCGGGAGTGGAGTTCATCGTCATGACCGCCCACGGCTCGGTGGCCACCGCGGTCGAGGCCATGCAGCGGGGCGCCTTCCAGTACCTCACCAAACCGGTGGAGCCGGACGAGCTGCTGCTGCAGGTGCATCGGGCTCTCCAGGCGGCCGCCGATCGGTCCGAGTACCGGGCGTTGGCCGATCGCTACGGGGATCCGGAGGCGACCGACGTTCTGGTGGGATCGAGTGCGGCCATGGTCTCGCTGGGGCGGACCATCGAGGGCCTGGCTGGCGTGGACTCCACGGTGCTCATCCGCGGCGAGACCGGGACGGGCAAGGAGCTCGTTGCCCGGCTGATCCACCGGTCGGGGCCCCGGTCGGCGCAGCCCTTCGTTGTGGTCAACTGCACGGCGGTGCCTCGCGACCTGCTGGAGTCGGAGCTCTTCGGACACGAGAAGGGCGCGTTCACCGGGGCGACGCGGGCCCGCCGTGGGTGCATCGAGGAGGCCGAAGGCGGCACTCTCCTCCTCGACGAGGTCGGCGACATGCCCATCGACCTGCAGCCGAAGATCCTTCGATTCCTGCAGGAGCACACCATGCGGCGGGTGGGCGGAAGCTCGGATCGTCACGCGGATGTGCGGGTGATGGCGGCCACCCACCGCGACCTCGAAAAGGCGATGGCGGACGGGGTGTTTCGCGCCGACCTCTTCTACCGGCTGAACACCATTCCGGTGACGGTGCCGCCCCTCCGGGATCGCCTCGACGACCTTCCCGAGCTGTGCAAGCACCTGGTGGTCAAGATCGCCCATCGCCTGCGGCGCGTTCCCCTGCCGGTATCGGACGATGCCCTGGAGGTCCTGGGCGGCCACGCCTTTCCCGGCAACGTGCGCGAACTCGAGAATCTTCTCGAGCGGGCCATGGTGCTCGGCGCGGTGTCCGGGACCGAAAGCATCGCCGCACCGGCGCTGGCGATGTCCGGCCAGTCGCCGGGGTTTGCAGCGGGGCGGGCGGTCCCGATCGAAAATGGATTCGACGAGCTGGCGGATCTCCACCGGCATCTGGAGGCCGACCTCATCCGGAGGGCGATCGCCGCCTGGCCGGGCCTGCCCAACCGGGAGCTCGCCAAGCGCCTCGGCACCAACCGCCGCGTGCTCGAGCTTCGGATGAAGGAGCACGGGATCGCGAAGGAAAGAGGCTGAGGTGCACACACACGTGCAAGGATGCACCGATCGGTGCATCGGGGGCGATTCCCCAGTCTGAGCACGGTGCTGAAAACCGGCACGGCCATTGCTGAGTTGCATGGCATGATGCAACCAGATCCGCCATCGATACTGATCCTGGACGACGATCCGTTTTTCGCTCGCAGCGTCCAGATCCTGCTCGAAGACGAAGGCAGGTATGAGGTCGCTGTGTGCTCTGCCGAACATGATGCAGCGTCCGGCTTTGAAATCGGGAAGGGAGCGGACGTGCTCATCGTCGATTCCGAGCTGCTCGAACAGAGCTCGCCGTTGGCGCGACGCGTTCGGCAGCTGGAAGCGGGGTCGATCATCGTGCTCACCGCGCACTCGGTGGCGCCAGAGCTGTTCCGCATT
>JAZBOQ010000105.1:0-7366 GCA_036351195.1 Thermoanaerobaculales bacterium | reverse complement strand
CGGGGCCGAGGCAGGATGGACGCCGGGACCTTCTGGGCCCGCCACGTCAAGGGCGACACCATGCTGCTGCAGCTCGTGCGCTCGGCCTCACCGGTGCTCGCCACCTCGGCAGCGGCGGCCGGCGCAGATTCCTACTTCGTCATCGACGAGTACGTCGCCGGGTTCGCGGAGCTGAGCGATACCAAGGCGATCTGCGGCGTCGACGACAAGGAGAACGCGATCTGCTACTCCTCTTCGCACCCGACCGAGTACAACACCTCGAGGGCGGTGGCCCGCCTGCTCATCGGCGGCAGCGGCCTCTGCACCGGCTGGCTGGTCTCCGGCGACAACCACCTGATCACCAACGAGCACTGCATCACGAGCTCGGACGACGCGATCAACACCGACTACGAGTTCATGGCCGAGGCGGACAGGTGCAGCGACTCCAACTGCCAGCTCTGCTACCCGGGCGACCTCTACTCCGGCGCGACCTTCATCAAAGACAACGCCAGCCTCGACTACGCTCTGGTCCAGATCACCAGCGGCAACCCGGCCGGCACCTACGGATTCCTCGAGCTCGACAACCGGACCGCGGTCGTCGGTGAGGAGATCTACATCCCGCAGCATCCGGGCGGTCGCGCCAAGGAGCTCGGGATCTTCAGTACCGACGCACTCGATGGAGGCCTGTGCCACGTCAACTCGATCACCGAGGCCCCCTGCAGCGGCAGCGGCTTCTTTGATGTCGGCTACATGTGCGACACCGAGGGCGGCAGCTCGGGCTCGCCGGTGCTCGCCAGGTCGAGCAACAAGGTCATCGCGCTGCACCACTGCGCGCTCTGCGAGAATCGCGGCGTCCCGATCAACTTGATCTACCCCGAGATCGCCGAATATCTCGGTTCTTGCGGCGACGGCACATGCAACGGCGCCGAGGACAAGTGCAGTTGCCCGGACGACTGCGGGGCGCCGCCGACCTCCGAGACGAGCTGCTCGGACGGCGTCGACAACGACTGTGATGGCGACATCGACTGCGACGACGCGGACTGCACCGGGACCGTGGACTGCCCGTGCGACTACGACGGCACCTGTGAGCTCGGTGAGGACTGCAACAACTGCCCGAGCGACTGCATCTCGGGTTCTGGCGGCGCGGTCTGCGGCAACGGGATCTGTGAGTCCGGCGACGGCGAGGACTGCTCGTCGTGCCCGAGCGACTGCAACGGGATCACCACCGGCAGGCCGAGCGGGCGTTTCTGCTGCGGTTCGAGCAGCCTCGGCTGCTCCGACAGCCGCTGCACCACCGGCGGCTACAGCTGCACGTCGGTCCCCGCGGGCAGCTCCTTCTGCTGCGGAGATGGGTTCTGCGAGGGCGACGAGGATGCGTTCAATTGCAGCATCGACTGCACCGGCGGCAGCTACTGCGGCGACGGCACCTGCGATCCGGGTGAGGATGTCTGCAGCTGCTCCGACGACTGCGGCTTGCCGCCGGCCTCTGAGGTCCCGAACACGACCTGCGCCGACGGAGTCGACAACGACTGCGACGGTGTGTTCGACTGCAACGATGCAGACTGCGGAACCGACCCCACGTGCAACGTGACCTGTGGAGCCGCAGGCGACGCCTGCACTACCGGTGCCGACTGTTGCTCCGGCTCTTGCCACCCGGCCAAGAACTACTGCCGCTGAGCAATCGCAGCTCGATCAACCAACAGGGGGCTCTGCGGAGCCCCCTGTTTTTCGGTGCCGGGAGCCTACTGTGCCAGGCCCAGCGATCGAACGATTTCACGGAAGTCGGCGAGCACGTCAATGCAGCCTCTCGTGTCCAAGATCGTTCCATCGTTGGGCCTGGCACGTGAGCCTCTTTCACAAAAGGTGCCGTGTTTATACATTTACACATTCTCAACCCAGCCAACCCCGAATGTGTAAATGTGCAAACCTGGCACGGTTGTTGTAGTAGCAAGCTTCCATAGCCTCTTGCAAAAATCCCGTGACCCGCGAGTTCTTAGCTGGTTTCAATAGCAATGGCCGGCGGGGGCGCCGGCTCTACAATGGCGCTCGGTGTTTTGTAGCGCCGGCGCCCCCGCCGGCGTTCTCCCTGGCCTCGAAACCTGCTCTCATTGCGGTTTTTGCAAGAGGCTATTCCAGCTTGCGGCTCTCGATTGTCCTCCGAACCGCCGTACCGCAAGCAAGGATGCTTGCTACTACAGCGAATCCCTGGAACCGAAGCTGTTGCCACGGGACCCCGTCCTTCTACAATCAACTCAAGGAGCTCAATGACCCCCAACCGCCCCCCAGGCCTCTACGAGGAACTCGTCACCCGCCGGCTGGAGGCGGCCCTTGACGAGATCCGAGGCGAGGGTTGGCGAGATGAGATCGACAACCTCGATCCCGCCGAAGCACCGGGCGTTCTCGCCCGGTTCATCCACGACCTGGTCGAGCCCCTCCTCGGCAGCCTCACCGGCAAGGACCGAACCGCGCGAGCCCCCTTCGACACCCATCAACGTAACCATACCTAGTCTCGATTCGACTAGGGCACTTGACAATCACAGCAGCCTGGCATACATTTTGCTTGCAAACGACGAGATTGACGTCATCGTCGACCCCACAACCAGAAAACGACCGCCTCGGAGGCGCCGAGCCTCGACGGCCGACCACGGTCAAGGGGAAACGTCCGCCAACCTCGACCAACAGGACCCGACACCGCGGCCGGCCGCGAACCGAACGAAAACCCGGGCCCCGGGAGCCCGCAGGAGAACCATCAACCACCCGTCCACCCGCAACCGAGGAGGTGCCGATGACCGAAGCCCGCCCGTCCCTGACCGAGAAGACCGCCGCCATCGCCTGGGCCCGCGCCTGGAACACCCGCAACCTCGAGCTGCTGCGGCCCCTCATCCACCGCAAGTCCTACATCACCGACCAGCGCCGCTGGGACCCCCGCCGCGACCTCAAAGACTACCTGCAGCGGCTGCAAGACCTCTTCGACCACCTGCCGTCAGAGCATCTCGGCGCTGCCATGGAGCTCGCCGAGACTCCCAGCCCAGGCTTCATCGGCGACCCTCCTCGCCCCTGCGTGATCGAGTACCGCCGCCGGCGGCCGTACGCCTCCATCCTCTTCCGTGTTCACGCCGGCCTCATCCGCCAGGTCGAGATCCGCCTGCTTCCCCCGCCCAGCGAGTGTTCCCTTTCCGGAATCTACCCCGGCATCGAAGAATCCCTCGACCTCGCCGAGGTGAACTGATGCCCACGACAACCCACGGGTTGACCGAAGCCGCCGCCGCCCGGGCCTGGGCGCTGGCGCACAACACACTCGATCCTGCTCACCTCGTGCGACTGCTTCACAAAGACGTCCGGATCGCCTCACAAACTGTGCTCGAAGAGATGGTCGGCCCCGATCGATACCTCGAATACCTCAACGGCACGTTCGCGACCTTCAAACGCACGGGGACCGAGATCCGAATCGAGCTCGGTGAAACCGCCCCCTACCCGATGGCCCCGGGCGCCCCCCGACCGTGCGCCATCGCCCACCGAGACGGCCACCCCGAAGTCACCGTCCTCTTCCAAATCGAGGAAGACAAGATCCGTCGCATCGACCTCTGCATGATCCCGCCACCCCAGAGCTGCAAAGGATCGGGCGTCTCCCCCGACCTCGATGACAGAGAAACGGGAGGCGCCTGATGCTCGGCGCCATCGCCGGCGACTCCCTTCACCGCGACCTACGTTGTGGGTGCGGGCGCCCCGCCCACCGTCACGACCCAGTGCCCCGGAACGCCTATTGTGGGTGCGGGCGTCTCGCCCGCACAACCCCGTCCCCCACGAATGGAGGCCCGTCATGCTCGGCGCAATAACCGGAGACATCTTCTGCGCGTCCTAGAAAAGGTGCCGAGAAAAGGTGCCGTGTTTATACATTTACACATTCTCAACCCAGCCAACCCCGAATGTGTAAATGTGCAAACCTGGCACGGTTGCATGATCACAGCGGGAGACTGAATTGCCACAAACCCGCCCCCCAGGCCTCTACGAAGAGCTCGTCACCCACAACCTCGAATCGCCCAGCTCTTTCGGCATCGGGGTTTTGGCAGTATGGTTGGATCAGGAGTTGCTTTGAACGAACATTCCACCGGTGAGCCACCATTCGAATTGACGGAGGAGATTCTCGGGTTGGTTGCCGAGATCTGCGAGGCATTGGGGCGCCTCGCAGCGGATCTGCCGGCTGAGCGAAGCCTCCTGCTTCGCCGCGCCAATCGAATCCGGACAGTTCACGCATCGTTGGCGGTGGAGGGCAACACCCTCAGCCTCGAACAGGTCGAAGCTGTGCTCGAGGGGCGTCGCGTGATTGGTCCGGCGGGCGAAATCCAAGAGGTTCGCAACGCACTGAACGCGTATGAGCGCATGAATTCCTGGGAACCCAGCAGCAGCACCGACCTCCGCGCAGCCCACGGCGTGCTGATGGCGGGACTGGTGGATCGCCCAGGGTCTTTTCGACGAGGGGCAGCCGGTATCATGGGCGCCGAAGCTGTGGTCCACATAGCGCCGCCGGCCGACCGTGTTCCATCTCTGATCGAGTCACTGCTGACCTGGCTCGTAGATGCCAGTGTTCACCCCCTTGTGAGGGGCTGCGTCTTTCACTACGAGTTCGAGTTCATCCACCCTTTTGTTGACGGCAACGGCAGACTCGGGCGGCTGTGGCAGACGCTGATTCTGAGCCGGTGGAACTCCATGTGCGCGCTTCTCCCGGTGGAGCATGTGATTCGTGATCGCCAAGCAGCCTACTACGCCGCGCTCCGCCAAGCTGATGCGGCTGGTTCGTCCACACCGTTCATCGTCTTCATGCTTGGCGCGATCCTGGAGGCGCTGACCGAAACTCAGGTCACCGATAAGCCTGGGAGCACAGTGACGAATGGGGCCCGGTCAAGGGCCCTGTCAAGGGCCCAGTCGGATCGTGTCGTCATCGCGCTAGGGAGTGGCCAGTTGTCGATGTCCCAGCTCGCCATAGCCTTGGATCTACGGAGCAAGACCGGCGCCCTCAAACGAACCGTTCATGACCTCCTTGAGGCCGGAATCATTGAATACACAATCCCGGCAAAGCCCACAAGTCGCTTGCAGAAGTACCGACTCACCACCAAGGGTCGGAAGCGCTTGAAGTGACAAGGGAATAAGGTCTGGTTTTTCCCAAACCTTGCCAGTAATAGGACGGGCGACACATGTGGCCGGCAGAACCACCAGTCGGTGCTGCTTCCATTTTCCTATCGCAAACGCTCGCGTCTACTATCGACTCAAGGAGTAGCGTTGCCATCAACCCGCCCCCCCAGGCCTCTGCGAAGAGCGCTTCACCAGGGCAGCGGTTGCCCCGTCTCGATCGGAGAACCGATCGGTTCGATGAATCGCTCGGCAATGACGTGAGCGGCATCCCATGGATCGGGGTGCTCACGGCAGATCCGGTCGATGGCGTCCACCATCTGTACCGAGCCGTGGTGAATCGCGATCGAGCGCATTTGATCGAAAAAGGTGCCGTGTTTATACATTTACACATTCTCTACCCAGCCAACCCCCGAATGTGTGAATGTGTAAACCTGGCACGCGGTTGAGAGTCACCCCAACCGAACAGAGGGTTCTCGACCTCGTGCGAGAGATCGGGATCGCACGAGTTCGCGATCTCACCGCACGCGGCCTGCACCCGGAGCATCTGCGGCGCCTGGTCAAGAAGGGGCGTCTCGAACGCCTGAATCATGGCGTCTACGCCCTCGCCGACCGCGAAATTTCCGAACATCACAGCCTTGTACAAGTGGCTGTGCGAGCACCTCGCTCGATCGTGTGTCTTCTGTCGGCACTGCAGTACCACGAATTCACAACGCAAATGCCTCGAGAAGTCTGGATTGCTATCGAACAACGGGAGCGCACCCCGGCCATACAATCACCTTCGATCCAGGTCGTCAGGTTCTCGGGTCGTGCCTTCTCGGAGGGCTGGACTGAACACAAGATCGAACAAGTGCCGGTTCGTGTGTTTGATCCCGCGAAGACGGTCGCCGACTGTTTCAAGTTCCGCAATACGGTTGGGATGGAAGTCGCGATGGAGGCGCTGCGCGACTGCCTGCGGGATCGACGCGCAACCGTTGATGAACTGCTCTACTTCGCCCGTGTCTGCCGAGTTGAAAGAGTGATGCGTCCGTACCTAGAGGCATTTCAATCGCTCTAACATTGTCAGCGGGGTCCCTTTTTCAATAGAGAGCGCAGAATCGCGGTGGCATACCGCCCTGCGCGGGTCTGCTCGTCTGTCGCGAGGGACGTTGTGGTAACGCTTTCGACACCGCGCTTGCCAATGGCGTAAACCCAGCGTAAAATCGTTTCTATTGTGGACGACGGTAAACAGAGTCGATTGGTCCAGTCGCACGACCCACCGACCCAGAGTCGGAGCACCGCCACCTTGACGAGGACCACTCCGGGGCCTTATATTCGTTCTACAACTCCCCGGCACCGCGCCGGTTGGGCAGCCTACATGGCTGCCCGTTCTGTTTTCTGTCAATGAGCTCCCGATCGATCATCTACATCGACGGCTTCAATCTCTACTACGGAGCTGTACGTGGTGGCCCACATAAATGGCTGGACCTACAGAAGTACTTCCATATGCTCCGCCCCGACGACGATATTCAACGAATCAAATACTTCACCGCGTTGATTGACGGTCCTCGCCGAGCTAATCAGGAGGCGTGCCTCCAAGCCCTCGACACGCTGCCGAAGGTCGAGATCATCCTTGGTAAATACAAGTACAAGTCGGTCAAGTGCACCGTGAGGTACTGCACCTATTCCGGACCAAGGGAGTTTCAGGTTCCGGAAGAGAAGCGCTCTGACGTCAACGTCGCTACCCACATGATCGACGATGCTCACTGTGGTCGAGCCGACAGGATGATCCTGGTATCCGGAGACTCGGATCTCGTTCCCGCAATTCACATGGTGAAGCAGCGATACCCCACAATCCAGATCACCGTGTACGTCCCGTCCCGCAATCCGAAACGCGGAGCAGCGGTCGAGATCCGAGGTGCAGCCGACAAGCACAAAACCCTTCCCCTGAATCTGATCCCGAGATGCCAATTTCCCAATCCGGTTCAGGGTGGTGCATCTGGGACGGTTTCCAAGCCCTCCTCCTGGTGATTGCAGCAACTGAGGCGGGCGCAGCACCCGCAAAGCTACAATCGTCACAGGAGCCCAATGACCCCCCACCGCCCCCCAGGCCTCTACGAGGAACTCGTCACCCGCCGGCTCGAGGCGGCGCTCGACGAGATTCGAGGCGAAGGGTGGCGCGACGAGATCAACAGCCTCGATCCAGCCGAAGCCCCCGGCGTCCTCGCCCGTTTCGTGCACGACCTCGTGGAACCGCTCCTCGGCAGCCTCACCGGTAAGG
>JAZBOQ010000104.1:0-3800 GCA_036351195.1 Thermoanaerobaculales bacterium | reverse complement strand
TCAAGCTTCCCGAAGGCCAGACGATCGAGCCGGGACATTACTGGCTGGTGGTGCAGTTCACCGGCAGCGCGGTCGAGGTGCCCTTCAGAATCATGACCAAGGACGAGGAGAAGTTCCTCAAAAAGAACTGGAAGGACCTCAAGAAGGAACACGAGGCGTATCTGAAGCGCGAGGCCGAGAACGCCGGACAGAGCCAGAAGTAACCAGCTCTCCATGTGGGTGCCACGTTCCGAAAGGAGGACCGCGATGGGAACGACTCGGTTGGTGATCAGGGTCGCTATGCTGTGTTTGTTTTTGTCTGGTGTTGTCTCCGAGGTTCGGGGCGGTGAGCTTCCGGCCGTTTTCGACGCCGATATCGCGACCCTCCAAGAGCTGATGGAAAAGGGCGAGATGACCTCGGAGGAGATCACGAGGGTATTTCTCGGGCGCATCGGGCAGATGGACGATGCTCTGAACTCGGTCATCGTCACCAATCCAGATGCCCTCGAGCAGGCCCGTGCCCTCGACGACGAACGCAGTGAGCGTGGGCCGCGGGGGCCGCTGCACGGGATTCCGGTGTTGCTCAAGGACAACATCGAGTCCGAGGACCCGATGGCCACATCGGCCGGTTCCCTGGCCCTGGCGGACAACGTGACCGGTCGGGATGCCTTCTTCGTGGCACGGCTCCGCGAGGCCGGCGCCGTCATTCTCGGCAAAACCAATCTCTCCGAGTGGGCCAACTTCAGATCCGAGCGGTCCTCGAGCGGATGGAGCGGCGTCGGCGGTCAAACCAACAACCCGTATGATCCGACGCGAAACCCGTGCGGTTCGAGCTCGGGCTCGGGGGTTGCCGTGTCCGCCGGCTTCGCCGCCGTGGCCGTCGGAACCGAGACCAACGGATCGATCGTCTGCCCCGCGAACGCGAACGGCGTGGTCGGCATCAAACCGACGGTCGGCCTGGTGAGCCGGACAGGAATCGTGCCGATCTCTCACACGCAGGACACGGCGGGGCCGATGGCCCGGACGGTGGCCGACGCAGTGGTGCTGCTGTCCGAGATGATCGGCCGCGATGAGGCCGACACGGCAACCGTGGTCGCAGATCGGGCCGCGTCGTGGCGGCTGGTGGATCACCTCAGGGATGATGGCCTCGAGGGTAAGAAGATCGGGGTTGTCCGTTCGCTGGCGGGCTTCCACGCTGACGTGGATGTCCTGCTTGACAGGGCCATCGCAGACCTCGGTGCGGCCGGTGCGGAGATTGTCGACGATCTCGAGTACGAGAGCGTGGAGGGATTGAGCCAGGCCGCCTACGACGTGCTGCTGTACGAGTTCAAGCACGACCTCAACGCCTACCTCGCGGGGCTTCCCACTCATGACAGGCTGCCGGCCACCACTCTCGAGCAGCTGATCGCCTTCAATCGGAAGCACGCGGCGGTCGAGATGCCGTTCTTCGGTCAGGAGGTCTTTCTCACGTCGCAGGAGAAGGGCCTCTATAAGAAATCAACCCCGATGAATCCAAGTTGCTTCGTCGTCGTCGTGAGCGTCGGACTGTGGGAAACGCGGAGCGTTTTCCAAGGGCTGTGGGAAGGCGCAGGCTTTCCATAGCCCGGCAGGGCGGCGCTCGGGGTGGGGACCGGGGAGGGGTTGGACCTGTGGAAAACTCATAGCGCGGTCTTCCTGGCCCGGTCGACCGTCGAGGCGGCCAGCCTCGAAGCATCGTAGACCTCGTCCTTGACCAGGATCCGGTAAATGACCTTGTGGCGCTGGCGGGCGAGTGCGATGGTCGCCTTCTTGAACTCGGCCGGGTGGCCCTTGAAGTCTTTCCTCTTCTTGTCGTGGTAGCTCTTGTCCATCGGGCTTCTGGTGGATGCGTTGACGGCCGACATGTAGTGCGCGGAAGCGAGGAATCGGTTGACTCCCCGGCTCAAACGAGGGCGCGAGCTGTTTCCACTTTGCCGGGACAGCGGCGTCAGCCCGCTGTAGGTTGCCAGCTGCGCTTCGCTTCGCACCCGCGCCTGCGGGAGCGCTTCGGCAAGCAGGACCGCGGCTGTGCGGTAGCCGACCGAGGGCATCGTCAGCAAGCGTTGGCCGACCGGGTGGGCGTCGACAAACTCCTTCTCCCGCTTCCTGACCTGTTCAAGTTGCTGGTGGTTCACTTCGAGTTGGGCCACCAGAATGGTCATTTCCATGGTCAGAACCTCGCGGGGCAGGCCTTCCAGCCCGATCGTCTTCGCAGCCTCCCGGAGGTGCTTGCCCATGTTGATGCAGGCATCTCCGTCTCGGGTGACCTTGCGCAGGAGCTTCTCAATTGACTTCCGGTGCGCCCGTTCCAGTCCCACAAGACCCGGCCAGCGCTGAAGAATCGCCACCATCGCCCGGCTCGAATGGCTCGGCCCCTCCCAGTCCTTGGACGCCATCACGGGTGTGAGTTCGAGTAGCCGACTCCGCAACCGTAAACCGAGTGCCTTCTTCTGGTCCGTCAGCTGGAAACGCAGGCGGATCAGTCGTGCCAAGGCATGCTCGTCCTCGCTCACCGGCGCCGGAGTCCGCACGCCTTCCATTCCGAAGAGTCGCATCCGCGCCGCCAAGTAGGCATCGCGATCGTCGCTCTTGTGCGGCTGGCCCTCGAGATCCCGGTAGTGGCGCAGGGCCTTGGTGCTGACCAGGAAAAGCTCGTCGCCGCGACCATGCGCGGCCTGGCTCACCAGGGCCCCAAGCGAACCGATCGCCTCCGTCACTACTTCGAGCGTCGCCGTCTCGGCCAGCGACCCCAACTCGTCGAAGGCCTGGAAGATCTTCCCGAGATCGTTCTCCACCCAGCGACTCGCCACCCGCTCACCGTTTTCGTTGATCATCACGAACCGGTGCCGTTGCTCCCCGCAGTCGACCCCGACGATTCCTCTTGCTTCGCGCATGGCAACCTCCTAAATTGGTCTTGCCAGACGCAGTCGCGCCTCTATCAGCTATCCGCTCAGCGAGGTCCAATTAGACATGCGTCCATGGCTACGACGCGGGTGGCAGTCCACGTACAGCCATCTTTGGCTGGCACCCACAGCCATACCCGCGTCGTCTTTCCTTTATAGGACCTCCACCCTTAGCGTACTTCGCACAAACGGTAGCCATGCTCGGAAGTCATAGATTCGCCGGATCAGTGCGGGCGGACTGAGAAATTCGACAGGTGCCAGGCCCACCAACTTTTGCAAAAGTCGTTGGGCCTGGAACCGAGAGGTACCGAACGACGCGATCTTGACAGACCTGGTCTGGTCTGGTCAGAATTCAGACAGGGAGGCTGCCATGCCCATCACCAACATCTCCGAGGCGAAGGCGCAGCTGTCGGCCTTGATCGAACGGGTGCTTGCAGGAGATGAGGTCATCATCGGCAAGGCCGGCAAACCGGTCGCCCGGCTGGTTCGCTACGAACGCCCCGAGGGTCCGCGCAAGCCCGGAGCTCTCAGGGGAAAGATCAAGATCGCGGACGATTTCGACGAGCTGCCCGACGAGCTTCGGGAGGCGTTCGGGATGGGCGAGTCATGAACCTGCTGCTCGACACCCACGCGTTGCTGTGGTGGCTGAACGACGATCCGCAGCTGTCGGAGCCGGCGAGGACGGCCATCGCCGACCCGGAAAACACCGTGTTCCTGAGCGCGGTCGTCGTGTGGGAGATCCGGATCAAACAGGCCATCGGCAAGCTCGAGATCCCCAGTGACTTCGGCGAGGTGTTGGCCGAGCAGCCGTTCTCCGACCTCCCGATCACCGTCGAGCACGCGCACGCGGTTGCCGGACTGCCCGCTGTCCACCGCGACCCCTTCGACCGGATGCTCGCC
>JAZBOQ010000103.1:0-24397 GCA_036351195.1 Thermoanaerobaculales bacterium | reverse complement strand
GGCCGTGGCCGTGGCCGTGGCCGTGGCCGTGGCCGTGGCCGTGGCCGTGGCCGTGGCCGATGACCGGCACGGTGTCCTCCTGTGTGTTTTCGAGGCAGTCGTAGCCGATGAGCTTGCCGGGGTCAAGGGGTGAAGTGCATCGCCCGCGGCGGGCGACCCCTTGACCCCGGCAACCTCATCGTCTGGACGGGCTTCATGAACACACAGGAGGACACCATGCCCATTCAACGGCCAACAACCACGTTCATTGCCCACTCCAAAGCCGTCGAGGCGGCGGGAATCGCCATCTCGTTGGTCTTGAGAGTCCCGGCTCCCCTCAAGAGCGTCGCCGATCAGGTCATCCGGAGCGCGTCGTCGGTTCCTGCAAACCTGGCAGAGGGCGCGGGACGCTCAGGACGGGATCGCAACCACCATTACCGCATCGCCTATGCCTCGGCAAAGGAAGTCGACACTCACCTCCAGCTCCTCCTCGGTGCAGGCGCCATCGACCCCAATCGAACCCACACCTCCATCCAGCTCTTCGACGACGTCCGCGCCCTCACCTGGAAACTCCTCCATCAGTGAGACGAATCTCGCCCTGCACCGACACCGCCCTCCGCACCCTCGGTGGGCCAAGGCCCACCCTACCTGACAGCCCAGAATGCGGGAGCGGAGCGCCATGAAGGATGCAGCGCCGTAGGGTGGGCCTTGGCCCACCGGATCGCCTCCCGGCTCCGAACAACAACCCTGGAGCCCCGGCCTCGACCACCTCCCCAACCCGAGCGCCCCAGCACGCTCCCGGCGGACGTGCCATGTTCACACTTTTCGCCTCCTGCCTGACCAAGCTCTCAGCGCGCTCCGAAAAGTGTGAACGTGGCAATCCCGTGCCCAGCCCTCGAAAGCACTCGTTACGGCACCCAGGCAGGCCGTCGCTCGCCCGAGCAGGGCGGTCATCGCTCTCCCGGCCGCTTTCGCTGACCGCCCTGATCGGGCGACGCTGGGTTGGAGCCGCCGTCCAGGCGGCCCCAACCCAGAAGGCCGGCATACCGGGCTGATCCAGGGCATCGACAGGCGTCCTTCAGTCGAGCACGACTCCCATGCGGTCGAGGTGCTCCGTCGCGACGATGTTTCCAACTCCGTCTCGCTCATACCGGATGTCGACCGCGCCGTCCTCCCGAGCAATTCGGTAGAGACTCCGTGCCACCCGACCCTGCTCGTCGAGCTCGTGAACCTCGTCGAGAACACCGTCCACCCGCACTTCGACCCGTGCCCAACCCGCGTCGTCGCTCACCAGGCTCCAGCGAGCGGCATCATCAGGAATCACCGCGTCGGCCGCCGTGGCCGTGGAGTCAGGGTCGAAACCGTGCATGGCCTGGACCTGGTATCCCGGCGCGATATCCCGGCTGCTGATGTCGACGGTGGGGAAGAGGAGTGCCGCGATCTCGAGCTCCTCGGCGCCCCGGAGAATTCCAAGGCCGATCCGCTCGCCCCACTCCACGCCGGCGAGCTCGAACCGCAGCCCGCCAAGGTCGTCCATCTCGGCGCCGTTGACATCGAGGATGCGGTCGCCCGTCGCGAATCCCACCGACTCGGCGAGGGTGTCGGGAAAGACGATGGACACCACCGGCCGGTCGTCGTCGTCCGCCTTGAGCTTGAAACCGAAGGTCGGGTACGCCACGATCCCGCCCCGGTCCGGGAAGACCGCCACGAAGTCCGCGAGAGACCGAGCGAACTGCGCCCGAGGGGCGGCCGCCCCACCCATGCCGTGGCCGCCACCCATGGGGTGGCCGGTCGGCTCGCCGTCCTCCGGCGGCGCCGGCGCCGTGGCCGGACACAGGGAGACCACGTCGAGGGCCGGCAACCCCGCCCCCGCGCGCTCGTCTGCGATCCGGCGCGGGATCCCGAGGCCGTAGGCGATGTGCCCCGAACCAACGATGAGCACCACCGTGGTGTCCGTGTCGGCGACGTCGAGAACCGACCGGGCCATGACCACGTCCCACAGACACTGGGCGGCGTACATATTGTCGAACCAACCCGGAGGCAGCATCGCCACCGTGTCGCCGAAGTAGCGCGAGATGAGGTAGCGGTGCTGCGGCGAGCCGTCGGTGGTCACCTCTCCCACCCGCGCCCGCTGCTCCTCGCTCAACCCGTCGAGGCCGCCCCGATTGACCGTCCGCGGTATCGATCGCGGGACGTTGGCGCCGACGACGGGGACACCACGCTCGCGGGCGACCTCCATCACCGGCCGGTAGTAGTCCCATCGGTAGCCGCCGCGGTCGTACCAACCGGTGGCCTCGAGGAGCCCGCGTTCGTCGAGCTCCCCTTCCGACCAGCGTCGAAGCACCTCGCCGTCTTCGCGCAGGAAGAACTCCATGGCGAGCACGACCTTCTTCCCCGACGCCGCCATGGCGTCGAGCAGGCGTGCGTGCATGAGCTTCTGGTCCATGGCGGTGTGCTCTTCCCCGAGCAGCACCACATCGGCGGAGGTCATCCGCTCCACCATGGCATCGAAGTCGATGCCGCCGCCGGCCGCACTGTCGTAGAAAGCGCCGGCCTCCGCCGAGCCGAGCTCGTTGGCGCGTTCCGGGTCACCGATAGGCAGCATATCCAGCTCCTGCGCGGTGGCGGCCATGGCGGACATGATCGCCAAGCCGATGAATACCAATCTCATGATCACCTCCGGGGGAACAACCCTAGTCGATTCCACGCCTTGCTACAATCACCGTTTATCGTGCGGCAGACCGGGGTGAGCCGCCCTCAGGAGACCATGCATGTCCGACCGACCCGCCATCAGCACCGCCTTTGAAAACGCACTGGACACCGACGACTTCGACCGAGTGGAGGAGCTCTGGCTCGAGGCTCTCGACCGGGACCGAGTCCGGGTCGACGAGCTCCTCGAGGTCCGACGCCGACTCTGGTCCGCCGGCCGGAAGAACCTGGCGCTGACGCTGCTGGATCTGCTCGTGGACACGTTGGAGGAGCGGGACGATCCCTATCAGACCCTGGCGGCCCTCCGGGAACTGGTGCGTCTGACCGACAAGACCGACGCCGAACTCCTCGAGCGGCTGCAGCGCGCGCTGACCGCCACCCGCGCCGACTCACCCTCCCTGACCGCCATTGTCTCCCGCTACTCGCTCACCTCCCAGAGGAAACCCACCGAGGCCCTGCGGGAGATGGAGAGCTGGCTCGACCACGACCGGGGAACCATCGTCGAGGTCGTCGGCCAGGGCGTGGGCCGGGTCATCGAGCTCAACCTCGAGCTCGACAACATCAAGGTGGACATCGGCGGCCGGCGGCCGGTCTCGGTGCCCTTCGGAGCGGTCGCGAAATTCCTGCGCCCGCTGCCGGAAGGGGATTTCCGGCGCCGCAAGGTCGAGGAGCCGGAGACCCTCGCCGAGTACGCCCGGAGTCAACCCGGCGAGGCTCTCGTCGAGGTCATCGAGAGCCTCGGCAACGACATTGACGTGGCGTCCATCAAGAGCGCTCTCGACGGCACTATCGACCTCAAGAGCTGGACCTCGTGGTGGGGTAAGGCGCGCAAGCACCCGCGGGTCCTCACCTCGGGAACCGGCTCCCGGCTTCGCTACTCGGTGAGCGAAAGCGCCGAGGACGCCACCGACGTTCTCCTCAACGAACTCGAGCACGCCGACCCCCGTCAGCGGCTGACCGTCGCCAAGCGCCTGGCGGCCCGCGGCGACGACGCCTCGGCCGAGGCCGTGCGCATCCTCGAGTCTTCGATGGGCAGCTTCGACGATCCCGGGCTGGCCTGGGAGACCGCCGCCGCCCTCGACAGCTTCCCCGAAGGAGGGAGCGCGGCCGACGATATCCGAGAGCGTGTGCTGACGACCAGCGCGCCCCTCTTGATCCTCGGCGGAATTCAGGATCGTCAGATCCGGGCGACCGCCTTGGAGGCGATCCGCAGCGCCCACCCCGACGACTGGACGGAGGCCTGGGGCGAGTGGTTGCTCCACGAAGAGGCGCCAGCCGTCCTCGATCTCATCGCCTCCACCCTGGACGCCGAAGGCGCCACCGACGCCCTCGACGCCGCCATCGAGGCGGTCTTTCGCAACCACCTCCAGCACCCGGCCCAGTTCGTCTGGGCGTGCGAACGCATGATCAACCAGGACGCCCCCCAACCGCTCCGGCGGCGCATGACGCCGTCCCTGCTCGAAAAGGTGCCGGACGGCCTCAACCGGCGGGAGTTCGCGTCGCTGCGCGGTCGCTGCAAGGCCCTGCTCGATGGCGGCAAGGTCGCCATCAAGCTGCTCCTCGAGAGCGCCACTGAAGCCCAGGCCCAGCGGTTCAGCCAACGGGTGGCCCGCCTGCCGGGTATCGAGCCCCAACGGGTGAGGCTGGTGGAGCAGGCCGCCCACCAGGCCCACGGATCCAGCGACCCCGGGGACGACGGGCCCCTGTTGGTCGCCACTCAGCACGCGGTGGAAACGCAACGCGCCGAGCTCAAGCAGCTCCTCGAGGTGGACATTCCCAAGACCCTCAAAGGGATCAACGCCGCCGCCGCCGAGGGCGACCTCCGCGAGAACTTCGAGTACCACATGCTGCGCGACCGGCAGGAGCTGCAGTCGGCCCGGGCCGCCAAGCTCCAACGGGAGCTCGGCGAGGTCCGCATTCTCGAGCCCGGCGCGGCCGATGCTTCCAAGGTGAACATCGGCACGGTGGTTCACTTCGAAGGCGATGCACCGGCGCCCCTGACCATTCTCGGCGCCTGGGACGCCGATGTGGACCAACGGGTTTTCGCCAACGGCTCCGGCCTCGCCGAGGAGCTGCTCGGCTGCTCCGTGGGCGACGAGGTCGAGGTGGAGGGTCGGGAGGCCGTCATCGCCCGCATCGAGGCCTGGCAGGGTTGAGGGGTCTTGGGGACTTGAACGCGGTCGCTGTCCCTGACACTGTCGCTGTCGACTGTCGCTGTCCCTGACACTGCCACGGTGGCCGATGGCTGCTCCAGACCCGGAAGGCGATCTGGTGGGGCTAGCCCCACCCTACGGCGGTGCACTCTCGATCGGTTCACTCTCCCTCTCCGGGAAGCAATACCGCCAGATCTCACCTGCCGGCTTGACATTTAGGGTGGGCCTTGGCCCACCGAGGGTGCGCGATGACGTGGTCGCTGGCGACGGAAACTGCCGCATGCGAAAGGTTTACAGTCCGATGCGCCGACAGACCTCAACGAGAACGCACGTTTCACAAGAGGGCTTCCGCGCCGAGCAGACGCGGCGGCCGTGCAGCACCAACCGCTTCGAGAGGTTGATCCAGCGCTCTCGCGGCACCAGATTTTCGAGATCGCCCGCCACCTTTTCCGCATTCTTGGAGGACGACAGACCGATGCGGTTGGCGAGACGGCGCACATGGGTATCCACGGCCACTCCGGCGGCGATGCCGAAGGCCTCGCCGAGCACCACCTTGGCGGTCTTCCTTCCCACTCCCGGCAGCTCGACGAGAGCCACCGGATCCGGCGGCACCCCACCCCCGAAACGCTCTACGATGCGCCGCGCGGCCTGTCGAAGATTCGCCGCCTTGGATCGATGGAGGCCGGCGGGCCGCACCACATCCTCGACCTCGGCCTGCGGCGCCGCCGCCAGCTCCTCGGGCCCGGGCCAGCGCTCGAAGAGCACCGGCGTCACCCGGTTCACCCGCTCGTCGGTGCACTGGGCCGAGAGGACCGTGGCCACGAGCAGCTCCCACGGGTTCCGGTAGTCGAGCTCACATACCGCATCGGGGTATTGATCCGCCAGCAGGCGGACGACGAGCTCGGCTCGTTCCCCGGTCTCCACGGCTCCTCAGCGCTCGAAGCTGCTGCCGCCGATGAACTCCCGCAGCAGCGAGGTCTGCGGCACCTCGTCGGGAAAGATCGGAACGAAAAGGGTCAGGAACTTGAGCAGGCGGAAAGCCTCGGGATAGCTCGGGCTCGAGCGGGGAACCTGGAGCAGAAAGCGTTCGGCGAAGACCTTGAGCACCGCCGGCTCGTACACCAGGGCCGAGTTGAACATGACGTCGGCGCCCTCCTGGAAGGGGAAGATCCAGCGGCCTTCGCCCCGCCGGACCCTGTCCCACAGCTCAAGGGTTCGCTCGGCCGAGAAGCCGCGGTAGAGCCGGTCGCGCACCAGACGGCGGATCAGGCGCGCATCCGAGGTGAAGATGCGGTTGTGGTCGTCGATGGCGAGCTGCGAGAGCGCGGACACGTAGACGCGGTACTTCTGGCCTCGGGGCACCGACGCCGTCAACCGGTCGTTGAGGCCGTGGATGCCCTCGATGAGCAGGATCTGGTTGTCTCCCAGCTGCATGCTTCGCCAATCGCGTTCGGGGCGACGGCTTCCGTTGACGAAGTCGAACCTCGGCGTCTGCACCGAACGACCCGCCATGAGCTCGGTGAGGTGATCGAGGAAAAGCTCGAGCTCGATGGCCTCGAGAGACTCGAAATCGGGCTTGTTGTCCTCGTCCAGAGGGGTGTCCGCACGGTTGACGTAGTAGTTGTCCAACGACAAGGAGACCGGTTCGAGACCATTGACCCGAAGCTGGACTCCCAGGCGCTTGGCGAACGTCGTCTTCCCCGAGGACGACGGGCCGGCCACGGTGATCAGCCGCACCTCGGGCCAGCGGCCGGTGATCTCATCGGCAATCTGCGAGATCTTCTTTTCGTGCAGGCCCTCGGCGACGCGGATCAACGGGCCGGCGTCGCCGTTGAGACAGAGCTCGTTGAGCTGGCCGATGTTCTGAATCTCGAGCAGCTCCTGCCACCGCCGGGTCTCGGCATAGGTCGCGTAGAGCAGCGGTCGCGGAGTGAACTTGGGCAGGCGGCTCCGATCCCCGCGTCTCGGAAACCGCAGCATGAGCCCGTCCTCGAACGCCATGACGCCGAAGGTCGGAAGGCACCCGGTGCTCGGCGCATAGGGACCGTGCGCAATGTCGACGAATCGGCCGCAGGTGATCGTATGGACGGTTGAGGACCGCCGGGTTCTCAGGAGGGACAGCTTGTCCTCCCGCTGTCGTTTCCGGAAGTAGTTCTCCGCCTCTTCGATGGTGATGGTCGCCCTCGTGAAGGGGCGATTCTCGGAGCGAAGCTCGCGCATCTTCGCCTCCACTGCCTTCGCCATCTCGGCCAGCTCGGGATGCTCGCCGCGAAGCTGGTAGTGATAGCAGTTGCCCAGCGACTGTCCGATAACCGGACGGGCAACGGGGAAGAGCTCCTTGCAGGCTTCGTAGAACATCAGAGAAACCGACCGCTTGTAGACCGACTCGCCGATCCGGCTGCCGTACCGCACGACCTCCATCTCCGCCTCGCCGCGAATCGGGAAGTCGAGCATGACCTGGCGCCGATTCACCAGCGCCGAGAGGATGTCGTCAGAGATCTCGCCGTCGACCATCTCGATGACCTCGGCGACGGTCTTGCCCGACCGGACGTTGTGAACCACACCCCGATATGTAACTTCGACATGACTGTTGTTCATGAAGCTCTCCGCGGCGTCGCGCCCGCGCAAGGATAATGGGCGGGGCGTCGATGCTCAAGCCCGGGTGGTCGGCGAGTCCGGTCGATTACGTCTTCTTCAGCTTTTTCGGCTCGCAGACGTCTTTCTTCTTCTTCACCGCGGCGTCGCACTTGGAGCAGCGATAGCTCGCCTTCTTCTCCTTGACCTTGGACTTTCCCTTGCGGCAACCCATGAGAGCTAAATGATACTCCGTCTTGATTCGTCCGGCAACACGCCGCGGCCGGATCGTGAAATAATCCGACCATGGAAGCCTCCACCGTCTACGTCCTCGGCCTCATGGTTGTCGCCGTCGTACTCTTCGTCAGCGACCGCTTGCGGTCCGATATGGTGGCCATGATCATCCTCGGGGGGCTGCTGCTGCCGGGCATCATCACACCGGAGGAGGGGTTTTCCGGCTTCGGCCACCCGGCCACCGTGGCGGTGGCCGCCATGTTCGTCCTCTCGGCGGGCCTGGAGCGCACCGGCGCGGTCGCCAACATCGGCGAGCTCTTCGCCCGGCTCGGCCGCCGGAGTCCCCGCCGCGCGCTGCTCGGCATGATGGTGGTCATCGCGGTCATCTCGGCGTTCATCAACAACACCGCGGCGGTGGCGATTCTGCTGCCGCCGGTGCTGACCATGGCGAGACGGCTCGAAACCAGCCCATCCAAGCTATTGATTCCACTCTCCTTCGCCTCGCTCTTCGGCGGCTCCTGCACGCTCATCGGCACCTCGACCAACCTCCTGGTCAGCTCCATGGCGGAGCAGCACGGAGAGCCGCCCATCGGGATGTTCGAGCTCTCGTTGGTGGGTCTGGTGCTCGCAGTCGTCGGACTCGCCTACATGGCCACCATCGGCAGCCGCCTGCTGCCCGACCGCGGCCGCGGCGCCGACCTCACCGACGAGTTCGATGTGGGCAGCTACCTGACGGAGCTCGAGATTCCGGCGGGTTCCACCCTCGTCGGTGCGACCATCGGCTCCAGCGCTTTGTCGGAAACCGACGTCGACGTCCTCGCCGTGGTTCGCCAGGGCCAGACCATGACCCTGCCCAGGGTCAACACGGTCTTCGAGGAGGGCGACGTGCTGTGGGTGCGCGCCGACCTGGACGCCATGAAGACGCTGCGGGCGGCGGATTGGATCACGATCCGGCACGGACGGCACTGGGAGGACCAGGGTCTGGAGTCCTTCGACGCCACCATCATCGAGGCGGTGGTGGCGCCCGGTTCGTTCCTCATCGGCAAGACGTTGGAGGAGAGCAGCTTCCGCAACCGTTTCGGCGCCACCGTCCTCGCCATCCGACACCACGACCACATCCACCACAATCGGCTCACGAGCACCCCCTTGTCCGCCGGCGACGCACTCCTCATCGAGGCCCCCAAGGATCAGATCAGCCGACTCAAGCGGCGGCGTGAGTTCGTCGTCGTCTCCGATGTCGGTTCCCTCGACGAGCCCCCGCGGCGCAAGCTCACCGCCATGCTCATCGTGGCGGCAGTCGTCGCGGCGACCGCCAGTGGCGCCCTCCACATTTCGGCCTCGGCCCTCGCCGGCGCCATCCTCCTCATTCTCACCGGGACCCTTCGCCTCGACGAGGCCTACCGCGCCATCGACTGGCAGGTCGTGTTCCTTCTCGGCGGCATTCTTCCCCTGGGCATCGCTCTCGAGAAGACCGGCGGCGCCGCCCTCCTCGCCGGGGTGCTGATCGACGGCGTCGGCAGCCACGGCCCCCTGGTGATCCTCGCGGCGCTTTATCTGGCGACCACGGTGCTCACTGCGTTCATGTCCAACACCGCCACCGCGGCCCTCCTCGTCCCCATCGCGTTGACCGCCGCCTCCACCCTCGGGATCGATCCCCGGCCTTTACTCGTCGCCATCGCCTTCGGCGCCTCGGCGAGCTTCATGACCCCGGTGGGCTACCAGACGAACCTGCTGGTCTACGGCCCGGGCTCGTATCGATTCAGCGACTACATCAAGGTCGGGGTTCCGCTGACCTTGATCTTCTGGGTGCTCGCCACGCTCTTGATCCCAATCGCGTGGCCGTTCTAGCGAGTCGACAGTCAACAGTCGACAGTCAACAGCTCTTGCGCACAGCCGCTACCATCCGCCCTGCGATGGTCTGTCAACTGTCGACTGTGAACTGTTGACTCGACTCGGAATCAATTGACGACCCCGGACTCGCCGAGGTTCTGCTCCGCGTACTCGAGCACCCGGTCAAAGTTCTCGTAGTCCTGGCATCCAGCCTGCAGCAGGTGGAAGACATCCGCCGCCTTGTCGTTCTCGCCGGCATTTCCGAAGGCCACCATGAGCTGCTCCAGCGACTCGCAGTCGGCGCGGCGCACGAAAACCGCAGCCTCGGAGAAAACGACACTCGCGGCGTTCTGGTTCGTCCACGACAGACAGAGGGCCAGGAAGGTGTGGATATTGCCGATGTAGGTCTCGTCGTAGACCTCGTGCATGTAGGGCAGGCAGCGGAGGAAGCACGGCACGGCGTCCTCGTAGCGACCGTCGTCGAAGAGAATGACCCCCAGGGTGTAGCAGGACTGGCAGTAGACGCTGAGGACCTCGTCGAAGCTCGCCCGGTAGACCTCGTAGCCGGCCACCGACTCGGTGAGGTGGGTGCGGGCATCGTCGATTTCCTCGAGATCGTAGTAGATGGTCCCGACGAGCCCCTGAAGAAAGCACCGCCAGTTGATCTCCTGCTCCAGGGCCAGCAGATCGGCAACCAGCTCGGTGTCCGTCAGATCGGCGGTGCGCGCATCCATGCGCTCGATCACCGACTCGATCCCGGCGGCGACCCGACCCGAAGGATCGGAACCCGTGTACCATTCAGGGTTTCCCATCAACACCTCTTTCGAGCTCGACTGACGCGGGCCAGTGTAACCGCCTCCCGCACCACGCTCAAGAACGCAGACGTCGCTCTCCTCAAGGACCGCGCTCGCGACCACCTCGTCGGGACAACCGCAGCCGAGCGTCCTTCGCACGAAGCGAACGAGCTCCGGCGCAGCGGTCATTCCGCCGCCCCTTCCTCCAGGGCGGTGGAATCCCCCGCCCCATCGCCACCGCTTGCCGCACCGGCCTCGCCGAGCTTCGCCCCGCAGTTGGGGCAGAAGCTGGCGCCCGGGGGGACGGCGCCGGCGCACCCCGGGCACCGCTCGGCACGATCCACCGGCTCTCCCGGCGGCTCGTTGTATCGGATGTCCTGGATCACCCACTCACCGGCGACCTCTTCGATGCTGAACGAGACGGTGGCCGTTCCGCTGTCGCACTCGCCGAAGAAGCGCAGCCGGGACAGCGAGCGGCCGTCCTCGCGGTTGAAGCTGGTGCCGCGCGCCGCCCACTCACCACAGTTCCCGAGCTCGGTGCGGGCCGCCTTCTCGAAGGCGATGAACGCCTCCAGGTCCCGATCCACCGTAAATCCGGCGCCCAGCGTTGCGAACGCGTCCTCGAAACGTCCCTCCTCCACCGCGGCGAGGTAGGTCTCCGCCACCGTGTGGGCGCCCTTGCCCCCCTGGTAGACCCAGGCCACGCAGCCGCCGATGGCGAGGACCGACACCACGACCACCGCCAGGCAGCCCCACCCGAGGCAGCTCATCCAGCTTCTGGCATTTGAATCTTCCATCATGCGCTCCTCATTCGCGGGCCTTCCCCAAGCCTCGCCGGCGGGCTTGAACCCAGATTATCCGACCCCTCCGCTCCGACCGGGTCGGACGATGATCTTCACGTCGCCGAGCCCCGCATCGGTGGTCCACGGACCCCACCCGCGGGCTTGCCCGGGTGTGCATCCAGCTTCGTCGTGGCAGGCACGAACAATGGCCGAGTATCGCGTCGTTTCGCCGTTCTCAGCCCTCAGCTCCACGCGTGCCGAGTGTGACGTGGTGACGGCTCGATGCACCGGATTCGGTCGTCCCTCCACGGCAACGAAGACCTCATAGGAAGACACTCCGGCAAGATGCTCCCACTCGATCTCGACCCATCCCTCCTCCATTTCCAACTCCGAGGCCGGCGCCGTCATCCTCGGCGCAGAGATTCCGTCGGTGCGGAAACGGATAGAGCTCGAGCCCCCATCCGGAGCTCCCGCGAGCTCCACTCGTGCTCTCCACTCGCCGTCGCTCGAGAATCGGTGACCGATCCAAAGGCCCTCGAGATGTTGGTCGAGGACCGTTTGTCCAGTCACGAGATCATCCAACCGAAACCGGTAGCTCGGCGGATATCCTCCCTCCGAACGCTCCACAGGAAGCCAGCTGAACAGCACCGACCGGCTGTTGAAGACCGCGCCGTCGTCGGGTGTTCCCATCACTGGCGAGGACCGGTCGATCCCGCCGCGTGCAACCCGGCCGAGAGGGTACGGCACACCGCATCCGAGAGCGTTACAGACGGTGAGCACGACATCGACGGCCGCCGCAGGCAGGGGCATCCGGGCGTTGGTGCCGGTGGTCCGCCTCTCCACAACACTGAGCACGCTCCCCCCGGGTCCCGTGGGCGCCGGCATCAATGCCTCGACTCGGTACTCGAGCGCACCCGGCGTCGGCGTCCACTCGACACCGGCGGTTCGACCCCCACTCGGAAGGGTCCGGACTTCGAGTCTCGTGGCTGCCGACGAGGCCATCCCGAGAAACACCGGCAGGTGGTGGCGAGGGTCGTCGACCTCGGTGAAGCCGATACCCAGCTCCGCCAACCGCACCCGGTTCGAACGGAAGAACTGGAAGTCGACGTGAAGATCGCGATGACGCCGCCCGAGGTCAAGAAGACGATGCTTGATTTCGGCGGACCGGCCCACCACTCTCGGGAGGTGTGCGTATCCCACGAGAGCCGAGTTGAGACCCGCGGTTACCAGAAGCGCGCCCACCAACACCCGCTCCCATCGACTCGACGACCGCAGCAAAGCCAGGATGGCGATGACGAGGGGAATGAGCGCTGACTGGGGCACGTACCTCGCCTTCCAGCAGTAGGGGTTCACGAGGACCGAAAGAACCAACGGAGCAGCCCCGACGACAACGACCAACGCCCAACGCGGCCTCCGAACCGCGGCCACCACAAGAACCACCACCGCCAGAAATACCTCGCCGCTGAACAGCGGCCCCCATCCGCCGACGCGGACTCTGGGATCGAAAAAGGACTCCAGCTCAATGCGGTCAAAGGTGAAAGGCAGCTTCCACGTGCTCGGATCCCGCAACAGCTCCAAGGCCTCGTGGTCGTCCCTCGCCACTCGGGATCGTGACAGGAGCGAGGCCGCCAGAGCTTCGAGGCGGCGGTGGGAAGAAACCTCGACGATGGGGACCTTTTCAGGTCCGAGGAGCGGATACATCGGGTGACCGTGGCGCGCGATGTTCGTCAGATAGGCGCCCCCGCTGAGCAGCACAACCGCGACTGCCGCCACAGCAAACGCAACACCGAAGCCGAGCCACCGGGCCCCCTCCCGGTCGCACCACCACCTCCACAGCGCGGCGGAAGCGACGAAAATCGCCACGTAGACCAGGCCTGTCGGCTTGATCGACGCAGCCCCGACAGCGGCCGTGGCGGCCAAGAACAGCCCCGAGCGAGAGCCGGTGCGGCCCCAAAGCACGAGAGCGGAGGCGCAGATGGACAGCAAGGAGGCCATCGCGCCGTCGTGATACGCGTTGAGAAGCTGCGTCAGCGCCAGTGGGTTGGCCGCTGCAACCAGCGCCAGAAATCCGGCGATCCCGAGCCCAAGCGGTGTCTCGAGCAGCACGACGGCCAGGACCGTGAGCGCCGCAGCGACCATCAGAACGAAGGAAAACGCCTTGGCGCGCTCGATCCGGCCGGTCAACCGGTACAGCGACGCTCCCCACAACCACGACGCCTTAGGGTAGCCGTTGATCCGGATCCTCGCTCCCTCTTCCGGTACGGCAGCCTCGCCGAGATCCGATTGGTAGGGGTTCCATCCTTCGGCAAGTTGGATCACGGCCTCCTGGTGGAACCACTGGCCGTCCCAGGTGAGATCGAACACTCGGCCCACGATCACCAAATTCGGCATCACGGCCGTCGCCACCGCCAGCACCAGAAGAGACCACCGCAGCAGCCGGCGTTCACCCCCGAGCCGAACGACCCACAGCCCGAGCCCGGCGACGGTAACGGCTGCCGCTGCGACCACCTCGAAGCCCGAGATTCGGAGACCCACCATCAGACGAAACCCGACAAGCAAGCCCGTCAGCACCACCAAGAGGAGCAGGGCCCCTGCCAATGGCAGCAGCCACAATCGTGCGAGTGCAATCCTCCCGTCCATGATCTCCGGCTCGGCCGACGCCGCCGGTCCACCGCACACCGATCCTTCGTTCACCGCTGAGTCCCAGCGAACGCCGGTTGACCACAAACGACATCGGCTTCGACCTCAGCGAGCGGTTTGGCGATGCAGCAGCCGAGCTCGTTGCAGACCTGCAGGGTCAGGCCGACCCGCCGCGGCGGAACCGGCACCACCGCCTCAGGAGCCGCAGTCTCGAGACGGGACACCACCGCCGGCCGGCCGCCGACGCCGGCGGTCTCGTGATCGACGACCTCGACCACATAGCTCGCCGCGCCCGCCGTCGGCCGCCACGCCATGTCGGCGACCCGGCCACCGCCCCGGTCCGCCAGCACCTCGAATCGGTCCAGCTTCGCCGCGGCGAATCCGAGGTAGACGGGAAGGCTGCGGCGGGGATCGGCGACCACCTCGAAGTCGACCCCCAGCTCGGCCAGGCGCACCCGATTCGCTCTGAAGAGCCCGAAATCGACCGCCACCGGCGATGGAAGCTCTCGGAGCTCGTGGAGATGGGCCACGAGCTTCGTGGAGAAAAACGCAGCCGCCGGGCCGTGCGCCCACGCCACCGCCATCGAGTTGACACCGGCGGTGACGACCACCGCTGCCGCCAACGCCTTCTCCCATCGCGTCGGGGACCGCGCCGCCACCACGACGACGATCACCAGCGGCACCAGCCACGACTGGGGAACGTAGCGCATTTTCCAGCAATAGGGGTTGACCGCCACCGACACCACGATCGGAGTGACGGCAAGGGCGATCGTCAGCAGCATCCGGGGCCGGCGAACTCCGGTGACGACGATCAACAAAATGGTGAGAACGACGGCGCCGCTGAACAACGGCCCCCACCCTCCGACCCGAACCCAGGGCCTGAAAAAGGCGTCGAGCTCGTCTCGGCTGACGGTGAACGGCACCTTCAGTCCCCGCCAGCTGGTGAGCACCTTCACCGACTCCCGGTCGTGAGGAAGCGCCATCGACCGGCTGAAAACGGAGGCAACCGTGGCCTGATACTTGTTGTGCGCGGGAACATTGACGATGGGTTGGCGGTCCGGTCCGAGAATCGGGTACAGGGGATGGCCGTGCCGAATGAAATTGGTCGTGTAGGTCCCGCCACCGAGGAGGAAGAGCCCAGCGCCCGCCAGGACGAGGGCGAGAACGAACCCACGCCGGCGAGCTCTCCACTCGCCGCGCCACACGACCCAGATCACGGCAGCTCCCACGAAGATCACGACGTAGACCGGTCCGGTCAGCTTGACTGCCGAGGCGCCAGCTCCCGACGCGGCGGCCATGGCCAACCCGACCTTCGACCCCGTGCGTCCCCAGAGGACCAGCGACGCTGCACAGATCGTCAGCAGGGACGCCAGCAGCCCATCCTGCATGGAATTGAGCGTCTGGGTGATGGCCACCGGGTTGGCGGCCGCCACCCCGGCGATCACCACCGCCGACACGGGCCTCAGCGGGGTGAGGATCATCAGCACCGCCAGGCACACGAGACCCGCCGCCACCGCCAGGGGAAACGACAGCGCTTTGGACAGCTCGAGCCGGCCGGTCAACCGGTACAGCGAGGAGCCCCACAGCCAATTCGCCTTCGGGTAGCCGTCCAACCTCACCCGGGCCCCGAGGTCGGGCACATCGGCCTCGCCGATGCCGGCGCGAAGCGGATTCCAGCCTGCCGCCAGCTGGATGCACGCCTCCTGGTGGAACCACATGCCGTCCCAGGTGAAGTCGTGGACGAACCCGGCCACCGCCAGGCTGGCGACGACAACAGCGGCGGTGAAGCCGGCGATGGTCGCCCAGGTGCGCTTCCAGCGATCAACGTGGAGCCGCCGCAGCCCGCCCGCGAGCCCCGCCAATGCCAGGACCACCGCCGCCACCGGCTCTGCCCCGGTGACGCCGATACCGACCACCAGTGAAATCCCGACGAGCATCCCCGTCAGGAGCACGATCGACACCAGGGTCGCCGCCAGAGGCAGCAGCCAGGTCCACGCGAACACCGCTCGGGGGTCTGCACGGTCGATCTCACCCGATCGTTCGATCATCGACGACTGGCTCTGCGAGTGATCATGACCATATCCTACCGCCGACGCCCACCAGCGCGGGAATCGGCGTTGACCGACGCCGGATGCCGGACTACTCTCCCCACCGATGACGCAGACGCCTCACATCACGGTCCTCGGCGGAGGCCCCGCGGGCCTCGCCGCCGGCGCCGCCGCCCGAGCCCTCGATCTGGGCACCACCCTCTTCGAAGCGGACCGAGTCGTGGGCGGCACCTGCCGCACCATCGAGGTCGACGGCTTCCGTTTCGACACCGGCGCTCACCGGGTCCACGACAAGGATCCGGCCATCACCGAGTGGCTCACCCGCGAGCTCGGCGACCGGCTTCACCAGGTCGATGCGCCGAGTCGGATCTGGGATGACGGACGGTGGCTGGACTTTCCCATCAACGCCCCGGGGCTCGTCCGCCACCTCGGATTGGGCGGATCGTGTCTGGCCTCCGTTGATCTCGCCTATCGGCGCGTGAAAGCGAGGAAGGCGGCCGACTCCTTCCTGGACTTCGCTCTCCGCGCCTACGGCCGCCCGGTGGCCGAGCGGTTTCTCCTCAACTACTCCGAGAAGCTCTGGGGAGAGGCCCCGGAACGACTCTCCACCGAGATCGCCGGCTCTCGTCTGGCGGGTCTCGACCTCCGCACCGTCCTCGCCGAGACGCTCTCCCGACGACGTCGAAACCACCGTCACGTCGAGGGCCGGTTCCTCTATCCCCGGGGCGGTATCGGAGCGGTGCCGACTGCCCTGGCGACGACCTGCGGTCGCGAGAACATCCGGACCGACTCGCCGATCCAGGCCATGGAGCACGACGGCGAGAGGATCACCGCCGTGCGAACGAACGGGTCCGACCCCATCGCCGTCGACCGGGTGGTCAGCTCGCTGCCCCTGAGCACCGTGGCCGGAATCCTCGACCCCCAGCCTCCCGCAGCCGTGATCGAGGCCGCCGGACGGCTTCGATTCCGCCAGGTCATCCTGGTGGCGCTCTTCGTCGACCGACCCTCGCTCACCGACGCCGCCACCGTCTACTTCCCGGACCGGCGTTTCGGGTTCACCCGTCTCTGCGAGCCGCGCAACCGGTGCGCCACAATGGCTCCCAAGGGCCGCACGTCGGTGGTGGTGGAGATCCCGTGCTTCCGCATCGATCCGGTCTGGCGCGCTTCGGATGACGAGCTCGTTTCCATGGCGCGAAAGCAACTCGCCGGCGCCGGGCTCTTCCAAGAGCACGAGGTGCCCGGCGGCGTGGTGCGCCGTCAGCGCAACGCCTACCCAGTGCTCGAGACCGGCATCTCCGACGCCGTTTCCTCCCTCCGAAAGTACCTCAGGCGATTCTCGAACCTGAGCCTCGTGGGGCGCAACGGTACCTTCACCTACGGCTGGATTCACGACATGATCGCCGGGGGCCGCCGCGCCGTCGACTCCATCGCCGCCTCGGCGTAATCGGCAACCGACCCTCCCGCAAGGCAACGATTCGTTGTATCTTCAGATCCTGACCGGCCGCTCGGCGTGGAATCACCGGGCTTCGAGAACCCGACCCGGGTGATGACGCAGGCGGCAGCGAGGAGAACGACGGTGGACCATCTGAACGAGATCAGCGAAAGCCTGCAGCGCGGCGACCACCTCCGGGTGGCCGAGCTGACCCGGAAAGCCATCGACGGCGGGACTGCGGCCACCGAGATCCTCGACCGCGGCCTACTCGCCGGAATGGACGTGGTGGGACGGCGCTTCGGCGCCCACGAGATCTTCTTGCCGGAGGTTCTGCTGGCGGCGCGCGCCATGAAGGCCGGAATGGACCTGGTCAAACCGCTCCTGGTGTCGGGCAACGCCCCCTCCCGCGGCAAGGTCGTCCTGGGCACCGTCAAGGGCGACGTCCACGACATCGGCAAGAACCTGGTCGGCATCATGCTCGAGGGCGCCGGCTACGAGGTCATCGATCTCGGAACCGGCGTCGACGCACCGACCTTCGTGGACACGGCGCTGGCCGAGGGCGCCCGCCTTATCGGCCTCTCCGCACTTCTGACAACGACCATGTCGGCCATGCGCGAGGTGGTGGACCTGGCGCGGTCCGGAGAGCACGATCTGAAGATCATCGTCGGCGGCGCCCCGCTGACCCAGGACTTTGCCGACGCCATCGGCGCCGACGGTTACAGCTACGACGCCGCCGGCGCGGTGGCGCTCGTCAAGAGGTTGCTGGAGGCCGCGTGACAGCGCCCTTCCTCGATCGCGTCGCGGCCGGTGAGACCCTGTGCGGCGACGGCGCATGGGGCACCCAGCTCATGGCCCGGGGTCTCGAGCCCGGCAACTGCTTCGAGGCGGTCAACCTGGAGAGTTCTGCAGTGCTCGCCGAGATCGCCGCGCGCTACGTCGAGGCCGGCGCCGAGCTCATCACCACCAACACCTTCGGCGCCTCGCCCCTCAACCTCGCCGGGCACGGGCTCGACGAGCGGACGGAGGAGATCAACCGCGCCGCCGTCGAAGCCGTGAAGGCGGCGGTCGCGGGGCGCGCCCACATCTCCGGTTCGGTGGGTCCCACCGGCCGGATTCTGGCCCCCTACGGCGACGCCGATCCAGACAAGGTGCGCCGCGGATTCGCGCGCCAGATCGGCGCGCTCGCCGAGGCCGGGGCCGATGTCGTCTGCATCGAGACCATGATGGACCTGGCGGAGGCGAGGCTCGCCGTGACCGCCGCGCGGGAGATCTCCAGCGGAATCCCCGTCATTGCGACGATGACCTTCAACCCCACGCCCCGCGGTTTCTTCACCACCATGGGCAACACCGTCGAGCAAGCCTGTTCGGTCCTCGCCGACGCCGGCGCCGACCTGGTCGGCTCCAACTGCGGCAACGGTATGGAGGCCATGGTCTCCCTCGCCGCGAGCTTCGCCGAGCACGCCTCCGTACCCCTCGTCATTCAGGCCAACGCGGGCCTGCCGGAAGATCGTGGCGGCGTTCTCCACTACCCCGAGTCACCGGAGTTCATGGCCGGCCGCATCCCGGCACTGCTCGATCTCGGGGTGGCCGTCATCGGCGGCTGTTGCGGCACCGGACCGGACCACATCCGCGCCTTCCGCACCGCCATCGACCGGCGCCGGGCCTCCGCATCGTGACGACCGGCGTCCGGATCGCCCTTCTCGGCGCCTGCTTTCTTTGGGCCATCTCCTTCGTGGCGACCAAAATCGCCCTGGAGACGGCGCCGCCGCTCACCGTGGTTTCGCTGCGCCTGCTCATCGCGGCGGTCTGCTTTCTGCCGGTCGTGATGACCGGCGGCCGCTGGCGGAAAATCTCTACCGGAGGGACCCTTGCGAAGCTCTTCGGCCTCAGCCTCTTCGGCGCCGGCCTCCACTACGGCAGCCAGACCATCGGTCTGCAGACCACCAACGCGTCCAACGCGTCGGTGTACGTCGCCACCGGGCCGATCACGATCCTGCTGCTGGCCGTTTTCTTCCTCGGCGAAAAGCTGAACGCGAGGAAGCTCGTCGGCATCGCCATCGCCGTCGCCGGGGTGCTGGTTGTCATGGGCCCCGAGACCCTCTCCGGCTTCGAGCTCCGGGGCAACCTCCGCGGCGACCTGCTGGTCTTCGCCTCCATCGTCATGTGGGGCTGTTTCACCGTCTTCGGCAAGAAGACCACCGACCAGCTCGGCGCCCTCACGGTGACCGCCGCCGTGACCCTCATCGGCGCGACCTGGATGGCGCCGGTGGGCTGGCTCGAGATGCAGCGGACGGGCTTCTCCCTGGCCCAGGTCACCCCCACCGCATGGGGCGCGGTGGCCTATCTCGGGGTGGGCTGCAACTTCCTCGCCGTGATGCTCTACTTCACCGCTCTGCAGCACACCGAGTCGCAAAAAGTCGGCGTCTACCTTTACGCCATCCCCCCCATGACCGCCGTCGCCGCCGCCGGAGTGCTGTCGGAGCCCATCACCCTGGGTCTCGCCGTCGGAACCGTGCTCGTCATCGCGGGTGTGGCATTGACCGAGCGGGGGTAATTCCGCGTCCGCGTTCGTGACGAAATGATGAATGCGGAATGATGAAGTTCGGAGCCCGTCTCGCGCCGCGAGCGCCTCAACGCGCCTCCGGCGGACGTGCCGGGCGCGGAGTTGTGCTCTCTTCCAGCCTCCCGGACCGGAGCGCGCTACGCACAACTCCGACGCCGGGCAATCGCCGAGCTCAGCCGCAGAAAGCTCGCCCGACGTCTCCAGGCAGGCCGCCGCTCTCCCGATCAGCAAGGTCACAGTCGCTCTCTTTTCCCATCATGACCATGCTGATCGGGCGACGCTGACCCGCAACCGTCGTCCAGGCGGATGCGGGCCAGAAGGCCGGCGACGAGGGCACCGTCCGTGTCCGATGACCGTATCCGTTTCCGTGGCAGTGGCAGTGGCAGCGACCGATGGCAGTATCGGCGATCAGCGACAGCGTCCCCAGTTCCCGCGGTGGGCCAAGGCCCACCCTACCTGACAGACCGGATAGCGAAAACCAACAACTCCGTCACCCGATGCGGTTGCGGAGCGCGACGGCGGATGCAGCGCCGTAGGGTGGGCCTCGGCCCACCAGATCGCCTCGCGGTCCGGGAGCGCGATTCGCAAACTGCAGTGACACGTCGCCAATCGAACCCCGGATCCGGATCTCGGAGTCATGGATCCCGAGCCGTCATCAGCCGGCAGGAACCGACTGTCAGGTGAATACGGACACTGTTCAACCAGCTACGGATGCGGTCATCGGGCACGGTCATCGGGCACGGCCACGGTCATCGGCCACGGGCACGGACGCGGACGCGGACGCGGCCATCGCATCGGGATCGGGATCGGGATCGGGATCGGTTAGGGTACCCTCACTCCATCCCGACGGAGGTGCCCATGGACTTCGCCCTCGACGAACAGCAGCAGATGGTCCAGGAGATGGTGCGGTCGTTCGCGGAAGAGAAGATCCGCCCCGGTGCGGCCGAACGCGACCGCACGCACGAGTTCCCGCACGAGATCTTCGCCGAAATGGGCGAGCTCGGACTGCTCGGGATGATGGTTCCCGAGGAGTACGGCGGCGCCGGGATGGACCTGCTGTCGTATCTGATCGCGGTCGAGGAGCTCGCCCGCGTCGACGCCGCCGTCGCCGTCGGCATGACGGTGACCAACTCGGTGTGCTGCTGGCCGATCATGAGCTTCGGCAGCGAGGCCCAGAGAGCGGAGTTTCTGCCGCAGCTCGCCTCGGGCGAAGCCATCGGCGGCTTCATGCTCACCGAGCCCAACGCCGGATCCGACGCGGCGAGCTTGACCACCCGCTACCGCGAAGACGGCGACCACTGGCGACTCGACGGCGCCAAGGCGTGGATCACCAACGGCGAGGTCGGCCGGTTCTTCATCTGCCTCGCCACGTCCGATCCCGCCCTCGGCACCCGGGGGATTTCAACCTTCGTCCTCGACGCCGATCAGGACGGCGTCATCTTCGACACGCCCGAGGAGAAGATGGGGCTGCGGTCGTCCAGGACCTGCATGGTCACCCTCGACAACGCCCGCGTGCCGAAAAACGCCATGCTCGGCGAGGAGGGGCGCGGCTTCTCCATCGCTCTGGCCACCCTGGACCACAGCCGCCTCGGCATCGCCGCCCAGTCGGTGGGCATCGCCACCGCCGCGTTGGAGGAGTCCCTGCGCTACTCGCGCGACCGCAGGCAGTTCGGCAAAGCCATCATGGACCACCAGGCCATCGCCTTCGCCCTGGCCGACATGGACGTCGAGATCGAGGCCGCTCGTAGCTTGCTCTACCGAGCGGTCTGGGCCGCAGGTCAACCCGGACGGCACTCCCGCGAATCGGCCTCCGCCAAGCTCTTCGCCTCGGAGATGTGCAACCGGGTGGTCTCGCGGGCGATTCAGATCCACGGCGGCTACGGCTTCTCGTCGGAGTACCCGGTGGAACGCCTCTTCCGCGACGCCCGCGTGGTCACCATCTACGAGGGCACCTCCGAGGTCCAGCGCTTGGTCATTGCCCGCGCCCTCGCCGAACGCGCCATGGCGCTCTAGCGCCCCGCTGCATCAACCAGTCAGCCTTCCTGTTCGAGTATTGAATGACGGAGAACACGGGGCACGACGGCGATACCCCGGAGCATCCCAAGATCGACTCGGGGCTTTCCCAGTCTCAAATGGGTCGAACGATGTGATGAGTCACACGATTCTTCGTGAAACCTCCCTTGTTCCCCGCGCCCTCCTTCGTGAAGAATCAGACGCCGCGGGAAACGACTCCGATCATCCAGGGATCAGCGATACCGGTTCTTCTCGATTGCGATGTGCTCTCAACTGTCGACTGTGAACTGTTGACATGGTGCTGTAAAATCACCGCCCGATGAAGACTCCCGACTACTCCACTCTTCTTGCCGAACTCGAAGACGAGCACCGGCGGCGCTCGCCGCGGTCGGCGGCGATCCACGATCGAGCCAAACGGCATCTGATCGACGGCGGCAGCCACAGCATCCGGCTCATGGAGCCCTTTCCCCCGAGGATCACCGGAGCTCGGGGCGGCTGGGTTGTCGACGAGGACGGCCACCGCATCCTCGACCTGTGGCAGGGCCATTTGGCCAACGTCCTCGGTCACAATCCCCCGGTGGTCACCTCAGCGCTGTCCGAGGCCTTCGCCGCCGGCTTCGGCACCCAGACCGGGCTGGTCGACCGGCTCCAAGCCGAACTCGCGGAGCTGATCTGCCGGCTCACCGGCGCCCAATGTCTGCGCTTTACCACCAGCGGCAGTCTTTCCACCATGTACGCGGTTCTGATGGCTCGTTCCTTCACCGGTCGCAGCGTGATAATGAAGGCCGGCGGCGGCTGGCACGGCGCCCAGCCCATGCTGCTCAAGGGAGTCGGCTACCAGGACGGGTACGACGAGGTCGATTCCAAAGGTCTACCATCCGCCCTCACCGACCGAATCGTGGTCACCCGCTACAACGACCCTCAGCGACTCGCCGACGACTTCGAAGCCGCGGGCGACGATCTCGCCTGCCTCATCCTCGAACCCATGCTCGGGGCCGGCGGCGCCATTCCCGCCACGCTGGAGTACCTTCGCCTCGCCCGCGAGCTGTGCACCCGGCACGGCGCATTGCTGATCCTCGACGAGATGATCACCGGCTTTCGATTCCATCCGGGCGGGCTCGGCGCGCTGTACGGCGTGAACCCCGATCTCGCCATCTACGGCAAAGCCCTGGGCGGCGGGATGCCGGTCGCGGCCGTGGCGGGCCGTGCCGATGTCATGGCCGAGGCCGGCCGTTCGACCGGCTGCCGGGTCGCCTTTTCCGGCGGCACCTACTCCGCCCATCCGGCGTCGCTGCTCGCTTCCAGAGTCTTTCTCGAATATCTCGAAACGAATGCCGACCAAATCTATCCCCGGCTTGGTGAGCTCGGTGCCGGCATGCGCTCGGCCTGCGAGGCGGCCTTCGCCGACGCCGGCGTCCTCGCCCGCTGCACCGGGGCCGTCGACGAGCTCGACTGCGGCAGCTCCCTGCTCACGCTGAACTTCCCTTACGACGAGGCCACCGCGCTGACGACGCCCGAGACGGTCTTCGATCCCGCACTCTGCGACGTCGATCTGAGGGAGAAGATCCTGGGCCTGGCCCTCCTCGTCGAGGACGTCCACCTGATCCTCGCCCACGGCGCGGCCTCCACCGCCCACACCGACAACGACGTCGCCTTCTTCGGCAACGCCTGCCGCAGGGTCGCCGAGCGCGTCGCCCGGCATCGGTAAGGCGTGCGATCTACCGGCCGCGAGAGTTCCCCATCAACGACGGAAAGGGTGCCTGGCATCCGCTATGTTCGCCGCGAACATAGTGCGTGCCTGCGCACCCCTTCCATCGCGCTGATGAGCTTCCAGACTCAGTGCGAATGGGTGCCCTCTTCGCCGAAGTACGCCTTGCGGAACTCCACGGTCATCTTGCGCAGGGCCTCGATCTCGCCGAGGTCGGTTCCGTGCTTCGCCTTCATGGCATGAATCTGGATGGCGTGCAGGTAGGCCAGCTTGTGGGCATAGTCATTGAGCGCCTTCTCGTCATCGTGATCCTTGGGCGGCTTGATCCGCTGGGCCATGAAGTAGGCGGTGACGATGTCCTGGATCTCCTCGGCGTGGTGCTCTTTGTTGTTCACCCAGCGCACGAGCTGGTTGTAATCCACGGACTCGGCCGAGCCGATCTCGACGATCTTCCTCATCGACTTCTCGATGGTGACGATGTGCTCCTCGATGAGCTGGATCCGGAGCTCATCGTCGAAGATGCCGCAGGGAATCTGGCAGTGGGCCGAGGCCGGAACGGCGGTGGCGATCAGGGCGAGCAGGGCGACGGAGACGATGGCGATCTTCTTCATGGGTTCCTCCCGTTTGGGTTCGTCCTCTCCAACCCCGCGGGGCCCCACGGTATTTCAGTTCACTCGCGGACAGAGCAGAGCCACGCAGCGATTGCCGGTCCGGCATCGGTCGCCTCGTGAGACAAGGGACCGGATGAACGCCGGTTACGGGTTCGCCGCCGACCAGGCCGAGGTGTCGCCGGACTCGAAGCCGTCGGCGAAGAGGACCAGCCAACCGAAGTCGTGATCGGTGGCGGTGTTGTTGGCGAGGTTCGGGTCCGGACTGGTCGGCGACGGGAGCACCTCCACGGTGTTGGTGATCCCTTCGCTGCCGGCTGCGGTCACCGT
>JAZBOQ010000102.1:0-24252 GCA_036351195.1 Thermoanaerobaculales bacterium | reverse complement strand
GCCCAGCGTCGCCCGAGCAGCGTGGTCATGTGGGAGGCGAGAACGAGGTGACCACGCTGCTCGGGCGAGCGGCGGCCTGCCGGGATGCCGTAGCAGGGTACCCGGGACGCGGAAAGCCACGCGAACGTACCACCCTTAGCATTGTTGGCCGAATGGCCTGCAGGACTTCGTCGCGTAACAGAACAATGCAAAGGGTGATACGCGCGCTCTGGGTTTGGAGCGCGCTGGGGAGCTCGGGTTGGGGAGGTGGTCGATGCCGGGGCTCCAGGGCTGTTGTTCGGAGTCGGGAGGCGATCCGGTGGGCCCAAGGCCCACCCTACGGCGCTGCATCCTTCATGGCGCTCCGTTGCCGCATTTTGGGCTGGTGGGTAGGGTGGGCCTTGGCCCACCGAGGGTTCGGAGGGCGCTGTCGGTGCAGGGCGAGATTCGTCTCAATGATGGAGGAGTTTCCAGGTGAGGGCACGGACGTCGTCGAAGAGTTGGAGGGCGGTGTGGGTTCGCTTGGCGTTGACGGCGCCCGAGCCGAGGAGGAGCTGGAGATGAGTATCGACTTCATTGGCAGAGGCGTATGCGATTCGGAAATGGTGGTTCCTATCCCGGCCTGAACGCCCTGCCCCTTCTGCGAGGTTTGCGGGTACCGAGCTTGCGGATCGAATCACTTGGTCCGCGATGCTCTTGAGGGGAGCTGGGACCGTCAGTACCAGCGAGATTGCGATGCCTGCGGCTTCAATCGCTTTCGAGTGAGCGATGAACCTTGTTGTTGGCCGTTGTTCGTGCATGGTGTCCTCCTGTGTGTTCATGGCGCCCTCTGAACCGATGGGGATGTCGTGGTCAAGGGGTCGCCTCCGAGGCGATACACCTCGCCCCTTGACCACGACATCCCCATCGGCTACGACTGCCAATGAAGAACACACAGGAGGACACCGTGCCGGTCATCGGCCACGGTCATCGGCCACGGTCATCGGCCACGGTCATCGGCCACGGCCACGAGGGTACAATCACCATCCATGGAAGGCTCATCGAGGATGGCGAAGATGGCGGGACGAGTCGCAGTCGTCGTAGTCGTGCTCCTCACCGCCATCGCCATCTGGCAGACTCGCGGCACCGGTCCGGATCTCTCGCGAGTGGCGGTGGTGCGGTCGCCCGAGGGGATCATGGGCACCACCTGCACCCTCGTGGCTGTGGTGCCGCGGGGTCGCGAGGCCCATGCGCAACGAGGGCTCGATGCGGCTGAACAAGCCCTTCGTGAGGTGGACGCCCTGATGAGCACCTACCTGGAGAGCTCGGAGATCTCGGCCGTCAACCGGGCCGCTGCGGACGAGCTCGTCTCGGTATCTGAGGAGCTCGCGTCGGTGCTCGTCTACAGCCGTGATGTTTGGCGGGCGAGTGACGGCGCCTTCGACGCCACCTGTCGGCCGATGATCGAGCTGTGGCGCCGCGCCGGACGGGAGGGCAGTCTGCCTGCCGATGCCGAAATGGACGCGGCGCGAGAATCGTCCTCATGGAAAGATTTTGAACTCCTGGACAATGGTGTCCGCAAGGCAAAGGACACCGCGCGGCTCGATCTCGGTGGGGTGGCCAAGGGCTTCGGCATCGACCGCGCCTTCGAGGCCATTCGGGCTGCCGGGTGCGACGGAGTCCTGGTAGACGTGGGTGGTGATGTGCGAGTCGATGGAGTGGACGCCCGTGGCGAGGCGTGGAAGATCACCGTGAGAAATCCGTTTGGCCCGAAACCCCTTGCTGCGTTCGGACTCGCGGCCGGTTCGGTGTGCACGAGCGGTGATTACGAACGGTTTGTCGAGATCGACGGCGTCCGGCACAGCCACATCATCGACCCGCGCACCGGCCGACCCGCCGGGTCGGTGCCATCGGTGACGGTCGTCGCGACTGACGCCATGACTGCCGATGCATGGGCGACCGCTCTCGGTGTGCTCGGCGCCGAAGGTCTCGACCGGCTGCCGACCGGTGTCGAGGCGTTGTTGGTCGAAGGCGATGAGCGCTCGTGCCGCATGATCACCAACAGGGAGATGGAACGGCGGTTGGGCGAGTTCGGCAAACCGCCGTGCTCTGAGCAGTGATGAAAACGCCCCGCCGGTGGGCGGGGCGTTGATTCGGTCTGTGCGCGAGAGTTCCTATCCCCGCCACTCGGTCTTGTCGACGGTGGTCTTGAAGTCGGCCTCGACGACGTCCGGCAGGACCTCGTCGGCGGTCTCGGCGATGTCTTCGGCTGACGGTTTGCCGACCCACACCAGACTCTCCATTGGACATTTTTTGAGGGCGTCCCCGAAGTCGAAGTCGGCTTCGAGGTGGTCGTAGTCGAGGATGGGCAGGTTGTTCTCCAGGTGGAAAAGCCCTTTGGTCACCTTCTCGCACGATTTGCATCCGATGCAACCGGTCTCGCAGACGTTCTTGACGTCCTTGCCGAAGTCCTTGTTGGAGCAGGCGACGGTCATCACCCGCTCGGTCTTGAACGGAATCATGGTGATGATGTTGCGTGGGCAGACGCGGGCGCAGGCCGAGCATCCGATGCACTTTTCGTAGTCGACCTTGGCGAGGCCGTTGACGATGTGGATGGCGTCGTACTCGCAGGCCATGACACAGTCGCCGAAGCCGAGGCAGCCGTAGATGCAACCTTGCACACCGGCAATGAGATTCGCCGAGGTGCAGGTCATCTCGCCGGCGTACTTGTGGCGGCCGAGCCGTTGCGGGTACTCCGCCGAGCAGTGGACGACGGGGCGCTTGGGAGCGGCGTCGCCCACGTCCACGTTCATGATCTCGGCGACGTCGGCGGCGGTGGCCGGGCCGCCCACCGGACAGAGGTCGATGTCGGCGCCATCGTTGACGATGGCCTCGGCGTATTCGCCGCAGCCGACGTAGCCGCAGCCACCGCAGTTGGCGGCGGGCAACGCGTCGTTGATGGCGTCGATCCGCGGGTCGACCTCGACGTGGAAGGCCCGGTTTGCCCAGCCGAGGACCAGGCTCATCGCCACCGCCAGCACGAGCATGGTGCCGGCGGCGACGGCGATGGTGACGGTGGTCAACAAGTCCATTCTTCGCTCCCTACTTGAGCAACAGGGCCTCGAGGCCGCGGTCGACCCCGGTGAAACCCATGAACGCCATGGCCATGATGCCGGCGACCAGCAGCGTGATCCCCGCTCCCTCCAGCGGCTTGGGCACGTCGCAGAGGTCGAGCTCTTCTCGGATGCCCGCCATCATGGTAATCGCGATGGCAAAGCCGATGCCTCCGGAAACGGCGAACACCAGCGCCTTGTCCAACCCCCACATCTCGGCCGGGGAGGAGGCGCCGGTGATGTGCTTCATGATCTCCAGACAGCCGAAGAGGATGGCGCAGTTGGTGGTGATGAGCGGCAGGAAAATACCGAACGCCTTGAACAGCGCCGGGAAGAACTTCCGAAGGTACATCTCGACAAACTGCACCGACGATGCGATGACGAAGATGTAGATGATGTAGTTGAGGATGCTGAGATCGACGACGGCTTCGGAGCCGGGATTGACCATGCCCCAGATCCAGGACGTCACGGGAGCGCCCGGGCGGGTCACGAAGTAGGTGAATGTCCAGCTCAAGAAGGCGGCGATGGAGATCACGAAGGTGACGGCGCAGCCCATACCGAAGGCCATTTCCACCCGTCGCGACACGCCCACGAAGGGGCAGATGCCGACGAAGTAGTGGAGAACGAAGTTGTTGATGAGTGCGGCGCCGACGGAGATCAGAACGATGCTGGCGATGTATTCCATCTCGTCCTCCTCAGCTCGCCTTGGCTTCGCGCCGCGCGTTGTACCAGTTCCACCCGCCGAGCAACAGGCCGAGGGTCAGGAACGCTCCTGGGGGCAGCACCATGATGCCCCAGTTGGGCCACGCTTCTGGCAGCACCCTCAGTTCGAGCCAGGTTCCGGAACCGAGGATCTCTCGGACGGTGGCAATGCTCGCCAGGCCGAGGCAGAAGCCGAGGGATACACCGACGGCGTCGGAGAACGCGACGCCCACGGATTGCTTGGAGGCGCAGACCTCGCAGCGGCTGATGATCATGCAGTTGACGATGATCAGCGGCACGTAGGGCCCGAGGATCTTCGACATGTCGTACATGAAGGCCTGCAGAAAGCGGTCGGCGATGGTGACGAAGGTGGCGATGGTCAGGGTGAAGACCAGGATGCGCAGATGGGGCTTGAGGACGTTGCGCAGCAGGCTCGTGATGACATTGGCGCAGATCAGCACGAAGGCGGTGGCCCCGGCCATGGTCAGGGCCGGCTTCATCCCGTTGGTCACGGCCAGGGCCGGGCACAGTCCAAGCAGATTGCGGTAGAGGGGGTTCTCGGGAATGATGCCGTTGATGAACCGTTCGGTCGCGGTGGGTCCTTTGCTCGGCATGATCATGCACCTCCCGAGGCGGCGGGGCTGCCGGCGAGCGTCACCTTGAACTCGGCGACGCTTCGATTGACGATGTCGGTGACGGCGTCGGACGAGATGGTGGCCCCGGTCAGGGCCATGATCTTGCCGGTGCCCGGTTGCGGCTCGGTCTTGATGACCTCGAGCGGCGGGTCGGTGGACTGATTTCGGTACCAGTGCCGGAATCGTTCCTCGTCGGTGATGAAGTCGCCGAGCCCCGGGGTCTCCTTCTGAGCGAGGACGTAGATGCCGGTAATGCGTTCGGCGGGGAGATCGAGGCCCACCAGGATCTCGATGCGGTCGGCGAAGCCCTGGCCGCCGGCCGGGACCACCCAGCCGACCTGGCTGCCGTCCTCGGCGCGGGCCTCGAAGACCGCCATACCGTCCATCACCGCCTCGGTGCTCGTCTCGCTGGCGGCGCCCGGCACCAACGACGGGATCTGGCCGAAGGTCTCGTTGCGCTTGTTCTCGGCGATCTTCGGGCCGAGACCGATCTCGACCCCGGCGAGGGCGGCGCCGAACGCCAGAGAGAGGCACAGCACCAGCCACGCCTGGCCGAGCAGATTGCCGCTTTGATCCTTCGTCATATGCGCCCCCGTCACTTCCGCTCGGGCACCGGGCCGCCGAAAGGCACCGGTACGGTCCAGTTGTTGATCAGCGGCACCAAACCGTTCATGAGCAGTACCGCGAACATGACCCCCTCGGGGTAGCCGCTGAACAGGCGGATCACCATGATCGCCGCTCCCGTGCCGGCGCCGAAGATGAACTTGCCTTTGACGGTCATCGGACTGCTGACCGGATCGGTGGCGATGAAGAAGGCGCCGAAGAGCAGCGAGCCTCCGAGCAGGTGGTGCGCCACCGTCAGGTTGGGATAGACCCCGGCGAGCTGGGCGCCGGCGGCAAGGACGACCACCGTCGCGATGAGACTCACCGGAATCTCCCACGAGGCGGTTCGGCGGACGAGCAGGAAGATCCCGCCGAGGAGACAGGCGATGGCGGAGGTCTCACCCAGCGAGCCGTTGACGTTGCCGACGAAGAGCGGCCACAGCTCGATCACCGCCGCTTCCATCTTGCCCGCGGTCAGCGGCGTTGCCTGGGACACGACCTCGAGCCCGCCGGTCATGACGTAGGCGCCGGATCCGAGGACGACCGAAAAGGAGATCATCACGAATGCCCGGCCCACCATGGCCGGGTTGAAGATGTTCATCCCGACGCCGCCGAAGACCACTTTGCCGAGGCCGATGGCGGCGAAGGAAGCGATGACGGCCACGTACCACGGCGCGCTCCAGGGCAGCGACAAACCGAGGATGACGCCGGTCACCGCCGCCGACAGATCGCCGAGGCTGGACGGACGGCCGCGCAACCTGCAGGCGAGGAGGTACTCCGCGGCCATGCAGGACAGCACGCACAGTCCCACCTGCAACACGGCGTACCACGTGAAGACCCAGACCGCCATGATGAGCACCGGCACCAGCGCGATGATCACATCGAGCATCATCCGCCGCGTGGTCAGGTGCGTGTTGGAGAGGTGCGGCGAAGGGGCCACCTCGATGGTGGGCTTCGGAGTTTCGGCCGGGGTCGGTGTTTGTTCTGCCATGGTCGACACCTCGTGGGTCGGGTTCAGACGGAGAGCGCCGCTTTGCCGACGCGGATCAGCTGCACCAACGGGATGCTGGCCGGGCACTGGTGGGCGCAGCAGCCGCACTCCATGCATGCCAGCGCGTGGTACTTCTTGGCCAGTTCCCAGTCGCCGTGGCGAGACGCCAGGGCGATTTTGGTGGGCACCAGGTTGAGCGGGCAGGCATCGACGCAACGGCCGCAGCGAACGCAGTTGGTCTCGGGGGCGCGATCCACCTCGGGCCGGGTGAGGACGAGGACGCCGCTGGAGCCTTTGGTGATCGGCGTTTCCAGGTTGCCGATGGAAAATCCCATCATCGGCCCGCCGGCGACGACCCGGACGGCGTCGGGGGTCAGACCGCCGCAGGCATCGACGATCTCGCCGTAGCTGATGCCGATGGGAACGAGCAGGTTCTTGGGCTCGGCGATGCCCTTGCCGGTCACGGTGAGCACCCGGTGGGTCAGTGGTCGGCCGCGGAGTACGGCTCCGGCGATGGCAGCGGACGTGGCCACGTTGCTCACCACGACGCCGATGTCCAGAGGCAGGCCGCCGGTGGGAACCACTCGGCCGAGGGTGGCCATGATGAGCTGCTTTTCACCGCCCTGCGGGTACTTGGTCTTGACCTTGACGACCTCGACGCCGGTCCCGGCGGCGGCGCTCGTCATCGCTTCGAGGGCTTCCGGCTTGTTGGCCTCGATGCCGATCATGACCCGCTCGGCCCCGGCGGCGCGCGCAGCGAGGATGGCTCCGGCGATGATCGCCGCGGACGCCTCGCGCATCAGGCGGTCGTCGGCGGTGAGGTAGGGCTCGCATTCGCAGCCATTGATCATCAACGTGTCGATGGGCTTGGCGTCGTTGCGGGTGAGTTTGACGTGGGTCGGAAAGGCGGCGCCGCCCATGCCGACGATGCCGGCGTCGCGTACCGCTTGCACGATGGCTTCAGGGGTGTGGGCGTCGAGGCCGGAGGTGGGCCAGTCGCCGCCGAAGACCGCATCCCAGACGGCGTCGCCTTCGAGCTGGTCGCCGTCGGCCTTGACCGGTACCGTGGGGACGTGCCGCCCGTTGGGCAGCGTGCAGACTCCGGCCTTGATCACCTTGCCGGCAATGGGCGAGTGCACGGGTGCCGAAATGAAAGCGTCCGAGGAGCCGAGCACCGCGCCGGCCTCCACCATGTCGCGGGTCTTGACCACCGCTTCACAGGGTGCACCGAGGTGCTGCAGCAGCGGAACCGCCACCTTTTTCGGGGTGGCGATGACCTCGATCGACCGGGTCTCGGCCAGCTCTTTGTGTTCCGGCGGGTGAATGCCGCGCGGGAAGGTCAGCTTCGCAGCGTGAGTGGTCGTCGTTCTCATTCCTTCTCCTTGCGGGAGAATCCGAACAGGCGGCCGGCCAGCCAAGCGATGGCCATGCCGCCGAGAAGACCGGCGCAGGCGGCCGCGAACTGGGTGGCGCCGTTGGAGTTGAAGATCGCTGCGGCGGCGATGGCGACGAGCACCGGGCCGAGAAAGAAAGCCATCGAGCCGATCACCACCGCGCGGGGGCTGAGGGGCGGAGCCTCTCCGGGCACGGACTCGGGGGGGTGGGCGCAGTGGCCGCCGCAACCGGCGCAGGAGCTCTCGTGGTTGTGCTCGAGCGTGATCACTCTTCGTCTCCTCCCCGAGGACGGCCGCAGCCTGTTCGTGGTTCATGCCGCACGGGCTCGACCTGCCGGGGATTATGCCATGTTCGAGAGGAGGGCTCCAGCCGAGGTCGTTGCCGTTGGCCGTGGCCGATGGCCGTGACCGATGACCGAAACCGATGGCCGTGACCGATGACCGAAACCGATGACCGAGACCGATGACCGATGACCGAGACCGATGATCGTGACCGTGCCCGATCCGATCCCGGATTTGCCACTGATACGGATACTGTCATCGGCCACTGCCACTGCCACTGCCACGAGCTCGGCCACGGCCACGGGCACGGACGCGGACGCGGACGCGGATGCGGCCATCGCGTCGGGATCGGGAACGGGATCGAAATGGCCCCGGTTACGGCCACGGATGCTGCCACCGGCCTACGGCGCCAACGGCAACCTTACCGTCATCACCGCGCCACCATCGGGATGGTTCTCCGCCGCCACGGTGCCGTGATAGGCCTCGACGACGGCCTTTGCAATGGACAGCCCGAGGCCGGAGTGACCGTCGGCGGGATGGTTCGGGCGGTAGGAGAAGAAGCGGGTGAAGACCCTTTCGAGGTGCTCGTCGGGAAAGCCGGGGCCATCGTCGCTGATGGTGGCGACGGCGTTGTCGTCCTCGACGCGGAGGGCGACGGTGACCTCGCCGTCGGCGGGGGAGAAGCTGACCGCGTTGGCAAGGAGGTTCTCGACCACCTGGGTGATGCGGTCGGCGGAGGCAAGCACCTCGACGGACCGGTCGTCGAGCTCGAGCTCGAAGCGGGGCCCGCGGTCGCCGCGGCGAAGACGGAAGGCCTCGACGACGCCGCGCAGCAGCTGATCCAGCGCCACGCGCTCGAGCTCTTCCTCGTCGATGCGGGCGTCGATGCGGGAGATTTCGCGGGCCTCGCTGATCAGCCGTTCCATGCGGGCGACGTCGTGCTGCACCATGGTGAGGAAGCGGTGCCGTTCGGCGGGATCGTCCATCTCGATGGCCATTTCGGTGGCGCTGCGGATGGCGGCGAGGGGGTTTTTGAGCTCGTGGGCCACGTCGGCGGCGAAGCTCTCGGTGAACCGGAGATGCTCTTCCAGCCGGCGGGTGAGCTCGGCCAGGGCGCGCTCGAGGTCGCCGATCTCGTCGTTGCGGCGGCTCGGCTCGAAGCTCCCGCGCAGGCGACCCCGCCGGTCCAGGATCGCTTCGGCGCGCTGGCGCAACCGGCTGAGAGGGCGGGCGATGGTCGTCGCCACGAGGAGGGTTAGCACCACGGCCGCCGCCAGGCTCACCAGAAACACCCGAAAGACGTCGAGCCGGACGGCGTAGAGAGCCTGGAGGATGCGGCTGGTGGACTGCGACACCAGCACGGCACCTTCAACGACGCCGTCGATCCGCACCGGTATCGCGATGTAGAGGGTGACCGAGCGCTGACTTCCGGGTGTGATGCGGGTCGAGGCGCCATAGCGTCCGTCGAGGGCGTCGCGCACCTCGGACGCGTCGAGGAAGCTCGACAGCTCCCAATCGACGATGACGTCGTCCGGCGGTTCGGCCGCGCGGCGCAGGGCGCGGAAGGGAAGGGATCCGATGCGGTAGAGAAGGGGATCCTCCGTCGTCGCCGTTTCCGGTTCGGTGGACTCGCTCTCCTCGCGGCGGGGCCCGAGAACAGAGGAGTCGGCGAGGAGCTCGCCCTGCCGGTCGATGACGCGGAGTCGCGCCAGGTGGCGCTGTCCGAGCTGGATCAGGATCTTTTCGGCGTCGGGAGCCTGGAAGCGTCCGGTGGCCTCGATGGAGGCGGCCAGGAGGCGGCCCTCCTGGGCCATGGTGCGCTCCTGCGCGGCGAGGAGATGACGCTCGTAGGTGTCGAGGAAGAGAACGCCCGCCATGGGGAGGAACACCACCAGCACATTGAAGGCGAGCAGTCGAACCGAGATCCGCGACAGCCACCTCATCGTCCGGGGGTTCCTCGATGACGCCTGTCAAGAACCGTTTCGTCGCAACTGCCACGGCACCGCGACACCACGAGATTCAGAAAGAAAACCTCGTCGTGAGGTACTTCGTTTCTTCGTGACTTTGGGGTTGTGACGATCTCAGGTCGTCGAGGCTGTGGCAGAGCCGCGTCGATCACGAGTCGGCCGTCTCGGTGTAGCGGTAGCCGAGGCCGTACACCGTTTCGATCCCGTCGAAGGCCTCGTCGACGGCCGTGAACTTCTTGCGGATGCGCTTGATGTGAGAGTCGATGGTCCGGTCCGAGACGTAGGTGTCGTGCGGGTAGCCCTGCTCCATGAGCTGCTGCCGGGTCTTGACGTGCCCGGGCCGGCGGACGAGGGCGTGCAGCATCATGAACTCGGTGACGGTGAGCGGCACCGGTCGCGAGCGCCACGTGGCCAGGTATCGCCGGAGGTCGAGCGAGAGGTCGCCGATGCTCAGAAGCTCCTCGGCGTCGGCGGCGGCCTGCTCGCTGGCCAGCGACAGGCGACGGAAGAGGACCTTGACCCGGGCCACCAGCTCGCGCATGGAGAACGGTTTGCAGAGGTAGTCGTCCGCACCGAGCTCGAGACCGAGGACGCGGTCGAATTCCTCGTCGCGCGAGGTGAGAAAGATGATCGGAATGCCGGCGGACCGTCCGCGCAGACGGCGGCAGAGCTCGAGGCCGTCCATGCGGGGCATGATGATGTCGAGGATGACCAGATCCGGGAGGTTCTCCTCGAAGGCCTCCCAGGCGGCCCGACCGTCGGGGTAGCCCTCCACTTGGTATCCCTCGCGCTTGAGCGCGAATCCGACGTTGTCTCTGATGTTCTGCTCGTCTTCGACGATAGCCACTGTGCCGTTCATGAACCGAGGGTATCGAAGCGCTCTCCAGCGCGCAACGAGCAGCGGCGCCCGAACGGGCGCCGCTGCGTCATGGGTTGATGGGGTCGTGCTACTTCGTGGCCGCGGGCTTCTTCGCCGGCGTCTTCTTGGCGGCGGGCTTCCGGGTGGTGGTGGTCTTCTTCGCGGTGACCCGGGCGCGGGGCTTCGGGGTCTCCTTGGTGCGCAGCTTCTCGATGGCTGCGGTCAGGGCCTCGACGCGGTCGGTGAGGGTGTCGATCTCATCCTTGGTCGGGACGCCGATGCGGTGGATGACGGAGGTAACCTTGTCGTCCACGGTGCGCTCGAAGGTCTCCCAGTAGCTCTCGGCCACGGTCTTCACACCGGACACGGCGCCCTTGGCCTGGTCGACTTTGTCCTTGCCGACCTGCTCGAAGTCCTCGCCCTTCTTGACGAGGTTCTTGAAGAGCTTGCCGCTGCCCTCCTGGGCCATGGCGACGGCGCCGAGACCGGCGAGCCAGATCTGGTGGGCGTTCTCGGTGACGTCGTGCTGAATTTTCTTGGCTTTCTTCTTGGCCATCATGATTCACTCCTTTGGTGCGTGGCGCAGTGCGCCGGTTGTTCTGTCGTGATTCGGATCTTGCCGCGTTGCGGCATTGCCGACGTGGAGAATATAACGCGCTGCGGCATGACTGTCAAGCGATTTTTGACGCAATGCGGCAAGCTGTTTAATTTCAGTTGTTTGTTGGTTTGATCGGTTGAGTTTTGGCGAGTGCGGTCGCAGCCCCTGATCGCTGTCGCTGATGACTGGCGCGATCGCTCATCGTGGCCCTGCCGGTGTCTCTGCCGCGGCTGCAGACGCGGACTCGGCTCGGGGAGCGGGTGCGATATCCTTGACCGGCAGTACAACCGACACCGGAGGAATCATGCCAGCCGAGATCTTCACCGCCGACTGGGCCGATCTTTGGAACGAAGCCATCAACGCCAACGCCGACTACAAGGCCGCCGCCACCAAGTGGGAGGGAGCCATCGGAATGATCATGACCTCCGACGGTGACATGGGAATTCCCGAAGAGCGGATCGTCATCGCCGACCTCTGGCACGGCGACTGCCGTGGCGCGGCCACCGGCACCGTCTCCGATCTCGATGAGGTGCCCTATCACATCAAGGCCAGTCCGGAGACCTGGAAGAGTGTTCTCGGCGGCAAGACCGACCCCATCGTCGGCCTCATGGGCGGCAAGCTCAAGCTCGCCAAGGGTAGTCTCTTCGCACTTCTGCCCTACGCCAAGGCCGCCAAGGAGCTCGTCAACTCCGCCATCGCCGTCGATACCAGCTACCCGGAAGGCTGGGATTGATCCAGCGCTACCGCGCACCCTCGGTGGGCTGAAGCCCATCCACTCTGAACCGCAGCGCCGTAGGGTGGGCCTCGGCCCACCAGATCGCCTCCCGGCTCCGATGAGCGATCATGGAACTAACCCCCCCTGGTCGCGTTGTGCAGTGCCCGGCCGCGGAAGCGGCCGACGTAGCGGGCGAAGGGGTTGGTGACGACCTCGGGGATGGGGAGGTAGACGAGCCGGCCGGGGCTCTCCTGCTCGGCGGAGAAGAGCCAGTCCTCGATCTGCCGGACGTTGGCTTTGGCCAGGTCGCGGCGGCCGAAGGCGTTGGCCAGGTAGAGGGGAATGAGCGAGCGCGCTTCGGGCTCGTCCAGGTGGACGGTCCACGGCCGGGGGTTGTCGTCCAGCGGCCAGCGCTCGTGGTCGAGAGCAAAGCGGTTGCGGACAGTGTGGTCGAAAAGGCGGTTGAAGGCGTCGCCCATGAGGCGCGAGTTGATGCAGCGGATGGCCGGGACGTACAGCCCGTGCTGACGGACGGGAGCGTCGTCGCCGATCTGGTCGAAGACGCCGTCGATTCCGTCCTTGAGGTGCGCGAGATCGGTGATCAGCTGCCCGGCCGAGGTCCGAATCTTGAGCGGGAAGAGCCAGAAGGGGACGAGATTCTCGGTCCCCCCGCCGCGGGAGTACTCGACCTCCTGCTTGCGTCTGCCGGTGACCCGGCAGACCCGGTGGCAGTTGCGGCAGAAGTGGAGGACCGCGTCGCTGTCGAAGGGAAATTCGTGGCCGCAGGTCGGGCACTCCATGGGAACGAACGCCAGACCGCTACCGGCCTGCCGGGCCTCGGCGGGGAGCTCGTCCAGGAGCTCGTCGTCGAAGGTCGGCGCCGCTCCAACCACCGATCCCGAGGCGCTGTCCACCAGCAGGGTTTCGTGGATCCTCGGCCCCGAAGCGCGGACGATCCACCAGGGGCGCCACACCACCGCGTCCACCTCGTGGAGAAAGCGTGACCCGAGCCGGATCGTGTTGATGCTGCGGTCGAGCTGCTTGCGGTCGAGGTTGCCGAAGGCCCGTTCCAGGATGCTTCCGTCGAGGTCCAGGGCCAGGGTGCGCTCATCCGGCGGGCAGTCGGCAGCGGGCCGGAGCGCTTTGAGGTACGTGAGCTTGCCCATGGGGGGAAGCGTCAGGCTCGAGGTCGCCGCCGCCGACGCCTCGATGGTGCCGATCTTGAAGCGGAGAGCCTTCTCCTGATCCGCTTTGCGGCGGCCGAACCCGGCCTGATAGAGGGTCCCCATGCCGTGCCGGTAGGGTGACAGGAAACGGCGTTGGACGTCGATGGTGAGCTGGCGCGCGAGCTTGGCCCGGTAGGCGTCGGCCTTCCTCGTGACCGCCTCTTCGGCGGCGGCAGCAGCGGCTTCGGCCTCGGGACGGGTGACCATGGCTCCCGATGTGGTGACGTCGGTGGCGGCGATCTGCACCATGGGGACCGATGCTTGAAACAGCTTGAGGTAGTGCCGGTAGCGGTAGTGGTCGAGCAGGGCCTCGCGCAGGGCGTTCTCGGTCGGGGTCTGCTCCGGCAGGGTGAGATAGAGGGTGTTTTCGTGGCCCACCACGAGATGGTCGCTGCCGCAGAAACCGCAGCGGGCCATGTGGTGGAGCACCGGCACCGGCACGTCTGCGCCGCACTCCGTGCACCGGACCTCCACCGAGTAGACGGTGGCCGCCTCGTCGGCCTCGGGGTCGTTCGACGTGGCCGCTGCGGCGGCGCCCGGGGCGTCTGCGGCTGCGGTGGTGATGGCCGGTCCGGCCGCCGGCCTGGCTCGCCGAGGCCGGTCGAGTGCCCGTTCGGTGAGGTTGAGGGGATTGAAGGGCGTGTGGATGGCGGCCCACACCCCACCCACCACCATGAACGGCAGGTAGCCCCCCGGAGAACCGGTGGATCCGGCGACGAGCAGGCTCGCCTGCGCCATGAGGACGCCGAGAACCGCCTCGATGGTCGGTCGCCCCATGGCGGCGAGGCCGGCGCCGGGCGAGACGGCGTTCAGGGCGATGCCGATTCCGGGATGGAGCTCTTTCGAACGGAGAGCCAGAGCCGCCGAGAGGGCCATGACGGGCGGACCCAGCAGCGAAAGCAGGACCCACGCGCCGCTCATGATCCGGCCGTCTCCGCCGCCGCGAGCCATCGAGCCGGAATGCAGGACCCCTTCGCCGGTTGTACCAACCGGCAGCGCTCCAGCGGGATGTCGGGTGTGGTGCGAATCATCGGACCCCACCATGATACCCATTCGGAGGGCGGCCGGATCAGGGAAATCGACGGAGGTTCCATGTTGGAAGTACGCAATCGCAGGGTCATCGTTACGGGAGCATCGAGCGGCATCGGCCTCGACAGCGCCCAGCGGCTGCACGAGGCGGGCGCCGAGGTCTGTCTGGTGGCGAGGCGCGGGGAGATCATCGCCGCCGCCGCCGAAAAGCTCGGCGACCGGGCGTGGGCTCACGCCTGTGATGTCTCCGACGAGTCCCAGGTCGCGGCTCTGGCCGAGAGCGCGAGGGAGCGTTGGGGCGCGGTGGACGGGCTCGTCAACAACGCCGGCATCGCGCCCATGGCGACCCTGGACGGCACCGACCTCGAGACCTGGGAACGGACCTTCGCGATCAACGTGCGGGGGCCGTACCTGCTGTGCCGAGCGTTGAGTCCCATGCTCAAGGAAGGGGTCTCGCCATCGGTGGTGAACATCTCCTCGTCGCTGGCCCAACGTGCCATCCCCGGCATGGCGGCCTACAACGCCTCCAAGGCCGCGCTCAACCACCTCACGCGGGCTCTCGCCCTGGAATGGGCGCCGGCGGTGCGGGTCAACGCGATCATGCCGGCGGTGGTGGACACTCCGATCCACGACGACCGCGGCATGAGCCGCGAGGACGTCGAGGGGATGGGCGCGATTCACCCCATGCAGCGCATCGGCCAACCCCGCGAGATTTCATCGATGATCCGGTACCTGCTGTCGGACGAGGCGGCGTGGATGACCGGCGCGGTGATTCCCGTCGATGGTGGGATGACGGCGGCGTAACCCGCGAGACGAACCACCGAGCCGCCGAGGAGCACAGAGGCATCGCACCGGTCCAACCGGGACGGCAGCGGCCCACCGCGAATGGGTGTGGTGGTCATGGCGGAAGTGCTCGAACCCGGGGCTTCGTGATCGCGAATTGGAGCCGGAAGGCGATCTGGTGGGCCAAGGCCCACCCTACGGCGCTGCATTTTCGCTGCCACCGCGTCAATCACGGGTTCGTGTTCGACCAGGCCAAAAGGTCTCCGGTCTCGAAATCGTCATCGAGAATCAAATTGGTGGCCCACGGTTCGAAGAGGACGGTTCCGAGGGAGGGGTCCTCATCGTCGTCGCGGATGTGGGCGTCGATCTCGACCTGGTTGGCGTACTCCCAGATGCTCTGCGCGGCGTGGATCGTGTTCGCAGTGTCGTTGTCGACCTCGAACCCGCCTCCGTTGTTGAAGCCGAAGTAGTTCCCTCCCGTCGTGGGGTCTCCGGCCTGGCCAAGGTCGGGTTCGCTCGCGCCGAAGAGATACAGCCCGACACCGTCGTTGTCGTGGATCATCGACCGGAAGAAGCTCGGCGAGCAGTTCTCGACCCGGACTCCGGCGGTCGCCGAGCGTCGCGATTTGACGTGCCACAGGGAGCTCGAATCGGCGTTCAACAAGGTGATGTTGGCCAGCGCGCCGCCCGCCGGATGGCCGCCGTATCGGACGTCGAGGACCTCGAGTTCGGCGACGCCGTCGTCGTCACCGCTGCCGTCGACGAGGATCCCGTCCCAATCCCCGGGCGCGGGCAGGGAAAGTGTCCCGTCGCCGTTGGTGTCGCCGCCCAAGGAGTCGTCGGCGAGGGAGGTGAAGATGACCGGGTTGTCGAGGGTGCCGTCCACGTCCAGGGTGCCACGGACAAGCAACTCCGAGCCCGCGGCGCACTTGACGAGCTGTCCCTCCGTGATCCACAACTCGACATCGTCGAGCACCTCCAACGGCCCGAGGAGCGCGATAAGAAAGGAGTCGAGGCCCGGGGGCCACTTTGTCTGGTGGGCCATCGTGCCCGACAGCCCGATGCCGTCCACGCCGTTTCCGGAGATCGTCAGATCCGACGACAGAATCGGCAAGCTCGTGTCTTCCATCCGCAGGGCCCATCCGACGTTGTCGATGAACTCGCCAGTAGAGACGGGGATCGTCTGATCCGCGTTGAGGATTCGCAACCCATCGCCGGCACTGTGGGAGACGGTGGAACGGAAGAACTGTCCGCCGTAGGAGTTCGAGTAGAAGACGTTGGCGCCGGCGCTTCCGCCCGGGCCGCCGCCATACCGGACGGTGACGTAGTCCAGTTGTCCGCGACCCGTGAGACCGCCGTCGCCGTTGAGGAAGATGCCGTCCCAGTCGCCCGGAGCCGGAGTGCTGGCACCGCCGTCGCCGTTGGTGTCGCCGCCGATGGTGTCGTCTTTGAGCGACGTAATGGTGACCGGATTGGAAGCGCTGCCATAGGTTATGAGGTAACCCTCGACGACGATCTCGACGCCGTTGCCGGCCTTGATGACGTTGTTCTCCTCAATCCGAAGCTCCGAGCCGTTGGGCACCATCAGATCGTCGAGCAGTACGAAGGCAAAATCGGGCGCGCTTTCCGAACCCCAGCGGACCACGCCCGGGTTTGTGGTCGCGCCGTCGAACGCGAAGCCGTCGAAGGCGTTGCCGGAGCCCGATATCCCGCCGAGATCGTCCAGCACGCCATCTTCGATGAACGCCGCCCATCCGCCGTTGTTGTCGAAGGTGCAGCTGTTGATGATGGAGACATAAGCCGTGCTTGCGGCGCCGTCCAGCGTTGCGCTGACGCCATGGCTGCCATTGTCGGAGATGGTTGATCCAGACAGGACAAGCTCGCCGTCCACGACGTCGATGCCTTCCCCACCGGAGAATGTGACCGTCGAGTCGAGGAGGTTGACTCGGGTGCTTGTGGCAGCAATGCCGTCGCCGGAGCTCTCGGTGATGGTCGAATAGTAGACACTGATGACCTGGTCCGGAGCGGTGATGCGAAGGCCGTCGGCGGCGCTGTCGGACGACGTGGAGTAGTTGAAGTAACCGTAGTTGGAGTTCGAGTAGAACACGTTGGCGCCGGCAGCGCCGCCGGCGCCACCGCCGAAGCGGATGGTCGTGTAGTGGATCTCGCCCCGGCCGTCGAGATCGCCGGCGCCGTCGAGGAGGATTCCGCCCCAGTCGCCGGGAGCCGGGGTGGTGGCGCCGCCGTCGCCGTTGGTGTCGCCGCCGGCACTGTCGTCCTTGAGCGAGGTGATCGTGACTTCGTTGCCCGACTCGCCATTGCAGTCCAGGGTGCCCTCGACGACAAGCTCGTGGGTGTCGTCCATCTTGACGATGACCCCGGCGGACAACGCCAGGGTCTGGCCGTCGGCGACATGGAGGTCGCAGGTCGACCGGTAGACGCCGGCGGCCCAGGTGCCCGAGTACGTGCCGCACACGTCGGTGACCTGGGCCGAGCCCGTGGTCGCGACGAAGCAGGCGAAGACCACGACGGGGAAAAGGAGAGACGTTGAAGTCGAGGCTCGATGCATGACCACCTCCGGGTTCAACCGCGTTAATTGTCCGAAAGAATCTGGAGGCACGTTACCACAACCGATCTCCACACGAGCTGCCACCCTCAGCGAACACACCGTACGGAGGGCGGTCTCGAATGCCGAGCTGGATCTCTGGGGTCCCGGGCCCTGCCGCGGCCACTGTCACGGCCTTTGATCCGGCAACGGGCGCGGGCGTTGCCCTCGACGCCGGCCTTCTGACCCACCTCCGCCTGGACGGCGGAATCGGGTCAGCGTCGCCCGATCAGGGCGGTCAGCGAAGGCGGCCCGGGAGAGCAATGACCGCCCTGATCGGACGAGCGACGGCCTGCTTCTGCGCCGGGAAATGGGACCCGGAGCGGCTGGGCTCGGCGATTGCCACTCACGCGCATTGTGCGGAGCGCGTCGAAAGACCGGAATGTGGGTGGAGAGCACAATGACGTGAATGGCACGTCCGCCGGTAGCGCGCTGAGGCGCTCGGGATGGGGGCGGTCGGGCTCTTTCCCCTCGTGGATTCCCCGTGCTCTCCGTGTTTCAACTCGGCGCGATGACCTCAATCCGCCGGCTGTCGTCCGCTGCGGTGGTGATGACGACGCGCCAGAGTCGGGCGTCGGCGGGGATCCAGGTCGCCAACGCATCCTTCGGCCACTCGACGGCGACCACGGCCGCGGGGTCGGAGAGGATCTCCTCGACCCCGATCTCCCGGAGGTCGGCGATCCTCTCCCCCAGGCGGTAGAGATCCACGTGGTGAACCACCTCGATCCCGCCTCGGGCGCACGGGTAGCTCTGAAGCAGCACGAAGGTCGGCGAAGACACGTCGGCGCCATCGCCTCCGAGCGCCCGCACCAGGCCGCGAACGAGGGTCGTCTTGCCCGCCGCGAGATCGCCCTCGAGCAGCACCACGTGGCCCGGCTCGAGACGGGCGGCGAGCTCGGCGCCCAGCGCCTCGGTGCGGTCGGCGGAGGGGCAGATGACGATCTCGGTGGTTTCCGGGGGGCTCATTCCTGATCGCTCTCCTCGAGTTCCCGCCAGGCGTCGGCGAGGAGGCCCGGCAGCTCGCCGGCGGGCACGGCGGCGGGATAGACCTCACCGCCGAGCTCGCCGGCGCGGCCGTGCAACCAGCAGCCCACGAGGGCGGCGCGCAGGGGCTCGCAGCCCTGGGCAAGCAGTGACCCGATGGTTCCGGTGAGCACGTCGCCCGAGCCGCCCGATGCGAGCCCGACGTCGCCGGTGGGGTTGATCCACGCCTGGCCGTCGGGATCGGCAATGACGGTGCCGTAGCCCTTGGCCACCACCACGGCGCCCGACGTCGCCGCGGCGGAGCGGGCGGCGGCGACCCGGTCGCCGACCACCTCGGCGGTCTCAACGCCGAGCAGCCGCGCGAGCTCTCCCGGGTGCGGCGTCAGCACCGGCGGCACGTCTCGTCCGGCGAGTCGTTCCGGCTTCTCGGCCAGAAGATTGATCGCATCGGCGTCGAGCACCAGTGGTCCCTGCCAGCTGCCGAGGATTCGGTCCAGGGCCCGGCGGGCGCCCTCTCCGGTGCCCCAGCCGGGCCCGGCCGCGATCGCTGTCTTTCCGGGTAGAGCGGCCTCGAGATCAGCCTCTGCGGCGATCGCACCGCTGGCGTCCGACGCCAGCGAGTGGGTCATCGCCTCCAGGCACGCCCCGTCGACCACTGAAACCACCGGTTCGGGCACCGCCATGGTGACCAGTCCGGCGCCCGTGACCACCGCGGACTTCGCGGCCATGGCCACGGCGCCGCCGCGGCCCGCCGAGCCCGCAGCGATGAGCAGGTGGCCGAAGCTTCCCTTGTGGGCGTCGGGGAGCCTGGCGGGAAGCATCAGGGCGATGTCCTCGGCCTCGGTGAGCCGGAGAGTCGAACTCGCCTCGAGGACGGTCGGAGGGATGCCGATGTCCACCACCACGACCTCGCCGCAGGCGGTGCAGGCGGGGGGCAGGATGTGGCAGGTTTTGAGCGCGGCGAAGGTCACCGTCACGTCGGCCGGCAGGTGGGGGCCCGGGATCTGCGGCGACGAGCCGTTGAGGCCCGTGGGAACGTCCACCGCCACCACCGGCACGTCGGCGTTGTCGACCAGCTCCACCAGCTCCGCCAGGCGGCCGGTGAGTGGGCGATCGGCGCCGGTCCCCAACAGGGCGTCCACCACGAGGTCGGCCGGCCAGTCGTCGAGCAGCGACTCGATGACGGAGAGATCGTCGTCCGGGACGACGGTGGCGGGCACGCCGAACGCCTCGGCGAGGCGGTGGTTCACGGCGGCGTCGCCCTTCAGACGCTCGGCGTCGCCGACGAGACAGAGCTGGACGTCGAGGCCGCCGTTGTGCAGATGGCGGGAAGCCGCGAATCCGTCGCCGCCGTTGTTGCCGGGGCCGCAGAGGATGAGCACCCGCCGCGCCTCGGGGAAGCTTTCTCTGAGGGCGTCAACGACGCCGACGGCGGCGTTCTCCATGAGCACCAGCCCGGGGACTCCGAGATCTTCGATGGTGTGGCGGTCCGCCTCGCGCATGCCGTCATTGTCGAGAACTGGAAGCATGGAACCCTCCTTGCGGTCATTGTAATTGGATTCCGCGCTACACTGTTATGGAACCGATCAGACAACGGAGGTTGTGCGATGCACATCAACGACATCCTCAAGGTGGCGGTGGAACGCAAGGCGTCGGACGTCCACCTCAAGGTTGGGGCGCACCCCGTCCTGCGGATGGACGGGCGACTTCAGGTCCTCACCGAGTTCAAGCGCATGATGCAGGAGGACACCATCGCCATGGCGTTCTCCATGATGTCGTCGCGCCAGAAAGAGCGCTTCAAACACCAGCTCGAGACCGACATCGCGTACTCGGTGCCGGGTCTCGGCCGCTTCCGCTGCAACATCTTTCAGCAGCGAGGTTCGGTGGGGATCGTGCTCCGGCTCATTCCCTCCCGGATCCAGACCTTCAAGGAGCTCATGCTGCCGCCCGTGCTGGAGAAGATCTGTGAGGAGCAGCGGGGTCTCGTGCTCGTCACCGGAACCACCGGCTCCGGTAAGTCGACGTCTCTGGCGTCCATGATCGACTACGTCAACACCCGCCGCATCGAGCACGTGATGACCATCGAGGATCCCATCGAGTTCCTCCACCGCGACAAGAAGTCGATCATCAACCAGCGGGAGGTCGATGTCGATACCAAACAGTTCTCGGTGGCGCTGAGGTCGGCCATGCGTCAGGATCCCGACGTCATTCTGGTCGGTGAGATGCGTGACTACGAGACCATCGAGACGGCGTTGCTGGCCGCCGAAACGGGCCACCTGGTGCTGTCCACTCTGCACACCCTGGATGCCACCGAGACCGTCAACCGCGTGATCTCGGTCTTCCCGCCCCACCAGCAGAAGCAGATTCGCCTCCAGCTCGCTTCGGTGCTCAAGGCCATCATCTCCATGCGGCTGCTGCCGCGGGCCGACGGTCTCGGCCGGGTGCCCGCGGTGGAGGTGCTCATCGCCACCGCCTACATCCGCGACTGTATCGAGAACAAGGAGAAAACCAAGCTCATTCGCGACGCCATCACCCAGGGCACCAGCCAGTACGGGATGCAGACCTTCGACCAGTCGCTGTACCTGCTCTACAAGAACGGTCTCATTACTCTCGAAGAGGCGCTGCGCCGGGCCACCAACCCCGACGAGTTCAAGCTCAAGATCCAGGGCATTCAGTCCACCTCAGATCTCTCGAGGGAGGAGATGGAAGGCGTACTCGAACTCGGTTCCGATACCAACATGGATCCTTTCTCCGAAGAATCGCCCTTCGAGTTCGGCGCCTCCGAGTAGGCGCCGAAGAAGTTGCGGAGACCGTTCCGGCGCCAGTTTCAGCCGGCGCCGCTGAGAAACGATGAAGAACCCCGCGTATGACAAGGCTCTGAAGCTGATTGCGCGGCGCGACCATTTCCGCGCCGAGCTCGAGGAGAAGCTGCGGCGCAAGGGCTTCGAGGACAACGACATCGACGCTGCCCTGGAACGGCTCGACGAGCTGTCGCTGCTCGACGACGAGGCTCTCGCCGAGCGCTTCGTCGAGTTCCGCTCGGTGGACCGGGGATGGGGGCCGTGGCGGCTGGCCAACGAGCTTCGCACGCGCGGCGTCGATCAGAGTCTCGCCGAGCGGGTGTCGCAGATCGGCGCCGAGCTGCACGATCGCGCCCTGAAAACCGCTGTGCGCCGGGTCGACCTCCGGGCCAAAGAGGGCTGGTGGCGGCTTCCCGAACGACGCGCCCGTCTGGTAAAGTCCCTCATCGGCCGCGGTTTCAGCAGCGACGTGGCGTACGACGCCGTCGCCCGGCTGGCGGCCGAGAGGGAGAAAACCGACCATGAAACGGATGACCAGCCCGGAGATCCGGGCCGCCTTTCTTGATTTCTTTGCCGAGCGCGGCCACCAGGTCGTGCCGTCCTCGCCTCTGCTCCCCGCCGGCGACACCACCCTGCTCTTCGCCAACGCGGGAATGAACCAGTTCAAGGACACCTTCATGGGCCGCGAGGAGCGGTCGTACAGCCGCGCCGCATCGTCGCAGAAGTGCGTCCGCGCCGGCGGCAAGCACAACGACCTCGAGAACGTCGGCTACACCGCCCGCCACCACACCTTTTTCGAGATGCTCGGCAACTTCAGCTTCGGCGATTACTTCAAGCGCGAGGCCATTCAGTTCGCCTGGGATCTGTTGATCAACGTCTACGAGATGCCGGTGGAGCGGCTGTGGTTCACGGTCTACACCGATGACGACGAGGCGGTTGCTCTCTGGGAGGAAATCGGCGCCGACCCCGAACGGATCCTCCGCTTCGGCGAGAAGGACAACTACTGGTCCATGGGGGAGACCGGTCCCTGCGGCCCGTGCTCCGAGATCCACTTCGACCGCGGTCCCGACCCGTACGCTCCCGGGCGCGCAGAGCTGGTCAACGGCGACGGCGACGACATCATCGAGATCTGGAACCTGGTCTTCATGCAGTTCGAGCGCGACGCCGACGGAAACCTCAACCCGCTGCCGCGCCCGTCCATCGACACCGGCGCCGGACTCGAGCGCATCGCGACGGTGCTGCAGGAGGTGGAAACCAACTACGACACCGATCTCTTCGTGCCGCTGCTCGCCGCGATCGGCAATCTGGTGGAGAAGCCCTACGATCCGACCGATGCGCTCGCCCCCGCCTACCGCGTCATCGCCGACCACGTCCGGTCGTCGGCCTTTCTGATGACCGATGGCGTCGTGCCCTCCAACGAGGGCCGAGGCTACGTGCTGCGCCGCATCATTCGCCGGGCCCTGCGCTACGGGCGCAAGCTCGGTCTCGATGGAGCGTTTCTCTACACCCTGTTGCCGGTGGTTCACGAGATGATGGGCGAGCAGTACCCCGAGCTTCTGGATCGCCACGAAATCGTGGCCAAGCAGCTCGAGCAGGAGGAGAAGCGCTTCGCGCGCACCCTCAACGCCGGCACCGACGTGGCGAGCCGCGAGCTCGACCGCATCAAGCGCGGCGGTGGCACCGTGGTTCCCGGCCACGTGGCCTTCGACCTGTATCAGTCCCGCGGCATCCCCGTCGAGCTGATCGAGGAGTTCGCCCAGGAGGAGGGCCTCGATCTCGACCGCGAGGGCTTCGACGCCGCCCTGAAGGCCGAGCAGGAACGCGGTCAGGCATCGTGGAAGGGCGATCTTGAGTCCCGGTTCTGCGCGGACTACACCGATCTCACCGACGCCGGGATCAGCTCCGAGTTCGACGGCTACGGCACGATCGAGCTCTCATCAAAGGTGATCGCCCTCATCGGTAGCGACGGGCCGGAGGACGAGCTCCGGGCCGGCGACGAGGGCGAGGTCATTCTCGACGTCACGCCCTTCTACGCCGAGTCCGGCGGCCAGGTCGGAGACACCGGCGACCTCAGTTGGGAGGGTGGCCACGCCTTCGTGCTCGACACCCAGAAGCCTCTCGAGGGTCTGATCATCCATCGGGTCGACGTCACCGCAGGTCGGCTGCTCAAGGGCGCCGAAATCACCGCCACCGTGGCCGAGCGCAAGCGCATGGACACCCAGCGCAACCACACCGCCACCCACCTCCTGCACGCGGCTCTGCACCAGGTGCTCGGCCCGGGCGCGCAGCAGGCCGGCTCGCTGGTGGAGCCCGACCGGCTGCGCTTCGATTTCTCGTGGGACGGCCCGGTGAGCTTCGACCAGCTCCAGGAGGTGGAGCGCATCGTCAACTCTGAAATCGTCGCCAATCGCGAGCTCGGCAAACGGTTCATGCCGCAGGACGAGGCGCGCGAGCTCGGCGCCATGGCGCTCTTCGGTGAGAAGTACGGCGACGTCGTCCGCGTCGTCACCGTCGGCGACGGCGAGTTCTCGCGCGAGCTCTGCGGTGGCTGCCACGTCGAGCGCACCGGCGACATCGGGCTGTGCACCATCACCGGCGAGCGCGGCGTTGCTGCGGGAGTGCGCCGCATCGAGGCGGTCACCGGCCGCGGCGCCGTGGAGCTGCTGCAGCAGCGCGCCCGTCTGAGCAACGATCTCGCCGGCCGCTATCAGACATCGTTCGAGCAGCTCCCCGAACTCCTCGACAAGCGCGACAGCCATCTCGCCGAGCTCGAGACCGAGGTCAAGAACCTCAAGCACAAGCTCGCGTCCGGCGACGCCGGCGTGTCGGAGATCCGCGAGGAGGTCGAGGGCGTCACCGTGCTCGCCCGCCGGGCGCCCGAGATGAGCCCCGCCGAGCTCCGCAACCTGGCCGACACCATGCGTCAGAAGCTCGGCTCCGGCGTGGTTGTGCTGGGCATGGAGTCCGGCGGCAAGGCGACCCTGCTCGCCGCCGTGACCGACGACGT
>JAZBOQ010000101.1:0-4847 GCA_036351195.1 Thermoanaerobaculales bacterium | reverse complement strand
GAGGTGCATGTCCGTCTGCGGGAACGGGATCGAGATGCCGTGGGCGTCGAACGCCTCCTTGACTGCGCGTTGGAGATCCCAGTGGACGGTCCAGTAGTCGGCTGTCTGCGTCCACGGGCGGACGATGAAGTTGACCGAGCTGTCCGCCAGCTCGTTGACCCGGATCACCGGCGCCGGATCCTCCAGAACCAGAGGGTGGTTCGCAACCAGCTCTTCCAGCACCTTCTGCGCCGCCTCGATCGAGTCGCCGTAGCCGATGCCGAAGACGAGGTCGACCCGTCGGGTGTCCGACGCGGTGACATTGGTGATGACGTCGCCCCACACCTTGGAGTTCGGGATCACGATCACCTGATTGTCGGGCGTGGTCACCGTCGTCGAAACCACGGAGACGTGCTTGACGGTGCCGCCGAGACCGGCAACCTGCACGTAGTCGCCTTCGTCGAATGGACGGTTGATCATGATCATCAGCCCCGCGGCGAGGTTGCCCAGCGTCTCCTGCAGGGCGAACGCGATGATGAACGACGCCCCACCGACGAGCGCGAAGAGCGGTGTGATGTCGACCCCGAGCGCGGCGAGCACGATCATCAGCCCGACGGCGATGGTGAGCCAGTAGACGATCATGGCGAGGAAGCCGCTCAACAGCTTGGAGACGTCCTGCACTCGGTTGAACGCTCGCCGCGCCCAGCTGCGAACGATCCGGGCGACGATCAACAAACCGAACAACGAGCCGATGATGATGGCGATGCGAAGGCCGATTCCCGCACCTCCTTCGGGCGAGAACAGCCACTCGAGGAAGGTGTCGGTAAACTCCTGTAGGGTCAGCCGCGACCTTCCCTCGATCGCGACCGCCGAAAGGTAGCCGCGCATCGCCGCGACCTCCGCCGGATCACCACCCTTGCGCTCGAAGCTCGAGATCACGGTCGCGAACTTGTCGAACACGAGGTCTCGTTCGTTCAGAAGTGCGAGCCGCTCCTGACGCAGTGCTTCCGCCCCGGATCCTTCGGCGGCGCGGATCTCGAGACGCTTGTCAATGGCCGCCTGGGTGGCGGCTCGCGCGTGCTCCCACCACGCAGCTGCGAGGGGAGCGAGCTCATCGGCGGTCAGCGGGATGAGCCGCAGCTGCAGCTCTTCAGCGCTGATGGACAGATGATCGAGACCAATCGGGTAATCCGTGGCGGCGTCGGGAGCCGCCTCGGTCACAGGGCTTTCGAGGGCCGATTCTTGCGACCAGCCAACGCCGCTGGTCGACAGCACACCGACGATGACGAAGATACTGATTGCCGAAACTTTCCAATAAATGGAGCGCATTGGTGTTCCTCCTCCTCAGCCTCAATCGAAAGAAGCTTTCAAGGGCAAGAAATCTCGAGGGCAGGGTATTCCCGTTGACACACCTCGAAGGTCGAGGCGGGTTCGAGGGAGCCCGGGTCGCGATGTCTGGCCCGAAGTGGTTGGGAGTGGTGATGATGTCGATACCGTATGATCGGAAGCCGGATTGCGGGAGGAAAATGACGGAAGCCGATCGCGACGAGCGAGGTCGAGGCACTTCTCCAGAGGGGGTGCCAATGGGGCGGCTGCTGGCGCTGGCGAGGCCCGAGTGGCGGCGGCTTGCGGTGGCGACGGTGTTCCTCGTCGTCGGGGGCGGCGCCGGGCTGGCCTACCCGAAGTTCATTGGCGTACTGATCGACGCCGCGGTGGACGGTGGGGCGGAGGCGATCAACCGCACCGCGCTCATCATGGCGGCGATCTTCGCCGTGCAGGCGGTGGCGGTGGCGCTTCGGTACTACCTGTTCACGGTGGCCGGCGAACGCATCGTCACCCGGCTGCGCGAGACGGTCTATCGGTCGATCATCGACCAGGAGATCGCCTTCTTCGACGCCCGCCGCACCGGCGAGCTGACCAGCCGGCTCACCGCCGACGCCACCGTCGTGCAGAACACGGTGAGCGTCAATTTGTCCATGGCGCTGCGCAGCCTGGTGCTGGTGGTCGGCGGGCTGGCGTTGCTGGTGGCGTCATCGCCCAGGTTGACCCTGCTCATGCTGGCGCTGGTGCCGCCGGTGGCCCTCGGCGCGGTGATCGTCGGCCGGCGGCTGTCCAAGCTCGCCAAGAAAGCGCAAGACGCGCTGGCCCGGGCCAACGAGGCCGCCGAGGAGACCATCGCCGGCATCCGCACGGTGCGCAGCTTCGCCCGCGAGGCGGCCGAGACCCGGCGCTACTCGGAGCGGGTCTGGGAGTCCTTCGAGGTGTCGCGGCGGCGGATCCGGGTGGTGGCGTTCTTCGTCGGCGCCATGACGTTGGCTGCCTTCGGCTCGGTGTCGGCGGTGCTGTGGTTTGGCGGCCGGATGGTGATGACCGGCGACCTGTCGGTGGGCGAGCTCGCCACCTTCATTCTCTACACCCTGATCGTCGCCATGGCGCTGAGCACCCTGGCCGATCTGTGGTCCGACCTCGCCCGCGCCCGCGGCGCGTCAGAGCGGGTCTTCGAACTGCTCGACCGCTCACCGTCGGTGGATTCAGGCGGTGGCGTCGTTCTCGACGCCGTGACCGGCCGGGTCGAGTTCGACGGCGTCGGTTTCGCCTACCCGTCGCGGCCCGAGATCGAGGTGCTGTCCGATGTCGACCTGACGCTGGATCCGGGCTCGGTGACGGCCCTGGTCGGCCCGTCGGGCGGCGGCAAGTCCACCGTCGCGGCGCTGCTGATGCGGCTGTATGACCCGACCACCGGGGCCATCCGACTCGATGACCGCGACCTGCGCTCGCTGGACGCCGACTGGTTGCGGCGCAACGTCGGGACCGTCGCTCAGGAGCCGGTGCTGTTCTCGACCACGGTGGCGGCCAACATCCGTTACGGCCGGCCCGATGCGGGTGACGACGAGGTCGAGGCTGCGGCCCGGGCCGCCCACGCCCACGACTTCATCGCGGCACTGACGGACGGGTACGCCACCGAGGTCGGCGAGCGCGGGGTCACGCTGTCGGGCGGTCAGAAGCAGCGGGTCGCCATCGCCCGCGCCCTGCTCAAGGATCCGCCGATCCTCATCCTCGACGAAGCGACCTCGTCGCTGGACGCCGAGTCCGAGTCGCTGGTCCAGGACGCCCTGGAGAGGCTCATGACCGACCGCACGAGCCTGGTCATCGCCCACCGGCTGTCGACGGTGAGAAGTGCCGACCGGGTCGTCGTCCTCGACGGCGGCCGGGTGGTCGAGACCGGCAACCACGACGAGCTCATGGCGGTTGACGGCTTGTACCGGCGTCTGGTGAGCCGGCAGCTCGTGGAGGCGTGACTCCGGCGCAGAGTTGAACCGCGAGGACGCAGGGGGTGGCAGGTCATCGCAGCCGTCGCAGCGTCGCAAACACGAGGGCGCGAAGACGCGAAGGGTCCACGAAGACATCACTTTTGAAAGTGGGCGAGGCGGGGCGTGGACGGTCTCGGACCTCTGAGTGAGGGCCTCGTGGGCGCGGATCGGCAGGCCCTGGAATCTCGCGCGCGGTTGCCGTGTTGCGAAAACCAACCTCCGTTTCCGCGAAAGGCCCGAAGACAAACGACCGTACGCGCGAGCGGTAGCGGCGCAAACCGCAGAAAATTGGACATCCGAAAAGGAGCATTCCTCATGAAGACAATCAGGGTTGTGTCATCCGCGCTGCTTGCGGCGCACCTCGCCCTGCCTCTGGTGTCGGCTGGCCAAGAGACACCCAATCCGTCCGCTGTCTTCTGCGAGGAGGACGGCGGGACATACAGAGTCGTGGAGGAGGCGGAAGGTACCCGCGGAATCTGTGTCTTCCAAGGCGGACGCGAAGTCGATGCCTGGGAGTACTTCCGTGAACGTCGCGGAACGCCGGCAACGCGGTCCGGCGCCGGAATGACCGCCGACCGGATCTGGCACGGCGGAACGATCCTGACCATGAACGACGCCGCCATGCGCGCTGAGGCGGTGGCCGAGCGAGACGGCCGGATCGTTGCCGTCGGCCCCGAGGCCGAGGTGATGACCTTCAGGGGCTCGCAGACCGAGGTCGTCGATCTGGGAGGCCGCACCATGCTGCCGGGCTTCTTCGACGCCCACGGCCACGTCTTCATGGGCGGCCTGCAGGCGCTGTCGGCGAACCTGCTGGCGCCGCCCGACGGCGAGGTCGCCGACGTCGCCTCGCTGCAGCAGACCCTGCGCGACTGGGCCGCCGCCAACGCCGAGAAGGTGGAAAAATACGATCTCATCATCGGCTTCGGCTACGACAACGCCCAGCTGACCGAGCTCCGCCACCCGAATCGCGACGACCTGGACGCGGTGTCCCGCGACGTGCCCATCGTCATCATCCACCAGTCGGGCCACCTGGCGGCGCTCAACTCGGCCGCACTCGAGGTGGTGGGCTACGACGCCGCCACCGAGGATCCCAAGGGCGGCGTGATCCGGCGCCGCGCGGGGAGCCGCGAGCCCGACGGCGTTCTCGAGGAGACCGCGTTCTTCGCCGCCATCGTCCGGCTCATGGGTGACATCGGCGAGACCGGGGCGCGGGCCTTCGCGCACGCCGGCGCAGAGCTCTGGGCTCGATTCGGCTACACCACGGCCGAGGAGGGCCGGTCACTGCCCTCGACCGTGGCGATGCTGCAGAAGATCGCCGACGAAGACGGCTTCCAGATCGACATCGTGACCTACGTCGACGTGCTGGCCGACCGCGACTTCATCGCGGAGCATCAGAGTGACGCGTATCGTAACCGGTTCCGGGTTGCGGGGGCCAAGCTGACCATCGACGGCTCCCCCCAAGGCTTCACGGCCTGGCGCGACCGGCCCTATGTGGATCCTGTGGGCGAATACCCGCCGGCTTACGCGGGCTACGCCGCCGCCACCCGCGAGCAGGTT
>JAZBOQ010000100.1:0-2091 GCA_036351195.1 Thermoanaerobaculales bacterium | reverse complement strand
GTGGACCCGCAGTTCGACCAGGCGCTGGGCCTCGGCTTCGGCAAGTTCCTCGGGCGAGAGTCCATGCTTGGCCAAAGACGGCAGGCCCACCTTGGCCGCAAGGAAATCGCGGGCATGCTGATGGCTCTCCGGCATGGGGCCGGACTGACCCCGTGTCACCTGGCCCGACTGGATGAACTCCACGAGCTGGAGCACATCGCCTCCGACGCCGCAGCCGAAACAATACCAACCCTGCTTGTCGAGCATGACATGAAGGGACCGGTGCGACTGGCTGCTGTGGTTCGGGCAGTCGCATTGGAGCAGGCGGTCGGATTCATGCAGGACGTGAGCGCCGAGCAGTTCCCGCGCGACCATACCGATGTCGACCTCGGTGATCCGCCGGTAATACTCCCTCACGTTGTCCTGACGTTCGAATGCCATGCGCGCTCCACTCCAAGAATGTCCATTCGCTACTGACCGGTCGTCGCGGGAACACGGGATTCCTCAAGGCGACCTGCATCCAGCAGGAGGGAGAGGAACGTTCGGCGGTCGTCCTGTTTCCGCTTTCTGGCGCAGTTCGAGATGCCCCAGCGGTCCCCGACGAGGACCGTCGTCTGTCTGGCCCGCGTGACGCCGGTGTAAAGAAGATTCCTGTGATGCATGAAGGAGTGGGCCTTGTGGACCACCACCACGGCGCATGGAAACTCGGAGCCCTGGGCCTTGTGGATCGTCAGGGCATAGGCGAGTTGGATGTCCTGCAGGTTGGGCGAACCGGCCTCGATCTCCACCGGGATGCCGTCGAAGTCCACGCTCAGGGAACCGTCGCGGCCGACGTGAAGAACCACGCCCATCGCGCCGTTCATGACGCCGATCTCGTAGTTGTTCCGGGTCTGGATGACCTTGTCATGTGCGAGAAACTTGGGCCTGCGGCCCGGGGGCGTCGGGGGCGCTTCGACATTCCACAGTCTCCGCTGCACCAGACGTTGGAGCTCGCAGTTGAGATCGCGCGTACCCAGCGGGCCCTTGTGGGTCGGGGTCAGAAGCTGGACATCGGTCAACAGGTCGAACCCGAGGCGTTCCACGAGCACATTTTCGAAGAGGTCCAGTACGAACCGCTGCGCGTCCCATTGATCGGTGAACTGATCCACCACGTACCAGGCCCGTCGGCCGGAGGGTTCGGCGTCGCTCGTCTTGCGTACCTCGCCGTTCAAGACGGCGATGCTGTTCTCCTTCAGGATGCCGGCCTGCCGTACCACCTGGTCGAGGAGCACCGTGGGAACCATCCGCGACTGAACCAGGTCCCGCAACAGATTGCCCGGTCCGACGGGAGGCAGTTGGTTGTGGTCTCCAACCAGCACCACGGCGGACCGCTCAAGGTCGATGCTCTGGAAGAGGTGCCAAGCCAGGGGCACATCCACCATCGAGACCTCGTCGACGATGATCACGTCTGCGTCGATGGGATCGTCCGGTCCCCGGGCGTAGTCTTTGCCGTTGAAACCCAGAAGCCGGTGAATCGTACCCGCCGGATGGCCGACGACCTGTTCGAGACGCTTGGCGGCCTTGCCCGTGGGTGCGGCCAGGATGACGCGCAGTCCCTGTTCTTCGTAAACGCCGGTGATGGCGGATACGGTGAAGGTCTTACCGCTGCCGGCTCCCCCGGAGATGAGCGATATCGAATGACGAAGCGCGGTGATGGCGGCCTGCCGCTGACCCGCGTTGAGCTGCGGCGCGGTTTCCGCGACCATGTCGGACAACCGGTCTTGGTCGGGGAAGTGCGGATTGGGCGCTCCGCCGTTCCGGAAGACTTTTTCCAGGTCCTCTTCCATCGCGCGGATTTCGGGCTTGGCGACGAGGAACCTCCCGCCGTGAGAGACGCAGACCAAGGCCTTCTCGTCGATGAGCCGGTCAAGCGCTTGCTCGATGCGGTCGCGGCTGTCGAGGACGTCCATGACCAGCAGCACGTTGGCCTGATCGACCAGCTCCTCGAACTCGATCCAGCAGTCGCCTTGATCCAGCGATTCGTTCACGCAATGGAGGACGCCGGCCCGGATGCGCGCGGGATCGTCCTTGGCGGTGCCGATCTTGCGGGCGATCTTGTCCACCCGTTTGAAG
>JAZBOQ010000099.1:0-2265 GCA_036351195.1 Thermoanaerobaculales bacterium | reverse complement strand
GCCGGCCACCGAGGCGAAGAAGAGCTCGCGGCCGTCCCGACTCCAGCGCGGGAAGGTCCCCCCCGTGGTCGAGACCTGCCAGCGCCGCGCCGGTTCCGGGAAGGTCGTGACATAGACCTCGTCGTTGCCGGACTCGTTGGAGACAAAGGCCATCCACCGGCCGTCCGGCGACACCGCCCCGAACCCGACGTCGTACTTCGACACCACGAGCTCGATCGTCTGCCCGTCGACCGGACGAACGGCGCACAGATCCGTGTTGTTGTCCGCCCCGACCCGTTCGTAGATCACCCACTCACCGTCCGACGACCAGGCCTGGGGATAGAGCTGTTTGTCGGCGACCTCGAGGAGCAGCTCGGCATCGTCCGAACCGCCGACCTCCTTGATCCAGATTCCGTCGGAACCGTTGCGGGCGGAGGCGAAAGCGATCCTGCGGCCGTCGGGAGACCACGCCGGATACCAGTCGTTGGTGGCATCGAAGGTGAAGCGCGTCCGCAGCTTGCGCTCGAGATCGACGACCCAGATATCCGCGGTTCCGACGGCGGATTCGAGCTCGGTGACCGCCGCGTACCGGCCGTCCGGCGAAACCGCGATGTCGAAGAGCAGGTGTCCTTCTCCGAGATTCGACAGCACCACGCCATCCCGGTCGACCCAGACGATCTCGCTCCGGGTCTTCGACTCGCCCGTGTTGTAGATCAGCAACCCGTTGTCGGAGACCGAGAACGCGCCGTACCGGGCGCCGCCGATGTACAGCACATCCTCCGCCAGGGGACGGGCGTCGCCGACGAGCTCCGGCGCCTCCCGGTCGAACGGCTGCGCCATGAGGGTGCCCTCGCGCATGAAGAGGAGCTGATCCTTGACGACCGCAGTGTTCGACGCCGCGGCCATCAGCTCGCGGTCCGGTCCGGTCCCTGCGATCGATCCCACCATGACCCGGTCGCCTTCCGGGCCGCCGGCCGAACGCGCGAGGTAGAGGAACCGCCTATCCGGGAGCCACGTCGGCAGCCGGTGGCTGGTGATCCCCGGGGACATCTCGGTCACCGGTTTCGGCTCGCCACCCCCCGCCGACACGAGGTGGATCGGCGCGTCGTGGGTCGGCGCGAAGAGGATTTCGTCGTTTTCGTTCCAGGCCCCGCCTTTGCCGTTGCGGGCAACGCAGATGGTGACCGGCGGCCCACCCGAGGTGTCGATCTTGCGCAGTTTGCCGCCGGCCGCGAAAAAACCCACCTGTCGGCTGTCCGGCGCCCAGAACGGGTAGGCGGCGCCGTCGGTCCCCGGCAACTGGCGAGCGACGGAGTCTTTGATCCGTCGAATCCAGAGCAGGCGTTTCCCTTCCGAATCGGCGGCGACGAAGACGATCTTGGAGCCGTCCGGCGAGATCTGGGCCGCTCCGGGCGCAATCGCCTGAAGCCAGAACACGGTGTCCTCCGGAGGAGAGATCTCCGCTCGGAGAACGGCGCGCTCGTCGGCCGGTGGTCGCAGCGCGTACCAGGCGCTCAGGATGAACAGGACGGTCGCCGCCGCGGCGATGATCCAGGGCAGGACGGCTTTCGGCCTGGTCGAATCGACACCCTGGGCTGCCACCGCCTCCGACGGTGCGGTGAACGCCTCCGGATGTCGCTCGAACTCCTCGAGAACGATGCGGGCGTCGCCGATGGCCTGCAGCCGCTGCCTCGGATTGCGCTCGAGACACCTGCTGATGATCTCGCGCAACCTCGGCGGGATCGATTCCGGCAGCTCGTCGAGATCCACCTCGTCCTTGAGCACCGAAGCCAGAACGTGTGAGATCGTCTCGCCGTCGAAGAGCTTGTGTCCGGTCAGCATCTCCCAGAGCACGACCCCGAACGACCAGATGTCGGCCCGGCGATCCGCGGCCGTCCCCGCCGCCTGCTCGGGCGACATGTAGGCGGCGGTCCCCAGGATCAGCCCGGCCGCGGTGGCGTGCTGGGTCATGGTCGGCGACAACGAGAGGCTGGTCTCGGTGTTTTCGGTCTCCCACGCCTTGGCGAGGCCGAAATCGAGCACCTTGACCGTGCCGTCGGCCTTGAGCTTGATGTTGGCCGGTTTGAGATCGCGGTGGACGACACCCTGCTCGTGGGCGGCCTCGAGAGCTTCGGCGATCTGACGCGCGATCGGCGCCGCTTCGTCGACGGGGATCGGGCCGCGCGAGATTCGTTCGGAGAGGTCCTCGCCTTCGACCAACTCCATCACCAGAAATGTGACCGCTGGCGCGGTCAATTCTGAATTTTGAATTTTGAATTTTGAATT
>JAZBOQ010000098.1:0-11844 GCA_036351195.1 Thermoanaerobaculales bacterium | reverse complement strand
TTCGAGGTCGGCGATGGCCTCGGGCGACAGATCGCGCCCGAGATAGAGAATCTGGTCGTTCAGGTTCTGCATCACCGGTGCGAACTCGTTGCTGGCGGCGGTCAGGATCTCACCCAGTTCGGCGTAGCGCTTCTTGGCGTCCTCCATCCGAACGGCGCTCTTGTCCCGCAGGCTCTCGCTGGAGATGCTCGCGAGATCCTGTTCCCACGCCTTGAAGAACTTGTCCGCCTCCTTGCTCAACGAGGCCAGCTGCTTCTTGGACCCGTCGATCTTCTTCTCGGTCGACTTGAGATCGCCGACGAGCTTTTTGTAGGCCTTCTGAGTGTCCTTGGCCGTGCCGCCGATGATCGAGTTGTATCCGGCAAGCAGGTTGTTGCAGCTCGTGAGCACGTCCTCGACCGCCTTCTTGGAGGCCTCGCCGCTCTTTTCGAGGCTTGCGGTCTGTTTCGCGCTCTTCTTCGACTGCGCCTGGGCCGCCGGTGTCGCGATCGCCAAACAGAGCCCGACGGCAATCACGATCGTGAGACTCATCCTATGGTCGCTCTTTCTCATGGCACTTCTCCTCATGGTTCGGCGATGCCGTATGAATCGGGTCGTAGGCTGTGAAGATGATGCCACAGCTCGGCCTCGGATCGCAAAGCCAAGGAGGAGAAGAATGCTGCCAGGTTTCCACGTTTGTACATTCTCGATCGACCGCCCGTCGAAAGCGCTTCAGATGGAAGGGTCTGCTATTGCGTAGCCATGTTGGTTAGGTCGTTCAGGTCATGGACTGGCGTTCTGGCGCATGGATAGGCATCCGGTAGATCCGGGCGGACAGCCGCCCGGATCTGCGCGGCGCAGACAACATACAAATCGTTCTTTTATAATGACTTGATGGCACTTCCTCCCCGCGGTCGAAACCTGCTTTGGGAGTACGATCTGGAGGATCCGCGGGTGTTGGACCGGTTGGATCGGGTCGTCGTCGGCCAGGTAGCTGGTGGGTTGGCGAGGCGGTTCGCCACCGATTGAAAGACGAAGCCTTCGCCGTGAAGATCGATCGACTCGACAGGTGGCCGTCTGCTCTGCTGACGCCCAGTGGGCGATGATGCAACTTTCCAACTTCTTAAAGCACCATTTCCACTATCTTATGCTGTCCCCACCGCCCGGCGAGCCCCCACACAGCGTACAATGCGACCGGATCGCACACCTGCGGCAGCGGTCACCGGAAGGGAGCGTCGAAACATGCACAGCGTCCTCGTCGAAATCGTGGTCGTCATGGCGGCTTCGGTCGTTTCCGCCCTGCTGCTCCGCCGGCTTCGCCTGCCGCCCGTCGTTGGCTTTCTCATCGCCGGAATCATCGTTGGACCGGGAGGCATCGGTCTCGTCAGTGATCGACACGTCATCGAGGGCGTTGCCGAGATCGGCGTCATGCTGCTCCTCTTCACCGTCGGGCTCAAGCTCAAGCTCGGCGAGCTCTGGCGGATGCGAACGATGGTGTTCGGCTCGGGCACCGCGCAGGTGCTCGTTACCGGGGCAACTGCCGCCGCGGTAGCCGCGGCGATCGGGCGACCGGCTCCCGAGGCGGTGACCTGGGGGATGATCATCGCGTTGTCGTCCACCGCGCTCGTCCTGTGGCTGCTCGAGGACTCGGGTAAGACCTCGAGCGAGCAGGGCCGCGCCATGATCGGTGTCCTCCTGATGCAGGATCTGGCGGTGGTACCCGTCATGCTCGCCCTGCCGCTGCTCGCCGGGCGAAGCGGAGACCTCGGTGAGATCGTCTGGTTTCTCGGCCGGTCCGTCGGTGTGATCGTGCTGACGGTGGTCGGGGCGAGGGTGCTCTTCCCGGCACTCGCGGCCCGCGTCGTCGCCGCAGGCAGCCGCGAGCTCTTCACCTTGACGACGGTCTTGGTCGCCGTCGGCACCGCGCTCATCTTCGGACACTTCGGACTGTCGATGGCGCTCGGCGCGTTCCTTGCCGGGATGGTGGTTTCAGAGTCGAAGTACGTCAGCCGGATGGTCGACGGGGTGACCCCGCTGCGCGACGTCTTCAACAGCCTCTTCTTCGTCTCGCTCGGAATGCTCGTCGACCCCGAGATCTGGCTGGAGCGGCCGCTGACCACCGTCATCCTCATCGCCGGCATCGTCATCGGCAAGGCGGTCCTCGCCACCGGCGCGACCTGGCCGGTCGTCCGCCGGCTGCCGATCGCGGCGGCCGCCGGTCTCGGCCTCGCGCAGATCGGTGAGTTCTCGCTCGTCGTCGCCGCCGAGGCGGGTCGTCTCGGAATCGTCAGCGGGGACTCGAGAGGTCTCTTTCTGGCCATCGCGGTGCCGACCATGATCCTCACCCCGGGCCTGACCGCCCTCGCTCACCGCGTCGCCGGGCGAGCCGGGTGCGACGCTCCCGAGATCGAGCTCTCGGACCACCTCGTGATCATCGGCTACGGGGTCAACGGCCGCAACGTCCACCAGGCGCTCGGGCCCCTCGAAGTCCCGCACGTCGTCGTCGACCTCAACCCGCACACCGTGGCGGATCTGCAGGCGGCAGGTGAGCACGCGGTCTTCGGCAATGCCGAACAGGAGGCAGTGCTGCGCGCCGCAGGTGTCCCCCATGCCCGCGGCATCATCATCGCGATCCCCGACGCCGCGAGCACCCGGGAGGTCGTGCAGAATACCCGGCGTCTGGCCCCGGAGGCGTTGATCATCGCCCGCACTCGTTTCGTGCAGGAGGTCGAGCCGCTGGAGGAGCAGGGGGCCGATCAGGTGATTCCGGAGGAGTTCGAAACCTCGCTCGAACTCGTGGCTCGAGTGCTCGAGATGTACGGCGTGCCGGGCTCTACGATCCTCGCGGAGAAGGCGGCGTTGCGCCGGCGGCACTACGGCGCCTTGCGCGCAGGCGACGAGGCCGAGCTCATCGCGCCGGCGCTGCACGAACTGCAGCGACACGTACGGCTGGTCGAGCTGGAGATCGAGCCCGGCTCTTTGGCCGCGGGGAAAAGTCTGCGGCAGCTCGACCTGCGCCGCGCCACCGGCGCGACGGTGCTCGCGGTTCGCCGCGACGCCGCCGTCGATGCCAACCCGTCGCCCGACACCGTGCTCGGTACCGGCGACCGGCTCGTACTCATTACCGACGGAGAGTGCGAGAGCAGGGCGCGTCGGCTGTTGCTCGGTCCCCCGATGCAGAACGCCCAAAGGGGCGAAGCTGGCACCCTTCGGAATCAGGAGCGATCCAGATGACGCAACAGATCGACCTCCATCAGCCGGTCACAACCATCGCCCACCAGGACGTAGTGATGCTCAGCGAGGACCACACCATCCAGCAGGCGCTGGACTACATCAGGTCGCAGGATTTCGGAGAAAAGATCGTCTACTTCTACGTCGTCAACGGCGAGCAGCAGCTGACGGGGGTGATCCTCACCAGGCGGCTGCTCACCGCTCCCCTGGACAAGCCCCTCTCCGACCTGATGATCAAACGCATCATCACGGTCCCCGACACTGCAACCGTTCTCGAAGCGTACGATCTGATGGCTCACCACAAGCTCCTGGCTTTGCCCGTGGTGAACCGGGAACAGCGTGTCGTCGGGGTCGTCGATCTCAGCACGTTCATGGATGAGAAGTTCATTGGAAACATCACTCAGAGAAAGATTGAACGGCTCGAAATCGAAAGGCTGAACACCCGCCTGCGAAGCATTCTCGACCACATGCGCGAATTGGTCTTGTCCTTTTCCTATTCGGGAAAACTCGACAAAACAGAGATCCAAAACTTTTCGTTTTTTGACGATCATCTCGTCGAAGTTAACTCTTCTGCCTTGTCTTTTTTTGAAGTGCCTGCGTCCTATATATTGAACAAAAAAAAGAGCATTTTTGACTTCATCTTCGACCTCGACAAGAAGGCCGTGTTCGATCACTATATCGATCTTTTCGAACGGGGCTCTGCAGAGACGACGTACCGCATCGTGACCCAGACCGGCGAGGTCAAGTGGGTCCACGACTATGGTCGGGTCGAGTATCTCAACACAGGGGAGATACGGAGAGTCAACCATATCATCGAGGATGTCACAGAGAAGAAGAAGGCGCTCGATGAGCTGCACGCGAGCGAGCAGAAATATCGACGGATTTTCGAGAACTCGAAAGACATGATCTATGTCCTGAAACCGAGTGGACAAATCATCGACATCAATTTGGCAGGAATTCGACTCCTCGGACTCAGCAGTGAAGAGGATGCGAGAGAGAGAACAATTGCGGATTTTTATGTCGATCCGAAGGCGAGAGATTCTCTGATCGAGGAAATCTTAGAAAAGGGTGAAGCCACTCGAGACAGAATGTTGGTTCAGAATGCCGAAGGTGAGAGGTTTGAAATCGGCTTGAATGTCATTGCACAGCAAGATGACTCTGGACAGGTCGTCTCGTACCAGGGGATCGCGCACAACATCACGGAGGCGATTCGGCAAAAGGAGCTGGAGGCGATTGGGCAGCTCGCCGGGGGATTCGCTGATGACCTCGCATCACCGTTGAGCGTGATTCTGATGGGTGTCGAGTCGGTGAGGTCCTCCTTGGCAAACCTCGAGAGTCAGTCCGAAGGATCTTCGAGTCGGAGGGCCGCGACGGAAATCGAGAAAGGTAGAGTATCGGCTGGTTCAGTTTTTTCTGATATCAACTACTTCCTGAACGATGTGTCGACAGCTGCAGAAGATGTCAGGTCGAGGTTAAAGGAGATGAAGGACCAGTACTGGGACCTCAGAAAGGTCCCGGACGGTTCGGGTGGGATGATTTACGAACGGAGAAGCAAGCTCCGGTAGAACGAAAGAGAAGTGCTAGGTTCGCCCAGGTGTAGATTCTCGTTTGGCTCGCCAGTAAAATGTACGAACTCGGCACCTATTGTGTTGCGAAGAGAAGACAGACGACCTCGTGATCGAAATAGATTGCAGGCGTGGTAGAATCGGCCTACGTGGCAACTGATAACGGACTTGTGCTGAAATTCACTTGCCACGGTGGCCGAAAATGAACCGAGGTGCGGGACAGGAGCCGACAGCGACTGGGAGCCCATGTGACGCCAGTGACGCGCGACACTGCCATCCTCCTCGTGGACGACGACAGCCGATTTCTGTCTAACACCGCAAATCTACTCGAGCGCAAGGGTTATCGGGTCGCGAGCGCCTCGAACGGGACCGAAGCCCTCGATTTGCTCGAGCGCATCTACGTCCAGGTCGTGATCCTGGACGTCAAGATACCCGGCCTCGACGGCATCGCCACCCTTCGGGAAATCAAACGCCGCTTTCCGCTCATCGAGGTCATCCTGCTCACCGGACGCGGCTCCATCGACTCTGCGGTTCAGGGCGTCAAGCTCGGTGCCTCCGACTACCTCGTCAAGCCCGCCGAGGTTGATCACATCTCCGAGAAGATCGAGGACGCTCTCGATCGACGCAAGGTCTTCCGAACCCAGATGGATATCCGCCAGAAGCGCTTTCGAGACCTCAAAATCCGGCTCGCCATCGGCCTTCTGGTTGCGTTTACGTTGCCGTATGTTGCGTTCTTCGCGTACTTTCAGTATCAGTTCGCCGACACCCTCAAGAGCTCGGGTCGCGCCAGCCTCGAGGCCCTGGCCACCAGCCAGAAAAACACGATCGATCTGTTTCTCCAGGAGCGGGTGTTCAACATCTTCAACCTCTTCCAAGATCGGGACTTCCAATCTCCGCCGACCCAGGAACGGATGGACGGCTACCTCCAGAGGCTGCGTCAACAAAACGACTCATTCACCGATGTCGGGTTCCTCAACGGAGACGGCATCCAGACCGGTTATGCCGGCCTGTTCCCTGATCTGCTCGGCAAGGACTACAGTGACGAGGAGTGGTTTCAGGTGCTGATGAGCCAGGATCGGGACTTCTTCATCAGCGACGTGTACCTGGGATTCCGGAACAAACCCCACTTCACCATCGCCGTCAGACAATCGTTCGAGGACGGTACAAGGATCTTCCGCTCGACCCTCGATCCGGACAAGTTCTACATGTTCTTAAGAACCATGGGTCGTGGGAAGTCGGGGGAGTCGATCATCATCAATCGCGAGGGCCGGTTTCAGCTTGTCGACCCGGAGAAGGGTGAGCTGCTCGAGGTCAGCGACTATGTTCCGGCGATCGAGGAGTCGAGCGGCGTGCAGGAGATCGAACGGGATGGGGAACGATTCCTGGTCGGCCACGCGTGGCTCCTCGAGGCCCCGTGGGCGCTGGTGGTTCGCCAGGCCTTCAGCGTCGCTCACGAAGAAATGTACAAGAGTCGGCGGGTGATGGTCCTGATCCTGGTCATTCTCTTCTTCACCATCGCGACGTGCATCTGGTTCGCGAACAGTATCCTCATCGACCGTTTCAAGGAGAGTGCGGAGACCAGCGAAGAGCTACGGATGCAGCTATTCCACGCCTCGAAGCTCGCCTCGGTGGGCGAACTCGCCACCGGCGTGGCACACGAGATCAACAATCCTCTGGCGGTGATCATCGCCGCCAGCGGAGTCATCCGGGACATCTTCAACCCCGATCTCGGTGTCAAACCAACGCCGGAGGCGGTGCTTCAAGAGGTCGAGAATATCGACTTCGCGGTGTTCAGGGCGCGAACCATCACTCGCCAGCTCCTGGATTATGGCCGCAAGAACGAGCCGACCCTCGAACCGTGCAATGTCAATCAGATCCTCGACGAGGTGATTGACGGTCTCAAACAGCGCGAGTTCGAGGTCGAGGGGATCAGTATCGTACGCAACTATGATCCGGGAATGCCGGACATCCTCCTGGACCGCGACAAGACCCGGCAAGTCTTTCTCAATCTGATCAACAACGCCGGCGACGTCATGCCGGATGGCGGCACGTTGACCATTGCTACGAGCCGAAAACGGGATACGGTCAGGGTATCGATCCAAGACACAGGCGCAGGAATCTCCGCCGAGATCATGGATCAGATCTTCAATCCGTTCTTCACCACCAAAGAGGTCGGCAAGGGCACCGGCCTCGGCCTCAGTGTCTCACTGAACATCGTCGAGACACTGGGAGGCTCGATAGAGGTGCAGTCAATCGAGGGCGCCGGAAGCGTGTTCACGGTGATCTTCCCTATTCAGCGGGAGGCTTGAACGCATGAAGCATGGGATACGTCCCGATCCGTCGGTTTCACGTTCCTGATATTGGGGTTTAGTGAGGGGGAGCCATGTCTGACCAGAAAACACCTGATCTCAACAAAAACGTCCCGAAAGACGAGCGTCTGCGGGTATTGATCGTCGATGATGAGGACCGATTCCGAAAGAGCCTGGCGACACAGCTCGAGCTGCGGGACTTCGAGGTCTTCGACGCGAGCAACGGCGAGGACGCCATCAAGATTGTTCGGCACGACAATCCCGAGGTTGTCATCCTCGACCAGAAAATGCCCGGGATGGACGGCATCCAAACACTCCAGGAGCTTAAAAGAATCCGTCCCGAGGTGCAGATCATTATGCACACCGGTCACGGCAGTATCGAGTCGGCACGCGTCACCGGCAAGCACGATGTCTTCGCGTATCTGGAGAAGCCCGCGTCCATCGAAGAGATCGTCGACACGGTGAAGCGCGCTGCCGAGGAGCGGGTCTACGCCATGGCCAAGCACGAGATCCCCGTGGCCCCGAACGGTGGGCTCAAGCAGGGGCTGATCGGCGTCCAGAACGCCCGTCCCGGGGTCATGATGCTCGGTCTGTTGCTTTTTCTCGCAGTTGTGTTGATGCCACCGCCGCAGAAGCTGGTGACATTCCTGTCGTCACCGAAAGGCGGTGACGGCCTCGAGGCCATTGCCGGCTACTCGGAGTATCGAAAGATGGCGGAGGGCGAGACCATCGCCGAGTATTACGGAAAGAAGGCGTCGCTCTACACCGATGTGACCCGCCCGGACGGGACCAAGGACAAACAGGCGCCCGAAGCGGAGGCGGTCGCCTTGCGCGCCCAGGTCATGATCGGGGTGCTGATCGTGGCAGCCCTGTTCTGGGCCACGGCCGCAGTACCCATCGGCATCACGGCGCTTCTCGTCGGGGTGCTCATGTACTTTTTCGGGGTCTTTCCGGCGGATCTCGTCGCCAAGGCGTACGCCAAGGACTCCGTGGTCTTCATTTTCGGAGTGCTCGCTTTCGCGAGTGCCATCAGCAAGACCGGGCTCGACCGGCGCATCGGCATCCTGCTGCTCGGCACCAGCACTTCGCTGTGGAAGTTCGGCCTGATCTTCGCTCCACTGCTGTCGGTCACCGCCGCCTTTCTGTCCGAGCACGCTCTGGTGGCTTTCATCGCGCCGGTCCTGATGCTCGTGTACATGGGCGCCATCAAAGCCGCCGGGGTCAAGAAGGACAAGGCGCTGGTGGTCTTTATGTTGCTGATGCTGACGTTCTGCGCCAACGTCGGCGGTCCGGGGTCTCCGGCAGCCGGCGGCCGGAACGCCGTGATGCTCGGCATCTTTTCGGACTACGGCATCGAGATCAGCTTTGCCGAGTGGGTCAAGCTCGGCCTGCCGTATGTGCCGGTGATGTCGATCATCATCGCACTCTATTTCCTGCTCGTGCTGCGCAAGAGGATCAACGTTGAAAACGTCAATGTCGCTGCAGTGGTCAAGCGAGAGGGCGAGAAGATCGGCAAGATGACCCCTGATGAGTACAAGGCGGCAGGCGTTCTGGTGGTCCTGATCGTCCTCTGGATCACGATGTCCGGCAGGGTCGGCATGGGTGGGCCGGTGATCCTGGCTCTCGTCGCTCTGAATGTGCTCGGGATCTTGCGCTGGAGGGACATCAACAGCATCCATTGGGACGTTGTCGCTCTCTACGCCGGGGCCAGTGCCATGGGCTACGGTCTCGCCGCTACAGGGGCGGCGTTGTGGCTGGCCAACGGGTTCATTTCTGTCTTGCCGGAGGTCCTCAAGAGCGGAGACGGGCTCATCATCTCGGCGAGCCTGATCACAGGCATCCTCACCAACTTCATGAGTGACGGGGCAACGGTTGCCGCTGTGGGGCCGATCACCGTCCCCATGGCGACGCTGTCGGGCACCTCACCCCTGTTGGTGGGCCTGATCACCGCTTTTGCGTCGTCGTTCGCCCACTTCCTGATCATCGGCACACCCAACAACGCCATTTGCTACAGCCTCGCCCGGGATCCGGAGACCGGCGAGCAATTGCTGACTGTGAAAGACTTCTTCATCCACGGCCTGGCGGTGTGGGCATTGTGCCTGGTGGTCATGTGGGTTTGGGTCGTTTTCGGATATTGGAAGTGGATTGGTGCGGCGGCGATGTGACCGACCCCACCGGTCCCGGTTCGAGTGGTGAGGTCTCGACCGGCAGTCACCCAAAGAAAGGGCCAACGAGATGAAAAAAAACAAGATCAACCTCCTGATCGTGGACGATGAGGAGCGGTTTCTCGAGTCCATCAGCAAGAGCCTCGAGCTGCGGGACTTCAACGTCATCGCCGTCAACCGAGGCGACAAAGCCATTGAAGCGGCCAAGCAGCAGCCCATTGACGTCGCCTTGGTCGATCTCAAAATGCCGGGAATCTCCGGTGAGGAGACCCTCCGGCAGCTCAAGGAGCTCAATCAGTGGCTCGAGGTCGTGATCCTGACCGGACACGGCGCGGTTCAGTCTGCGGTGGACTGCACGAAGCTCGGCGCCTTTTCGTACCTGCAGAAGCCCTGTGAGTTGTCGGAACTGATCGAAGCTCTCCAGGCAGCCTACAAGCAGAAGGTGATGAACCACCGGCAGCTCGAGCAGAAGAAGATCGAGAAGATGCTCAGGATTTCCGGTTCGGCCAGCCCGCGTGACATCATCCGGCGACTCCTGGAGATCGACGAGGGAAGCTCCTAGCAAGACCGGTGCCGGGAAGAGCCGATGTCCCCGGGTCGAACAAATGTGCGCATTCGCGGAGCCGATGAAGAAATCCGGACAACCGGCTAAAAACCCCGGAATATCGCGTTCGGCCGGCGATCTCTCGCCGGCACATCGACAACCGTCCGCACCTCATCCGCCGCTTACGAACAGGTGACGGACCAATCGAAAGGGACCAGAAATGAAATCCTCGACAATGATCGCTCTCGCTGCTGCTGCCGTGTTCGTCTCCGCCGGGTGCGCTCCCCAGCCGGCGCCGGTTGCCGAGGTGCCCCCGACCCCCGAACTCGTGTCCGCGGTGGTGACGGCCGCCGAACAGAAGGCCATGACCCCCGAAGCGGTGCTCGTCGACCTCAAGGCCGGCAATGAGCGTTTTGTGGCGGGCGAGTTGACGCCGCGCGACTTCATGGCGCAGGCCGCGGCGACCGCCGCGGGGGGACAGTTCCCCAAAGCCACTATCCTGAGCTGTGTCGACTCGCGCGTTCCCGTCGAGATCATCTTCGACCAGGGGATCGGTGACGTCTTTGTCGGTCGCGTCGCCGGCAACGTGGAGGACGTCAACATGGTGGGCAGCTTCGAGTTCGCTACCAAGGTTGCCGGATCAAAGGTCATCGTGATTCTCGGCCACACATCGTGCGGCGCCATCAAGGGCGCGGCGGACGGCGTCGAGCTCGGCAACCTGACCGAGCTGCTCAACGATTTCGACGCCCCCATCGCGCGGGCCGACGCGGCCACCGAGGGCGAGGCCAACTCGAAGAACGCCGAGTTCCTCAACCTTGCCATCGAGGAGAACGTGCGCCAGACCACCGCCGACCTCCTCGAGCAGAGCGAGGTCATCTCCGAGCTCGTGGACAACGGCGAGCTGCTCGTGGTCGGCGGCATCTACGACCTGGAGACAGGTCGGGTGACCTGGCTCGACTCGTAGTGCGTGATCGGATCCCTCTACTTCGCGGAGCACGCCCGCCAGACCGACCACGTTGACAACCTTCGAGTCGTCCGCCTCACGGCAGCCTCCAGTTAGCGAGCGGTCGCATGCGGAAATGGGTGTCATCGGTGGCCGGCAATGCGTTGATTTGATCGAGCCTGAACGGGGAGGGCGCTCATGAGGTCAGCAGGCCCGCCGCGTGCAGGCCGTCAACGAGATCGTCGATGAGCGGATCGATCTTGAGGCCGCGCCGCATGAACTCACGAACACGGGTCGCGAGGTCCGGCTTCTGCTCGAGCGCCGCCTCGATGTGTGGCTGCGCCTCGTCGATCCGGCCGAGCTTGCCGAGCATGGCGGCGATGATCACGTCGTCCCAGAAGGCGCGGAACGGCATGTGCTTCCGGGTTTCATCAAGGGCGCGCTCGTACTCCCTTCGAACCATCAGGTCGACGATCCCGCCGGTTCGAAACCACGACGGATGACACGGGCACGCGGACATCGCCCGCTCGAGCAACCCCAGCCCGCGCTCACGCTCGCCCCGCATCACGTGCATGTAGCCGATGGCGCCGACGGTGTAGGGCGAGTTGGGGTTGAGCGCCAGGGCCGTTTCGGACTCCTCCCGAAAGCCGTCGTCGTCGTCAGCCAGGTAGCTGGCGTAGGCGAGAATCAGCCGCGCGAGCTGCGACCCCGGTTCGAAGAACACCCCCCTGCGCGCGAACTCGAGGGCGCTGCCCAGCGCGTCGTCGAATCCGGGAGCATCGAAGGTCCACATCTGACATTGAAGCGTCGCCAGGGCCGACCACACGGGACCGTACTCCGGCTCGCGCTCGGACGCGGCCTGCAGCGCCGCGAAGCAGGCCTCGGCCGACTCCGCCGACGGTGCGATCTGGTGGTTGTAGTAGCGCAGCATCGCCTCGTAGGTGCGCAGGTCGGCCGGCGCCTTCCGCCGCGACTCGGCCGATAGACGCCGGGCGATGATCCCGAACTCGCCGGCGACGGCAGCGACGACGTCGTTGGCAATCCGCTCGTGGGTGGCGATGAGATGGCTCGCGTCGAGAGGATGGGTCGAAGCGTCGGCCCAGATCTG
>JAZBOQ010000097.1:0-2166 GCA_036351195.1 Thermoanaerobaculales bacterium | reverse complement strand
GGAGTGATTGCGGCGCAGACCGTGTGGGTGGAGGACCCGGCGAACCCGGTGGTTCCGACGCCGGATCTCGATGCCTGGGACGCCGAAGGCTATGTCAACACGATGCTGGTGGTCGACGGAACCTACCATCTGTTCTATCAGGGGCATGAACACGGTTCGCCGCTGCTTCGTTTCTACGATATCGGTCACGCGACCTCGACCGACGGCACCAACTGGGTGAAGGATCCGGCGAATCCCGTGCTGACACGCGGCGATGCCGGCGAGTGGGATGAAGACGGTGTCGTCGGTGCGGCGGTGATTCACGACGGCACCGGGTTCCGGATGTGGTACGGCGGCAGCATCGGTGAGGGAGATGCGGTGGGTTACGCGACCTCGCCCGACGGGACGACCTGGACCAAGCACGAGGCCAACCCGGTCATGGGTCCCGGTCCAGCCGGCGCATTCGACGATTACGGATTGTGGCCTGGAACGGTGCTCTTCGACGGCGAGACGTATCGGATGTGGTACACGGGCGACCACCAAGGGGAAGATATCTACTGGCAGATCGGCTACGCCGAGTCCGACGATGGGCTGAGCTGGACTCGACACCCGACGCCGGTCGTCGAGCCCGATGGATATTGGAGCGGCTATGTGGTCTACTCGCCGACGGTGGTCTTCGACGGCACCACCTTCCGGATGTGGTACGCGGGCCACAGCGGCAGTTGGACCTCGATCGGCTACGCGGTGTCGACCGACGGGATCGAGTGGACTCCGTACTGGAAGAACCCGGTCGTGTCTTCGAACAGTCTGGCGTTCGATGTTTCGAGCGTGATCTATGACGACGCCGTTGGCCGGTACAGGATGTTGGCCACGAACATCATCGACTACAACTTCTATGGGTTCACCTCTGATTGCTGCACGACGGTTCACCCCTCGATCATCCCGGCGGCGGCGTATGCCGCGGGCGCCGAGGGCTCGTTCTACGAGACCGATCTCGACCTGAGCAACGCGAGCGGTGTTGATGTCGAGTACCTGTTCTCGTGGCTGCCGCGCGGTGAGAGCAACGGTGATCCTCTCCAATCGGAGACCTTCACGTTGGGCGCCGGCAAGAGCATGCGCTATCAGAACGTGCTCGCCGAGGTCTTCGATCTCGAGGTCGGCAGCTTCGGCGCCCTCCTGATCGAGGCGGAGAGCGCCGATCTCCTCGCCATGGCGCGCATCGCCAACACGCCGCCGGAACCGGACGCCGGCAGCTTCGGCCAGGCGCTGACCGCGATCCGGCCCGGCGACTGCACCGGCTATAACGTCAAACGGCGGCTCCTCTTCGGCACCGAGCACGCCGACATGCGGACCAACGTCGGTTGCATCAACGTCGGCGACAAGGCGGCCCGGGTCAGCTTCGAGCTCTTCGGCTCTGACGGTACCCTGCTCGGAACGGAGAGCCTGATTCTCATGCCGTGGTCCAATGACCAGCTGAACCGGATCTTCGATCCGTACCACCCGGTCACCGGCTACGTCGACTACTGGTCCTCGCTGCCGACCGGCTCCGTGTACTGCTACGGCTCGGTGCTCGACAACGTGACCTCGGATCCGACCACGGTGCCGCCGATGTAGGTACCGAAAGGAGCCGTCGCGGATCAGCCAGCCACGACGGCTCCCGATTCACCTCCTCGCGTTCGGGGTCCGCCGGCGGCGCTCGACCGGCGGTGGGCCTTGGCGCGCTTTTTCGAGAACCGGGTGAAGAAGGAACACTCCCCATGGGTAGGATCGTGCGGTTTCCGGGTCCGCCACTGCCGGCAGGCAGGGTTGGCGCCTTTGTCACCCGCGGTCGGCCGTCGTATAATTCGAGCAAAATGGCCCCGCAGTTTGAGAGTCTCGAGTTTCACGATGCTCGGTTTCGCGTCGGCGACTGGCTTGTCGAGCCGAGCCTGAATCGGTTGTCGCGCAACGGTGTGGCGGTCCAGCTCGTGCTCAAGACGATGGATGTACTGCTCTGCCTGGCGGAGCGCGCCGGCGAGGTGGTTTCCAGACACGAGCTGACCGACGTCGTCTGGCAGACCGAGTACGTGTCGGACAACACCGTCGCCAAGCGGATCGCCGAGCTCCGCGACGCGCTCGGCGACGACGCCCGAGATCCGCACTACATCGAGACCATCCCCAAACGGGGCTACCGCCTCATCGCCGAGG
>JAZBOQ010000096.1:0-2504 GCA_036351195.1 Thermoanaerobaculales bacterium | reverse complement strand
GTCATCGACCAGCGGTTCCTGCCGCACAGCTTTCAGATCATGCGATTGGCGACGGTGGAGCAGGCGGCCCACGCCATCAGCGAGATGGTGGTCCGCGGCGCGCCGCTCATCGGCGCCACCGCGGCCTACGGAGTGTGCCTGGCGCTGCTCAAAGATCGATTGCACGGATCTCTGGATCACGCTCTCGAGCTGCTCGCGGCCACCCGGCCGACGGCGGTCAACCTCCGGTGGGCGCTGGAGGTCATGGATGAAGCGGTGCGGTTTCTGCCGCCCGACGAGCGGGTTGCGGCGGCGTACGCGCGGGCGGCGCGGATCTGTGACGACGACGTGGAGATCTCCAAGAGCATCGGCCGCCACGGTCTGGAGATCTTCAAGGAGCTGGCCGCCGCCAAGGGTTCCGGTCCGTTGAACATTCTCACCCACTGTAACGCCGGGTGGCTCGCCACCGTGGACTGGGGCACCGCCCTGGCGCCGATCTACATGGCCCACGATGAGGGGATGGACGTTCACGTCTGGGTCGATGAGACCCGGCCCCGCAACCAGGGCGCCTCGCTCACCGCCTACGAGCTCGGCGCCCACGGGGTGCCCCACTCGCTGGTGGTCGACAACGTGGGTGGACACCTCATGCAGCACGGCATGGTGGACGTGTGCATCGTCGGCACCGATCGCACGACGGCCGCCGGCGACGTGGCCAACAAGATCGGCACCTACCTCAAGGCGCTGGCGGCACACGACAACGGGGTGCCGTTCTACGTGGCGCTGCCGCAGACCACCATCGACTGGTCGGCTCGCGACGGGGTCGCGGAGATCCCCATCGAGGAACGAGACGACCGCGAGGTGCGTTTCGTCTCCGGCCTCGGCCCGGACGGTCGGGTGCTCGAGGTGGAGATCACGCCGCCGACGACTCGGGGCGCCAACTTTGCATTCGACGTCACCCCGGCGCGGCTGGTCACCGGCCTCATCACCGATCGAGGAGTGTGCGACGCATCCCTCGAGGGTTTGTTGGGGTTGTTCCCCGAGTGGGAGGACGAGACCACCGGGAGAGGAGAGGGGTGAGCGTGAAACGGGCTTCTTCCAGCGCGTTGGTGCTGATGTCGGTTGTGGCGGTGGTCGGTCTGACCGGGTGTGCCTCGCTGCGGTCGGCGGGCGAGCCCTGGGACGTCTCTCGGGCCGAAAACCTCGTCTGGCATCCCGATGACGAGGGTTTTTCTCAGGACCATGCCCTCGAGGCCTCCGGCTTGGCGATCGTCGGGGGCGTGCTGGCGGCGACGTCGGAGAAGTACGCCCGTGTGCTCTTCATCAACCCGACTGCCGACCTCGAAACGCGCGTCGTGGAACTTGGAGTTCCGGTCCACGCCGAGCTCGAGGGGCTGGCCTGGCGCGAAGGCTCCGCCTACCTCTGCGACGAAGCCCATGCGGCCGTCTACCGCGTTGACATGGGCGTGGAGACCCGGTTGCTGCCGAAGCTGGCGGCGATCGAGCTCGAGCTCGAAGGAATCGAGGTCGAGGGCGGAAAGATCGGCGTCGAGGGGATTGAGATCTCTCTCGACGGGCGCCATCTTCTGGTTCTCCTCGAGCGCAGTGGTGACCCGGAGACCGGCTGTGTCTCGCGCCTCTGGCAGGGGCGGCTCGAGGGCGACCGGTTGATTGCCGAGGGCGATGCTGTCGACATCCCTCTCGAGGACTGCAACTGGCGACTCACGGGCCTGGCCTGGGACGGAGATCGCCTGCTCGGCCTCAAGACCCAGTACCCGGGTTCGCGCTACCACATCGTCGAGCTCGATGCCGCGACCGGTGGGACCACTCTCGTCCAGGACCTCACCGACTACCTCCGCAGCGTCCGCGACGACGGCTGGGGCAACAACGTCGAGGGCATCGCCGTCGATGCCGACGGCGCTCTCTGGCTGATCGGCGACAATGCCGTCACCGGCGTCATCGATGACCCGTATCCCCCCGAAACCGACGAGCGAGCACTGCTGCTGAGGATCCCCAAAAGGAATTAGTCCCACTCCGGGCTCGCGCCCGGCCCGGCGCGCAACCGGCGGACGTGCCATTCTTGCCTGGTGTACGCTCGGCGAAACGGTCCCCAATCACGAATCGGGTGCGCTACAAGGGTGCCTGGCTCCAACTTTGTTCGCCGCGCACAAAGTTGTGTGCCTGCGCACCCCTTCCATCGCGCCCCGGAACCCTGAAGCAAGTGTCCGGTGACCGTCGCAATGGCCGCACCCGTTTCCCGAAGCAGTATCCGCGCTCGAGAGACAGGGGTCGATGACCGAGGAAACTACTCTCTACTCACTACTTACTCGTCACCGATTTCATCTTCGAGAAGCGGAGAATGAGACAGTGGGTTTTGACCCTTCCATAATGCGACAATGTCTCCCCTGGAAGCCTTGTGGCATTTTTCACATTGCGCTATCATGAACCCGCGCGCGAGAGCGCCCTGGACCCCTGGTGACCGACCCGAGCCGGGAGCACCCGCGCGGACTCGATACGAGGGAGCCATG
>JAZBOQ010000095.1:0-3682 GCA_036351195.1 Thermoanaerobaculales bacterium | reverse complement strand
TTCTTCTGGTTCAGCCACCCGTGGGTCGTTCATTCGGAGTCGGACCAAGCGCCATGAGCGCGGGGGAGTCTCACGGATTCGAGGGACTTACTCTCCCTCGTCGGCCTCGAGCTCGGCGTCGGCCTCGGCCTGGGTCTTGCCAGCATTGGCGAGCATGTCTTTCACCTTGGCGGTCGCTGCCTCGGCCTGCGCGTTGAGCTCGGCTGCCTCGTCTTCCAGGTCTGCGATGGCCTCGGGCGACAGATCCCGCCCAAGATAGAGAATCTGGTCGTTGGGATTCTGCATCACCGGCCCGAACTCGTTGCTGGCGGCGGTCAAGATCTCACCCAGCTCGGCGTAGCGCTTCTTGGCGTCCTCCATTCGGGCGGCGCTCTTGTCGCGTAGGCTCTCGCTGGAGATGCTCTGCAGATCCTGCTCCCACGCCTTGAAGAACTTGTCCGCTTCCTTGCCCAGCGACGCAACCTGCTTATTCGCGCCGTCGAGCTTCTTCTCGGTCGACTTGAGATCGCCGACGAGCTTCTTGTAGGCCTTCTGGTTGTCCTTTGCCGACCCGTCGATGATTGAGTTGTAGCCGGCAAGCAGGCCGCTGCAGCCCGTGAGCACGTCCTGCACCGCCGCCTTCGAAGCCTCGCCTGATTTCTCGAGGTTCGCGGCCTGTTTCGCGCTCTTCTTCGACTGCGCCTCTGCCGATGTCGCCATGACCATGCATGCCACTGCGAATGCGATCGCCCACACATCTACACGAGTCTGTTTTTCAGTACCCATTGAACGTCAACCTCCAGCCACGTCGTTGTTCGGAAAAACTCAGGGTCGAGTACAGCGCTGCCGTTGGGTGCTTGCCCCGACGATCTAACTGTCCCGTCTCGATGCCGTCGCTGTGCTATACCTCCTGCAGACCGATTTCATGGAGGAAGCGATGCACGCTGCGCGACGCGCGACCATTCTTCTGGTCGCAGCCGTGATGATGGGCGGCTGTGGGCCAACGACAACCGACACCACCGGGAAGGCGCCACCCCCTGCAACCGTCGACCTGACGTTGGCGTCGCTGCCCGAAATCCGGGACGCGTTGGCCGACGGGTCCGTCACGTCGGAGCAGCTGGTCCAAGAAAGCCTCTATCGAATCGCCGCGTTTGACGCCGAAGGCCCGGCGCTCAACGCCGTGATCACGATCAACGACCGGGCCCTGGAGGAAGCCCGGGCGCTCGATGCCGAACGCTCCGAGTCGGGTCCGCGCGGTCCGCTGCACGGCATCCCGGTGATCCTCAAGGATAACTACGACACCGCGGATCTTCCGACCACCGGCGGCTCCGCGATCCTTGCAGGAAGCCTTCCTCCCGATGACGCGTTCGTCGTGCGGCGGCTTCGCGACGCCGGCGCGGTGATCATCGGCAAGGCGAACATGAGCGAGTTCGCGCTGAGCTACGGATGGCTCGGTTACAGCTCGGTGGTCGGCCAAACCAAGAACCCTCACGACCTGCTGCGCGACCCTTCTGGATCCTCGAGCGGCTCGGCGGCAGCGGTGGCTGCGGGTTACGCCACGCTCGCCACCGGCACGGACACCGCCGGCTCGGTGCGAGGGCCGGCGACGGTGTGCGGCGTGGTCGGTATCAAGCCGACCATGGGGCTGGTGAGCCGCGACGGCATCATTCCGGCGTCGCTCAGTCTCGATGTCGCCGGGCCCATCGCGCGCTCGGTGACCGGAGCGGCGCACATGCTCGAAGTCATGGCCGCCGCCGACCCGAGCGATCCTGCCACCCAGACCGAGGAGCGAGTCGACTTCGACGCCGACGCCGCGCTCGAGGCAGGCGATCTCGCGGGAGCACGACTCGGAGTCGTGCGGGCGTTTTTCGGCGCCAACGCTGACGTCGACGAAGTGTTCGACGCAGCCCTCGAGTCACTGGCGGGTAACGGCGCCGAGCTGGTCGAGGTCGAGCTGCCCGAACCGCTGGACAACCTCTGGCCGGTGATGGGACCGGTGGTCGACGCCGATTTCTCGGTTGAGTTCGAGGCGTACCTCGCCACGCTGCCGGAGGGCGCGCCGCAAACCGTCGAGGACCTCATCGCGGCTGCCGAGTCGCCGGAAATCGCAGACTCGGAGACTCCGCTCAATCCGGCGCGCATCGAAGGATTCCGCGACGCCGCCGCCTCCGGGGGCTACGACAGCGAGGCTCGAACGCAGAGCACCGAAGAGCTGATGCCGGACGTGAGGGCGGAGCTGCTCGCGGTGCTCGATGGCGACGAGCTCGACGCGCTGGTCTTTCCGACCATGCCGTGTCCGGCGTCTCCCCGACACGACGCCGAGGATCCACGATACGTCTGCGACATCGATGACCCCTACCGCCCGTGCTACATGGCGAGCACCAGCGGGTTTCCCGAGATCACGGTGCCTGCGGGCTTGACGAGTCACAGATTGCCGGTCGGGCTGTCGTTCTTCGGTCGGCCGTTCAGCGAGGCGCGTCTCGTCGGTCTCGCGTACCACTTCGAGCAGGTGACGAAGGCGCGGCGCCCACCGTCCACGACGCCGTCTCTCGAGCCGGGAGGTGAGCGATGAGATGGCCGGTCGTCGTCGGATCGATCATCCTGTTGCTCGTCGTCGGGGTCGGTGCTCACGGTCAAGAAAGCGATCCGGTGGAGGGGGTGACCGACCAGGACCAGATCCAGATCGGTCGAGGAAACGACGGGAGTGAGACCGAGGCGGAAGATGGGGCCGACGCCCTCGACGACAAAACGGTGGAGGCGGTCAATCAACTTCTCTTGGGCTCTCGTTTTACCACCGCGCCGCCCCAGGGCCGAAAGGGACAGCTCAACCGCTTCCGTTTCGAAAACGAACAGACCACGTTCAGCTTCGGCGGTGCGATCTGGGCCAACTACTCCTTTCAGAGCTGGAAGAGTTCCGACGAGGGCAAGAAGCGAGGGCTGAACTTCGACAACCTGAGACTTGCCTTCGACGGTTCCTATGGCGAGCACCTGCTTTTCTCGGCCCAGTACAGGGTCTACAGCTACACCCGGGCGCTGCACCACGCATGGTTCGGCTTTCGTTGGCGCGACAGCAACCAGATCGAGCTCGGGATCAGCCAGGTGCCGTTCGGCCTGCTGCCCTTCGCCACCAACAGTTTCTGGTTCGGGCTCGGTTACTACGTCGGCATGGAGGACGATTACGACGCCGGGGTCAAGTGGTTTCACAATCGAGGCCCGTGGGACCTCCATCTGGCGTACTACATCAACGAGGAGTACAACGACGCCACAAACCTCAATCGGTACTCGGTCGACATCGTCCGCGATGGTGATCAGCAGAATGAGGAGATCAACCAGTTCAACGCCCGTCTGGCCTACACCTTCGGTGAGGGGACCGAGAGCAGCTCCGAGTTCGGCATCTCGGGCGAGATCGGCCAGCTCGACAACCTCACGACCGACAGGATGGGCGAACATTGGCAGGCGGCGGTGCACTACAGTGGCCGCTACGGCGGCTGGAACCCGGAGGTGCAGATCGCGCGCTACGAGTACTCACCGGAGAACCCGCCGGGCATCGACGACCGGCTGGTGCTCATGGGCAACCTCACATCGACGCGGCTGGTGGCGGCCAAGGGAACCGTGGTCAACCTCAACATCCGTCGCTTCTGGGACGTCAGCTGGGGCCCGTTCAAGAAGTTCAACGCCTACATCAACTACAGCCACCAATTCA
>JAZBOQ010000094.1:0-30911 GCA_036351195.1 Thermoanaerobaculales bacterium | reverse complement strand
CTGCGATGAAACTCATAACTCATAACTCATAACTCATAACTCATAACTCATAACTCATAACTATGCTTCATCCCGGCATTTGCGGGATGAACCCGAAACCAAGAAACCCGGGCCGCAGCCCGGGTTTCGAAGGTCGTGGTCGGGTCCGGGTTACGACGCGGTCTTGTCGTCGGCGAGCGTGATCTCGGCCGAGGCCTGCATGGCCTTGTCGAAGGCGGCCTTGGACGACTTCTCGCAGCCGGTCTTCTTGTAGGTCTCATCGTAGGCGGCCTGGGCCATGGCGTGGCGGGCGGCGCTCTCGGCGGTCTTGGTGCAGCCGGTGTCGGCGAGGACCTCATCGTAGGCGGCCTTGACAGCCGTCTTCGAGCAGTGGGAGCCATCGTAGGCCTTGACGTAGCTCTTCTCGGCCATGGCGTTCACGTACGCAGCTTTGGCGCTCTTCTCGCAGCCGGTCTCCTCGAGGGTGGCGTCGTAGGCGGCCTTGGCCGCGGTCTTGGAGCAGCTCGAGCCCTCCACGGCGGCCTTCTTGGCGTCGTTGTCGCAAGGCTTGTCGCAGCCGGCATAGTTGGCGGCCTTCTTGTCGCAACCGGCCTTGGCCTCGGCGGTCTTCTCGGCCGCGGTGCCGCAGGCGCCGCAGTGAGCGCCGGCAACTCCGGCAACGGCGAGTGCGATCACGAACACCCCACAGATGGTCATCAGCTTTTTCATTTCAAACTCTCCTTTTCGATGGTCACGAACACTCGAAGATGAAACACAATCTCGACGCACACTATAACATGTGTTCATACGTTCAAGATTCCCGATTGGTTACAGTGACGTTGATCGCGTTAACGGAGGACAGTGTCGGTCGTTGACCTGTTGACCGGCCGAAAGCGGGGCCGGAAAGTGGGGACGGATGTCGGAGTCGTCGAAGAAGTGGTTCCGCGGGTGCGGCGCAGGCTGTCTGGTGATGATCGTCGTCGCCGTGCTGGGCACCGCGTTGCTGGTCTTCTCCATGCGGTCGGCCTTCGTCGACGCCGCCTACCACCGCGAGAAGCTGGACCGTCGCTTCGGCTCGGCGGCGGCGTTCACCCCGGCGGCGGATGGTTCGGTTCCCGAGGACCGCGTCGAGGTCTTCCTCAGCGTGAGGTCGGCGCTGGAACCCGTGGTGGCCGACGTCGTGAAAATCGACGGCGAGATGGGCGAGTTCGAGAAGCTCGCCGAGGAGGAGGACCCCCCTTTGCGGGTGGCCCTGCCGGCCATCGCCCGGCTCTCCAGGTCGATGTTGAGCATGCCGCGGGTGTTCGGGGCGATGGAAGAGGCGAGAAACGCCGCGCTGGCGGACGCCGGCATGGGACTCGGTGAGTACATCTACAACTACGTCATGGCCTACCACCAAGAACTCCTGCAACCGTCCCATGCGGTCCACCTCTTCGGCGGATCGGCGGTCAACGGTCGGGTTCGGGACGATCTGCGCGGGATGATGCGACGCCAGTTGAAGGTCGCGGAGGGAGCCGGAGAGGCGGATTCGGAGTGGACCGGGCTCCTCGCCGCCGAGGTCGCGGCATTGGATGCTGACCCGGAGCGGATTCCGTGGCAGGGCGGATTACCGACAGCCGTGGCTCGGTCCTTCGAGTCTTTCAGAGGTGATTTGGACGCGGTGTACTGGCCGGCTACCGCCGAGCTCGACCTGCTCAACAGCACGGTCACGCACGGCGGCCTGCAGATCGTGATGGACTGACCCGAGCGAGACCGTTCAGAAGTCCCAGCGAAGCCCGCCGAAAAACCGACGTCCGGGAGCCGGATAGCCGAGCACCTCGTCGTACTCCTCGTCGAAGATGTTCATCGCCCGGGCGGTGATCGCCAGCTGGTCCCAGGCCTGCCACGCCAGCGCGAGGTCGACGGTGGTGGAGCCCGGGTTCTCGGTGCGTTGGTAGGTCGCAGGGTCGATGTCGTCGCGGCCGTCGACCCAGAGCACGGTGGCGTCGCCGCTCCAGTTCTCGCTGAAGCGGCCGTTGAGCGTCCACGAAGCGCTCCACTCGGGTCGTCGCAACAGCGGCAGCTCGTCGTCGCCCTCGGTGTCCAGCCAGGTCGCCTGCAGGTACCAGCGCACCACCTCGAAGGCCCCCTGCTCCCACACCAGCTCGGCGCCGGTGATCTCGGCCGACCCGATGTTGGTGTTCTGCCACGTGAGGTAGTCGTACTCGATGAGGTCGTCGATGTCGGTGCGGAAGGCGTTGAGCTGCCAGCGGGATTTCCCGTCGAGAGGGGTGTAGACCACGCCCACCTCGGCCGAGGTTGAGCTTTCGGGTTGGAGATCGGGGTTGCCGCCGAAGGAACCGTAGAGCTCCCCGAGGGCCGGCGCCCGAAACGCCTGGCCGACGCCGCCGCGCAGCTCGACGGTGTCGCTGACCCGCCAGCCCACGTCCAGCCGCCCGGTGGTTTCGGAGCCCCACGAGTCGGTGTCCTCCCAGCGCACGCCGACGAGCAAACGGAAGCCACTGCCGATCTGCCAGTTGTCCTGCGCGAAGAAGCCGACGGCTTCTTCGCTGACGTCGTCCATGGAGGGCCCGGCGGGTTCGGCCGTGGTCACCGAGTCGTCCCGCCAGTCGGCGCCGACGCTGATCGAGTGGCGGCCGAGGGCGTGGTGACTCACCACGCGCAACTGGTCGGTGTCGGCCTCGGTGGTGGAGAAGACGTAGCCCCACGGGTCGTCGGGGTCGGCGAAGTCGATGTCTCTCTCCACCCTGGAGGCCGTGGCCTCGATCCGCCAGCGATCGGACAGCGACCAGCGGAGCGGCACTGCGATGAGCTGCTGGCTGGTGTCCTGACGACGGTTCGGCGTGGGGGAGCCGGGGCTGACGAAGGGAATGCCGATCTCGTTCTGGAGATCCTGGTAGATCAGGCCCAGGCGGCTGCCGCGGCCCCAGTTGAACCCGGTGGTCACCAGGGCCTGCTCGCCGCTGGCGTCGCTGTTGGCCATATACCCGTCGGTGGAGCGGCGGAAGCCCGACGCCTGGAGGTCGAAGCTCGAGCTCGCGATGCCCGCCGTAGCCTCGTAGCGCTCCCAGCCGTCCTCTCCGCCCTCGGCGAGCAGCCGGCCGCCGAAGCCATCGGTGCGCCGCTGGCTGATGAGGTTGACCACACCGCCGACGGCGTCGGAGCCCCACAGGGCGGAGTAGGGGCCTCGGGCGACCTCGACCCGCTCGAGGGCGGTTGTTGTCGGCAGGCTCCAATCGTAGCCGCCGAAGGTCGGCGAGTTCAATCGGACGCCGTCGAGGAGAACCAGGGTGTGGTTGGAGTTGGTGCCGCGGGAGAAGACCGAGGTCACGGAGCCGACGTCACCGGAACGGGTGACGGTGAGGCCGGGCACCCGGCGCAGCAGATCGGTGACCGTCTCCGCCTGAGCGTCGTCCATCTCGGTGCGGGTGATGACGGTGGTGGCCACCGGCACCTCGTCGACCTCGGTCTCTTCACCGGTGGCGGTGACGGTGATCTCCGAGCCGAAGGTGGGTTGGCTCGAGGCGGTGGTCTGGGCGGCAACCGGATGAGCCGCGATGATCCCGGCGGCCAGACAGGTGAAGAGGGTTGGCAGTGCGGAGTGGTGCGACATACGAAACCTCCCGTTTCTTTTCAGAACGTCAGGTCTCCTGGCTCCCGGATCACCCGCCGCCGTTCGCCTTCCCAGGGCCAGGCCCCAGTGGCTGAGCCGGCCCGATCTGTTCGTGAGGTTTCTGCTGCGGTCGACGATGCACCCGCCCCAGGGCCGTTGACTGATCGTGAGGTGCTCGACGCACCCTCGAGTACGCCTCTGCGCCCCACGATCAGTCAACGGCGCTGACATCGGTGCTTCGCCGGCCTCGCGACGAAACTCACGAACAGATCGGACCCGCGCTCCGAACGGGACGTCCCCGGTCACAGTGGCGGGGGCCGCGCCGGACTCTCACCGGCTTCCCGTGTTCGCTCCGTTGAAGGCACCCTACGCCTGTCTCGCACGGGGGTCAACCAGACCCAAGGGGTTGACCGCCATCACACTCGCCATCGTCCTCACGTGGGAGTATCCTTGGTCAACATCAATCATCGATTGAGCCGCCGGCTGCCGCCGGTCCACGGCGGAGCAGCACCGGCCGGCTCAGCGCGGTTCGGACCGCAGCAAGCAAGGAGGCCGTGATGCGCAAGGCCGCACTCGTCGTCGTGTTGTCCGGTGTTCTGGTGGGGATGGCGTCGGAACCGGCTCTCGCCGGTTTCGCCGGAACCGAGGTCTACCTGCCCTCGGTGGGACGAGGCGACGGGGTCGGGTCCTCGGTCTGGAGAACCACCCTGTGGATCCACAACCCGTCGAGCACCACGGCGCAGTGCGAGATCCAGTTCCTGCTCCGGAACCAGGCCAACCCCTCGCCCGACACTCATCTCGAGTCGATCCCCCCCGGCGCCACCGTCGTCTTCGAGGACGTGACCTGGAACCTCTTCGGGATCGACGGCTTCGGGGCCCTCAGGGTGCTCGCCGACGAGGACGTTGTCGTCAACTCGAGGATCTACAACCAGGAAGGCGCTGACCCGTCGGACACCCAGGGCCAGTTCTTCGGCGGCGTGCCCGCGAGCTTCGCCCTCGCCGCCGGCCAGTCCACCGAGATCCTCGGCGTCAACCAGGCCGCCGACGACGCCTTCCGCTACAACTTCGGGTTCGTCGAGACCACCGGTTCGTCCGTCGATGTGGAGATCGATCTGGTGGCCGCCGACGGCGGCGTTCTCGGTTCGACCAACCTCACCCTGGTGGGCTTCGAGGCGCGCCAGCTCAACATCTCATCCCTCGGCGCCGGCCAGAAGCCCACCGACAACGGCCGCCTCCACATCGCCGCCGTTGGCGGTTCGGGCCGGGTCATCGCCTTCGGATCGGGCATCGCCAACACCTCCCAGGATCCGTCCACCTTCGAGATGCTCCTCGAACAGAGTGCGGCGTTGGGTGGAGACATCACGGCGGTGAACGCCGGAGCCGGCCTCAGCGGTGGCGGAACCGAGGGTGATGTCACGCTTTCCATCGCCGACGGGGGTGTCGGCAACGCCATGCTCGCCGACGGTGCCGTCTCGGCCACCAAGGTTGCGGACAACTCCGTCACCGCCGGCAAGCTCGCCGCGGGGACACCGGCAAACGGGAAGATCCTCCGGTTCAACGGCGCCATGCTGTGGGGCGATGACGAGGTGGGAGAGGCGATGGTCCTGCCCTGGGAGGGTTTTACGAGCACGACGAACCAACACAACAACGCAGCCTTCTATGTCAACCTGTCATCCGACACCGACGTGACCTCGGCGATCACCGGCTGGGCATCGAGTGAGACGGCCTTGAACTTCGGCGTCAGAGGACATACCGATTCGAACGTCGACGGGGCTGCAGGCGTCATCGGACAGGGGAGCCGGGCCGGTGTCTACGGTTGGGGCCTCAACCACAGTGGAACCGGGTACGGAGTGGTCGGGAAGACCGAGGCCAGTGAGGGCGCCGGCGTCTACGGTTTCACCGTAGATTCGACGGGTCTGCTCTATGGAGTCAGGGGCGCCACGAGCTCGACGACAGCGCACTCGGCGGGTGTCTTTGGAGCGTCCCAGGCCAACTCCGGCGAGTCCCACGGTGTCAGAGGGTTGACCTATTCCCCGGCAGGTGCCGGCGTATGGGCGGCGAACTACTCCACCGACTCCGGGGCCCACGGCATCATGGGAGAGACCACGGGCAACAGCGGCTGGGCGTCGGGGGTCTACGGCTTAGCGCGGTATTCGAGCGCCATCGGCGTCACCGGCTGGAACACGGGCAGCGGCCCCGGGCTCTACGCCTGGAGCGAGAACGGAGCTGCGCTCATCGCCAAGGGCGCCGGCACCGGCAATCTGGTGGAGGTCTCCGACCACACCGCCGGCATGCGCTTCAGGATCACCAACGCCGGTGATGTCTTCGCCGACGGCATCTTCCAACCCGGCGGCGCCGATTTCGCGGAGATGGTCCCGGTTCGCGAGCGCGGCTTGGAGGCCGGCGACGTCGTGGCCCTCGCCATCGACGGCAGGTTGGTCCGTTGCTTCCAGGAGCGTCAGGCCTCGGTGGTGGGCGTCGTCTCGACGAAACCGGGTTACCAGAGCGACCTCTTCACCGATGTCGATCCGGGCGACAAGGTCCCCTTGGCGGTCATGGGCATCGTCCCGGTCAAGGCGACGGCGGCCAACGGCCCCATCCGGCCGGGCGACATGCTCACGCCGTCAGCAGTTCCCGGCCACGCCATGCGCTCGCGGGAGATCGTTCCCGGTACCGTGATCGGCAAGGCCATGGAGGGTCTGAAGGCGGGCGAGGGCACCGTCCTGATGCTCGTGATGCTGCGGTGAGATCGGCAAGCCCTCGGCGGTCCGACACCGATGGACAGTGACGCTCAATCCTGGTTGACGACCACCCGTACGGCGTCGATCCTGGGCCGTTGGTAGAGCTCGCGAATGGCAATGAATTCTCTTCCATTGGGCAGGGCGTCGACCACCGTGAGGTTTCCGGGCCACACGAAGTCCGTCGTCGGTCCGACCTCGAGCTCGGGGTCCAACGCCACGGACACCGACGCGAGACGGCCTTTGTGGCCGAAGTACAGCCTCGTTCCGTCGGCGGACCAGAAGTGCTCGCCGCCGCCACCCTTCGAGATCTGCCACACGCCGCCCTCTCCCGACACCCGGCGGAGGTAGACCTCCGCCATGCCTGTCTCGTCCGAGAGATAGGCCATCCACCGGCCGTCGGGCGACAGCGCCGGCATGGACTCGTTGGCCGGGGTGCTCAGCAGGGGCGACGGATTGCCGCTCCCGTCGAGATTCATGATCCAGATGTCGAAACCGGTGTCCGGGTTCGTCTGGTTGTACACGAGCCGGCGTCCGTCGGGGGTAAGATCCCCGGGATACTGATGGAAGGTGCTCGTCATGAGGCGCTCGGCGGTGCCGCCGCCGGCGGGTTTGCGATAGATGTTGAACGGGCCCTCGCGGTTCGAGGCGAAGAAGACTGACTGACCGTCGGGGCTCCATCTCGGCTCGATGTTGAAGCCCTCGAAGGTCAGGCGATGGAGCTGTGGGTCGGCAACGGAGGTCGTCCAGACATCCGACCGCGAGCCGCGCAGGATGGTCACCGCCACGCTGTCGCCTCGGGGACTCACCCGCAAATTGCGATAGATCTGGGACTCGAGTCCGATGGACTCGGCGCCACCGTCGAGTCCGATGCGAATCAGATCGTAGTCTCTGGGCTCACCCGTCGTCGGCACGTAGGCGATGGTGCCGGTGTCGGCGACGTCGAAGTGGGCCACCCCCGTGAACGGAACCGATCGGGGTTGGTCGACCATTTCCCGGGTCACCCCCGTCACCTCCAGGTCGTCCGGGTCGAACGACACCGACGTCACCCCGCCTGGAGTCAGATAGAAGATCTCTCCGGTCGGCGAGTATCTCGGATACGACCCGTTTTCGATGAGGGGTCGGACCTGTCCCGTCGCGAGATCGAGGACGGCGATGCGCGCCGTGGACAGGGCCGAGGACCAGATCGTGAACAGGACGGCGCGGCCGCCCGGCAGGGAGTGGGGCCACCAGTGTCCGATCTCGCTGGAGGATTGCAGCAACCAGGTGAGCTTGGTGACCTCACCACCATCTGACGAGACCCTGGAGAGACCTCCCGGATAACCCGGGCAGAAAACGATGACCCCGTCATCGGTCCAGGTCCCTCCAAAGCCGAAGTTCGAGGGGCAGATGGGGACCACCGGTCCTCCCCCGACGGGTGTCTTGCGCAGCTCTCCTTCGGCGAAGAACGCGACCCAGACTCCATCGGGCGAGAAGAACGGGGACCCGGCATCCTCGGTTCCGGGGATCGGACGGCAATCGAAGTCCGAGATTCGCCGGCGATAGAGGCGAGTCACGCCATCCTCGCTGCGGCCGACGAAGACGAGGACGTCGCCCGCGGGTGACAGGGCGAGCACGGACGCTCCGGAATATGGGTGGAACACCCCCTGGGGGTAGCTGACGTCGAGTCGGATGGCGGCGCCGGGCGACGGAGCGGCATCGGGTCTTCCCCGGAGCAGGGCCGCGGGAACGACGATCGCCGCCGTCAGGGCCGCGACCGCAAGCGCAGAACCGATGCCGTTTCGAATCACCCGTTTGCGTCGTTCGACGAGTCCTTCCGAGGCGAGCGACCGTTCGGCTGTGATCTCGCGGAGCGCTGCGCCGCCCGAGACGACCTCAACCGGGGCGACGAAACGGTACCCGCGGCGGTGGACGGTCTGGATGTACTCGGGGTTCTTCGGGTCGTCAGCGAGGGCCTGACGCAGCAGGCTGACCGCTTCGGTGAGCGAGGTGTCGCCGACGCAGGCGTCCTTCCAGACCGAAGCCATGATGGTCGGCTTGCCGACGACCGATCCGGAGCGCTCGATGAGCAGATCGAGGACGGCCAAGACTCGGGGCGGCAGGGCGATTTCGCCGTCGTCGCCCGACAGAATGTGGTTGACCCGGTCGAACGTGAACCGCCCGAAGCGGACGACGGACGTCGCCGATGGGTGAAATGTGACGTCCGCCGACGTCCTTGAATCGTGCATCAACAGCACCTTAGCAAAATCTTGAGGGTTTCCTGAGAACTCATTCTCGATGCGCTCAGGACTTGGGATGAGACCGGTCTCATGCTGGTGATCGGGAGACAGGAATGAAGATTGACACAGCCCATGCCACCCTCCTCGTGTTCGTCGGCCTGTTCGTCACCGGGGTCACCGCCGCCGACATGCCCACGTTTTCCGTCACGGGGATCGACGCGCCCGTTCGCATCGACGGCGTCCTCGACGAACCTGCGTGGAACGGCGCCGCCGTCATCCCTCTGGACTACGAATACCAGCCCGGTGACAACATCCCTGCCGTCGTCGCCACCGACGTCTTGATCACCTTCGACCATGACTACATATACGTGGCTTTCCGCGCGGAAGATCCGGAACCTGGAAAAATCCGGGCTCACCTCATGGATCGCGACCAGATCGACACCCTGATTCAGGACGACCACGTGGTGGTGATGATCGACACCTTCAACGACGAGCGGCGCGGCTTCCAGTTTCGGGTCAACCCCCTCGGTGTTCAGGCCGACGCCATCTTCTCCGAGACCGACGGCCTCGAGGACTTCTCCTGGGACCTGATATGGGACTCGGCCGGCAGGATCACCGACTTCGGGTACGTGATCGAGATCGCGCTGCCCCTCAAACAGCTTCGATTCCCGCGCACCAGCGACGCCCAGACCTGGGGCTTCGACCTGGCTCGCTCGTACCCTCGCAACGTTCGCCACCGGTTCTCCGCCGTGCCCAAGGACCGCAACTCGAGCTGCGCCCTGTGCCAGGTCGCCAAGGTCACGGGCTTCGTCGGGCTCCAGCCGGGGCGCAATCTCGAGATCGACCCGACGTTGACGGCCACCCGTACCGACGCGGTGGACCCGGACGGGGCCGGCGAATTGGAGAAGGGCGACACCGAGGTCGAGTTCGGTATCACCGGGTCCTGGGGCATCACGCCGAACATCACCCTCAGCGCCGCCGTCAACCCCGACTTCTCCCAGGTCGAGGCCGACGCGGCCCAGCTCGAGGTCAACGAGCGCTTCGCGCTGTTCTACCCGGAGCAACGCCCCTTCTTCCTCGTCGGCGTCGACCTCTTTTCCACCCCGGTGCAAGCGGTCTTCACCCGAACCGTGGTGGACCCCTCCTGGGGCGTCAAGCTCACCGGCAAGGAGGGCAGGCACGGGATCGGGCTGTTCGTCACTTCCGACGACGTGAACCAGATTCTGATCCCCTCGAACCAGGGGACGCGTTTTGCCGGCATCGACGGTACGTCGGAGACTGTCGTCGGGCGCTACCGCCTCGACGTCGGAACCGGCTCCACCATCGGCGGGCTGATCACCGCCCGCGAGGGCGTCGACTACCACAACCGGGTCGCAGGGGTCGACGGCTACCTCCGGTTCTCACGCTCGAACACCCTTCGGTTCCAGGCGGTGGCGTCGGACACCCGGTACCCGACGGAGATCGCCGAAACCTTTGACCAGGATCACGATGCGTTCACCGGCCACGCCGTCGAGGCCAGGTTTCGCCACCAGAGCAGGAACTGGTTCGGCCAGCTGAACTATGAGGAGTACTCGCCCGGGTTCCGAGCCGATGCCGGTTTCATTCCCCGGGTCGACACCCGGATGGCCACCGCCCTCGGACAACGGACCTTCTGGGGCGAGCGGAACGACTGGTACACCAACATCAACGTCGGCGCCTTCGTGTCGCGCACCGAGAACCACGACGGCGAGCTCACCGATGAGTTCTACCAGCTCTTCGGCGCGGTCAATGGGCCGTGGCAATCCCGCATCGGGATCGATGCCAGCCGATACGGGGAGCTCTTCGGCGGAGTCTACTACGACGACCTGGACCTGTTCGGCGTCGATGTGGCTTTCCAGCCGAACGGCAGCCTGCGCATCGCCTTCAATGCAGTGGCCGGCGATGCCATCGACTACGCCAACAACCAGCCGGGGGACATCTTCGAGCTCAACCCCGGTGTCGAGCTCAAGCTCGGCCGCCGGGTCAACGCCACTCTCGACTACACCATGCGGCAGCTCGATGTCGAGGGAGGAAGGCTCTTCCGAGCCGACCTTTCACAGCTCCGGCTGGTCTACCACTTCAACGTCAGGACCATGCTCCGGGGAACCTTCCAGTACTACGACATCGACAGCGATCCGGAGCTCTACACCGGTTCATTCCAGCCGGAGCCCGAGGAACGGACGCTCTACTCGGAGGTTCTCTTCTCCTACACCCTCAATCCGCAGACCGTGATCTACGTCGGCGTCTCGGAGAACCAGCTCGGTGTCACGGGCATGGAGCTGACCGAAACCGATCGGACCTACTTCATCAAGCTCGGCTACGCCTGGCTGTTATGACTCGAGGTCCGGGTGAATTTCATCCACCGGAATCACTCATCTCGAGTTACGAAAGGAAAACATGGTGTGCACGAAAATCGAATCATTGCCAGCTCTGATCCTGACGGTCATTCTGCTTTTTTCTCTGCCGGCCGCCGCCCAACCCGCCGCCGAGGAGAGCTGGGTTGCCCGCAGCGACCGCAACGCCCAGGTCCTGCTCGAGGTCCTCGCCCGATTCAACCCCGAGGGCGCGGGGTTCATGGGGATCGACGGTCTCGAGCGTGAGATTCTGCAGCTCCCCCCCGATCGAAACCTCCGACGGGTCGAGGCTCTCGAGGCGGCCATCGCCGAGCTCGAGTCCCGCCTCGACGTCGAGACCGACGCCCGGGTGAAGCTGGATCTCGAGATCCTCATCGGATCGGCGCGGTTCAACGTCAGGCGGATCCGTCTCACCGAAGACGTCCTGCTGCCGTACGTCGACCTGCCGCAGACCGTGTTTCAGGGGATCAGGGCGCTGCTCGACGAGCAGGTCTCGGCAGAGGATCGGGCGGCCGCCGAGGTTCGTCTGCGGCGCTACACCGGAGCTGAAGACGGATACCGGCCCCTCACTGAACAGGCCGAGGCGCTGGTGCGGAGCCGGCTCGGAAGATCCGAGCTCGAGGGCCCCTACATCAACGAGCTCGAGCGGAACCTGGGCAACACCCAGCGGTATCTCGACGGCATCCGCGATCTCCTCGCGAGCTTCGAGATCGCGGGATGCGACGAGTACGTCGATGCTCTCGAACGCCAGCTCGCCGTCTCCGACGACTTCCTTCGTGCGGAGGTGCTGCCGCGGGCTCGCAGAGACGCCCGCCTCCCGCCGGCCGTGTACGAGATGCTGCTCGAGGAGATGGGTGTCGACATGCCGGTGGACGAGCTCGCCAGGCGAGGGATGGTCGCCTTTCGGGAGATCCAAAACGAAATGCGGGTCCTCGCAGGGCTCATCGCCGAAGAGCGGCAGCTCGCGGACGCCGACTATCGAGACGTCCTCCGCCACCTTCGGCGCGACCAGCTCTCCGGCGAGTCGATTCTGGAGGTCTACACGGCGCGCATCGACCAGTTGGAGCGGCTCATCGAGGAGCACGACGTTGTGACGCTGCCGTCGCGGAAGATGCGGATTCGACTGGCGACCGAGGCCGAGAGCGCGGCCATTCCATCACCGTTCATGCGGCCGCCGCGGCTCATCGGAAACACCGGTGAGATGGGCGAGTTCGTGCTGCCGTTCAGGGTTCCGGCGACGCAGGAGGGCGAGTCGTCCCAGGTGCCCGACTACACCTTCGAGGCCGCCTCGTGGACGCTCGCGGTTCACGAGGGGCGTCCCGGGCACGAGCTCCAGTTCTCGTCGATGATCGAGAACGGGGTCTCGCTCACACGCAGCATCTTCGCCTTCAACTACGTCAACGTTGAAGGATGGGCGCTCTACTGCGAGGCCGAGATGAAGCCGACCTTCCCCCTCGACGGACAGCTCGTCTCACTCCAGCACCGTCTGCTTCGGGCGGCTCGCGCCTTCCTCGACCCGGGGATGCAGAGCGGAGCGATCAGCGAGGCCGAGGCGCTTCGTCTGCTCGAGCACGACGTGGTCCTGTCGCCGTCGCTGGCTCGGCAGGAGATCGACCGTTACACCTTTCTCGATCCGGCCCAGGCCGTGTCGTACTTCGCCGGTTACCTGCGGCTGATGGAGCTGCGCGCCGAGGTCGAGCAGAAGCTGGGTGACGACTTCGACCGCCGTGCCTTCCACGATCTCATCCTCGCTCAGGGGCTGTTGCCGCCCCGCCTTCTGCGCCGTACGGTGCTCGAGGAGCTCGGCCTTTCGGCGACGTCAGGGTAGCGGGAGAGGCTGATCGAGGTTCGAGATCCGGAACCTCAGGAAACCTCGAGCCGCTCCAAACCATCCCGTGCGAAGGCGATGGTGGGATCCATTCCCAGAGCCTTGCGGTAGAGCTCGGCAGCGCGCTCGGTCTCGCCCAGGCGCTCGAGGTTGACGCCGATGTTGGCCCAGTCCACCGCGGAGGTCGGGTCGAGGGCGACGGCGGCCTCGAAGCACGGCACCGCCTCGGCGTGGCGGCCGAGCTTGAACAGGCAGTAGCCCAGAAGGTTGTGGTGGGCGGGTTCGGGCTCCTCGAGCTCGATGGCCAGGCTCAGGTCTGTCGCTGCGTCCTCGAAGCGCTCGAGCTCCTTGAGGCAGAAGCCGCGGAAGAAGCGGACCCGCCCGAGGTCGTCGTCGGGAGGGCCGAGCTCGAGAGCGCGGTCGAAGTGGGTGAGGGCGCGCTCGGCCTCGCCCGAGTTGACGTCGCAGACGCCCAGGTTGAAGGCAACCGGCGCCGACGGACCGCCGGCGAGCTCCAGGTGGGAGCGGGCGTCATCCCACTCCTCGAGGCGGACGTGGCTCATGGCCATTTCGAAGTGGAGGTCCTCGGTGGAGATCGCATCGGTGCCGAGCTCGAGCGCCTCCTCGTATCGTTCCAGAGCCTCGATGTCGTCGCGCCACGCCACCTGGACCCGGGCGCGGTGCAGGTTGACCAGTCCGGGAGGGGCGCCGGCCCTCGACGCATCCACCAGCACCCGGTCGGCCTCGGGCAGGCGTCCGGCGGCGAGCAGGCTGAGGCCGGTCTGGATCAGCGCGTCGGCGCGCTCGGTGGCGCTCGTCGACAGGCGGACGGCGGTGGCGGCCACGGCAGCGGCGGCGCCGGGGTCGGCCTCGGTCAGGGCCGCTCCCACGCGGAGGGCGAGCTCCCTGCCCTCGGCGTGCCGCCGGTTGGCCGCCAGCGACGGCGCCTGGACGGCGATGGTGTCGGCGATGCAGGAGGCACAAAGGCTCTCGTCGGGCCGCCACCCGGGCTCGGCGCCGGTGAGCCGGTGGGCGAAGGAGACGCCCCGCCGCCACTGCCGGGCGCAGCCGTGGAGACGACCGGCGTCGACGACGTTGTTGGCCCAGCACGGCGCCAACAGCGCGGCGTTGCCGCTGAGCGTGGCCATGGCGCCGTCGAGCACGTGGGCGTCGGTGAGCACCTCCATGGCGCCGCCGGTGGTGGTCTCGGAGCCGAGGTAGATCCGCATCCCCAGGGCCTCGGCGACGGCGGCGGTGCGGCCGTCGGGCTCGTTCCACAGCAGCAGGCTGGGCTTGGCGAGGCGGTTCCGCATCTCGCCGGCGGCCTCCAGGGCGGGACGGGGGTCGTCGCCCGGGGCGACCTCGAGAATCGGCAGCGGCACGAGACGGGACCCGGTGCGCTCGCGGTAGGCCTCGGCCTGGAACTCGGCCGCAGCGTCGAGCAGCCGGTCCACCGCGGGGCAGCCGCCGAGGCCGGCGGGCGCCACCAGGTGGAGGTGGACGAGCCCCAGGGGCTCGTCGGTGAGGAAAGCCGCGACGGTGTCGAGGATCAGGCCGTCGGCGTCACCTCCGGCGACCACCAGGTGCGAGGTCCAGGCGCAGTGGGGGAGGGCGTCGGCGAGCCACGCCGCGAGCACCGCGTCGGGGGTGTCGACGCCGAGGAAAAGCCACTCGACGGGGGGAGGCCCGCCGGGGGTGAAGGCGGTCACGAGACCACCCGCTTGCCGCCGTCCACCGAGGCGGCGCTCCACGCCGCCCGAACCTCGTCCATCTCGGCCTTGGTCATCCAGTCGGTCTCGAACTCGTCGCCCAGAGCCAGGTAGGGCGGCAGGTCATCGCGCAGGGGCCGGATGCCGTGGCGGGCGGGGTCGCGGATGATGGCCGACCCGAAGTAGAGCTGCATCTGTTGGGCGTTGGAGTTGCCGCGCACCGCCACGCCGCAGTCCTGGACGAAGCGCAGGGTCTCCAGGGCGTCGGATTTTCGCTCGCCGGGGAGGCCGTATTGGGAGAAGAGCTCCACGTCCAGGCCCGCGCCCAGGGCGGTGACGGCGGCCTCGCGAATGGCCTCGGGCTCGATGGCCTTGCCGGAGCGGGCGAGAACGCGGGGCACCGCGCTCTCGAGGCCCAGCGCAACCGTGTGGACGCCGGCGCGGGCGAGCAGGCGCAGCAGCTCCGGGGTGAGCATGTCGGCGCGGGTCTCGATCCACATGTCCACGTCCAGGTTGCGGCGGGCGATGCCCTCGAGAATGGCGTGAACCCGCTCGGCGTCGTAGGAGAAGTTGGGGTCGGCGAACCACAGGCGGCCGCGGCCGCGCCGGGCGACCACCGTGATGTCCTCGATGGCCCGTTCCACCGAGTGAGCGCGGATGGTCGGTCCGAAGGCGGCCGGGGTGACGCAGAACGCGCAGTGGTGGGGGCAGCCGCGGGAGGTCAGCATGATGGCCTCGTCCCAGTCGGCGGGGTCGAGGACGCCGTCGAGCCACGGCGAGGGGTACTCGTCGAGATCGTCCGGCGGGACGACGGGGTCGCCGCGCCGCCAGCTGCCGTCGGGCATGCGGGTGCTGGTGCCCGGGACTGCCTCGCCGCTCGATCCGGCCTCCACCGCCTGCGCCACGGCGCGAATCACGAGCTCGCCCTCGCCGCGCGCGACGAAGTCGAGCTCGGGCAGGTTGTCCAGCGCCTCGTCGGGCATGAAGCTCGCCTGGGGGCCGCCGATGATCGCCCGGCAGCCGGGCGACGCCTGCTTGCACATTCGCGCGATGGCGCGGACCTGGAAGAAGTTCCGTTGGTAGGCGGTGAAGCCCACCAGGAGAGGTTTGGTCTCGGCGAAGAAGCCGCGCAGGGCCGCCGGGCTGAAGGGACGCCCCGAGCTCAGCGAGAGCAGACGGCAGTCGTGGCCGTCCCGCCGGAGCACCGCCGCGAGGTTGGCCAGCGAGATCGGAGTCACCGGCTCGGAATGGGGATGGAGGTCGATGAGGACGACGCGCATGACCGGGCTATTCTCGCAGATCCGATCCGCCACCGTGGTCGTGCTACCCTCCACCGCCATGGGACGTTTGCTCTTGCGATTGGTTCTCTGTGGCGCATTGCTTTCCGCCGGGGCCGCTTCGGCCCTCGATCTCCGCGTCGTGGGCCTGGACGGACGGGCGCTGGCCGGCGCCCGGGTGATGGTCATCGGCAGCGCCGGTTCGTGGGTCGCCGACAACGACGGCCGCCTGACCATCTCGCCCGATCCCGAGCCGCCGGTGATTCTCTTCATCGCTCGTCCCGACGGGGTGGCGTTGAAGCCCGTGACCATCGGCGAGCTGCCCGAGGATGGCTTCTTCGAGGTCGAGGTGGAGGCGGCGGGCGAAACGGTGACCGTGATCAGCGGGATCGTTCCGGATCTCGAGCTGCCCCCGGCGACGGCCGCCACCGTGCTCGGACGCTCGGACCTGGAGCAGCGGGCGCCGACGTCGCTGGTCCAGGCCATCGAGAACCTGCCCGGCGCCGGCGGATCGGGAACCGGGCACGCAGCGGTGCCCAGTCTGCGCGGTCTCCCAAAGCACCGGACCCTGATCATCCTCGACGGCGGCCGGGTGACCACCGAGCGTCGAGCCGGGCCGTCAGCGAGCTTCCTCGACCCGGCCTCGGTGGAAGAGGTGGAGGTGGTCCGCGGCCCGGGTTCGGTGGCGTATGGTTCCGACGCGTTCGGCGGCATCATTCGAGCCCGGTCGAGAACCCCCGACCCCCAGGCCGGACCGGAGCTGCGCTACAGCCTCCTGGGTGGCGTCGGTCTGCCCGAGGCCGGAGCTACCGCCGAGGTCAGTGCGCCGGCGCTCGGGGGAGCGTTTCTGCTCGGCGGCCAGTGGCGTCGCCAGGACGACTACGACAGTCCGGAGGGCGAGGTTCCCAACAGCGAGGCGGAGCTCGGCGGCTTTCGCGCGGGCTACCGGGCCAACCTGGGGAGTGGTGTGCTGCGCGTCGGCTGGCGAACGGATCTCGGCCGCGACATCGGGAAGCCTGCTCCGGACTCGCAGGTGGAGCGGGTCTTCTACTCGCGGGACGACTCGCACCGTTTCGATCTCGGCTTCGAGGGACCGGGGCCGGGCTCGTGGAACCGGTTGGCGGCGACGCTGTTCTGGGATGACTACCGGTTGGTTCTCGACAAGGACCGATTCGCCACCGACGACGAGCTTCGGCAGCTGCGGGTGGGCGACACGAGCGCCAACGACATCGGGTTGCGCGTCGAAGCCGAGCGGCCGTTGGGCCCCGCCCGGCTGGTGCTCGGCGCGGATCTTTCGGGCCGGATGAACCTGCACGCCGTCAACAGTACGACGTTCTACGATGCGGCCGGAGGGGTCGTGGACTCGAGCTCAGAGGTCTCCATCGACGACGCCCGGCGCCACGACATCGGCCTCTTCGCCGCCGCAAATCGCGACTGGGCCCGTTGGGGAATCGCCGCCGGGCTGCGGGTCGACGCCATCCGGACCGAGAATCAGGGCGGTTACTTCGGTGATGTCACGACGTCGAACACCGACGTGTCCGGCTTCCTCGCCCTGACCCGAGATCTCGGCGCCGGCGTCGAGGCGACCCTCCAGATTGCCCGCGGCTTCCGCGATCCGCTGCTGTCGGACCGCTATTACCGGGGCATCACGGGTCGGGGCTTCATCACCGGCAACCCGGATCTGGAACCTGAGACCTCCCGCCAGGTGGACCTGGCCGTGCACTGGCGGCGAGACCGACTGTCGCTCGCCGGTTACGCCTACGCCTACCGGATCGACGATCTCATCGAGCGCTACCGCACCGATACCGGCTATTTCTTCCGCAACCGGGGCGCCGGCGAGATCACTGGCGTCGAGGTCGAGGCCGGATGGGTTCTCGACTCCGGTGTGGAGCTCAATCTCGGAGCGTGGTGGCTTCGCGGCGAAGTGGTGGACGACGGGTCTCCCACCGACGACGTGCCCGCCCCGGGCGTCTCGGCGGTCATCCGCGGCACACCGGCAGACCGCTGGTGGTGGATGCTCCGCGGCGCCGTCTACCTGGAAGACGACCGGCCGGGCCCCTCCGAGCAGGCGGTTCCGGGCTACGCAGTCCTCGACGCCGGGGTCGGTCTCCGGCTCTCCGACGCCCTCGAACTCAACCTGCTGGGCCGCAACCTCTTCGACAAGGCCTATCTCGACTCCTCCGACGAGGACGCCGTGCTCGCTCCCGGGCGCTCGTTCCAACTCAGCATCCGCGGGCGGTTCGGAGGCTGAGGGCCCGAGCACCAACTCGCGCTGAAGCGAGGATCAGCCGATGCCGATGCACGAAACCGTTGCCGGAGTTCGAAGATCAATCCGGTTTGCTGGTGGTGCGCCGGGCCATCTCGGATCCCCCTCCTACGACCAGGCCGACGATCAGTCCCAAGGCGGCATTGTCGAACACCAGCCAGACGAACACGAACGCGGCCAGGAAGGACGCGATGTTAAGCGACGATTTTGTGAAGGCCATCGATCGCCTCATTTCATGGTTCGCGATCGATCCAGAACTCCGGGCGTTGCCGGTGATGTGCGACCGCGAGAATGATGACAACATCATCGACTATTCTGTACATGAGTGAATAGGGGAAACGGAGGGTGACCTTGTCTCGAACCCCACCCAGGATTTCGGGTGCCGATTCGGGATACTCGAGAATCTGGTCGACGGCCTTCTGGACTTCGACCATGAACAAGGCCGCCACCCGGCGAGAGCGCTGTTGGTCGTAATGGGCTGCATTTCGCAGCTCGCCCCGTGCGGGCGCAAGATACCGAAACGCGGTCACTTGAGGTCAGCGATGATCTCGCGATGGACGGCGCTTCCTTCGATGGCTTCGATCCTGCCATTTTTGAAAGCTCGATATCGACGCTCTGCCTCTGCCGCCCAAACCTGTTCGATTTCTTCGGGGGCGAGCTCGTCGAGACTCTCAAGAAGTTTCTCGGCCAACTCGGAGCGCTGATCGAGCGGGAGGTCCAGCACCTGTTGCGTGAGTCTGTCGAGATTTTCCATTTCTCGATTGTACCAGTGGCCTAACGATTGGAATTCAGGGGACAAAAGCCGCGCAACGCGCGGGTCGGCTAGGTTAGGGCGAGGGTGCCCACCAGCGAAAAAGCCAGGAGCTCCCACGCCCGATAAACGACGCTACCTCGTTAACGAACGGGAGGGCGATTCGGAACAGTGCAGGGCACTGATGCCAGTAGATCGCTAGCTCATGACAAGAGGGTAGGGGAACGATGCCGCGGTGCATCTGCTCCAGGAGCCTGGGCGCCTCGGCGCGGGTGGCGCTGGCCGGCTGGTGAGGGACGATGGTCATGGTGTAAATGGAGTAGAGAATCCGAGTGCGTGAATGTCAAGAGGGCGCTGCAGCACCAATTCGATCCTGATCCCGATGTCCGCGTCCGAGTCCGAGTCCGAGTCCGTTGCCGTGGCCGACACAGGCTGGGGCCGTGTGCAGAGGCTCCCGATGACAGCGTCCAGCGACAGCCGGCGCTGCTGCAGGCTTTCGCGACTCGGTCTGCCTGCAGGCTTTCGCGATCAGGCCGCTGCCGCTGATAATGATGCGGTCATCGGGTACGGGTCATCGCTTCGGGAGCGGGATCGGGATCGGGAACGGGAACGGGAACGGGAGTCTACCCCTTCACCACCCAACCCTTGGCGCCGAGGAGCTCGCGCAGGCGTTCGCGGTGGTCGCCCTGGATCTCGATCCGGTCCTCGATGATCTTGCCGCCGGTGGCGAGCTTTTTCTTGAGCTCGCCGGCGAGCTGCTTGAGAAACGCGGTGTTGCGGGGCAGCCCTTCGACCACGGTGACGGTCTTGCCGCGGCGCTTCGCGCGCTCGATGCGCAGCCGGGCAACGATGCGGTCGGGCACGGGTTGCTCGACTCGGGTCGAGCAGCGGCAGCTCTTCACGGGCCACCCGCAGGTGGGGCAGGTGCGGCCCGATTCCGTGGAGTAGACCGTCCCCCGGCGCTTCACGGTGAGGCGTCCGTCCAGTCGCCCATGTCGCCGCTTTCGAATCCATCCGTGAACAGCATGTTGGCGGCTTCGGTACAGGCGTCGAGGAAGGCCGAGAGAACCTCTTCGCGGGCGGTGTCGGTGGACAGGGCCTCCCAGGGGAAACCCAGAAAGACCGCCAGACCGGTGTCGGAACGGAGCCCGACGCCGGCGCCGCCCTGGTTGCCGGTGAAGGTGATCTCGCCGGCGGCGGTGGCGGTCAGGGTGTCGCTGTAGTTGCTCACCGGGTAGCTCAGGGTGTAGGGCCCGAGGCCTGAAAAGATCCCGCCGTCGCCGGTGACGGTGGTCTGACTGGTGTCCGAATCGGCGGCTGCCAGGCCCAGCTGGTCGGTCATGAAGGGCGTGAGCCCGCGGTCGTAGTAGTAGTCCTGGGCGCTCAGGAACAGGCACGAGACGGGGGTGTCCAGCCACGCTGCGAGGGCGGCCTCGCCGGCGGGCCCCGGTCCGGCCGAACCGCCGAACTCGTCGCCGGTGAACCAGATCACGGTTTCGTACGGCGCCAGCTCGACCAGGGAGGGCTCGGTGTCGCTGTTGCCGGTGTCCCAGACGTCGTACTGCAGGCCCAGGGCGTCGAGGCCCGCGGTGTAGGTCGAACGGACATCGGGGCTGTTGTCGTCGTCGTCCACCAGCAGGATGGGCGGAATGTCGCGGGTGGTGAATGCGGAGGTCGCCGACCACGCTCCGATGCCGCAGGGGTTGGCGGTGCGGACGCGCCAGTAGTAGGTGGTCAGCGGCGCCAGCGGCGTCTCGACGGCCCAGGACGACGCCTCGGTCTCGGCGGTGGTGACGATGTCGGTGAAGGCGGGGTCCGCGGCGATCTGAACGGTGGCGACGGCGGTCTGGGGCGCCGGGGCCCACTCCAGAAGCGGGACGAGGGAGACGCCGGCGGCGCCGTTCGCCGGGCTCGAGGCAACGGCGGCGGCGGGTGCGGCGTCGAAGATCTCGAGCATCGCCGGCGCCTGTTGGACGATGGCGCTCGGGATCGAGGTGCCGACGATGTCGAACGGGTAGCTCCCCGGCGCCGGGGCGCCGGTGCCGCCCACGGTCAGCTGGCTGCTTCCCGGCGGTGTCACCGGGTTCGGGTCGAAGGATGACAGTGCGCCGAGGGGGAGCTCCGGCGCGGTCAGGGCCACCGGTTCGTCGAATCCCTGGTACTGCTCGACGGTGACGTTGAAGACTCCCGGCGCGGGGGCACAGACGCGCACCGGTTCCACGTCCACCACCACGCGGAAGTCCAGGGCGTAGTTGAACGCGGCGAGGGCGTCGATACGCCCCCAGCCGTAGACGTTGTTGGGAACCTCGGTGGGGCCGTCGCCGCCGCAGCCCTGGCTGGTGGTGAGCGGGACGGCGGTCTGCTCGATGATCTCTTCCACGGTGCCCACGTCGCCCGCGAGCCCGGGGCTGGCCGAGATCACCAGGGCCACCAGACCCGCCACGTGGGGTCCGGCCATACTGGTGCCGTCCTTGGTTCCGTAGCCGCCGTCGCGGGTGCTCGACCGGATGTTGACCCCGGGCGCCGAGATGTCGGGCTTCATCCGGTTGCTGCCGTCCACGGTGACCGGGCCGCGGCTGGAGAAGTAGGCGATGTCGTCGCCGCTGCCGGTGGCGCCCACCGAGAAGGACTCGGCGTAGATCGCCGAGGGGGTCGTTACCGAGCTGCACCCGGATCCCTCGTTGCCCGCCGAGTGAACGGTGACGATGCCCGCGGCGCGGACGTTCTGGACCACGGTGAGCAGGGCGTTGGGGTCGGTGCAGCCCTCGTCGGGGGGACAGCCCCACGAGTTGTTGATCACGTCCGGCGCCATGCTCGGGTCCGGGTTGAGCCCGTCGAGGTCGGTGGGGGCGATGAAGAACTGGTAGCACTCGGCGTAGGTGGCGGGAGTTCCGGTTCCCTGATCCATGTTGCGGCAGCCGATCCAGCGGGCGGTGGGCGCCATCCCCACCTGGTTGCCGGCCCCGTCGTCGCCGACGATGGTGCCCATGGTGTGGGTGCCGTGGCCGTGGTCGTCGCAGGGCTCCTGGGAGTCCGGACCGCAGCTGCCGCCGCCGGAGTGGATCGCGTCGTGCCAGTGGTAGTCGTGATTGCCGGGACCGCCGCGGTACTGCTGCACCAGCGCCGGGTGCTGCCAGAAGTAGCCGGTGTCCTGGCCCGCCACCACGACGCCGCTGCCGGTGACCCCGGCGGCCCAGACGTCGTCGGCGTTGACCAGGCCGATGCCCCACTCGACGCCCCGCGGCGCATCGGCGTCGCCCGGCACCGGATCGGGCAGGAGGTCGATGGTCACCGCCGGGTTGGCGTAGACGTGATCGACGTCCGGGCGCTCGGCCATCCGCTGGACCACGTCGATGCCGCCGCGCACCCAGATCATGTTGGCGACCCAGTACGAGCGGTGCTCGACGCCGAGCGCATCGAGCTCGGCGAGGATCGGCGCCTGGGTCCGCGTCGCGGTCTCGGTCAGGGTGCGGTGGACGAAGGCACCTCTGGCGCCCTTGGACTCGAGGTCGGCGGCGGCGGCGAGCTCCGCCTGCTCGTCGAGGAAGACGAGGAACTCGGTGGCGCGTTCGCGTCCGGTTTCGAGCACCCAGGGGTCGACCTTGCTCCGCCACTGCTCCGGCGGCGTCGAGCCGACGGCCACGAAGGGCGAGGCGAGGGCGGCCGCGAGGGCGAGCAGCAACGGGCGGGTCAGTCGAAGCATGGGTCCTCCGGCCCGGGACTATAACATCGGAGGGGACGCCGACGCGGTGACCGGGACGCCGACCCAACGCGCGGGGCGTTTTCAGCGTACACTGATCAGCGAAGGTTGTTGAGGAGGACGTGCGCGTGAACAAGACTCGGATACTGTTGGCCTGTGTGTTGATGGTCGCAATCGCTGGGGCGGCTGTCGCGGAAAGCCCTCCGGTGACCATCGAGATCGCCGGAGCGAAGCTGAAACCGTCGGTGCCGTCGAGCGCCGACTGGGGGTGGTGGAATCCGTCCAAGTACACCGACGGGTTCGACGTGGACGACGATGCGAGCTTCGAGTTCGTCGACCTGAGAATGCTGGCGGACTATGGCACGTACACAGTTGTTCTGGCCGGTGAGTGGTACCCCGACCTGGAAGCCGAGGGCAGCTATACCGCCTCCGGCGACGACGAGCCGACGACGGAGATGCTGAGCCTGAACGGCGCCATCTACGACCTGGGCTTCGGCATGAACTTCGGCCGCAACGAGCGCACCGGCGGCCTGGTGTGGGTCGGCGCCACCTACATGGACCTCGGAGAGAAGCTGACGGTGATTCCACCGGCGGGCTCGAGCGATGTCGCCGACCGGGCCGACACCCGCATCTGGGGAGTCGTGGCCGGTCTGGATGGGTCGGTTTCCATCACCGACCGCCTGGATGTGGCGGGCCGCCTACTCTATCGCTGGGCGACCGGCGACCGCGATGCGGTCATCAACACCGAGGATCCCGCGAGCGGAACGTCGGGGCAGGTGGAGCTGAGCGACGACATCGACCACTCCATGTGGGGCGCCGACCTCGGCCTGCGTTGGCACGCGACCAAGCAGTGGTGGATCGAGCTCGGCTACCGCTACCGGGATCGGACCCTGGACGACGGGCCGGTGCGATTCAACGGCCCCCAGATCAAGACGGCGGTGACGTTCTGACGCGAGGGGAGGCGCTCCCATGAAGGTGTTGACCTCGGCCGGGCCCGTGCTGGCGGTGTTGGTGTTGGCTGTTTTCCCGGCGGTGGGTTCCGCGGTGGAGACCACCGACGACGACGCCACCGAGATTCTCATCAGCGAGGATTTCGAGGATGTCTTCCCCCGTCTGCCGTGGCGGGTCAGCCACCCCGAGAACGCCGCCGACGTGGACTGGGGCCGCAGCACGCACCGGTCGGTGTCGACGCGCAACAGCATCTACTGCGCCGGGATGGGATCCCAGGCGCCGGGCGACGGCGGGCCGGCCCCCGCCAACACGGCGAGCTGGGCCATCGTCGGCCCCTTCGACCTCAGCGAGGCCACTGCGGGCAGTCTGGAGTTCGGGCTCTGGCTGAAGACCGAGCCCTACCGGGACGTCTTCATGTGGTTGGCGTCCGTGGACGGCCAGACCTTCAACGGCGGCGCGAGATCTACCGACACCAACGGTTGGCAGAGGATGGTGATCGATCTCGCCGCCTGGGGCTCGGCCGGCAGCGTTCTCGGCGAGTCGCAGGTCTGGGTCGCCTTCGTCTATCAGTCCGACCACAACACCCTCCTCGAGGGCGCGTATATCGATGACGTTCTGCTGACGGTGGACACTGGAACGGTGACGGACGAGGGCCGCACCTACACCACCGACGACGACTTCGCCGAGGGCGTCATGGTGGGTGTGGAGTCGGACTCCGACACTCTCGCACTGTCGGACGATTGGGGCGCCTTCCCCTATGTCTGGGTGCCGAACACCGGATCCGGAACGGTGTCGAAGGTCGACGCCGAGGACGGCGCCGAGATCGCCAGGTATCGCACCGGGCCGGACGACACGGCGGATCCCGGCGGGGTGGCCGTGGATCAGGAGGGCGCCTGCTGGATCGGCAACCGGGTCGCCGGGACGGTGGTGAAGATCGGCCTCATGGAGAACGGCGGCTGCGTCGATCGCGACGGCGACGGCGAGATCACGACCTCGTCGGACGACGACGGCAACGGCGATATCACCGGCAACGAGCTGCTCGCCTGGGGCGAGGACGAGTGCGTGCTGTTCGAGGTCGTGCTGGTCGACGGCGATGAGGGCGTCCACACGCCGGGCGACGATCACGAGCTGTACGAAGAGAACCAGCTCCAGGCAGTGGCGGTGGATGCGTCCGGCAACGTCTGGGCCGGGGTCTACGACAGTCAGCTGCTCTATCTTCTCGATGGCATCACCGGCGACATTCTCGGTCAGATCGATCTCGATTCCGAAGCCACCTCGCCGACCTCGGCCGTGGTGGGGGCCGACGGAACGGTCTGGTTGACGAGCTGGCCCGACAGCTGGGTGCTCGGGGTCGATCCCGACAGCGAGGAGACCACCCGGGTCGACCTGCCGCACCAGAGCAGCGGTGTCGCGGTGGACACCGCCGGCGACCTCATTGTGACCGGGTCCGAGAACCAGGCCTTTTCCAAGGTGGACGGAGAGACCCTCGAGGTGGAGTGGACTGTGCCCGCCGGCTGGCTCGCCGACGGCGTCGCCACCACCGAGGGCGGTCAGATCTGGGTGGCGGCGCCGGGTGACGCCAGCGTCACCCGCTACAGCAGGCAGGGCGCCACCGGCCCGTGGGTGAACATTCCCAACGGCCCTACCGGCGTCGCCGTCGACCAGGACGGCAAGCTCTGGGTGGCCACGGCCGTGGCGGAGACGATCTACCGCTACGACTCCGACTCGGCGGCGTTCGAGCTCGCGAAGGATCTCGTCGCCAGCGGCGGCCACAACGCCGTCGGCGACCTCACCGGCGTTGTTTCGAGGAATCTGACCTCGCGCTTCGGCACCTGGACGGTGGTTCACGATAGCCTGGTGGCGGGAACCCCGTGGGGCCGGCTCTCCTGGACCGCCGACACACCGGTCGGCACCGCGGTGCGGGTGCGGGTGCGAAGCTCGGAGGACGAGTCGGACTGGTCGGCATGGGAGGCGGCGGCCGACGGTGTCAACTTGTCGGCGACCCCCGACGGCCGGTACCTGGAAATCCAGGTGACATTGCAGGTCATCAGCGGCGACGACCTGCCCGACCTCGAGGAGCTGACGGTGGAGCCCGGGCAGACGCCGACTCCACCGGTGGCCAGCTTCGAGTGGACCCCGCCCACGCCGACGGTGGGGCAGCTCATCAGCTTCACCGACACCTCCACCGGCGATCCCACATCCTGGGCGTGGGACTTCGGCGACGGAGAGACGAGCGTCGAGCAGAACCCGACCCACGCCTTCGCCTCAGAGGGCGAGTTCCAGGTGAGCCTCTCGGTGGAGAACGACGACGGCAGCGACACCGTGTCCAATACCTTCACCGTCGGACCTTCCTCCGGGTGCGTCCCGACCTGCAGCGCGACAGCGCCCGCCACGGCGGAGCTGAATGAGCAGGTGGACTTCGCGGGCGACGTCGAGGCCCCGGGCTGCTCGGGCGAGGCTGCCGTGGTGTGGGATTTCGGGGATGGATCCACCAGCGGTGAGATCAACCCCTCACACGTGTACCGAACCCTGGGCACCCTGCGCTGGCAGATGACGGTGACCGTCGACGACGCGGCGTGCACCGCGGCGGGCGACATTACGGTGTCCGGAGCCGGCCCCGACGAATGCGTTTTCACCACCTGGGTCCCGGTTGTCAGCAGGGACACCGGGACGTCGGGCAGCGTCTGGCGATCCGATCTCGGCCTGCTCGGGGTGGATCCGGCGGGCGCCGCTGCAGAGCTCCGCTTCCACGGCAGCGACCCGGTCTCGACCCGGGTCGTGACGGTGGTTCCGGGCGCCATGGTCAATCTGGTCGATGTCGTGGACTGGATCGCGCCGGGGTTTGAGGGCTCGGGCTCCCTGGAGATCTGCTCCGACGGTGAGCTGCGGGTCGATTCGCGCACCTACAACCTGCTCGGCGAGGACCACGATTGCTTCCCGGCGGGAACCTTCGGACAGTATCTGGCCGGGCAATCCCCGGATGCGGGTTTGGCCGAAGGCGGCTCGGCGTGGCTGGGTCAACTCCGAGAGTCGGAGGCGTTCCGGACGAACATCGGCCTGGTCAACATGGGTTCAGAGGCTGCCACTGTGAAGGTCGAGCTCTTCGACGCCACCGGAGCGGCGCTCGTGGAGTACGAGCTCGAGCTCGACGGCGGTGCGTGGCGGCAGGACAACCGGCCGTTCTTCAAACGTGCGGGGCGCAACGATCTGGACGCCGCTTCGGCCAAGCTGACTGTCGTCAGCGGCGACGGGATCGTCGCTTACGCCTCGGTGATCGACAATCTCACCAGCGACGCCACGACGATCCCCCTGAGGTAATCACCAGATCTGAAACGGGGCGTAGCAGAAGCTCAGGACGAAGATCGCCATCGCGATCCAGCCGACGATTCGCCGCCGGCGGTCGAGGGGTTCGTGCTCGTACAGGATGCGCGGGTGCTCCGGGCCGACGAAGATCAGAATCGCCGTCCACAGGGCCCACCCGGGCCAGAAGACGGCCAGCAGCGCGAGGATCGCCAGGAGTCGTCGGGCCCAGCGGCGGTGACCCGGACCGAACAGGGCATAGCTGATGTGGCCGCCGTCGAGCTGGAAGAAAGGCAGCAGATTCAACGCCGTGACCAGCAGGCCCCACCAGGCCGCCCAGGCCATGGGGTGGAGCATGATGTCCTCATTGCCGGTCAGCCCCGGGAAGAAGAGCCCCCGCGCGGTGAGCTTGAAGAGAATCGGCTCGCCGAAGTAGAAGATCGGGCCCTCGTGGGCATACTCGCGGACCTGTGACAGAGCCAGCCCGACGATGAGGGTCGGAACGATCACCACGAACCCGGCGATGGGGCCCCACGCACCGATGTCCATGAGCTGCGCCCGGGTGGTGATGGGCTGCTTGATGCGCATCACGGCGCCGAAGGTGCCCGGGCTGAAGGGCAGCGGGACCGGCATCGGGAGGAAGAACGGCGGAGTGGTCAGCAGACCGTGCTTTCGGGCTGCGGTGTAGTGTCCCATCTCGTGGGCGAAGAGGATGGCCAGCAACGGAACCGAGAACTTCAGCCCCTCGCCGACGAAGGTCGGGTGGACCATCAGGCGGAGCCAACCCAACGACGCCAGCTCCGCGGGCGTCCAACCGTAGAAGATCGCTCCCATGAACGTGGAGGTGGCCAGGGTGAGCACGAAGAGCAGGATGTGGAGCCACCACCTTGGTCGATAGGACTCCGTAGGGGACGAAAAAGCCCCGGCGGCGAGGCCGTCGGGGCCGATGGGTCCGGAGCTTTCCGGGCTGCCCACGCTCAGCTCATGTTGCGAAGGCTCTTTCCGGGTTTGAAGCGGATGGTCTTCCCGGGCGGAATCTCGACCTCTTTGCCGGTCTTCGGGTTTCGCCCGATACCGCGCTTGCGGTCTTTCACCTGGAAGACCCCGAATCCGCGGAGCTCGATGCGGTCGCCTCGCAGAAGCGCTTCCTTCATGCCCTCGAAAAGCGCATTGACGGCGTCGGTGGCCTTCGGCTTCGGCAGGTCCGTGGCCCCCATCACCCTTTCCACGAGGTCTGACTTGATCATCCACTCCTCCTTCCCCGAGACGGGAATTGCCAAGTTACCTGGAAGCTGTACCAGTGTCAAGGGTTTGCGAACCGTCTCAAGAGGAAAACCGCCCTCTCGCCGGGGGCGGGAGGGCGGTTGCGCGTCATCGGCTCTCGTGCATCAGAAGGGCACGTCGTCGGCGTCGTCCGGGAAGCCGCCTCCGGGTCCCGGGTCGTTGAAACCGCCGCCGCCCGATCCTCCGCGACCTCCCAAGAGCTCCATCTCGTCGGCGTGGATCTCGGTGAAGTACTTCTTCTGGCCGTCCTGCTCGTAGCTGCGGGTTTGGATCCGGCCCTCGATGTAGAGTTGTTTGCCCTTGGTGACGTAGCGTTCGACGACATCCGCAAGCCCCCGCCAGCAGACGATGTTGTGCCACTCGGTCCGGGGCTGGCCGTTCTCGTCTTTGAACCGGCGGTCGGTGGTCGCCAGGGAGAACTTGGCCAGTCGGACGCCGCTTTGAGTCGACTTGATCTCCGGATCACGGCCGACATTTCCCACAAGGATGACTTTGTTGATGCCCATGGTCATGACTCCTTCCTGCGTGGACGGGAGTCGGATGTTACAGGGGCTCGGGATCCGTTTCAACTTTCCGCTTCCGATGCGATGGCTCGATCCCGATCCCGTTCCCGATGCGATGCCTCGATCCCGCCACACTCCGGTGGTACTCTGCTGCCCATGAGCCAGGAGCAACGCCTCGTGCGTCACGCCTCGAGGATGGCGGTGGTGACGCTCTTCTGCCGGATCTCGGGCTACCTTCGCGACAAGGCGCTCTTCTCGGTGCTCGGCGCGGGCTTCCTCTACGACGCCTACCGGACCGCCAATCGGATTCCCAACGCCTTCCGCGGGCTCTTCGCCGAGGGCACGCTGCACGCCGCATTCGTGCCGACTCTGTCGCAGCTGGTCGCGAGAGAGGGCGGCCGCGATGAGGCGAGGGAGCTCTTTCGAGGATTGCTGGCTGTTCTCATGCTGCTGGTGGGCGTGGTGGTCGGGCTCGGCATTCTGCTCTCGCCGTGGCTCGTGCGGCTCTATGCCGAGGGTTTTTCCGAGGTGCCGGGCAAGCTGGCGGTGACGGTGCTGATGAACCGCATCATGTTCCCGTACCTGCTGCTGATCTCGCTGGCCGCGCTGCTCCAGGCGGTGCTCAACAGCCACGAGCGTTTCCTGCTTTCGGCATCGACGCCCATGTTCTTCAATGTGGCTGTGGCGGCCGCCGCGTGGGTCGTCGTCCCGCGGGTGGAGAATCCCGCTCCGGTGCTCGCCGGAGCGGTCCTGCTGGGCGGGTTGGCGCAGGCGGCGGTGCAGGCACCCGCCGTGCGGCGCCTCGGCTTCAGCCTTCGCCCCTTGTGGGGGGCGGTCCGAAGTGCTCGCGTCGGCCGGGTTCTGCTGCTCATGCTGCCGGGAATCCCGGTCCTCGGCATCAATCAGATCAACCAGCTCATCTCCAACCGTTTCGCCTCGTTCATCGAGGGAGGGGTGAGCGTCACCTACGGCGCCTACCGGGTGACCGAGCTCGTCTTCGGCGCGGTGGTGGTCCAGATGACCACCGTGCTGCTGCCTCTGCTGTCCAAGGAGCTCCGGGAGCAGCCGTCCCAGGCCTCGAAGACCCTGCTGAACACCGTCAGCCTGGTCAGCTTCGTGACGATTCCGGCGGCGGTGGTCATGGCGCTGCTTTCCCGGCCGATCATCGGCCTGCTCTTCGGGGGCGGGCGGTTCAGCTCCGAGGCGGTGGTCATGACCGGCGCCACCCTGACCGCCTATGCTTTTTCCCTGGTCGGCACCGGCCACGTCAAGGTCATGGCCAGCGCGTTCTTCGCCCAGAAGAACACCCGGACGCCCATGTGGGGCAGTCTGGTCGCGCTCATCGTTTTCACCGCGGGCTGCTGGTGGATGGTGGACACCATGGGGACCCCGGGCCTGGGGTGGGCCAACACCATCGCCATGGCCTGCTTCTCGGCCTTTCTCACGCTGCTCTACGCCCGCAGCTACGGTTTCGGCCGTTCCGCCGTGGCCCCGACGCTGGCGTCGGTGGCGCGGCAGGTGGTCTGCGCTGCGGTGGTGGCGGCGGGTCTGCTGTGGGTGCGGCCGTGGTTGTCGGGTGTCGACCACACCAGCCTTCATGGCGCCCTGCGGCTGACGGCGGTGCTGATCCCCGCCGGAGTGATCTACGTGGCCGGGGTCAGCGCTCTCGGTGGGCGCGAGTTCGCGACGCTGATCGCCACCTTCAAGGGGAGAGGTGACCCATGAAGCTGGTGATTCAAAGGGTGTCCCGGGCCGAGGTCCGAGTTGACGGGTCGGTGGTCGGAGCCGTCGGCGGCGGCCTGCTGGTGCTGGTCGGCCTGGAAAATGGGGACGGTGAGCCCGAGGCCGAGAAGGCGGCGCACCGGATCGCCACTCTCCGCGTCTTCGAGGACGGGGACGGCCGGATGAATCGCGGCCTCGACGAGGTGGGCGGCGAGCTCCTGATGGTGTCGCAGTTCACCCTGGCGGGCTCCATCTGCAAGGGACGGCGCCCGAGCTTCGATCGCGCCATGCCGGGTTCGGACGCCGAGCCGCTTTTCCAGCGCCTGGTGGAGATCTGCCGTGACCACGGGACCCGGGTGGAGACCGGGGTTTTCGGCGCCGTGATGGAGGTCGAGCTCGTCAATGACGGTCCGGTGACCTTCATTTACGAATTATGAGTTATGAATTATGAGGTATGAATTACATCGCAAAAGTGTTGGTCAATTCGAGTGGGATTCCGTGTGTTTTTCAGTTCGTGATTGCGTTGTATTGAGTTTGGTTTTTTTGTGTTGATCTAGTAGATGTTGTTTTATATGAGTAGTTTGTGTGCAGTTACACAGTACGCGAGTGCGGATTCGTTTCGGATGCGATGCAACTCACAACTCATAACTCATAACTCATAACTCATAACTCATAACTCATAACTCATAACTCATAACT
>JAZBOQ010000093.1:0-10313 GCA_036351195.1 Thermoanaerobaculales bacterium | reverse complement strand
AGTTATGAGTTATGAGTTATGAGTTATGAGTTTCATCGCAGTCATCGCAGTCATCGCAGTCATCGCAGTCATCGCAGTCATCGCAGGCGTCACAGCGTCGGCGCTACGAAGTACTGAGCACCCTTGGAGTGCCGGCGCCCCCGCCGGCGTGATCTTGTCCCGATGAGCCCATCGGTGGCACGATTCGCCGAATCTTGCAAGAGGTTGAGATTCTAGATGCTGGATTCTAGGTGTTGGATGGTGGGTTGATCGGGTCCGGTGTGGAGCTCGTCGGTGGATAATGGAAACAACATCGACAGGGAGGTCGAGCGATGACGCGAAACATGCTGCTGGTGATGATCGTGTCGGCGAGTATCGTCGGATGTGGGACGACGGTGCCGGCGGAGGTCGCGCAGGCTCCGGTTGAGGCGGAGGCTGAGAAGGCGTGCTTCAGGGTGAGGGAGGTCCGGGGGTTCGAGGCGGTCACCGATCGGTTCGTCTACGTTCACGGCGTGCGTGGGCAGCACTATCTGCTGACCATGGCGAACGTGTGCATGGGGCTCGAGAAGTCCATCGGAATCGCCATTGCCGCGGGCTACGACCGGGTGTGCTCCAACGACCGGGCGATGATCACCTACAAGGACTTCGACCAGGTCAAGCGGTGTGGAATCCTGTCCGTGGAGTCCGTCGTCGATCGCAATGCGGCTCTGCAACTCGTCGCAGAACGGACGCCCGCCGCCAGTCAGGAAGATGCAACCGAGAACGAGTAACGCCGCCGCGGACGAGTCCGGCGGCGGCGTGAAATCTCTGTTCGGGGGCTCCTAGTTCTTCGTTTTCTTTGCCTTCTTTGCCGTCTTGTCGAGCTCTTTGCGGAGGGTTTGCGCCTGATCGCGCGCCCACAACTCGACGTCGTTCCAGACGGTTGCCGAGGTGGTGGGGGCGGGGTTCATCTCGTTCATCCGAGAGGGGGGCTGGATGTAGCGACGATCGCCTGCGCGGGCCTGGATGACGCCGGTTTCGGCGTCGATGAGCTCGAAGATGAAGGTCGCCTCACCCATACTCGACAGGTGAACGTTGGCCTGCCGGCCGACGTTGGGTGGGACGTTGGAGACGATGTCCAGGATCATGCCGCGCACCAGCAGGGTTCGGGGTCCGATCTCATCCACGATCTCGAACTGCTTGCTGCGGCTCAGCTCCTTGGCGACGACCTCACTGACGATCTTCTCGAAGGTCGATCGGCCCTCTTCCGAGATGGTGAAGTGGTCCTGGTTGCTGCGCAACATGGCGGTTGTCGTGCGGTTCTGATTGTCGTCGCTGACATCGCGGAACTGAAAGACCGACTGCCAGATGTAGAGCTTGTCGTAGGCCGAGATGTCGGTACCGGGGCGGACCCAGACCTCGTCCCAGAGCCTGCTCTTCTGTTTCACCAGGTCGTCGGCGCCGGTGATGGCGGGCGCGGTTTCTTCCTGCGCCATGGCAGGAGACGCCAGAACGATGATCGCGGTGAGCACAAGGGCCGTTCGCTGCATACGAGCCTCCTCTCATCGGGTCGTGGCTGCATTGTACCGTCGATGGGCCACGTCGATTTCGAGAATTCGCAACTTTTGACAACCGCGGCATCGCCCGGCTACTCGCCGGTGTTCAGATGCGCCTCGAGGTACTGGAAGTCGGGCGTCAGCTCGCCCCGGTGGACGATGACGGCTCGAGCGATCTCCGGTGGGATGTCGAGGTCTTCGAAAGGCGCCCCGAAATCGGCGTTGCCCAGGGAGGGGAGGATCGACGCGAGGGCCTTGGCGAACTCCTCCGAGGCTTCCAGGGGAAGCTCGGTGGGCAGGATGTCGACGGCCAGGATGGTCGGGCCCCGGCCGCTGAACCCGCGGGCGATGTCGTCCGAATCGACGTCGTAGACGTAGACCGGGTCTCCGGGCTCGGTGCACTTGAGGGTGCACTGGATCGAGCCGTCGACGTCGCAACCGAGGTCGCCGATGACCTTCAGGCGGGGCGCCTCCGGCGCGCGGTAGAGGGACCGGATCTCAGCCGTTGTCACCAGGCGGGGGTAGCGTTCCTCCCAGTAGTTGCAGTTCATCAGCAGCGAGAGGTGGGGGAGGAAGCGGGCGAAGTCCGACTCGTAGCGCTCCGGGTGGTCGTAGTAGTCCTGGAGCTCGAAGGCATGTCCGGCCTCCACCGGGCGCACCACGTCGCCCTCCGTGAAGGTGACCTGGTACATGCAGTGAGCCGACGGCTTCTTCAGCTCGAGCAGCTCGGCGGGCGTCACCTCCCGGGTGGGCAGCTCGGCGAGGATTTCGCGCGCGCCTTTGGCGACGTTGCCGTAACCGGCGATGCCGATGACCAGGGGCGGCAGCCCATCCGGAAGACCATCGTCGGCGATGCGCTCTCCCGCGGCTCGGACGGCGGCCTTGGCGGCCTCGAGGTCCTCATACTGGTGGGACGGCGAGAGCTCGCGAAGCGCGGTCCGGATGCCCTCTTCCTGGAGCCGCTGCCCCAGGGCCCACAGGCTGTCGATCATCCCGGCCAGCCCCGCGAAACGGCCGAAGAAGACGAGGCGGCGCCCCTGATCGTCGGCGATTTTCTCGTAGTCGATGAGGGTGCAGCCGAGGTCCATGATCCGTCGCAGCATGGGCATGTTGGTGGGCTGGCCCTTGATCACGTGCGAGAAAAAGAGGTAGGTGGAGTTGCGATTGAGCAGCTCCGGCGGCACTTCCTTGACGCCGAGGATGATGTTGGCGTCGTCCAACGACGTGGTCAGCGTGGCGCCGGCACGGGTGTAGTCCGCATCGGGGAAGATGCGCCGGGCCGATGGTTGGACAAAGACCGTCATGCCGTTGTCTTTGATCAGGTGGCGGGCGAGGGCCGGCGTGACGGGGCTGCGGCGCTCCCACGGGCTCTTGGTCTCTCGGCGAATGCCGATGGATGGTCTCATGCGGAACCTCCGGGCTGGCCAGATTACTCTGAGAACGCCTCCTCGGCAAGATCGCCGGAAGCCCTCGACAGCGCCGTCGATTCCGGTTAGGGTTCCGTCATGATCAAGCTGTCTTCTATCGTTGTCGCCCTGCTCGTCGTGGTCACCATAGGTTGTGCCTCCACCGTGGATCCGGGGGAAGAGGGCACGGGAACCTACAGCTGGCAGCAGCGGGAGCTCAAGGGAGCGTTCGCCGGTTCGCTGCTCGACGTCGCTGACGCGGCCGAGCGGGCCTTCAACGATCTGCGGCTGATCTCGGTCGATCAGGTGGTGGATGGTCTCAAGGGAACGGTCACGGCGAGCACCGCCGACGGTTCCCGGGTGAGGATCAAGCTCAAGGCCATGGACTTCGAGTCGACGAAGTTCAGCATCAAGGTCGGGAGCTTCGGCGACAAGGCCATGTCGCAGCAGGTGGCGCGGTACATTGCCCGCGAGCTCGCCAAGGGCGAGTAGCGGCGCACCGCCGCGGCGGCTCGAGGTCCATCGCAATTCATCGCAAGGGACGCGGATGAACGCGGATTGACGTGGATATACGCGTCAGAAACTGCGATGAATCCGCGCAATCCACCCGAATCCGCGTTCATCCGCGTCCAAAACGCGATGCTGCGATGGATGCGATGCCTCCGAGCCTCCGCGCCTTCGTGGTTGCGACGCCGGCTCTGATCAACGAGTAGGGCGGCGCGACTCAGGTCTTGATGAGCGGCTTGATGGCGTGGTTCTTGAGGTCGATGGCGTGGTCGGTGGCGCAGTGCATGCAGCGCGCGTGGAGGCCTGCCTTTTCCTGGTGGTAGTCGAAGTCGCGGGCGCCGCAGGAACCGCACATGTAGGAGCGGGCGAAGGCCCAGTCCATGATGGCTTCTTTGTTGGTGGCCGAATCGGCGGTGAGCTGGAGGGTGATGGAGTTGGCCGACTTGCCGCGGAACGGCACCGGCGCGTGGAAGTTGAGCACCAGCCGCGTGTGCCCTTTCTTGACGACGAGGCCGCCACCGTAGTCTACATCCTTGATGATCTCGTAGGGCAGGTAGACGAACTCACCGTCCACGTGGACGAGAATCTGTCGGGAGGTCATGAGCGCGGTTCCCTCCGCCGCCTCGAGCAGGAGAAACGGTATCTCCTCCTGGGTCAGCGCCAGGTCGAAGGCATCGACGGCGCCATCGGGCAAGGGGTTGTTCTCGATGAGCTGTTTCGCGCGATCGTCCCACTCCTGTTTGATCTGTTCGGCGCGAGCCTGAGCCTCTTCCAGGGCGGAGTCCTTCTGCATCTTGCGGACCTCGTCCTTCTCCATTTTGGAGAAGATCACGCCGCAGCGGGGGCATTCCTCCGAATCGGCCGATTGCACGAAACCGCACGAAGGGCATTGCTGCATTCCTCCCAGGGCGTCGGAGTCGGCGGCATTCGCGAGCTCGTCTTTCGGCCGGACCTCGCAGATGGCTCCCGCATCGTCCATCGCCTTGAGAATGAGGCGCGCCTGCTCGACCGGGAGATTCTCGAAGATCGTCATGCCGATTCGCGACAACGACTCCTGACAATCAGCGGTGGAGCGGCCGGTGAGCCGTTCCATGGCATTGATCATCCGTGAGCGACCGCCGGCTGACGGGTCCTTGAGTCCGAGAAAGGCGATGTCGAAGCAGTGCGGTGATTCCATGGTGACCTCGCTATCGGCTGGTTCGCGCCGGTCCGTTGAAGGATCGGTGTTCGCGTCCGATTCAAGGATACAATATGGCGACATGAGGTGTTGGTTGATCGGCCTGACGGTGCTGCTTGGCGGTGCGGCTGCCGTCGGCGCCCAGGAGACGACCTCGGATCAGCTCGCGATGATCCGGAGCCGGATCACCGTTCTCGAAGACCGTCTCGAGGAGGTCGGGGCGGAGAATCGGAGTCGCCGCGAAGAGAGCGAGCGCCTCGCGGCCGAGTTGGAGCTCGCCCAGGCCAGGGTTCGCGAGATCGAGCTGCTCCTCGAGCGCAGCGACGCCGAGGCTGCCGAGGTCGCAGCCTCCATCGAGGATCTCGGCCGGCAGCTCGACCGACAGCTCGAGCTCCTCGCAGGTCACGTGGAGTTGCTGGCTCTGCTCGGTCGCCCCGGCGGCCTGCAGCTGATCTACGACGGGGCCCGCGGGGGTGATCTGGAGGGTGCCGTGGCCACGGTCTCGGTCCTCACCCGAGGCCAGCTCGCCCTGTTCGAGGAGTACGACGACCTGCACCGGCAGAGGAGCGTCCGGCTCGCCGAGCTCAGCCGTATCCTCTCGGAGGCTCAGGTCGAGACCGAGACGCTCAACCGTCGGCGGGCCGAACTCGAGGCCACTCGGCGTCGGGTGGACGTGGAGATCCAGCGCCTCGACCGTTCCGTGCGGAGCACCCAGTCGGAGCTCGACGAAATGCGGGAACGAGAGCAAGCTCTCGAACGGTTGCTCGAGACCCTCGGCGACCGGAGGCCGTTCGCGGCGTCGGATGACATCCGCAGGTTTCGCGGCGCACTGCCGTGGCCGGCCGAGGGCCCGGTGGTGAGAAGATTCGGCAAGAAGTACCTGCCGAAGTACTCCACCTACACGGTGTGCAACGGCTATCGATTCGATTCCCCGAGTGGATCGGAAGTGACGGCGGTCTTCCCCGGTGAGGTGGCGTTCGCGCGTTTTTTCAAGGGGTACGGCAACATGGTCGTGATCGATCACGGCTCCGACGTCTACTCTCTGGCGGCCGGCCTTGCTACAATCCACGTCCGAGTCAACCAACGTGTTGACATGGGTTTACGCCTGGGTCTGGCGTCGCCCTACAAGGAGAACGGAAACACGTACTTCGAGATTCGGGTCGGGAAGAAACCCCAGGACCCGCAACGGTGGCTGCAGCTGAGATCCGGAACGGGCAATTCCGGGGGCTGATCCCATGTTGTTCACCGCAGAGAGGAGTCGCTCTGGCATGAAGCGTTTTCGACAAGCGCTCTTGATCGCATCGGTGGTCGTGGTCACCTGCTTTGCAGGTCTGTTGACCGCCGGCCTGACATCCGACGAGAGTCTCTACCAAGCCCTCGGCAACCTTGCCGAGGTGGTCCACCTGGTGGAGTCCGAGTACGTTGACGAGCTCGATCAGGAGGTGCTCGCCCTGTCTCTGGATGCCGGCATTCTCGAATCGTTGGACCCGTGGGCCGCAGTGATCGCCGCTGACGAGGCGGCGGCCTACGAGGAGCTTCTCACCGGGCCGCCGGCCTACGGACTCGGGCTATCACTGCGACTCGGTTCGGCAGCCGTTCGCTTCGCTTTTCCCGGTTCGCCGGCCGACGACGCGGGGCTGGAGACATGGGAGGTCATCGAGAAGATCGACGAGGTCTACACCCGTGGGAGGCCCTTGTGGCAGATCGCCTTCGAGCTGTCTCGTCGTGAAGCCGCCGGTGACATCGTCTCCCTCACCGTCATGGACCGGCAGGTGGATGAGCGGCGGGAGGTGGAGCTCATTCCCCGAGATTGGCAGCCCGGCCACGCGACCCTCGACGAGGTCGAGGAGATTCGGGTCCTGACCATCACCAGCCTGACGAGAGACGCTTCCGCCGTCATCGGCGAGCTCGCCCAACCCGAGGCGCCCGATGTGCTGGATCTCCGTGGGCTCGTTTGGGGGCACGAGGAGGAAGCGGTCGCCGTTGCCGATCTCTTCGTCGACGAGGGGACGATCGCCATGTGGAAGGGTAGGGAGGCCGGGACCGAGACAATCTCCGCCACCGATGGCTCAGCGGGAGCGCCCCCGGTGGTCCTCATCGATCACGACACCGAGGGTGTCGGGGAAATCCTCGCCGCGGCGTTGAAGCGGGCAGGAGCGACCCTGGTCGGGACGACGACCATGGGCCACGCACCCCACATGCGGCTGGTTCGCCGTGGGGACCTGAACCTGTGGATCCCGGTGGGCCGCTGGTTGGGGCCGGACGACCAGCCCATCCGCCAGGAGGGGGTTGGTCCCGACGAGGAGGTCGATGCGGCGGAGGATGAGGATGCCGATCCGGTGCTCGATCGGGCCATCGAGCTGCTGACCGAGGAAGAGGAACCGGCAGAGGCCGCCTGATCCATGGCGAAACGCACCAAACGGAAGACGTCGCGAAAGAAAACCGCTGCCTGGTGGCAGTCGCCGCTGCTCTGGATCGGGGTGTCGGCGGCGCTGCTGATCCTCGCGCTGTGGTGGGTGGTGACACCCGGTGGCGAAGCGCCGCCGGCCCTGGGCGAGGGGGTCGACGTCGTGCTCCGGAGCATGGCGGAGCACCACGGGGTCACCGGGGATGATCTCGAGGTGGATGCCGAGATCCGGAAGATCGACGACATCTTCGTGAGGACCTGGCGCCTTCGCTTCCCAAACGTGGCGGCGCGCGAGGAGTTCATCGCCGAGGCGAGCATCCTCGGGGATCACGAAGACGTCGTCGTGGCCGCGCCTGAGAGCCGGGTCGGCCGGGTGGTCGGCCTGCGGATCGATCATCGAGTGGAGGCCTTCGACCTCGAGCTTCGGGTGGCCCGGCACGCGGTCGCGCAGGCGGCGCCACAACCGTCGGCGGTCCCGACTCGCCGCCCGGCGCCCACCAGGACGCCGCGGCCGACCCTGAGTCCCGATGCGCGTGGCCGTTTGGCGATTCTCCTCGATGACGCAGGCCAGCGGATGGATCTGGTGGAGCGCGCGTCGGAGCTTCCGCCGCAGGTGGGCATTGCGATTCTGCCGTTTCTGCCCTACTCGGCGGAGACGGCGGTGGCGCTTCACGGCGCCGACCACGAGATCTGGCTCCACCTTCCCATGGAGGCCGTCGGCGGAGAGGACCCCGGTCCGGGTGCGCTGACGACGGAAATGTCCGACGACGAGCTGCACGACGCCGTCTTCATGGCGATCAACAACGTGCCCCACGTCGTGGGCGTCAACAACCACATGGGATCCAAGGCCACCGCCGACCTGCGGATGATGACCTGGGTCATGCAGGATCTGGCGTCCATGGGCCTCGCCTTTCTCGACTCCCGCACGACGGTGGCGACGGTGGCGGAGGAGGCGGCGCGGGCCCAGGGCGTTGCCACCGGCCGGCGGCACGTCTTCCTCGACAACGAGCGAACCGCGGAGGCCGTGGAGGCGCAGCTGGAGGAGGCGATCTACCGTTCGAAGATGGACGGCGAGATCATCGCCATCGGCCACCTCAACGAGGTCACCATTGGTGTTCTCGCACGAGAGCTCTCCGGGCTCGCTTCCAGGGGCGTGACCCTGGTCCGGCCGACCGAGCTGCTGGACTGAGTCCGGGAACCGGGGACCGGCCGTGTACAATCCCACCTTCGGAGGACGGGTATGACCGCGGAGCTGCGATTTTTCAACACCTTGAGCCGGCGTCTCGAAGAGTTCCACCCGCTGGACGAGAATCGAGTTCGCCTCTACACGTGCGGGCCGACGATCTATGACTACGCCCACATCGGAAACTACCGGACGTTTCTCTTCGAAGACGTCCTGCGGCGGACGCTGGGGCTGTTCGGATACGAGGTGGTTCAGGTCCAGAACCTCACCGACGTGGACGACCGGACCATTCAGCGCTCCAACGAGAAGGGCGTGAGCCTGAGAGAGTTCACGGAGCACTTTGCGGAGGCCTTCTTCGAGGATCTCGCCCGGCTCGGTGTGGAGCCCGCCGAGCACTACCCCCGAGCCACCGATTACGTGCCGGAGATGGTGGAGATCATCAAGCGTTTGGAGGCCGAGGGAAAGACCTACCGATCCGATGGCTCCATCTACTACCGGATCAGCAGCTTTCCCGAGTACGGCAAGCTCTCCGGGGTGCGCCCCGAGGAGAATCTGGCGGGCGCGCGCATCGACGTGGACGACTACGAGAAGGACGACGCGCGCGACTTCGTGCTCTGGAAGGCGCCCAAAGAGGGGGAGCCCGTGTGGGAGACCGAGCTCGGACCCGGGCGGCCGGGCTGGCACATCGAGTGCTCGGCCATGTCCATGGCGCTGCTCGGCGAGAGCTTCGACATCCACTGCGGCGGCGTCGACAACATCTTTCCTCACCATGAGAACGAGATCGCACAGTCCGAGGGCGCCACCGGAGTGCCGTTCGCCCGCTACTGGCTCCACGCGGAGCACCTGGTGGTGGAGGGGGAGAAGATGGCCAAGCGGGTGGGTAACTTCTTCACCCTGCGCGATCTCGTGGAGAAGGGGTTCGACCCACTGGTGGTGCGATACCTGTTGATCTCGGTGCCCTATCGTCAGCGTCTGAACTTCACCTTCGACGGGCTGCACGCGGCAGAGCAGGCCATCGAACGGATCGCCAATACCGTCCGGCGACTCGACAACACCCCATGCACTGAAGGCGCCGACGAGCTCCTGGAGGTCGTCCACCAGTTCCAGGAGGATTTCCGAGCGTCGCTCGCCGATGACCTCAACACGGCGCGGGCGCTGGCGGCGTTGCATACCCTGTTGCGCAAGGTCAACTCCACCCTGGACGACAAAGGGATCAGCGAGGCCGCCCTCGCGGCGTTGCGGCAAGCGTTCAACGATGCCGACTCGGTTCTCGCCATCTTTCCGGCAGCCGAGGTCGACTCCGGCGATGCCGACATCGACGACCTCGTCGGGGAGCGCACATCGGCTCGGCAGAGCAAGGACTTCGCCCGCGCCGACGAGATCCGGGACGAGCTCGCGGCCCGCGGCATCGTGCTCGAGGACACACCCCATGGGACGGTGTGGCACCGGGAATGAGCTTCAACTCTCAGAAATCGAAAAGGCTGCCCGAGGGCAGCCTTTTCGATTTCTGAGGTCACAGACTATTCCAATAAGTTCTCCCTGATGTAGGTGAACTTTCCCTTGTTCACCAGGCCGAAACCCTCCTCGAACTCGTTGATGAGGCGGGAGACGGTCTCCCGGCTGGTGCCGATGGAGTGGGCGATGTCCGAGTGGGTGGGCCGCCGCACCACGACCCAGCCGTTGCCCAGGCGCTGGCCGTGGTCGCGGGCGAGGTCGAGGAGGTAGCGCGCGAGCCGCCCCGCCACGTCCATGTAGGCCAGGGACTCCATCTTGGCGTTGGCGCGCCGCAGCCGGCGCGAGAGGATGGCCATGAGACGCTGCGAGATCCTCGGGTTGGAGTCGAGCAGCCGTTGAAAGTCGGCGCGGTTGATCACCAGGACCTCGACTGCGCTGAGGGTGACCACCGAGGCCGATCGCGTCGTGCTCTCCAGCAGGGCCATCTCACCGAAGACCTGGCCGGCGCCGAGGACGGTGAGGATGAACTCCTTGCCGTCCGAAGAGGTCGTGACGACCTTGACTCGGCCGCTGGCCACGACGTAGACCGCGTCGGCGGGGTCGCCGGCGTGGAAGATGGTGACGTCCTTGCCGATCTTCTTGACCTGGGCGAGGCCGGCGAGGT
>JAZBOQ010000092.1:0-3854 GCA_036351195.1 Thermoanaerobaculales bacterium | reverse complement strand
GGCTCCCGATCGAGCTCGATGACGTCGCCCGTGTGCAGGTCGACGACGGTTCCATAGCGGAAGATCCCGCGTCCACCGAGCTCGTGGGGAACGAGGGTCGCCGGCGCCAGCCCGAAGTTCGCCACGACCAGCACCGGCTCGCCGCTCAGATCGGGCGGTGTGCGCAGGAATGCGAAGAGCGAGGGATCGTCGATATCGATCAGCTCGCGGTTGTTGAAATCGGCAAACGCCGGGATCGTCTTGCGGATCTCGATCAGCCGTTTCAGGGCCGAAAAGACCCGCTGCTCGACGGTGCCCCGTTCGAACCGGCGTTCCATGCGCAGCCAGTCGACGACCGGCCGGTGCAGCCACCGCGAATCGTCGGCGCGCGCCGGATCGTCGCGGTAGTCCCAGTTGTTGAGAGTCGCCACCTCATCGCCGTAGTACAGCATCGGAATGCCGCCGTACGACATGATCATCGCGTGCAGCATGACGATGCGGTCGACCGCGAGGTCCACCGCCTCGGAATCGCCGCTGTCGAGCGCCGCCTCGAGACCGGCGAGGGAGGCCAGCGATCCCGAGATTCGGGCGTCCCCGGTGCATGTGTTGACCGCAAACAGTTCGCCGCGGGAGACCGACCCCTCGAATCGGCCCGTGAACCAGTCGAGAAGAAAACGCCGGTGGGCTGTCGGGTCGTAACCGGCGGCGGCAATGTCCGCGTCGTCGAAACCGAGGCCGATGTCATCGTGGCAGCGCACGTAGTTGAGCCAGGTGGCGCGATCGAGCTTGTTCGGCAGGCTGAACACGCCCCGACTCAACAGCTTTGCGTTGCCCGTCGCGACACCGTCCCAGAGCAGCGCCATCAGGGTGGCGTTGTAGGCGATCTCGCACTCTTTGGCGATGACCGCGTCCTCGCCGAAGTAGCGGGCGATCTCCACCGGTGCGACGATCGCCTCGGCGATGAACAGCACACCGGGCGCCACCACCTGACAGCAGTCCTTCATCAACTGGAGGATGAGGTGCGCCTCGCGCAGGTTCTGGCAGCTCGTCCCGAGCTGTTTCCACAAGAAGGCCACCGCATCCAAGCGAATCACATCGGCGCCGTGGTTCGCCCAGTGGAGAATGACGTCGACCATCTCGATGAGGACCCGTGGGTTGGTGTAGTTCAGATCCCACTGGTAGGTGTTGAAGACCGTCATCGCCCACTTGCCCGACGCCTCGTCGAAGGTGAAGTTGCCGGGCGCATTCTCGGGGAAGATCTCGGGCATGGTCCGCTCGAAGGCGTCCGGCACCCGGCGATCGTCGAACAGGAAGTAGAAGTTCTCGAACTCCTCGTCGCCGACTCGTGCCCGGCGGGCCCACTCGTGCTGGTCCGAGGTGTGGTTGACCACGACGTCGAGAGCGAGCAGCATGCCTCTCTCCCGCATCGTCCGGGCAAGCCGGGACAGGTCCTCGGCGGTGCCGACCCTGGGATCGATGCGACGGAAGTCGCTGACCGCGTAGCCGCCGTCCCTGGCGCCTTCCGGACCGGTGAGGATCGGCAGGACGTGCACCATGTTGATCCCGAGCTCGGCGAGGTACTCGAGCCGGGACTCCAACCCCTTCAGATCGCCGGCGAAGCCCTCGCAGTAGAGCGCCATGGCGACGATGTTCTGGTTCAGAAACCAGTTGTGGTCTTCCTCGCGATCCATATCGATCCGGCGGAGTTCGTCCGGCCGTCGAACATAGGCCCGTGCGAGCCTTTCGACCAGAGACCGGAGCTGATCGGCGACGTCGTCGCGATCGCCGTACAGATGACTGAAAAGTGAATGGATCGCGTAGAAGTTGGCGCCGAGACGGACGAAGAAGTGGCGCAGATCCTCTCGGTTCAGATCCGATCCGAGGTCGTCGAGGATGTCGTTGAGAATGGCGTGGGAGATCTGCTCGTACATTCTCCGAGGATACCGCGTCGGCTCCGGCCGAACGATACCAAAAGATCGTTCTTTTGCCGGTACTATGGGGCCGACGTCGAGGAGATTCGCGCACGGAGCAGGCGCGACTCCAGCTGGAGGATCTGAATGAGCGCCGCCGCACCGTCGAAGAGCCGTCCGTGGCGAGTGGTCAGCGAATTTGCCCTGATCTCGGTCGGGGCGTTGCTCAACGCTCTCGCCATCAATATCTTTCTTCTGCCCAACGACGTGGTGGCCGGTGGAGTCACCGGTCTGGCGGTGATCGGCGAGCTGTCGTTGGGACTGCCTTTCGGGATCGGGCTGATCCTCCTCAATCTCCCCCTGCTCGCCCTCCAGTGGCGCCTCCTCGGCGGTGCCGGAGCGTTTCTGCGCACTTTGGCTGGAGTCATTCTCCTCGCGGTATTCACCGAGCTTTTCGGCCCTTACCTGCCCGAGGTCACCAGCGACCGCTTGCTCACCATCTGCTACGGCGGCGGTCTCGGCGGGCTCGGTTTGGCTCTCGTTTTCCACGGCAAAGGTACAACCGGCGGCGCCGACATTCTCGCCCGTCTCTTCCACCGGTGGTGGGGGTGGAGCTTCGGCCGGACCTTCCTGGCGATCAACGCCTGCGTCTACGGCCTCGCGGGGATCCTCTACGGACCCGAGCCGGCGATGGTCGCTCTGCTGCTCTCCTTCGTGATGAGCCGGACGCTCGACGCCGTCCTCCACGGCATGACATCGACCCGTGCGGTGCTCATCGTGACCGGTCGACCGGATGAGGTCTGCGGCGGGCTGGTCAAGGTGATGAGCCGGGGAGTGACGGTGCTCCCTGGCACTGGCGGGTTCACCGGCCGGGACCGGGCCGTGCTTTACGCGGTGGTGCCCCGCGCCGAGATTCAACGGCTCAAGCAGATTGCCCTCGATCGCGACCCGAGGGCCTTCATCACGATTCTGTCGCCCCGAGAATCGATCGGCGGCTATCGTCTCGCCACCGAGCACTGAAGGGTGCCGCTGGCCAGTTTCCGTTCAGGCCGGGCGGCCGCTCGATCGGGTCGTTAAAGAAGCCACCCCCTGAGGGGGTGGCATTGGATTAGCCCCTAAAAGTGAAAAGGTGCCGGTCACGTTATTACGTTATTGTGAGCGATGCCGATCGCCTCGGTGACGGCATGATCGAGGTCGCTGAACCTGTTCCTGAAGTCGGCGTCCTGGGCTCGTCTTCTGACTCCCCTTGCGAGTGCTTGACTCATCCCATCGGGCGACTTGCGAACGCTTTCTGCGAGCTCCTTGACTTTGAGTCGATAGCGCTCGACGCCCAACGTCATCAGAAGCTCCCGTCCCTCCACAAGCTCAACTGCGCGGCTGCTGGAGCGAAGGTCCTGCTCGTCGAGCCCGAGGAACTCCGATACCTTCGAGACGAAGGTGTCGACATCGACCTCCGGTCTCCACTTTGGACCCATCTGCTCCTTTTCACGACGTTTTCGAACCGCGTCCTCAGGATCCTCGAGCTCGGCTTTCGGCGGCCTTCCGAGGCGCCACCACGGCAGGCGGCCCGGCTCCTCCCCGATCCACTCTTCCTCAACCGCACCTTTGATTCGCCGAACATATGCCGCCCGCGCCGAGCGGCGAGTCCGTCCGAACACCCTCAGAACCTCGTCCACGTCAACGATCGGCTTCCGCCTTTTCCCCAGCAGGTCCAGATGACCGCTCCACCTGTACTCCGCGGGGTCATCGACGATTCCCGCCGTGACCGGATTCAGATGGATGTAGGCCAGCAAAGAATCGAGATACCTCTGACTGTCGATGATCTTGACCTTGAACCGTCCTTGCCAGAGGGGACCCCATACCCTCTGACGGGCGTTGACACCTCGCGTCACCCTTTGCTGCAGGCTTCGCATCGGGCGGTCGAGAGAGACCTCACCGCTGCGAACCGCCAGATGGTAGTGGTTT
>JAZBOQ010000091.1:0-34380 GCA_036351195.1 Thermoanaerobaculales bacterium | reverse complement strand
TGCGTCTCGTCCGGCTCCTCGGCCTCGGGGAGGTCGCCGAAGACGTCGTACACCCTCCCCGGCGGCATCTGGCCGACGCTCTCACCGAAGGGCACCAGCTCGTAGAGGCCGTCGCCGTCGGCATCGACCCGGATCCAACCCACGTTCAGGATCCGTGCGTAGGTGCCGTCGGCCTGCAGCTTGGGAATCTCGGCATTGAACCTGGCGATGATCTTGTCGGCGTTGGGAACGTCGCGCCGGATGGCGAAGTGGAGCGTTCGGCGAGCCAGCGGCTTCATCCCGATCTCCAGGTTGGCCGCCGCCTCGTCGGGCTGGTAAGTCACCAGGTGTTGGGCGACGAGCTCGTCCACCAGGATGTAGTCGACGTCTCCGGCAAGAAGCTTGTCGAGACTGTCCTGGTCGTTGTGGGAGCTGACGAAGTACACGCCCTCAACTCGTTCGATGTCCTCGCCGTAGGCATAGTGACCAACGGCCGCCACCCGCTTTCCGGTCAGTTCGGACATGTGCGTCGCCGTAACGTCGCTGCCCTTGGCGCCGATGAGGATCAGCCGGTTCTCCAGGTACGGCGCCGAGAACAGGAGGTCCTTCTCCCGGATCGCGTTGCGCCACATGGCCGCGCTGCCGTCGAGCTCGCCGCGCCGGATGGCGATCTCGACGTGTTTCCAGTCGTGAATGGCGGTGGCGGCGCTGATGCCGGCTCGGTCGAGTGCGGTGTGAACCAGATCGAGGGCCGCCCGCTGCTGCTCGACGCTGCCGGTGAACGGGGGCCACTCGTCGGATCCGAGCTTCAGTTCGCGGGGTTCGGCAGCCGATACCGCAAGGGCGACGGCCGCCAGGCACGCCGCAAGGGAGCTTCTCACCAGGCCTCGGAGAAGGGGCTTGGGGTGAAGGGACACGATGATCGTTCTCGGCATGGTCATGGTCTCTCCATCATTCGTTGATCGAGAGCCTAGTGTACCGTTGCCACGATTCGATGTGGTGGGCGCTTCAGCTCCCGGAGGGAAATTGAGGCGCAACGGCGACGAAGGTGGGATCACCGGTACCGTTGTCGACGACCGAGATGTAGGCGGCGGCCCGGCCGTTGCCGGAGATCACGGCCACCTCGACCGCGCCGTTGACCAATGAGCTCGTTCCACCGACCTTCGTGGCGACCTCGTTGACCTGGATGTTCTCGAACGGCCGCAGCGTGTAGTCCTTGCTGCCGAGCTCGGCCATGAGCTCGTCCATGACCGTGACCCGCACCGTTACGCCTTCCCCCCAGACCTCGCAGAGGCCCAGGTTGGTCCGCCACGCCGACCCTTGCTCGACACCGCCGACGACGGCTGCGGTCGTGCCGGTGTTGCTCAGCACCTGTTCCGGTTGAACCGGCGGGATTCCCTGGCCGTAGGATCCCGAGTTGGCCGCCGGCGTCGATGTCCGGCTGACCACCGCGAGCTCCTGACCCCTGATCTCCAGCGAGCCGGCGCCGGTCGTCGAGAAGAGCTCGCCCAGGATGTCGGCCCAGGTGATCTGCGACAAAGCGTCGATTACCACGGTCTCCTGCGAGTAGGTCTCGAGGCCGTTTTCGCCTCGGGGGGTGTAGGTGATGTCGATGTGTTGGTCCGTGTCCGCGAGATTGGTGAGGGTCACCGCACTGGACCAGTAGGTCCCCTGGGCGCCTCCTGCGCTTGCGACGGCGGGGACGACGAGGGTGTCGGTGAGGTGAATGCCTCGATGTTGGTCGGACGAGTTCCGCAGGAAGAGACCCCACACATGGGCGTCGGTATAGCGGAAGGTCGGCCCGGCGCACAGGTCCGCGCCGCTCGCTCCGAGACAGGTCACCCAGGGGTTCTGGAAATCCTCGTTGGCCGTCCCGAAGGGAATCACTGTCGAGGGGTGGTCGGAGGTCGTTTCGAACCACCCGACCGAGCCTCCGGGGCAGAGCTCGAGGCTGGCCTTGAAGGTGTAGCTCACCGCCCGCGGCACCGGTTCGACGGCGTAGGTGATGGGGTAGGGGACGGCGGGGTGGTGGGTGCAGTCGTGGCCGGACCCGTTCAAATCGGCGTCGGAGTCGATGGGTGAGATGACGTGGACGTTGTGCTTGACTTCCATGTCCTCCTCAACGGTCGGGTCGGCATCGTCGATGTCGATGTTCGTGTAGGCCTGGAGGTCGCCGCCGTCGCCGACGTTGCCCGGAGATCCGCGCCGTTCGAGGTAGACGGTGATCCCCCAGCGGCCGGAAGTGAGCCCGCTGACGTGGTAGGTCGAGGTGGTGAGGTCGACGGTTCCCTCGATCTGATCGCCACCGCTCCAGGGATTCGCGAACATCAACGAGGAAGCGACATCGGGGAAGACGTCGGCGAAGGGCAAATCGTCATAGAGCAGCTCTCCGGAGAGTTCGGTGCCGGCGGCGATCAGCGGAAGAGAAAACAGGACCGCGCTGCACAGGACGAGTCCCTTTCTGAGCATCGGACGCCTCCTTGGAATCAGTTGCCTCCATTGTACCCCTGGAGATCGTGTTCGGGGCTGGTTGCCGCCGCAGCAGGGGTGCGTTGTCGATTGCAGAACCGAGAATCGTCGAGGGTGGTATCGTGCCCTCGAGACTGTGGTCGAACGTCGACCCGAACACGGAGAATTGGCTGATGGAACTCACCACACCACGCGAACGTCTGGCTGCAGCATTCGACAACGGGCCCGAAAGGGAAGAGTTCGTTCCGGAGGTGACCAAAATCGTCGCCGACGTGGCGGTTCGCCTCTTCGACGCGATCAGCTGCGGTCTCGCGGAGCTGGACCGGGTTGCCGCGAAGGTGGATGAACGGGCGGCGCGGTCGTGGTCGTCGCGCGCCCTCGACGGCATTCGCGAGATCGAAGAGGCCGGTTCGCTTGCGCCCGGACTCTCGCACCAGGAGCTCTACGTCGAAGAGCTCAAGGCGACGCTCACCCGCACGGCAACCCTCGAGGAGTTCCTCGGCAAGCTTGACGGAGTCAGGTCGAAATGGGGCTCCCGAATCCACTACCCGCTCTACGCCGGAGGCCGGAAGAAGCAGCTGGACGAGCTGGAGCAGAGGGTTCGGACCTCGACGGCGGATGACGAGGCGAGGTCCCGAGCCGCGGCCCAGGCGTCCCTCGCCAAGGAGGTCGAGCGGGTCCAAAAGGAGACCGAGGACCAGATCAACCTGGGGGCGGCCGAGTTCCGGGGAATCCTCATCGATGCCCTCGCCTGGGAGAAGGACGCCGAGGCCGTTGTTCAGCTCCGGTGGTTTCTCATCGGGGCGATGACCGGATACATCTTCACCACGCTGAACAACCGGCTGGGTGAGGAGCACGAAAGGGTGCGCGAGCTCCTGTACTTCGCCGTCGAACGAGTGATGCGGACGGTGTACGAGAGCTTCCAGAACGAGGTCAAACGGAACATGGCGGCCGGAGCGCCGAAGGAGCGCAACATCGCAGCGGGCAGGGAACTCCCCGCGTTGATCAGGGAAGAGATCAAGATGTCGACGACGGCGGTCGCCGAGTACGAGACCAAGCTCAACCTGCAGCAGCTCAACGGGGAGCTCATCGCCACCATCCGGCGGCTGCTGAAGACCAAGTGGGACTTCGTGAGATCGAACCCGGAGCTCTTCACCGGGATCAGCGCCGGTCTCCGCAGCAATGTGGAGATGGGAGACTTCATCTATCACTTGAAGCGGGTGCCCGGTCTCGAAGATCAGCAGCGCGAGGAGATCGTCGCGGCGCTCAAGACCTCGACGGAGCCATTCCGCTCGCTGTACTACGTGAAGATCAACTACGTGCGGTACCTCAAGGGATTGAGGAACTTCGAGAAGTCGCTCTGAGCGGTCGGGTGTTTTGAACACTCAGCGTTTTTCGACTGCTGCGGAAGAACACCCGGCGGTCCGTGAGGGAGGATCGGGCTGGTGTTTTGCGGGGATCACGGTTCGGCCGGAGATGGAGTAGGCTGACGGTACCAAGAGAGGGAGGTCACCATGAACATCCTCGATCACCTCAAGCAGCGGCGGACGGTGCGGCGTTTCAAACCGGATACCATCCCACAGGAGACACTGGACGCCATCTTCGAAGCCGCGATGTGGGCGCCGTCGCACGCCAATGCCCAGCCGTGGGAGTTCGTCGTCGTCGGCCCCCGGGCCCGGGCGAAGCTGCTCGCGATGTTCCAGGCCAAGGCCGAGGAGTTGCTCGCGGACCCCGATCTGCCGGCGCCCAAGAGGAAGAACGTCACCATCCTCAAGGAGGACTTCGGGGGCGCTTCCTACATGGTGGCGGTGGTCTCACGCCCGCCCAACGATGATCTCGAGAAACTGGAGAACCCGTTGAGCTGTGCCGTTGCGGTTCAGAACATGTCCCTCGAGGCCTGGGATCGCGGCATCGGTGTGGTGTGGCTTTCGTTGGGAGTGGCGCCTCCGGTGCGCAGCATCCTGGGGCTGGGGGAGGGCGAGAGCGTCGTCGCCCTACTTGCCATGGGCTACCCGGCGGAGGTTCCTCCCGCACCGCCGCGCAAGGCCTACGAAACCCACCTGCGGGAAGTTCCCTAACCCGAAGTATTCATGTTTTTCGTCGCGAGGTCGGCGAGGCGCCGATGCCAATCGAGTTTTTTCGTTTCGGGGCGCGGGGGCGACCTTGACGGTACGTTGAGCACCCCGAAATGAGAAGACTCGATTGGCGCGGATGCATCGTCGGCCGTAGTAGACAGCTCATGAATTCTTCGGGCAAACCGGGAAAGATCACCCGGCCAGGGATCGCAGGTGCTTCTCGAGTCGGCCGATCTGCTCGACGGTCATGCCCGCGTAGCCGAAGCGAACGCAGCCGGACGCGCCGAATGCCGATCCCGGGATGGCGCTGAAGAGGCCGAGCTCCATGGCGCGGTCGAGGAACGCGCGGTCGTCGTCGAAGCCCTCGGGGAGCCGGGCGAACATCGAAATGCCGCCGCGCGGCGCTTTCCCGTCGCGGGTGATGAGGGTCCATCCGGTGTTCTGCAGGGCCTCCGCCATCCGGTCGCGGCGCCGTTCGAGCTCCCGGCGGATCTCGAGCAGGAGCCGCGGCGGGCGTCCCGCTTCCAGGTCCTCCACGTCCGGTGCGAGCATGTCCAGCGCGGTCCGTTGGCCGAGGACGTTCGGCGAAGATGACGAGCAGCGGATCATTCGGGGCAGCCACTCACCGGCCAGGGTCGTATCGCTGCTGATCAGGTAGCCCGTCCGCGCGCCGGGAATCAGGTACTCCTTCGACGCGGCGCCGACGACGATCGTGCGCTCGGGTGCGAAGCCCAGGAAGGAGCGCGGTTCGGCGTCGTATCGGATCCAGTTGTAGACCTCGTCGGCCACGATCACGAGCTTCCGCCGCCGCGCCAGGTCGGCGAGCTCGGCGAGCTCTCGGTCGTCCAGGGTGTCGCCGGTCGGATTGGCGGGCGCGTTGATGATGAGTACCCGGATGTCCCGCTCGTCGACCGCCGCCTCGATGGCGTCCACGGCGAACCGGCCGTCGTCAGTGAAGAGGTCGTAGACCACCGGTTCCCCACCGGCGTGGGCGATCAGGTTGCGGTAGTTGCCCCAGAACCACCGCTGGACGCCCACCCGGTGACCGGGTGCCAGCAGCCGCATGAGGATGGCGATGCCCTCTGTCGCCCCCGAGACGACGGCGACATTCTCCGCCGTCAGGCCGCCCTCCGGGAGGCCGACGGCAGCACCGAGACCGTACGCCCGGGTCCAGAAGCGGGCGACCGCATGGCGGAGCTCGGGCAGGCCGGACGATGGGCCGTAGTAGATCTCGAGATCGGGGCGGATGCCGACCACCTGGCCCTGATCGCCCCGGATGAAGTCCGGGTGTTCCTCGGCGGCCGCCTTGGCCCGGGCGGCGATAGCCGGGATCACCGGCGCCGTGTCCAGGGTGCGCTGGACGGTGGCAGAGACGGTCTCGGCGATGTGGGTGCGGATCGGACCGAGGTCGCTGGCGGGTGGGTTCATGGTGCCTCCCCCCTACAGCATGCTCCTCCGAACCAAGGTGCTCAACTTGAGCAGTTGGACAATCGAGGCCCTCCGGTGTTCTTCGTGTTTCAGGAAACGGTCGTTGGTGTCGTGACTCAGTTCTCCGCCACCTCACCTTCGGCGATGATGATCTCGACCCGCCGGTTCTTGGCCCTGCCCTCGCGGGTGCTGTTGTCCGCGGCGGGACGGGTCAGCCCGTAGCCGACGGCGATCATCCGGCCCGGGTCGATTCCCTGCTCGGCGAGAAAGCCGCGCACCGAGTCCGCCCGTTGTTGCGAGAGCGTCATGTTGTAACCGGGGTCGCCGGTGGAGTCGGTGTTGGTTTCGCCCTCAGCGATCGATCTGGGGAGGTTTTCAGTCCCAGCCCGACGTGTCGGCCGTTTCGAATCCATCGCAGAAAAAGCCTCGGTGAGACATGAGGTCGAAGTACGGGATGAAATCTCCGCCGGAGAGGGACACGATGCCGCTTGGTGGACTCGGTGCGTTGGATCACCGCCGACGGGGCGGCGAGTACCCCGAGATGAGGAAATGCGACCGGTAGCGGCGCCTCGACGACCTCAAGACGAAGCCTCATGAATACTGGGGCTAGAATGTCGTGGTGAATCAACGAGGTTGTTCGGAGATCGGAGCATCGGTGCACCGATCGGAGGCTGCCATGCGGGTGCTCTTCGCGGCGGCGATGGTGACTCTGCTGTCCTCCTGTGGAGACCCGCCGCATCCGCCCGACGGCAATCACAACCTGCTCCTGATCACCCTGGATACGGTCCGCGCTGACATCCTCGAATCCTACGGATTCCCGGAAGCCTCCTCGCCGAACCTCGCGCGCTTCGCGGAAGAGTCGGTGGTCTTCGAACAGGCCTTCGCCACGTCGCCGCGGACCGGCCCATCGCACGCGACCCTCCTGACGGCGCTGCATCCGGCGCACCACGGCGTGCTGTTCAACGGGATCGACCTGCCCCAGGAGCTCGACGCTGGAGCGGCCACTCTGGCCGAGCACCTCGGGCGGCACGGATTCTTCTCCGGCGGCATCGTCTCGGTGAGCGCACTGGGCCGGCGGTACGGCTTTCACCGCGGCTTCGACACCTTCGAGCACGAGCGAACCCGACGGAAGGACCAGCGGCCCGAGGCCGGTGGCGGGGCGGATTGCGTCAACGAGACGGCAATCTCCTGGTTGAAGAAGCACCGCGGCCGACGCTTTTTCCTCTGGGTTCACTACTACGAGGCGCACGCTCCGTACCACTGCGAGCCGCGCACGTGGGAAGCTCTCGGACTGGAGCCGCAACCACCGATCACCATGGAAACGATGCGAGCTGGCGACAACTCGGTGGAACAGATCAGGACCGCTTACCGGGCGGAGGTATTCGAGCTCGACCACTACGTGGGGCGGCTGCTCGAGGTCCTCGAGGAGCTGGACCTGGACCGCGGCACCCTGGTGGCGGTAGTGAGCGACCACGGTGAGTTTCTCGGAGAGCACGGCATGTACGGCCACCAGGAGCTCTATGACGAGGTGCTCCACGTGCCGATGATGATCCGGCAGCCTCTCGGCAGTCCGGGGCGGCGGCGGGATCTGGTTTCCACCGTGGATCTGGCGCCGACCCTGATCGCCATGCTGGGGGCGCCCCCGTTGCCCGGGGCGCAGGGCCGGAACCTCCTGGACACGAGCGCCGAGCCGACCGATCGGTTCGTCGTTGCGGAGTGGCGTCACCATGCCCCCTTCCTCGGCGAGCGGCCCCCTCGACCGAAGGACGTGCAGGTGGGCGTTCGTTCCTCGTCGGCCAAGCTGATCTATGACCTGCTCTTCCCCGAACGAAGCGAGGTCTACGACCTGGTTGATGACGCCGCCGAGGCCGACAACCTGGTTCGACGACAGGAATCGCCGCAGGGCGGCCACACACCGCCCTGGGCGCTGTCGGCTGTACCCGAGCCGGGGTTGGCCGAGTCACTAAAGCGGTACCTGGAGGGGATGCCGGAATCGGCCCTGGCGGTGGGCGATGTGAGCTTCGACTCGGACACGGTCGAGATGCTCGAGGCGCTGGGCTACCTGGACAGCGGGGGATAGGCGCGGCTTCGGCGTTGCAGCCCTTCGTTCCGGGGGCGATACTGGGAGTTGTTACGAAACGGCGGCGTGAGAGGAGGCGGCGGTGTACGACTTCATGTTGGACGAGGCGTCGAGGTCGGTCCGGGACGAGCTTCGCGAGATCGTCCGGACCGAGGTGGATCCCGAGTATCTGCGGCGGATGGACCGCGACGAGATTCAATATCCGCGGGAGCTGTACGAGACCTTCGCCCGCCACAAGACGCTGGGGCTCAGGTTCCCCGAGGAGTTCGGCGGACGAGGCCTGTCCTGGGTGGCGGAGTGTGCCGCCATGGAAGAGGTGGGTGTGCTGGGGACGGCGGCGGGGTGTTGCTACGTCATGCCCTCCATCGTCGGGGAAGCGATCAACACCTTCGGTACCGAGGCCCAGAAGAAGCGCTACCTGGCGCCCATGCTCGCGGGCGACAAGGTCGCCGCCGAGGCGTTGACCGAGCCGCGGGGAGGGTCGGACTTCTTCGGCGCCTCGTCGCGGGCCGAGGATCGCGGCGATCACTTCATCGTGCGTGGCATGAAGCGCTTCATCGTCGGCGCCGAGGGCGCCGACTTCTTCCTCGCCTACGTCCGCACCAACCACGACGAGCAAGCACCGCCGGATCAGCGGATCAGCGCCATGCTCATCGACCGTGGTCCCGGGGTTGAGGTGAAGTACCTCTACGGCCTGATGGGTACGCGGGGCGGCGGCACCGGTCGCGTCGTCTTCCGGGATGTCGTGGTGCCGAAGGAAAACCTCATCGGCGGCCTCCACGGCGGCGCGCGGGTTTTTCACACCATGATGGTTCCCGAGCGCCTGTGCAGCGCCGCACCCATCACCGGCGGCATGAAGGGCTGTCTCGATGTCGCCATGAAGTATGCCAGTCGCCGCAAGGCCTTCGGCCGGCCGATCCGCAAGTTCCAGGCGGTCAGTTTCATGGTGGCCGACGCCCAGACTCGGCTCGATACCTCCCGTGCGATGGTCTATCAGGCGGCGAGGGCCGCCGACGCCGCCGCGCCGAACCTGCGCCGGATCGTGTCCGAAACCAAAAAGACGGTCACCGACGCCGGGTGGGAGGTGGCCAACCTGGCCATGCAGATCACCGGCGGGATCGGCTACACCGACGTCTACCCCATCGAGCGCGCGGTCCGCGACATGCGTCTGGCGCAGATCTGGACCGGGACCAACGAGATCATGAGCGCGATGATCCAGCACGAGGCCTTCGCCGAGGCCGCTGCCGAAGCGGGGACCTATCGCGACTTCGAGCTCGATGCGATGCACGTCGATGCCACCGAGAAGATCTACGACGACGACGACATGTGGAAGGTCTACGACGCCGGGGACTGATCGTCGGATCTCCGCAGCGCGTAGATCACCCCGCCGACGGCTGCCGCTGCGGCTCCGGCGAGTAGATTGGTCCACGAGGCGCTCGCCAAGAGGGCGAGGCCGACCACCGTCGCGGCTATCGGGATGAGCGGGCCGAATGGGAGACGGAAGCCCTCGGTGGCGGGGAATGTGCGGCGAAGGACCGGGACGGCGGCGGTGGTGCCGAGGTAGGCGAAGAGCCGGGCGATCACCGACAAGGTGGCCAGACCCACGAATGTCCCGCTGAGAGCGAGCGGGAGTGCAATACAGGTCTGCAGCAGGATTGCGTTGGCGGGGGTCCGGAACCGCGGGTGGACCGAGGCGAGGAAACGTGGCCCGTAGCCGTCGCGGGCGAGGGCAAAGAGGTACCGGGGTCCCGCCAGCACCGAGTTGTTGCTGGTTCCGAGGATCGAGACCGCCGCTCCCACCGTCAGCAGCAGGCCTCCCCAGCCGCCCAGAAACAGGCGCGCTCCGTCGGCCAGCGGAGTTGCCGAGGATCCCAGGTCGGGAACCGTTCCGAGGGCGACCCACTGCACGGCCAGGTAGAGCAGGGTGACGGTGCCGATCTCCACCAGCAGAGCGAAGGGGATGTCCCGGCGGGGGTTGGTGTACTCGCCGGCCGGCGCCGCGGTGTTCTCGAAGCCGCCGTAGGCGAAGATCAGGATCAGAGCCGCACCGGCCAATCCGCCGGGTTCGGTGGCTGCCTGGCCGGCGGCGGTCGACATCGAGACGGCGAAGAGACCCACCGCAATGTAGATGCCGAGGGGGAGCATCTTACCGAGCAGGAGCACCACGGCGGTGTTGGCGCCCGATCGGACTCCGATGAGGTTGATGGCGGTCAGTCCGAGCAGTGGGAGCGAAACGGCGAGAGCACGCGGCAGGCCGACGGCGAAGGAGGGCGACAGGTAGCTCAGCGCTTGGGCGAACCCCACCGAGAGCGACGCCACGGTAGCCACCCGCGCCAGCCAGCTCATCCAGCCGACCTCGAACCCCACCAACGGACCGAAGGCACGGCCTGCGTAGAGGTAGGCGCTTCCGGGTTCATCGAAATGGCTCGCCGCTTCGGCGAAACACAGTACGACCAGCAGGACCACCCCGCCGGCCAACAGTACCGCCCACAGGCTCGCCGGTCCCAGCACCGCCGCCGCCGCCGCCGGAAGCAGGTAGACACCGCTGCCGATCACGCCGTTGAGGGCCAGGGCAACGACCTGCCACCGCGAAACCGCTCGTCTGAGGGTGGTCATGGTGCTTCGTACGCTACCACGGTGTTGCCGCGACGGCGCGTCACCTTCACGTACCGTACAGCCGGTCTCCGAAGTCGCCCAGACCGGGCAGGATGTACTTTCTCTCATTGAGTCCGCGGTCGAGGGCTGCGGCGTAGATGGTTGTCCCGTTGGTGCGCTCCAGGAGCCGATCGACGCCTTCGGGCGCCGCCACGATGGCCACCAGGCGGACGTCCTTGGCGCCCCGTTCCAGCAGGCCCTCCACCGCCATGGCGGCGGACCCGCCGGTGGCGAGCATCGGGTCGAGCAGGTAGACCACCGCTTCTCCGAGATCGTGGGGAACTTTTTCGTAGTAGCGGCGCGCCACCGCGGTTTCTTCGTCTCGTTCCAGGCCGAAGTAACCCACCTCGGTGCCCGGGACCAGGTCGACGAAGGCCTGCAGCATGCCGATTCCCGCCCTGAGAACCGGCACCGCCACGACCCTGGACGCGAGCCGGTGCCCGGTCGTCTCCTCGAGCGGGGTCGAGACGGGGACCTCCCGCGTCGGCAGGTCCCGTGTCGCCTCCGCCACCAGAAAGGTCGAGATCCGATACGTCAGCGCGCGATAGTCGTCCGACGGGGTCTCACGGTCGCGCAGCCGGGCCATGATGTCGTGGAGAAGCGGGTGGTCGACGATGTGCAAGCTCATGCTCTGAACCTAGCACGGCGGGCCGTCGATCTGTCGGTGGCACCCGCCTTGTCTCCCTCTCCTGATCCGGGCCGGTTTCTTGACACCTCCGGGGGCACCTCTCTAGGGTGGATCGATCGCCGAATTCGATCTCCGGAGTTGTGAGCATTCATGGAAACATTTGAAGCAGTTCTCGGCACACTCTCGACGTACATTTGGGACAAGGGGATTCCGATTCAGGGTCAGGAGGTGCCGTGGGTCATCATTGCGCTGATCGGCACCGGGATCTTCATGACGGTGCGGTTGGGTTTTCTCCAGCTGCGCAAGCTGGGACACGGCTTCGCCGTCACCTCGGGGATGTACGACGATCCCAACGAGCCCGGGGACGTGTCGCACTTTCAGGCGCTCACGACGGCCCTGTCGGCCACGGTGGGCATCGGCAACATCGCCGGCGTCGCCCTGGCCATCCACTGGGGTGGCCCCGGCGCGCTCTTCTGGATGTGGGTCACCGCGTTCTTCGGAATGGCCACCAAGTACTCCGAGGTCACGCTGGCGCAGCACTACCGGCAGCTGGAGGGTGTCGACCGCGACGCCAAGAAGTGGGAGGGAACCGTGTCCGGCGGCCCCATGTACTACATCGAGAAGGGCCTCGGACCGAAGTGGAAGCCGCTTGCGGTTTTCTTCGCGCTGATGCTCGGGCTGACCGCCTTTCTCACCGGGAACGCCATCCAGGCCAACACGGTGGCCGACACCTTCGCCACCGTCTTCGGCGTCGAACCGTGGATCACGGGCCTGATCACCACCTCCATCGTCGGCATGGTGGTGATCGGCGGCATCAGTCGGATCGGCAGGGTCACCGGCATTCTGGCGCCCGTCATGGCCGCCATCTACGTTTCCGGCGCGCTCGTCATCATCGGGCTCAACTTCAAGGGCGTCTTCCCCGCCTTCGCGCTGATCTTCCGCGAGGCCTTCAATCCCACCGCTTCGATTGCCGGCACCGGAACGGGAGTCTTCCTTTTGACGCTGATCTGGGGCGTCAAACGTGGGCTCTTCTCGAACGAAGCCGGCCAGGGCTCGGCGCCCATCGCCCACGCTGCGGCGAAGACCGACGAGCCGGTGTCGGAGGGCGTCGTCGCCCTCGTCGAGCCCTTCATCGACACCATCGTCATCTGCACCCTCACCGGGTTGGTGATCATTCTCACCGGCGTCTGGAGTGCCACGGTTCCCACCGAGATCAGCTTCGCCACGGGCGACATCTCGTACGTCCAGCAGTACGAGGAGGGGCGCTTCGCCGAGATTGACGAGCCGGCCAGGATCCGGGTCGTCGACGGCCGGCATGCGGATGAGTCGATGGCGGCACCGATGGTCGCCTGGCACGAAGTGGTTGTCGACGAGCTGTTCATCGATGCCGAAATGCAACGCGCCTTCACGGGTTACGTGGATACCGCGCAGGGCGTCGCTGAGGCCGACGACGGAACGATCTACGCCTCGCTGCACGGGATGGCCGCCGAGAGCGGCGCACCGCTGACCATGGTGGCCTTCGAGCACGGTCTCCCCGGGCGGGCAGGCCGATACATCGTGGTGGTCAGCGTGTTCCTCTTCGCCATCTCCACCGCGATCGCGTGGAGCTACTACGGCGACCGCTGCGCCAACTACCTCTTCGGACGCAAGATGATCCTACCCTACAAGGCCGCCTTCGTGCTCATGCACTTCGTGGGAGCGGTGTTGTCGTTGTCGGCGGCCTGGACGCTGGGCGACGTGTTCCTGGGAATCGTCATCCTGCCCAATCTGTTGGCGTTGCTCCTGCTCTCACCGAAGGTCGCCGAGCTGACCAAGAGCTACTTCCAACGGAAACCGTGGATCGAAAACCGCGAGGTTCACCAGAAGCTCAAAGAGCAACGCGGGGGACGACGAGGTCGGTGACCGCCAACGAGACGTCGGAAGATCGAGCCCCCGGCAGTACCGGGGGCTCGATCGTGGTCATGTCCTGAGAACTACCGGTACTCGGGTGAGATGAGCTCCTGCCGGATCAGCTCGGCGTTGATCGCGGTCAAGCTGCGCTCGAAGCCATCCGCCAGCTCTCGGAGCGTCTTGCCTTGCTTGAATCCGTCCGCGACCGCATCGCGGTGTTCATCGGACCACGGGAGCCCGGCGTTCCTCGGCAGACCACGTTCGAGGTTCCGTTGGCGTCTCTCGTCGAGACTCAGCTTCGAACGGCCTGGCGGCCACGCGAGCTCGACCACCTTGAAGAGGGCTCTGATGGTCTTCGGATCGTTGTAGGGACTGTCCTGGGGAAAGACCTCTCCGGTCGTGGGGTCGATTCCCTGGGCGAGGGTCTTGACGATGGATCGTGCGTCGGTGATTTCCACTGGGTGCTCCTTGAATAGTGCCAGGTTTACACATTTATACATTCTGAGTAGAATCCGCCTGGAGGTGGAGTATGCCGAGACCACCGCGGGTGTTTGTCGAAGGCGGGATCTACCATGTGTACAACCGGGTCACGCGAGGCGAGAGGGTCTTTGCCGAGGACCAGGAGGCGGCGCGTCTTCTAGACGCCATGCGCGACGCGAGAGATCGCGACGGACTGGTCGTTCTGGCGTGGTGCATTCTGGGCAACCATTATCATCTCGCCGTAAGGTGTGGTTCGGTCCCTCTTTGGCGGACCATGGCAAGCGTCCACACCCGGGTCAGTAAGAACTACAACGCCCGCTACCGGTTCTTCGGCCCGTTCTGGCAGGGGCGGTACCGGGCGAAGCTGGTTGATACGCCGGAGTACCTGCGCCAACTGATTCTCTACATCCACCTCAATCCGGTGACAGCGGGGATCGTCGACAAACCGGTGGATTTCGTTTGGAGCGGGCATCGAGAGGTCGTTCGCAGGGTTCGAAAGCCGTTCATTGACCCCGATCAGCTCCTATTGGCGTTCGACGAGACGCGCAAGAGCGCACGGAAGATTTACCTCGCCTCCATCCGGGCCGATTCGCGCCAACCTTGGCTGGATCGGCTTCCCGGAGAACTTCCCTGGTGGCCGTTGGGAAGACCGAAGAGGGAAGAGCGAGACGACGAGCTTCGTCTAGATCCGCCCACGCCCCATCTCGACGAGTTGGGAAGAAGTACCGCAAGGGAGCGCCCGCTACTCCAGGCCGAGACGTTCGTTCAGCGGACCTTGGATGCGCTCGGGCACACCGCGGAGGAGTTGTCGGGGCGAGGGAAACAGCGGGAGGTTGTCCGATCTCGTGAGATTCTCATGACCCTCGGCGTCGAAAGATACGGTCTGCGGGTGACCGAGATGGCCGCAGTTCTTGGAGCCCGCTACCACAGCGCATGTCTTTGGAGTCGGCGCGGAGCGACACGAAGACAAGACGATCCGGCGTTCTCCGAGAATCTGGACAGGGTCGATGCCATCATCGCGTCCTCCCCACCAGATGAAACCCAGAGGTTGGCGGAGAATGTATAAATGCGTAAACCTGGCACTATTCAGGGCACAGCTTTGTAAATGTAAACGTCGCACCAATCTGCTCGAGCAACCAATCTGTTGTTGGGTGACACCCACCAGGAAGCCACACACTTGCATTCTCCGTTTTCACGACACATATTGAATTAGATTCTCAAGAGGATAGCCATCGCGGCGAGGGGCTCGAGTGGTGTTTCAAACGCCAATTCGACGATAGAGGTCGCCGTACGTCATGGCCACGGCGGTGTCGGTGGACGGATTCAGGCGTCATCCGTGTGACATGCAAACCCGGGGGCACATCGGTGTGCCCCGACGGAAGACAGAGGTGAGGACATGCGCGTATTGCGTTTGCTCGTCGGCCTTGTGGCGCTCACACTGTTGGGCGCTGCCCCGATTCTCGGCACAGATTCCGGATCCTACGATTTTCAGTCGTGGGGAACCGGCTGGCGCGCCTCGTGTCCGGCGCAGGGTTTCGACAGCCTGATCGGGCCGACCGAGGTCCGGATGAGTCCACCGGACGGGACGTGGGATTTCGTGCTCGCCTTCGAGCGGCTGGGACGCGACGGCGCCCTGGCAAGAGTGGCGCCCGCGGGTGTCGCGGCGACGGGGCCGAGGGCCGAGCTGCACCGCGGGCCGGTGGTTGAGTGGTACGCCAACTCCGCCAGCGGGTTGGAGCACGGCTTCACCCTCCACGAGCCACCGGAGGGTGAGGGTCCACTGGTGTTCGAGTTGGCACTCGGCGGCGACCTGCTGGCCCGTGGGGCGCAGAACGGCCGATCTATCGACCTGTTCTCGCCCGGAAGCTCCCTGGCCACACTCCGCTACGGCGAGCTGGCGGTGGAGGACGCCGACGGCCGCCGGCTCGAGGCCCATTTCGAGCTCGGGCGGACCCGGCTGCAGATCGTTGTCGAGGATGACGGCGCGGCGTACCCGCTGACCGTCGACCCCCTGATCGCGACGGCGGCCTGGTCTTCGAGCGAAACCGATGCCACCGGCGCTGTGGCCTGGGGCGATTGGGACGGCGACGGGGATCTCGACCTGGCCGTCGGGAACTGGGCTGAACCGAACCGGGTGTACGAGAACGGCGGCGGCGTCTTGAGCCTTGCGTGGTCCTCGGACGCGAGCGACGCAACGGTCAGCCTGGCGTGGGGTGACTGGGATGGCGACGGCGACCTCGACCTGGCCGTCGGCAACGAAGGACAGGCGATTCGCGTGTACGGCAACACCGGTGGCGCCTTGACATCGACACCGGTGTGGAGCTCCCCGGCGGCGCATAGGGCGTTCGGCCTGGCGTGGGGTGACTGGGATGGGGACGGCGACCTGGACCTCGCGGTCGGCAACTCCGGCGAGGAGAACCTGGTGTACGGCAACACCGGCGGCGACATGGTCGTCGTGTCGACCTCCGGCCCTTCTGATATCAGGCCGACTCTCAGTGTGGCCTGGGGCGACTGGGACGGTGACGGCGACCTCGACCTGGCCGCCGGCAATAACGGTGATCAGAACACTGTGTACTTAAACGAGGGTGGCTATTTCCATAGTTGGTCGGCGTCAATGGAGTCGGAGGCGACCTTCAGTGTCGCGTGGGGCGACTGGGACGGCGACGGCGACCTCGACCTGGCCGCCGGCAACAACGGTTCGAACCGCGTGTACGTGAATGACAGCGGGTTGCTCGCGTCCGTCTGGCAATCAAGCGAGTCGGAAGACACCAGGAGTGTCGCGTGGGGTGACTGGGACGGCGACGGCGACCTCGACCTGGCCGTCGGAAACACGGGCGTCGCAAACCGGGTGTACGAGAACACCGGCGGCGGACTGACCTCGGCCTGGACCTCCACGGAGTCGGACGGCACCTCCAGTGTGGCGTGGGGCGACTGGGACGGCGACGGCGATCTCGATCTGGCCGCCGGCAACCACAGCTCGCCGAGCCGGGTGTACGAGAACACCGGCGGCAGCCTGTTCGAGGGCTGGGAGTCAACAGAGACCGACAACACGCGGAGCCTGGTCTGGGGTGACTGGGACGGCGACGGCGACCTCGACCTCGCCGTCGGAAACTACTCGAACGTCCATCCGAACCGAGTGTACGAGAACACGGGCAACGGTCTGACTCTCGCCTGGTCTTCGACCGAGAGCAATTACACGTCCTGCCTGGCGTGGGGCGACTGGGACGGTGACGGCGATCTCGACCTCGCCGTCGGAAACGACGGAAACAACCGAGTGTACGAGAACACCGGCGGCGCGCTGAGCCCCGCCTGGAGCTCTGCGGAGTCTGAGAACACCGACAGTGTCGCGTGGGGTGACTGGGACGGCGATGGCGACCTCGATCTGGCGGTCGGTAACGACTCCTACGAGCCCAATCGCGTCTACGAGAACACCGGAGGCACGCTGGTCCTCACCTGGTCGTCATCTGAGACCGACCCCACGGTGGATGTGGCGTGGGGTGACTGGGACGGCGACGGCGATCTCGATCTGGCGGTCGGTAACGCTGAATCCGAGTTCAATCGCGTCTACGAGAACACCGGAGGCACGCTGATTCTCGCTTGGTCGTCGTCCGAGTCCGACTCCTCGATGGATGTGGCCTGGGGTGACTGGGATGGCGACGGCGACCTCGACTTGGCCGTCGGTAGCTCGAGCGTATTGGCACGCGTGTACGAAAACACCGCCGGCAGCCTGAGCTTGGTGTGGACATCCCAGATCTCGGATGATGCGAACGAGGTCGCATGGGGTGATTGGGACGGTGACGGCGACCTCGACCTGGCGGTCGCGACTTCGGGGATGGTTTTCGTGTTCGCCAACATCGGCTCTGATCTGGAGTTGAGCTGGGAGTCCCCGAACTCGACCTGGGAACTCGCTGCCAGTGTCGCGTGGGGTGACTGGGACGGTGACGGCGACCTCGATCTGGCGGTCGGCAACAGTGACCAGCCGAATCGAGTGTACGAGAACGGCTTCCTCCACCGCCCCGGCGGTCTGCCGGAGACTCCGACCTCGCCGGTACTCGTGGCACGGCCCGGCGGAACAGCCGCCGCGCCCTTCGGTTACTCATCGGCCGGCTACGTCCGTCCGCCGGTAACCATCCCCTTCACCCTCTTCGACGAGCAGTCCGATCGGGCCCGGCAGATCGTGGCCGAGTACTCGCTGGCCGGCGGCGGGCAGTGGCTGCCGGCGACGGGGACGGGGAGCCCGATCACCAACCTGGCGGCGAGCCCGGCGGGCACCCAGCACACGTTCGTCTGGAACGCCGCGACCGACGGGGTGGTCCTTGAGCCCAACATCGCGTTCAGGATCTCGGTCCTGTGGCAGGCGCCCGATCACGTCGTCGGCGCCCTCCATCGCGGCTCTTTGGCCGCCGTCTCGCCGCCCTTCATGGCCGGCGAGATCGGTCTCTTCTCAGACGACTTCGAGTCGGGGACTACAGCTGCCTGGAGTGTGACAGTGCCCTGAACGGCGGAGAAATATCGGCATTGGTGAACTCTCGTCGGTTGGTTAGATGTCGCCCTTACCAAGGAGGTCATCCATGGGCCGAGCCACCACGGTCGCCGTCGCACTGTCGCTCGCCGACGCGGTTCAGGGGTAGGTGTAGGTCGCCTGGAGCCCGAGAGGCAGACGATGATCGGATCGATCGGTACCACGTATCGATCGGTAGATCGGTACCACGTATCACATTGTGATGTTTTGCGGTCGGCTGTAGTATGTACGGGTCCCGTCCGCGCGCATGGAGGGAACCACCATGCCGCGCAAACCCCGCCTTTTCATCCCATACGCGACCTATCACGTCTATTGCCGAGTGGCCCGAGGTGAGTTCGTCTTCGCCAATCGAGAAGACTCTGAGTTGTTTCTCGACACGCTCTGCGAGGTGAGGGATCGAGATGACTTCTCGATCCTCGCTTGGTGTTTGATGACGAACCACTACCACTTGGTGCTCGAGACGGGTTCAGTACCGCTTTGGCGGACGATGGCCCGGCTACAGCGGACAGTGGCAAGAGAACACAACCGAAGAAAACGGTACCTCGGGCGCCTTTGGCAGAGCAGGTACCGGGCGAGGCTCATCGATTCAAACGACTACTTTGGGCAAGTGGTGGCCTATGTCCATTTGAATCCTGTCGCCGCTGGGTTGGTCACCGACCCAGCTGATTATGCGCTTAGTGGACACCGGGAAGCGATCGGCCAAATGCGGTCTCAGATCTTGGACTCGGGGGCGTTACTCGAGCTGTTCGGAGAGGAAGACCCGTCCCTGATGCGAAAGGCGTACCTTGAATGGGTGCGCTCCGTTGCGGAGGCGAAGTGGCTGGAAATGGGCCTTCGCGAGCTTCCTTGGTGGACGGACGCATCAGACGCCGAAGAGATCGCCGGACCCGATCCACGTCGCCCTGTCGAAACCTACGACCAACGGAAAATGGTTGAAGACCGGTACCCACTGGATCTGTCCGCGATCGTTAACGCAATCTGCCACATCACCGATGTGAGACTCGCCGATCTTCGCTCACGGAAGAGAAGGTCCGAGATAGCGAACGTGCGGTGGGATCTCGCTGCCATCGCGGTAGGAAGATACGGTCACAGAGTTTGCGACCTTGCGGCGATCTTGAGCAAGAACGCCGGCTCCGTGAGCCGTTGGCTGACCGAAGCTGAGCGCCGCCAAGCGTCCGATCGCGAGTATCGAACCCACCTCGATCAGCTCGAGCGTCGAGTCGTCGACCTAGCGGTTCAAAACATCACAATGTGATACGTGGTACCTGTTTGGTACCTGTTGGTACCTGTTGATGAACTCGATCAGGGAATCTCTCGGCTGAGAACCCGGCGCCGTACAGCGCGCCGCCGCGAGTTTCCCGGGAAACAGACGCGGGTCGAAGGCGCCGGGGCCGGCGGCGGGGGTCAACGCGCCGGGATGAAGATCGAGTCTCCGGAGGCGTTGTCGACGACGGAGGCGTAGGCGAAGTACCGGGCATCCGTGGTCGGGGAGTTCACCAGGATCGACGCATGGGTGAGACCTCCGGGGCTGAGACCATCGAGCACCCGGTTGATCTGCCGGTGTTCGTAGGGCTCGAGTTCGATGGTGGTTTCGTGCAGTCGGACCTCGTCGGGTCCGAGGACGTCGATCCAGACTTCGATGGGGAGCGCCGAGGCATTGACGATTCCGAGGTTGGTGCGGAACCCGGCCCCGGGGTCGGCGGAGTGGGACACCGCGTGAATCCGCTGCGAACGGTGGTCCGCCGCCGCCGAGCTGGCGAGCGCCGCGGGGATGGTCTGGCCGTAGGTGCCGCCGTCCGGTCGGCGGGTGTAGGTCCGGCTGCTTGCCAGGAGTCCGCCCGTGGCGGGGACGATGCGCAGGGCGCCGGTCGTGGTCGCGTTGAAGACGGTTCGTACGACATCGCGGTACCGTGAGCACCGGCCTGCGGCCAGGGAGAAGGTCTCGGAACGCGGCTCGAGGTTGGCCCGATCGGACTCGAGGAGCTCGAGCCGGAACTCCGCATCCGCCGAGAGGTCGGCGCAGACCTCGAGGTCGGTTCTCCAGACGGTGCCGTTGCGCCCCCTGGTGTGAGCGGCCGCCGGAATCCACAACGGCTCCTGTCCACGGGACGGAGGGAGCATAAAGCTCGGATCTCCGGTGGTGGCGTCGATGACCGAGGCGTAGGCGATGAAGTCCGACTCCGGACCTCCCCAGAGCACCACGGAGCCGTCGTCCACCGGTTCGTCCGCGAGCTCGGCGATGAACTCGTCGACCTGGAGGTGGCCGTAGGGCTCGACACTGTAGGTCGTCTCCGCGACGGTCGCGCCGTCGGCGGCGATCAGCCTCGCGAGCACCTCGAGGGTCGCCCCCAGCCGGTTGACGATGCCGAGATTGGTGCGGAAGTCATCGTTCTGGGTCAGGTGGATGAGCTCCCGAGCCCAGTGCCGTTCGTCGTCGGAGACCGGCGGCACGAACTGCCCGAAGGTTCCTTCCGCCGCCAGCGTGAAGGTCCTCGACGAGGACCAGATACCGCTCTCCGAGGTGATGAAGATCGCCCCCTGGGCGTCGTCCGCGCCGAAGACCGTCGAGACGACGTCGTCCAGCGCGGTCGTTCCCCGGGGAAGGGGGACCCGGACGCCGTGCCGAAGAGTGTTGTCCTCGCCACGCCGCATGAAGTAGAGAACCGCATCGGCGTCGCCGATGGTCGAGGTCAGCATGAGATCGGTCCGCCACCGGGTGCCGGATTTGCCGTCGCCGTGCGCCGCCGCCGGGACGATGGAGACGTGCCGCAGGGGAGAGGCGATGGATTGGACGGGAACCCACTCCGTCCATTCCGAAATGCCATTCGCGTTGGACGCGACCAGGGCGACCGGGCTCCGCCCGGGACCCGGAGACGTGAACGCGTGGCGCGGGTGCCGGTCGGTGCTGGTCGAGCCGTCGCCGAAGTCCCACGACCACGAGGTCGGAGCGCCGGGGGAGAGATCGGTGAACTGGACGTCTTCGCCGAGGGTCGGCACCGCCGGCGACCAGGTGAAGTCGGGCGACGGCGCAGGGAAAGGACAGAAAGACGTGTCGAAGATGTCCAGGCCCTCCGGACCGGCGGCGGCGTAGAGACGGTCGCCGCTGCCGACGGCGGTCGCATCGACGCGGGCGAGGCCCACCGGTTTCGGCTGCGTCGGGTCCGAGACATCGATGACGAGAAGGCCCCGCCCGATCACCTCGGCGAAGAGCAGGTCGCCTTCGATGCTCAGGTCGCCGGCGGAGCCCCAGAGCTCGACGGCGCCGATGACCGCCGGCGCGGTCTCGTCGGAGATGTCGACGACGCGAAGCAGGTCGGTGGACGGCGGTTCATGGGAATCGGAGCGGACGCTGACGAACGCGACGTCGCCGCGGACCGCGACGCCGCGGCCGTAGCCGCCGGCCGGCGTGCAGCCGAGCTGAACCGGGTCGGTGGCGTCGGCCACGTCGACGATGCACAGCCCCAGCCCGCCGGCGAGGTACGCACGATCGCCGTCCACCGCGAGCGCATTGCCGGATCCCCCCGCGCTCGGCGCCGTGCCGACGACGACAGGCTCTGTCGGGAGCGTAAGATCGATGACCTGGAGCCCGGACGTGGTGACGTAGGCGCGGTCGCCGTCCACCGCGAGCCTCGCCCACGGCGGTCCGCTGAGCTGGAGCCTCCCGACCACCGCCGGCTGACTCGGCTCGGCGGCGTCGACGACCTCGAGGGTCAGCGGCGTGATGTCCTCCAGGCCCCGCAGCACCAGCGCCAGGTCTCCCAATGCCTCGACCTGCCGCGCCGGCTCGTCGATGACGAGGAACGAACGCTCGGTGGGGTGGTTCGCGTCGCTGACGTCGACGATTCGGAGCCGTCCGTCGACATCCGCCAGGAAGGCGAGCTGCCCCCCGACGGCAACGTCGGCGATCTGGCCCGGCGCCGCGGGAGGCGGCAGCTCGGCGAGATACTGCGGCGAGGTCCCATCGGAAACGTCGACCAGCTGCGTGCCGTGGTCGCCCATGCTCAGCACCACCGCACCGTCCGATGCGGCGACGTGGTAGACGCGCCCGCCCGGATCGTACACGCCGATCGGCGTCAACGCCGTCGGGTCGGCGGCATCGATGACGACCATCGAGTGGACCCCCGGAGCGTGGTACTGGGCGGCGTAGACGGTCGTTCCGGCGACGTCGAACCCCCAGGGGGAGCCTTCCAACTGACTTCGATCGAGCAGAGTGGGCCGGGCCGGATCGGTGAGATCGAAGGCGATGAGCTCTTCACTGGACAACAGGAGCAGCTGGTCTCCGGAAAAGGCGAGCTCTGCGTCGTAGCGGGCGATGGAGCGCCTCGAAGTGACCGTCGGTTTCGTCGGATTCGACACGTCGACCGCAATCAGGCCCTCCCAGTTCCCCAGGTACGCGAAGTCGCCTCGCACGACCACCGACTGGGGGCGCGAAACGGTCGAGAGCGTCGCCAGGCGCCGCAGGTTCGCGGGGTCGGAGACGTCCACCAGCACCAACCCCTCGGACTCGCTGGTCGCGTACGCGATCGACCCCTGGACGGCGACGTCGCTCATCGCTCGCGCGATGCCGAGGCGGTCCAGCGGCACGGGGGCGGTGGGATCGGCGAGATCGACGGTCACCAGAAGCTCGTCGGAAGCGTGGCTGCTGCGGGTCGCGGCGTAGGCGACCTGGCCCTCCACGGCGAGGGCGATGACGCTCCCCGGCAGCCGAACCTCGCCGATGACCGACGGTTGGCCGCCGACTGGAAAATCCGCCACCAGCAGCTTCGAGCCGCTGGGAGCGAGAACCAGGTCGTCGGCCCAGGCGGCCACGCTGTGTTGGCCGTATCCCCAGTGGCCCAGCGGCTCGGGACAGCTCTCGCCACGGGCTGACGGGGCGAGAGTGAGCACGATCGCAACGACGAAAACAGCGATTCGGTAGGTCACGCGGCATCCTCCCGGTGTGCAATGGGTCCAGTGTACGATGTCGGGCTCGCGAGGATGCCGGCGATCGACCGGCTGCACCCGGCTGCGGTCATCGTCGCCGACGACTCCGAGTCCGGCGACGCGGCGGGGGGAACGGAACCGAGTCATCGAGAGACCCCCTGACCCACCGGGTCCGGTCAGTTCCACTGCGAGGTGTTCCCCAACTCGAAGCCGTCGTTGAAGAGCACCGAGCTCTCGAGCTGGAGGTCGATGTCGCCGGTGGGAATCCAGCCGGTAGGTTTCTTGCCTTATTATCGCACTGCGCGATCCGAAGAGACCAGCCGGCCTCGGCTCAGTACAGCCATGGTGCACCGGTGCGCGTGGCGTCCATCAGACGCCCGCCGACAGCGCCGCACCGTAGGCCGCGAGGACCTGCGCCTCCGGGGGGACGTGCACCTCGCGGCCGATGGCGGCGGCGACGAGCTCGCGCAGACAGTCGTTGAGCGCGCCGCCGCCGACGAAGACGACCTCGTCCTCGATCCGGACGCGGCGCAGCATGGAGACCGCCCGCTTGACCACCGCCTCGTGCAGACCCCGAGCGAGCGCCGCCCGATCGGCGCCGCGGGCCGTGGCCGAGATGACCTCCGACTCCGCGAAGACGGTGCACATGGCGTTGATCGCGGTCGAGTTGGACGCCATTCTGCCGGCCTCGACGAAGCCGTCAAGCGAGAAGGCGAGGGCGGTGGCCATGACCTCGAGAAAACGGCCGGTGCCCGCGGCGCAGCGGTCGTTCATCTCGAACTTGGCCACCGCGCCGTCCTCGGCGAGGGCGACGACCTTGGTGTCCTGGCCGCCGATGTCGAGCAGAGTGCGCGCCGCCGGCCGAACCGCGCGGGTCCCCATCGCGACGGCGCGGATCTCGGTGACGGTGTCCGCCTCCCGGTGGCCGGCGAAGAGCCTGCGGCCGTAGCCGGTGGCCACCACCCGGTCGCCGTTGCAGCCGGCGAGCAACTCGTCGCACACCGCCAGCGGCTCGTGGCTGTTCGGGACGACCGTCCAGTCCACCATCCGGCCGTCCTCGGTGACGACTCGCTTGACCGTCCTGGAGCCGATGTCGAGGCCGATGACCCGCATCGTCGACTCAGCCGCCGATCTGCTCGACGAAGGCCTCGACCCGGGTCCGCAGCTGCTCGACGTCTTCGGCGCTGTAGTCGGTGTCGATGCGCAGCACCGGCGTACCACCGCGCTCGACGGCGGCCTCGAGCGTCGGCGCCTCGATTTGGTAGGGGGAGCAGAACTGGAGCGCGTAGTGGATCACCCCGTCCGCCTTGGCGCCGTCGGCCATGGCGGAGGCGTGCTCGGCGCGGCCCGGGTTCGGCGTGAACACCGCGCAGTCGATGGTGAAGTAGCGGTCGACCAGATTGTCGATGAGGGCGTCGATCGTGTCGCCGTCGCCGGACACCAGGTTCTGCTGGCCGCGGTCGCCGATGCAGCTCTCCTCACCGACGATGATTGCCCCCGAAGCCTCGACGATCGCCGGGAGCTTCCAGTTCGGCACCGCCATCGGACAGCCCGACATGACGATGCGGGGAGTGGAGGCGGGGACGACACCTTCGCCCTGCTCGACGCGGCGGTCGAGCTCGTCGCACAGCGCTTCCACCGACGAGGTGAAACGCTGCGGATCGTCGTAGAAGGCAACCTGGTTGGCGAGCAGAGCGTCGAGACCGCTGATCGGCGCGGGAACCGCTTGGCGCAGCGCCGCGAGCCGGTGGAGCGCCCGCCGTTTGGCGTTGACGACCCCGATGGCGTCCTTGAGGGCTTCCACCGTGATCGTGGTGCCGGAGAGCTTCTCGAGCTTCTCGATCAGCTCGATGTACGCCTTTTTGAGAACGGCCCGTCCTTCGGCGCTCTTGGTGTTGGGCATGTCCAGGGCCATGAACTCCCCGGGGATCATGCCCTGGAAGATCTCGTAGGCCTTCTTTTTGCCGTCGCAGGTGTTTTCGCCGACCACGAGATCGCTGGCCTGAAGGTAGGGGCAGACCTTCTCGAGGGCGAACCCGAAGAACGACTTGATGAGCGAGCAGGTGTTGCGGGGGAGATACCGCTCGGCCTCCTCGGTGCCGAAGTCGGCGCCGGCGCAGAGGCCGACGCAGATACCGTTGGCGGCCAGCACGAGCTCCTCGGGAACGAAGACGCAGAACGCTCCGACGACGATCTTGCCCTGGGCTCGCGCGTCGACGAGCTCCTTGATCCGCAGACCGTGCACCTCGCCCATGACGAAGTCGAAGTAGCCCATGCCCTCGGGCCGGTTGGCCTGGCTCAGGTAGGTGTCGGTGTAGAGCTGGCCGAGCGCGTTGAGCAGCGCATCGTGATTGTCGAGATCGAGACCGAGCTCGGTCCACATCGGTCGATAGTCGGGTGCGTTGGTCATACAGCCTCCTTGTGGGCCGCCAGCGGTTTGTCCCCGCCGGCGCGCCCCATCAGAGGCTGCTCAGGCGGGAATCGAGGGCTGACGGCGGTGGTTGGACCGGAGCCCGCCGGGCTCCGTGCTCCGCCGTCAGTGACGGAATGGGTTGATCATGTGCCGGTGCATCCAGCATCCCTTCGTCGAGTCGTGTCGGTTCCCGCGGCGAGTTTTGCGTGCCGGAAGGTTTTTGTCAACAGGATCGCGGCGATTCGTTGGACGAATCGCGGCGGCGCGGCGGCCGCGCCGTTTTTCATCGGAAAGGTGCCATGGAAAGAAAGGTGCCACGTATCACATTGTGACGTTAGCGGGACAGCCTCGACCTGAGGTTATTAGGTGATACGAGGCACCCATCAGAACCGACTGGCCTCCCAGGTAGCGGATTCGCCGGTGCTCGAGCGCGTGTTGGCGCTGCGGATCGTTCGGCCGTTGCTCGCGATGACTCCGTTGTAGGCTCCTTTGATGCCGCTGGGGTAAGAGATCTCGAATGTGATCTGCTGACCCGTCACGGTGCCCGTGAGGGTGCCGCTGAGTCCCTTGTTAAACGAAGCGCTTCCAGTGATCTGGCCGTTCGGGTCTTGGGTGAAGTTGAGGGTTCCCTTGTAGCCGTTGCTCTGGAAGATCTTCCACGATCCTGAGACATCCTGCGGGGTTGGTGTCGGCTGGGGGATCGCGCTGTTGATATGCTCGATGATGCAACGATTCATAACATCCTGGTGGGGCTTGCACTCCGCGGGAATGCTCGTGAGTCTTCCCCCGGAGACGACGATGTCTCCGTAGTGCAGACTCAGGCTGTGATCAGAAATGCACGCGCGAAATCCGCAGGTCTCCGGCGCACAGTACGAGGTGGATGCGGGTTGCTCCTTGAAAGCATCCAAACAGGCCTGGTAGGCGGAGGAGAAGTTTCCTGCAGCGGTTGGCGTCGAAGCAAGGACGGCAACGATCATGACCAGAATCGAAACGAGGAGCGGGGTTCGTCGGTGCGTCAAATGGACCTCCCTCATCTATGTGTTGGTTTCTACGGTTCCCCTTCGAGCAACCATTATCTCAGAATCGCTTTGCTTGGATGGGTGCCGCGGACACATTTCAAAAGTTGTGCTGCTCGCGATCTTCGGATTCGCGTAACGGAACAACCCGGTCGAGATTTCAATGATTGAAATCTGGGGGGAATCCTCAGGTCGCGGGAGCGGTTGGAGTAAAGAGACGAAGTCTCAAAGAAAGTGAAGAGAAGATGTCGCAATCGACCGATGTGACGAGGCTGCTCCACCGTTGGCGTGACGGCGACGCCGCCGCTCTGGATGAGCTGACGCCGGTGCTCTACAACGAGCTTCGTCGGATCGCATCGGGTCAGCTGGCGCGGGAGCGCCGAAACCACACCCTGCAATCCACCGAAATCGTCCACGAGGCGTATGTCCGGCTCATCGGCACCGACGTGCCGTGGAAGGATCGGGCCCACTTCCTCGCGGTGGCAGCGCGCACCATGCGCCGGCTGCTCGTCGACCACGCTCGGGCGCGCGGCCGCGAAAAGCGCGGCGGCGATCTGGCGCGTGTCACGCTGCAGCCATCCGACGCTCGAGCAGAGCCGGTGAGCGAGGAGCTGCTGACCCTCGACGACGCCCTGTCGAGACTTGCCACGCAGGACGGGCGTGCCGCCTCGGCCGTCGAGCTTCACCACTTCGGCGGCTTGACCTACGACGAGGCGGCCGAGGTGCTCGGCGTCTCGGCGGCCACGGTCAAGCGCGATTTGCGGGTGGCTCGCGCCTGGATCCGGCGGGAGATGACGGGGGCGGCCGGTGCAGCCTGACCGGTGGCGCCGAGCCCGCGAGATCTTCGATCGGGTGAGCGACCTGGAGCCCGAGGCGCGCGCCGCGGCCCTCGAGGAGCTGGCTGGCGGCGACGACGAGCTCCGACGCGAGGTCGAGAGCCTGCTCGTCGCCAGTGGAGAGGCCGAGACCGACATCCCGCGCCTCATCGGGGCTGCCGCCCGCAGCGCGCTGGCGACCAACGACGGCGGGACCGTCATGCCGGGTGCGACGGTCGGCCCCTACCGCCTCATCAACCTGCTCGGCCGCGGCGGAATGGGATCGGTGTACCTCGCCGAACGTGCGGACGGTGCGTTTTCCCATCGGGTGGCGCTCAAGGTCCTGCGTTCGGGGCTCTCCGACACCGGGATGGAGGCCCGGTTCAGGTCCGAGCGGCAGATTCTCGCCGACCTGCGCCACCCCAACATCGCCCGCCTCATCGACGGCGGGACCACCGACGATGGGGCGCCGTATCTCGTGCTCGAGTATGTCGAGGGCCGTCCCATCGACCGCTGGTGCGACGAGCAGCGGCTCACCGTGGAGCAGCGCCTCGACCTGTTTCGGGAGGTCTGCGCGGCGGTCCAGTCGGCCCACCGCAACCTGGTGGTCCACCGCGACCTCAAACCGGCGAACATCCTGGTCACCGCCGACGGCCACCCCAAGCTGCTCGACTTCGGGATCGCCAAGCTGCTCGGACCGACGACCCACGACCACACCATGGCGATCACCGGGACCCTGGATCGCCTGCTGACCCCAGCCTTCGCCAGCCCCGAGCAGGTCGTCGGCAAGCCGGTGACCACCGCCAGTGATGTCTACTCGCTGGGAGTGATCCTCTATGAGCTGCTGGCCGGGTCCACCCCGCACGTGTTTGCAAACCCCTCGGCAACCGAGGTCGAGCGGGTCATCTGCCGCGACGTGCCCGATCGCCCGAGCCTGACGGTGAGGCGTTCGGCCGGAACACCCGCCGGCGCCGAGACCGCGCGGCTTCGGCGGTCGACCCCCGACCGGCTCGTCCGGCGGCTGAGCGGTGATCTCGACACCATTGTCATGACCGCCCTGCGCAAGGAGCCCGATCGCCGGTATCCATCGGTGGAGGGGCTTTCGGAGGATGTTCGACGCTACCTTACGGCGCTGCCGATCTCGGCCCGGCCCGACACCCTCGCATACCGAGCCCGCAAGTTCGTCAGCCGGCACCGCGGTTCGGTGGTCACCTCCGCGGTGGGTGTCGCCGCCGTGATGGTCTTCGGGGTCCAATCGGCGGTCAACGCACGGATCGCCACCGTCGAACGCGACCGGGCCCGCGCGGCCGAGGAGCGGGCGCGGGTCGAGGCGCACACGTCGGAGAAGGTGTCGTCGTTCCTGGTCGATCTGTTCCGGGTCGCCGACCCGAGCGAGTCCCGCGGCGCCGACGTGACCGCGCGCGAGCTGCTCGACCGCGGCGCGGCCCAGCTCGACGCCGGGCTCGCCGACGAGCCCGCCACGCGGGCTCGTCTCCTGAAGACGGTGGGAGAGGTGTACACCAATCTCGGTGAGTACGACGAGGCCGCCGAGTTGCTTGCCGAGTCGGTGGGCGTGCTGCGCAGCGAGGACCCCTCGAGTCCCGAGCTGCCGGCAACTCTGAACGAGCTCGCCAAGGTGCGCTTCGACCTCGGGGACATCGAAACCGCCGACCGGCTGTCCAGGGAGGCCCTCGCCGCCGCCCGGCGGAGCTTCCAGGGCGACCACCGGCAGACCGCCATGGCGCTCAACAACCTGGGTTGGCTGGCCTTCGAAGAGACCCGGCTCGCGGATGCCGAGCGCTACCACCGGGAGGCGCTGGCCATGCGGACGCGACTGCATGGCGACGAGCACGATGAGGTGGCGGAGAGCCTGTTCAACCTGGGCACCGTGGCGCTCGAGCTCGAGCGGCTCGACGAGGCTGCCGAGCTGCACGGTCGCGGCTACGAGATGCGGCGGCGCGTGCTCGGCGACGACCATCCCCTGACGCTGTCCAGCGTCGGCACCGTGGCCGCGACCTACGAAGCGCAGAAGAGGGTCGCCGAAGCCCTCGAACTCATCGACGGCGCCATGCCGACCGCGATTCGGGTCTTCGGTCCCGACCACCCTGACGTTGCCTACCTCGAGGTCATGCGCGGTCGGCAGTTCCGGTTCCTCGGCCGGACCGACGACGCAGTGGCGTCGTTCCGGGAGGCGGCGCGGATCGAGCGCCTGAGCCGGGGCCCGGACCACCCCTACGTCGGGTACGCCGAGATCCAGCTCGGGACGGTGCTCGTCACCGCCGGGCGGTTGGACGAAGCCGAAACGGCCTACCGGGAGGCTCTGCGGATCTACCGGGCGGCCTATCCCGAAGGCGACCGCAACGTCGCCAATGTCCTCGGCAAGCTGGCCAAGCTGGAGATCGAACGGGGCGATGGCCGGACGGCGCTCGACTACGCCCGCGAGTCCCGAGAGCTGTTCAGCCGACAGCTGCCCGAGGGCCACTCCGAGCTGCTCGAGGGCGACATCATTATCGGTTTCGCGCTGGCCGAGGCCGGGCGGACGGCCGACGCGAGGTCGATGTTCGAGTCGGTGCTGCCGCGGATGGAGGCCATCGGCCACGGCGACGGCCCCCAGGCCCGCCGGGTCCGCGAAGCGCTGGCCGCCCTGCTCGGGACCAGCTAGAGGGAGTCTGCTACTCCGCCCCGACGGGGATGAGAATTTCGTTTCGACGGAGAAACCAGGGTTTGAACGGGGGATCGTACCGCGCATAGACCGCCGGTCCGTCCGGTTCGAGTCCGGCCCCGTCGAGAGCCTCCCGCAACTCAGCCTCCTTTGCCGCCCAACGCTTCGCGTCCCACGTTCCCGAGAATCGGAGCGCTGCGACGGTCCTCTCGGGCACGAGCCGCAGCGAGACCCTCGAATCCAACGGCTCCGGCGCGTCGGGCCAGCGGTATTGCCCTGGAACGATGAATGCGACCCGCCAGCCCTTCTCGTCGGATTGCTGCACCACCGGAGCGGTCATGGCAATCTTGGCGGATGCGGGCTCCTGAACGACCGGAGCCGTCATGTCGATCTTCGCCTGAATCCGGTTCTCGCCCGAGATATATGCGAAAAGCCTGCGAAAAGCCTTGTTTCCGGCATCTTCGAAATCGGCTTCCACAAGCGTCTCGGCCAGAACGACCTCATCGTATTGGCGGATTTCGAAAATGCCGTGGCTCTCGACGACCGTGTATGACGGTTCTTCGATGGCGCAAAGAGTCCCTGGGAACAGCAGACAGGCGAGAGCCGAGCCCAAGATCGGGATGATTCTGCGGTGGTTTCGCGAGCATTCCATGACGGGTCCTTTCGGTCGTGTTCCGACGGCCGGAGAACGCATGGCGGCGCCCGTTTCATTTCATTGGCCGCAGCAAAGCGACGCGAAGGCTGCCTCGTTCACCATTGCACCATGAGGCGTTGTGGCATCGGGCATCAGTGAATGTCGGTCCTCTGCTCCTCCGGGGTTGGCGCCGAAGCGAGCGAACGCGGTGAGGAGGTGGCAGTGGATCTGGGTCAATACCAATGGAAGAATCGCGTTCTTTTGATCTTCGCTCCGGCGCGAGGAGAACCATTGTTTCAAACGTTACACGACTCGCGCGGTCACGATATCCTTGTACGGCATGCAAATCCTCCACAGATGCGCTGAAAGGGGGAACGAGGGTCGTCCTCGCCCGGAGCCAGATTGTAGCATCCTCGCCGGGCTCCCGACGACGAAGAAGAGCTCCGCGGTCTTGAGGCTTGACTTCCTATGGAGGCACCCATCCGAGGCACCCATTTGGCGCTCTTTTTCAACCCGGTCAGTAGATCGTGACCACGATGCCGCTGGATTCGCGGCACTCCAGGTTGGTGAGCTGTTTGACGCACGAGTTCGAGCTATAAGTCTCCCCGACCTGTACCGTGATGTAGTCACAGATGCCGGTGCCGGGGATTCGTGTCTCGAAGCCGAACCCGGTGAACAGGATCGGTAGATCGTCGGCCGAAATGGTCGTTGTCCGAGTTCTGATGGACTCAGGATCCTGAGAGTCGACGACGGTGGTCCTGCAGGAGAAGCCGACCCGGTCCAGACCGGAGCTGAGGGTCACCGTGACTTCGTTGCTCTCCTCGATGGGCGGATAGCTGATGTGGTAGGAATCGTTGTAGGTGGTGCCGGCGAAGGAGCCTTCAGTCGCGTTCCAGACAAAGGTCGAGATCGAACTGAAGGTCTGGTCGCCGCACGTGTCGGGGTCGGTGAAGCTCAGCTCGAGCAACAGGTTGAGGACCCGAATGGTGACCAGGTGGTACTGGGAGAGATCGCCTCCAGGTCCTTCGTAGCCGAAAGAACCGTCGCACTGGGGACCGAAGGTGACCACGTGCATCAGGTCGTCGATCTCGAACTCGATCAACCCGGCCGTCGGGTAGAACGGACAGACATCGGTGTCGATCTCCACCGAGCCCGCGATGGTCGCCAGCCCGGGTTCATTCGGATCGACGGGGGTACCGACGATCTCGAGATCGCCTGCGAGCGACCCACTCGGGTCCACGTCGAGGTCGGCGGTCCAGGTGATGTGGTCTGTCAGCGATCGCTGGCCGTTCACCTGAAATCCGTGGAAAGTCTCGTTCGCACTACCGGAAACGGCTTGCGATCCCACGCTGAGCGCGGACAGGTCCAGCACGGTGCTGCCCGATACCGCCCGGCCCTGGTCATCGATGCCGTCGGTTCCCCAATCCACCCTCAAACCGGCGTCGGTACGGGTCAACGCGTCCGGTCCGGCGGACAGGGCCGCGTTGATCAGGCCTTCGATCCCGTGGGTGGTCACTGTCGATGCCAGTTCCTCCAGGGAGATTCCCGCCTGCTGGATCTGCTCCAATTGGTCCATCATTCCGGTGACGGCGTCGAAGACCGAGATGGGAGTCCCGGGCCGATACCGAATCGCAGGCACGGCCACCGGATCGCCGGTGACATTGTCCACCACCGAGGCCAGAGCGAAGAACGCGCCCGCCGGTGTGGATGTCCGTACCACCAAGTAACCGGCGGTCACCGAACCATTGGTCACGGTTCGAAAGATCCTGTTGATCTGCCGGTACTCGTAGGGTGCCAGCTCCCGATCCACCGTTCCCAACAGGCTGCCGTCATTCGCAAACAGCTCAATGGACACGGTCATGGGGCTGAATGTGGCATTCACAAGCACGAGGTTGGTTCGGAAGGCGTCGTTCTCGGCGAGCTGGATCAACCTCCCTTGATCGCGGTCGGTGAGAGCATCGTCCAGCGCGATGGACGCGATGTACTGACCGAAGGTGGCTCCAGGAGGCAACCCCTGCGCGTTGCCCGCCAAAACCAGGTTGTAGGTTCGACTGGTGACCAGCAGGCCCGGCGCATCGGGTGTGATCCTCAGGGCGGCCTGGCCGCTGTAGGAGAACAGGTCGAGCAGTACATCGGTCAACCTCCGGCTTTGACCGGGTCCCAGGCTCACGGATGTCGATTGCGGGGAGGTGTTGGCCTGACCGTGCTCGAGTAGATCGATGGCGCAGTTGACGGTTTCCGCCTCACCGTTGTGGAGTTCGAGATCGGTTCGCCAATTGGTGCCGGCCGCCCCACCGACGTGGGCGCTCGCGACCACGTAGATCGGGTCACCTGCATCGGTGGCCTCCGGCTGAGCCAGCACCGCCACAGGATCGCCGGTCAGATTGTCGACGATGGAGGCGTAGGCCAAGACGGCGCCGCCGGCGGTCATCGGCCGGACCACCGCGTACCCGTCTTCCACTGCACCGTTCGTCACCGATTCGAAAACCCGGTCGAGCTGGCGGTATTCATACGGCAGGAGCTGACGCCCAACCGTACCGAGCAGCTCTCCGTCGTCGAGATGGAGATCGATCTCGACGCTCAGCTCGGCGCCGGTCGAGTTCACCAAACCGAGGTTGGTCCGGGAGCCGTCCGTGGTACCGGTGTTGTGTGACAGCTGGATGAGTCGTCCTTCGTCGCCGAATCCAATGGCGGTCGCTCCGAGCACCGCCGGGATGAACTGGCCGAAGGTGGCGCCCGCCGGCAGTCCGAGGGCGTTTCCCTCCTCGAGCAGGTTGTAGGTCCTGCTCGTGACGGCAAGCGTTCCTCGCCTCGGTGTGATTCGCAGCGCGGCCTTTCCGGTGAATCCAAACTCGGACCCGAGCACGTCCTCAAGGTCGGAGCTCTGGCCCGCTTCGAGGGTCAGCTCTGCGTCCGCCGGATTCGAGTTGTCGCGACCATGCCTGAGCAGTTCGATACTGATCACCGCATCTTCATGGCCACTGGCATGCAAACCCACGTCGGTGCGCCAGTTCGTGTCGTTTCCTCCGGCCACATGGGCCGTCGCTTCGAGGTAGAGCGAGGTCCCGGTGGCAGCAGGCTTCAACACGGCCGAATCGAGAACCTGCATCGGACCGGGCGTTGGAGTCGGCGAGATCAGCCCTGGACCGGATTGATCGGTGGGCGCGGCGGAGTTCATCTGTCTGTACTCCGGACCGGGGGTCGGGGTCGGATCGTGCATGGCGACAAGCGTCCCGATCACGAGACCTGAGGTCGAGGAATTCCCCAATCCGCACCCGGACAATCCAAGGACGAAGCCCGCAGTGCAGAAGATCGCGGTGACTGTTCTTCTGCTCAGAACTGCTACCACGGAGATGGGGTGCGTGCCAACCATGCGACGCCTCCTCAGCTTGTTCGTGAGTGTTTGCTTTTTCTTAAACATAGATTCACGCCGAGCGCGTCGCAACTGCCGTGCTCAGAATCACGAATCTAAGGTGGCACCGATGCCTGAAGAGCCGGATGCGGGAATTCTGCAAGTCCGGATCTGTGGGGGGCCCGGGCAGGTAACTGCCCGGGTCTACCCGACACCCATATGAAATCGTCTGAATCGTCTGACCTGGCGTGCGCCGAGCAAAGCTCGGGGAAGGGGGAAGAGATGACATGAGATGAGTCGTCGTTTCGGAAACCTTCCGAACAGATCCTGCGGGTCGAGTCCCGTCCGGGTAAGGCCGG